>NZ_DAMDBP010000015.1:112203-115893 GCF_032092815.1 Agrobacterium sp. | reverse complement strand
ACCCGCGACCTCCGGCGTGACAGGCCGGCACTCTAACCGACTGAGCTACACCCGCTTAATCCTTATTCAGCAGAAACCTGCCTAACGAAGCAGCCTCGACTGTCCGTGAGCGGCTAACTACGGGGTTCATGTTGGGGTGTCAACAGGTTTCATCACAAAAAATTCGCTTTCGTTTTTTTCTTTTCAAAATCCTTCGCAAACGGCCGATTTTATCCACAGCCCTCCCCTGATTTGGGCCTCCTATAGAGAGTGAAACTTTCTTGAATTTTTTATGATTGGCAAAAACCCTTATTTTCTCGGGATCTTACGCAATTGCGCACAGCGAAAATCAAAAAAATTGAAAAAACTTCGCAAAGGGGACTTGCGCTTTGTTTCTGATCCGCATAGATCACAGCCACCGACGCGGCGGACACAACAAACGGTTCGCAAGACGCGAAGGGCGATTAGCTCAGTTGGTAGAGCGCCTCGTTTACACCGAGGATGTCGGGAGTTCGAGTCTCTCATCGCCCACCATTTCCCCTAGATTTTCCTTAAAAATTGCTGGTGACAACGCCTCATTTCGATTTGGCGTATTGCTTTTCCCTTGGGCAGATAATCAACCATCGGGAGTTTTCAGCATGGACACTATCTCAATCGACAATCGTGGTGATTTTGGCCTGTGGGCCATTGAACGTGCCAAGGCAATTATTGCCGTTGAAGGTTCTTCACTTGCCGTTGCAGCCCGCGACAGCAACGAAGATACCATCCGCGAAGCAGCCAATGCGCTTGGCGCTGCCATCACCGAAGCACTGATGGAAGTGTATGACGGCCTTCTGGCTGACGAAGAATAAGCAAAAAACGAATCTGCCCCCTGCTCCGCAGGCTAACCACAACAGGGTTGCCTGCCCAGCACCCGCACTTTTAGCGGGAATTTTTGCGCTTCGCGCTTTTTAATGCTCATGATAAAAATCAACTCCCATGCCTTGTTCCAAGGGAGTTTCCCCATGACGCAGACGGAAGGCAGTGCATTCAGACAAGAATTTCTGACATCGACACACGGACAACGAATCTTTGTCCGTTCATGGACTGCCGATTCCACCCCTCGCGCCATTGTGATGATTTGCCACGGCGTCAATTCGCATGGCGGCCAATATATCTGGGCCGCACAGCAATTCGCGCAAAGGGGCTTTTCTGTTTATACGCTTGATCTGCGCGGACGCGGAAAATCCGACGGACCGCGATTCTATGTCGATAATATTGCCGATTATGTCGCCGACCTCAGCATCGTCATTGATCTGGCGAAGTCCCGCGAACCGAATCTGCCGGTTTTTCTGCTCGGTCACAGTGCCGGCGGTGTTGTTTCCTGCACCTATGCCCTGGACAATCAGGCCGAATTGGCCGGGCTGATTTGTGAAAGTTTCGCTTTCAAGGTGCCAGCCCCCGATTTTGTTCTGGGAATCACCAAGTTCCTAAGTGGCTTTTTCCCACGCCTGCCCGTGCTCAAATTGAAAAATGAAGATTTTTCACGCGATCCCGAGGCTGTGCGTGTCCTCAACAGCGATCCGTTGATTGCCAATGAGGCGCAACCGGCCGCAACCGTAGCCGCCCTTGTGCGGGGAGATGAGCGTTTAAAACGGGAATTTCCGCTGATAACGCTGCCCGTCTTCATCATGCACGGCACGGCTGACAAGGCGACCGTGCCCTCAGGCAGCGAATTTTTCTACAAAACAGCCGGGTCAGCTGACAAAACCCTGCGACTTTATGAGGGGCATTTCCATGATCTGCTCAACGATATCGGCAAGGAACGTATTCTCGACGACATGGTGGCCTGGATCAACGCCCGTCTGCCGGAGCAGATCAGCGCCTAATCCCTGATGTCGTGATACGATTCGTCATCCTTTGACGGATTTTTTTCAGTCAGAATCAAAAAAGGCCGGACATATCGCTGTCCGGCCTTTTTCTTTTAGGCGTCAAAAATCAGTTGGTGCCCTTGAGGTCCACTGCAAAGAACAGTGTTTCGCCCGAGGAATCATCCACACCGTCATTGTCGGTTACCGCAAAAGCCTTGCCTGACTTGTCGAAGGCAAAACCTTCCAGCTTGTCGACAGTGTAACCATGGGTCTGCGCCTTGAGGTCTGGCAGGAAGTCATGCGCCAGTTCCTTGGTAACGAGTGGCAATTCGCCACCGATCTTGGCAGGCTTCAAATCAGCCTTGGCAACGCGGTAGAGTTTCTTGATGGCAGCAGCATCACCGATCTGGTTGTCACGCTCCACGATGTAGACGTGATCGCCATAGGCGGAGATTTCAGACAGACCAACCCAACCGGCTTCCGGCTTGTCGAGCTGGTAACGCACAGCGCCCCATTCCTTGTTCTTGAGGTTATAGGAAACGAGCTTCACGAAGCCCTTTTCGTCCGTACCCCATTCGCGCTGCACAACCATCCACAGCGTGGCGTCGTCGCCTTCACCAACAACCGTCACACCTTCGAAGCCGTAACGGGTCTCCCCTTCCAGCAATTCCTTCGGCAGTGCGATCTCAGCCTTGATCTCGCCCTTGGCATTGACGTTGTAAAGCGCGTGCGGCAGCAGCTTTTCGCTGTTGCCTTCCGATGCCAGCCAGAAACCGCCCTTGCCGTCGAGTGCGATGCCCTCGATGTCGAGCTTCTGGGCGGGCTGTCCCTCACGCTTCACACGCAGAGCCGAGGTGATAACCGCAGGCTTCTTAGTTGTGTCGATGGTGAAGATGGATGGCTGCATGCCGTAGACCGAGTCGGACACGGCGTAGAAGATGCCATCCTTTTCAGCGTCGGCGACCAGGCCGGACAGTGCACCCCAACCGATTGGCGCGCCATCAACCGTTGCAGAGACGAGCTGCGGGTAAGCCGCCTCACCTTCTGCACGCTCAAACAGCATGACATGCGAACGAGAGCCGCCATCTTCCACCAGATCAGCTTCGTTGGCGGTTGCCAGCAGATTGCGGCCAGGAATGGCCACAGCGCCTTCAGGAGAGATGCCGGATGGCAGAAGCTGTGTCAGCTCAGGCTCTGCGCCCGTATCCTTGTAAACGCCGACCACAGAACCACGCTCGGACAGAACGAAGATGAAGCGGTCATCGCCGAAGGTTGCGACTTCAAGACCTTCAGGCTCGATGCCCTTGGCCTTGGAGCGCTTTTCGGGATAGTGGCCGATGCTGGCAACGGCGTGTTCAAAGGATGCGCCCGATTCGTAGAGAACCTTGCCTGATGTATCGAAGATGGAGAAGCCGCGTGCGCCACCTTCCCAGTCACCTTCATTGGCGATGACCACACGGTCGGTGCCCAACCACTTGATGGCGTCAGGCTCGCGTTTGCGGGCTTCCTGCTTGTCGGTGAACTTCAAGGCGCCGTCCGACTTGGTGTCGATGCCTTCCAGATCAACGGTGCCGGCAGAGAAATGGCTTTTGACCGTACCTGCCTTGCCATCAACAATCACGATATGATTGTTTTCCTGCAGCGTCACGGCAATGTCGCCATTGTTATTGATGGAGACGAATTCCGGTTCTGGATCTTCAGGTGCAATGTCTGCCAGGCCGGTCATGTCGATGTGCTTGACGGTGGCGCAATCGGCAACGCCGTCTTTCAGCGCAACCGTAACCAGGTAACCAGCTGGCATCTGTGGCAATGCGCCGTCATTGACGTCCTCGTCGCGCTCATTTTCGATTGCGATGGCGGC
>NZ_DAMDBP010000015.1:43933-112193 GCF_032092815.1 Agrobacterium sp. | reverse complement strand
TCTTGTCTGGCGACACCGCGACAGAATCAGGCTGACCGCCGAGATCACAGCTTGCCTCGATTTTTTTGGAAACGATATCGACGGTAACCAGTTTGCCCGATGGCTTTGTGTAGCTTTCGGAGGTGTTCACGCCAGCCAGAACCTTGGCGCCGGCAACGGCAACCGATGTCGGTTCGCCGTCCAACAGCAGCGCGCCACCGGCCTTCGGGGCCTTGGCATCGGCAATATCGATGAAGCCAATGCCACCCAGCGGGCTGTCGGAATAGATCAGCGTATTGCCATCTTCACTGGCAGCAATGATTTCCGCTGACGAAACAGATTTCGCGTCCTTGTCGGCCGGCAGGTTCTGCGCCACGGGAAACGATGCAATACGGTTGAACACCTGATCAGCAGCGGCAGGCAGGGCAACGGAAGTCATCAGCACAGCCATCAGACCGGCGGAAGTAAAACGGAACGTCATGGGAAGCCTCCTGTTCCATGAAATCGAAACAATCGGCTTCTGCTTTATGTGTGTAACAGAGGAATGACAGGTGGTGCTTATGTAGCCCGCCGATCCACAGCAAAGCGACGTAGCGGCCAAAATAAAAACCCGATGCAGTTGTGCACCGGGCTTTCGATTTTATTACTCACAAGCCAAATATGCGCCCTCTCGCCGCTGAGGCGGGCGCACACTGGAAACTTTAGGAGTTCACGGCGTCCTTGAGACCCTTGCCAGCCGAGAACTTCGGCACGTTGCGGGCAGGAATATCAACTTCAGCACCCGTGGACGGGTTGCGGCCCTTGGAGGCTTCGCGACGGCTGACAGTGAAGCTGCCAAAACCTGCGAGGCGGATGTCGCCACCATTCTTCAGTTCGTTCTGGACGGTTTCGAATACAGCGTCAACTGCGGAAGCAGCATCTGCCTTAGTGAGACCGGCCTTCTCGGCAACTGCGGAAACGAGCTCGTTCTTGTTCATGTTTCCACCCCTTTCTATGGTTTGAAACGACTCAAATTAAGCCGGGCGCAGAATAGCCAGCTACCTGCGGCCCGCAACTCAAAAGCGCCGGAATCGCCTGAAAAACAAGAGGTCTGGCTGGTTTTTTCACAACAAAGGCTGGCATTTCTGCCAGCCCCTGTGTGTTTTTTACCAATTTTGGCCTCGTTGAGAGCTGCAAGCCTCAATGAGCGATCGTCTGACCGGCGTCATCGACACCTTCGACAGTGGCGACGAGCGGCGTCTCAATGCTGCCATCCCACTCGATCGGCTCGGGCTTGCGGATCAACGCATGCTCGATCACCTCACCCATGCGGGACACTGGAATGATCTCCATTCCGTTCTTCACATTGTCCGGAATGTCGGCCAGATCCTTGGCGTTTTCTTCCGGAATGAGCACCTTCTTGATGCCGCCGCGCAAGGCTGCAAGAAGCTTTTCCTTGAGGCCGCCGATGGGCAGAACACGACCGCGCAGTGTGATTTCACCGGTCATGGCCACATCCTTGGAAACAGGAATGCCGGTCATGATCGATACGATGGCGGTTGCCATCGCCACACCTGCCGATGGGCCATCCTTCGGAGTGGCACCTTCGGGAACGTGAACGTGGATGTCGCTCTTGTCAAAGCGCGGAGGCTCGATGCCGAAATCAACAGCGCGCGAACGGACATAGGATGCCGCAGCGGAAATCGATTCCTTCATCACTTCCTTCAGGTTACCGGTCACGGTCATACGACCCTTGCCCGGCATCATCACACCTTCAATGGTCAGCAACTCGCCGCCCACTTCAGTCCATGCGAGACCGGTGACAACACCGACCTGATCTTCACGTTCAGCCTCGCCATGACGGAAGCGTGGCACGCCCAGATAGTCATGGATGTTGGCCGCCGTAACTGCCACGGACTTAGTCTTGCCCTTGATGATTTCGGTCACGGCCTTCCGGGCCAGCTTCATCAGTTCACGCTCAAAGCTGCGAACACCTGCTTCGCGGGTGTACTGCTGGATGACCGCCGTGAGAGCATCATCGCTGACCGAAAACTCGTTCGGCTGCAATGCATGTTCCTTGATGGCCTTTGGCAGCAGGTGACGCTTGCCGATTTCGCGCTTTTCATCTTCGGTGTAACCGGCGATGCGAATGATCTCCATACGGTCCATCAGCGGGCCTGGAATGTTGAGCGTGTTCGCCGTGGTGATGAACATCACGTCGGACAGGTCATATTCCACTTCAAGGTAGTGATCCATGAAGGTGGAGTTCTGTTCCGGATCCAGCACTTCGAGCAGAGCAGACGACGGATCGCCACGGAAGTCCATGCCCATCTTGTCGATTTCATCGAGCAGGAAGAGCGGGTTGGTCTTCTTGGCCTTTTTCATGGACTGCAAGACCTTGCCCGGCATGGAGCCGATATAGGTGCGGCGGTGACCACGAATTTCCGCTTCATCGCGTACACCACCCAGCGCCATGCGAACATATTCGCGGCCTGTGGCCTTGGCGATGGACTTGGCAAGCGACGTCTTACCAACGCCTGGAGGGCCAACGAGGCAAAGGATTGGTCCGCGAATCTTGGTGGCACGTGCCTGCACGGCCAGATATTCGACGATACGTTCCTTGACCTTGTCGAGGCCGAAGTGATCGACTTCGAGGATCTTCTCGGCATTGTTCAGATCAGTCTTGATCTTGGACTTCTTGCCCCATGGCAGACCGAGCAGCCAATCCAGATAGTTGCGAACAACGGTGGATTCTGCCGACATCGGGCTCATCTGGCGCAGCTTCTTCATCTCCGCCTCGGCCTTTTCCTTGGCCTCCTTGGAGAGCTTGGTGCGGGAGATGCGTTCTTCCAGTTCGGCCATCTCGTCACGGCCATCCTCGCCGTCACCGAGTTCCTTCTGGATCGCCTTCATCTGTTCGTTCAGGTAATATTCGCGCTGGGTCTTCTCCATCTGGCGCTTGACGCGCGAGCGGATGCGCTTTTCGACCTGAAGAACGGAAATCTCGCCTTCCATGAAGCCAAGAGCCTTTTCAAGGCGCTGCTTCACGCTGACGGTTTCCAGCATTTCCTGCTTTTCGCTGATCTTGATCGACAGGTGCGAAGCAACCGTGTCAGCCAGCTTCGAATAATCCTCGATCTGACCGGCAACGCCAACCACCTCAGGAGAAATCTTCTTGTTGAGCTTCACGTAGCTTTCGAATTCGGAAATCACCGAGCGGGAAAGCGCTTCAACCTCGACCGGATCATCCTTGGTTTCCTCAAGGATATTGGCGGTGGCTTCGTAGAAGTCTTCGCGGCTGGTGTAATTCTCGATCTTTGCGCGGCCCTTGCCTTCGACAAGCACCTTGACGGTACCGTCGGGCAGCTTGAGCAACTGCAGCACATTGGCAACGGTGCCGACGTCATGAATTGCAGACGGCTCTGGATCGTCATCGCTGGCATTGATCTGGGTGGCAAGCATGATCTGCTTGTCGGAACCCATGACCTCTTCGAGCGCACGAATGGATTTTTCACGCCCAACGAACAGGGGCACGATCATATGCGGGAAAACAACAATGTCGCGCAGGGGAAGAACGGGGTAAGTACCACCAGATGCCGCAGACGTAGTGTTCGTCATGTTATTTCCTTTCCATGGCCTCTTGTGAGCCACTCTGCCGAAGTTCTTGGGTTCTTCGGCGCATTCTCGTTTCCCACATGAAATGGAGTTTCAGATTCCCAATTTCAAGCCGGATGAAACGCGGTATCCCGACAGGGACCGAAATTCAAAATGCGGAGTGTACCAAGACTATTTTTTACGCTTTCGCAAGACGCATGCTTGCGGGGCCGAAATACACTTGCCGCCAGACGCGAAACACCGCGTCACAAATCAGTTGTAAAACATTATCAGCAAAGAGCAAACTGCTCTATGCGCAAAATAGCGACCAGAGCGGCGAACGTCACAGATTTGCGATAAAACCTTCAGCAAAAACACTGGAATTAGACCATCTACCCCTGCCCTTCCACAGGCGGAGGTACATTGCCGCGAAGACCTATGCAATTATCCGATGGGTCGCGCACCTGGCACATGAGAATATCGCCATCGATTCTCATCGGGCCGCGATAGAGAACGGCACCGAGCCGCCGCAGATGAGCAAGTGAAGCGTCAAAGTCATCCGTCCACCAGTGGACCACGCTGCCGGCGGCCCCGCTTGAGGAAGGCGCTTTGATACCATTCCAGCCCTACATCCATGTCTGCGACATGCACCAAAACAGCGGATACAAAGCTCATGGGTTTCTCCAACGGAAAGCAAAGGCCAGGTCAGGGCCGGGCCGGCCCGGGCAGACAAAGAAAAAGCCCCTCACAGCAGGGCTGCAAGGGGCTTTCAATTCTAGACGTAGCGGATCAGGCCGAAACGTTGGTCTTTTCTTCCTGACGGTCGGCGTAGATGTAGAGCGGACGCGCTACACCACTGACAACCTCGTCAGAGATGACGACTTCACGCACGCCTTCCAGCGTTGGCAGTTCGAACATGGTGTCGAGCAGGATCTTTTCCATGATCGAACGCAGACCGCGAGCACCGGTTTTACGGATAATCGCCTTACGGGCAATTTCGCGCAGCGCGTCTTCATGGAATGTCAGTTCCACATCTTCCATCTCGAACAGGCGCTGGTACTGCTTGACCAGTGCGTTCTTCGGTTCGGACAGGATCTGGATCAGCGCATCCTCATCGAGATCCTCGAGCGTTGCCAGAACCGGCAGACGGCCAATGAATTCAGGAATGAGGCCGAACTTGACCAGATCTTCCGGTTCCAGTTCACGCAGCACTTCGCCAACGCGACGATCTTCCGGGCCCTTGACCATGGCACCAAAACCAATCGAGGTTTTTTCGCCACGGGCCGAAATGATCTTGTCCAGACCGGCAAAGGCACCACCGCAAATGAACAGGATGTTGGTCGTATCCACCTGCAGGAATTCCTGCTGCGGATGCTTGCGGCCACCCTGTGGAGGAACGGATGCAACCGTGCCTTCCATGATTTTCAGCAGAGCCTGCTGCACACCCTCACCCGACACGTCGCGCGTGATGGATGGGTTGTCAGACTTGCGGGAAATCTTGTCCACTTCGTCGATGTAAACGATACCGCGCTGAGCACGCTCAACGTTGTAATCCGCAGCCTGCAGCAGCTTGAGGATGATGTTTTCAACATCCTCACCCACGTAACCGGCTTCGGTCAGCGTCGTGGCATCGGCCATGGTGAAAGGAACATCGATGATGCGGGCCAGGGTCTGGGCAAGGTATGTCTTGCCGCAACCGGTTGGGCCAACCAGCATGATGTTCGACTTCGCCAGTTCCACTTCCCCGTTTTTCGAGGCGTGTGCCAGACGTTTGTAATGGTTATGAACGGCCACGGAGAGAATTTTCTTCGCCTGCATCTGGCCGATGACATATTCATCGAGAATCTTGATGATATCCTGCGGCGTGGGAACGCCTTCGCGGGACTTCACCATGGAACTCTTGTTCTCTTCGCGAATAATGTCCATGCACAATTCGACGCATTCATCGCAGATGAATACCGTCGGTCCAGCAATAAGCTTGCGGACCTCGTGCTGGCTCTTGCCGCAGAATGAACAATAGAGTGTGTTCTTCGAGTCGCCGCCGTTGCTGCCGCTGACTTTGCTCATATCTCTTTCCTTCCAGCACGCCGTCATTCCGTCAAACGGAATGCGGTAAACTCACCGCTTGCCGGCACGATTTCCACTTGCGAAAGCCGTGTCCGCCTTGTTTCCGGGGGTACTAAACCGGACCGGATAAACAATCCGAACACCGGAGGCAACGAAATCCCCTTCAAGCATCAAGGCTACGTCATAAAATTTCAACATAGCCTTAATATGCACTATTAGCGTTTTCTTGTCCGGATTAAACCCTCTATTTCCACAGAGGGCATCAAACCGGCGTCAAAAAAACTGCTGCGTTACCCAGCAGTCGCACCTTCGATTTCGGCGCGCGAGGTCAGGATGCGGTCGATAACGCCCCATTCCTTTGCCTCTTCCGAATCCATGAAATGGTCGCGATCAAGGGTTTTTTCAACCTCATCAAGCGTGCGGCCCGTATGCTTCACGTAAACTTCATTCAAGCGACGCTTCATCTTGATGATGTCGCGGGCGTGACGTTCGATGTCGGATGCCTGACCCTGGAAGCCGCCGGAAGGCTGGTGAACCATGATACGGGCGTTCGGCGTTGCAAAGCGCATGCCCTTTTCACCGGCTGCCAGAAGCAGCGAACCCATGGAGGCTGCCTGACCGACGCACAGCGTGGACACGGCCGGACGAATGAACTGCATCGTGTCGTAGATGGCCATGCCAGCCGTCACAACACCGCCAGGAGAATTGATGTAGAGCGCGATTTCTTTCTTGGGGTTTTCAGCCTCAAGAAACAGCAGCTGGGCGCAAACGAGCGACGCCATGTGATCTTCGACCGGACCAGTCAGGAAAATGATGCGTTCCTTGAGAAGACGCGAGTAGATGTCATAGGACCGTTCGCCGCGATTGGTCTGTTCCACGACCATCGGCACCAGAGCCATAGCTGTATCAACTGGATTTCTCATGTCCGTCCTTTATCAACCTCTTGCCCGGCACGATCTGCGAACCGGAATCAAATCTATTTCTTCACTTCTCTACATAGAGTGTCCCAGCCCCGTACTTCAAGATACAGGCGGCGGATATCCTTAATAGCGGGCATTTCTTACCGGCGCTCTAAAGGGCAATCGCATGAGTCGCCAGAGCGGCGCAGTCGCCATGCCTCGTCATCAACGACGAAACCCCGATGTGGTGAATGATTGGTGAATCCGCCAGACGGGTCGCTGCAAATTGAGACCATGCCCCATCATTATCGGCACAGTTTTCTTTCAACGGCGAAATTTTCGCACCAAAACCGCTTCGGATGCGAAGTCCATGGTTTTTTCAACTCATTTTGCGCAGCAAACACCTGCTTCAGTCCCATCGACCTGGCCGCAAATCACATCGGGGCTCCCCATCCAAAATTGCCTCACGTTACAGCAGCTGCATAGTCCTTAGGCGGCGACATCTGGGGACAAAAAGAAACCTTGGTATCGCCTGAGTTTTGGCCCGTTCCAGCAACGACTCATTAGCAATTGCGACAGATACTTCCGCGCACGGCCGCTACCTCATTCCCGGTTCCGGGAATAAAGCCCAAGGCCATCAGGTTAGTTTCACGCGTTTTCTTGCGCGATCATGATGATCACGGCGCATGAGGCCAGGCGCAAACGCGCAGATTAGGATCCTACGGTGTTTGACGCAAAGACAGTAATGCTTCTCTGGGCCGCAGAAACACTGACGCTTGCCTTCCTGCTGTTTGGGGTGTGGCTGCGACAACGCGCCAAAACACAATATCTGCTGTTTGCTGGCGGCTTTGCGCTCAATACCATTGGCTGCTTTCTTGTGATGCTGCGCGGACAGATCCCCAATTTTGCCTCCATTCAGGTTGGCAACACCGTGGCACTTCTGGGTTTTGCCTGCTGGCTTTCCGGTCTGCTGAAATCCAGCGGCAAAAAGATCGAGGGCTGGGTGGCCATCCCTGCACTTTTGTGGATCGCCTTCATGTTCGTACCGCCAGTGCGCGACAGCATGGCCTACCGCATCGTGCTTTATCATACGGCCGCAGGCCTTGGTTACCTGATGTTGGCCAGCGTTCTGCTGAGCTACAAGGGCAAGCTGAGTGCGACACGCAAGATATTGGCCGGAATGTTGGCATTCCAGGCCCTGTGTGGCGGCCTCACCGGCTACGTCGTCATCCAGCACAATATGGCAACCGGCAATGTCGTTCCGCTGACTACCATCACCGCCGTTTACGGCGCTTTGTTCTTTGTTACTGTGATCACGCTTAGCGCCATGCTTTATATTGAAGAAACGGAAAAGCGTTTGCACCTGCTGGCAACCACCGATGAGTTGACCGGTGTCCGCAATCGCCGCGGCCTGACGGAAGAGTTCGAGAGGCTGGCCAAGCGATCCGTCGTTTCAGGCAACAGCGTGGCCCTCATCCTGTTCGATATCGACCATTTCAAGAAGATCAACGATCGTTACGGACACCAGTCTGGCGACATCGCGCTCACACGTTTTTCACGCATGGCAGAAACCATCATTGCCGAAACGGGCATGTTTGTGCGCATGGGCGGCGAGGAATTTGCACTGCTTCTGGAAACCGCCCTGCCCGAACGGGCGATCATGGTTGCCGAAACAATTCGGCTACATCTGGCCCGCACCCCGCTTGATGATGGCAAACAGACCATTCCAATGACGGTCAGCGTCGGCATCGCCACCGACAATACGGGCACACCCGACCTCAACACGCTGATGACCATTGCCGACCGGGCGCTTTATGCAGCCAAAAAGGCAGGCCGCAACAGAACGGTGTTCTTCAACGGCGAAAACAATGTCGTCATTGCTGCCAATGACCGTGATGAAGACCCGATGGACAACAATGCCAACCGCCAGGTGGCTGCGCTCACGCGCATTACGGCCATCGCCAACCGGTAAAAAGATACCCACCACGTTTTTGCCTGCGGCATGGAAAACACTTTCCTGCCGCCCATTCCTTGCAATAGATATTACAGCATGACTGATATTCCTGATTTTCTGAAAATCGACACGGCAACACGCCATGTTTCCCTTGATGCCCGCAACCCGGAGTTCTTCGGAAATCCCAATGCGGTTTATGCGGCCCTTCACCAGCACTGTCCCACCTTTTATTGGGAGGAACAGAAGCAGTGGTTCTTCACCGGTTACGACCACGTCAACGCGCTGTTGCGTGACCGCCGTTTTGGACGCCAGATCCTGCATGTCGCCAACCGTGAAGAGCTGGGCCTGGCCGAGCCGCTGGAGCACGTCAAACATTTCGATGCGGCCGAGCGTCATTCGCTGCTGGAAATAGAGCCACCGGAACATACGCGTCTGCGCACGCTGATCAATCGCGCTTTCGTGTCTCGCCATGTCGAGATCATGAAACCCGAGATCGAGGCGCTCGCCAACAAGCTGATCGACGGCTTTGAAAAAGACGGCAAGACGGAGCTTCTCGCCTCCTTCGCAGACATCATTCCGGTCACGATGATTGCGCGGATGATCGGCATTCCCGAGGAGATGGGGCCGAAACTGCTGGAATGGTCACATGCCTATGTTGGCATGTATATGTTCAAACGTACGACGGAAGACGAATATGCGGCCGACAAGGCTGCCAAGGAATTCGCCGACTATGTGCGCAGCATCATCAGGGATCGCCGCGAAAATCCGCGAGATGACCTGATGAGCCACATGATCCACACCGAGCACAAGGGCCAGTATCTGACCGATGACGAGCTTGTGTCGACCACCATCGTGCTGTTGAACGCTGGCCACGAGGCAACGGTGCACCAGATCGGCAATTCGGTGCGGGTGATCCTGGAAAGCGGTGTCGCACCGGATACGTTATTTTCTGACGAAAAGACCACAGAGCGTACAGTCGAAGAAACGCTGCGCATCTGCGCTCCCGTGCACATCTTCCAGCGTTGGGTTCTGGAACCGGTGGAAATCGACGGCATTGAATTCAAGCGCGGCGACAAGGTCAGCCTCATTCTCGCAGCCGCCAATCTCGACCCGCAGAAATTCACCGATCCCCTCACCTTCAAGCCAGACCGTGCAGAGGGTGCCAATCTTTCCTTCGGTGCAGGCATTCACTTCTGCATCGGTGCGCCACTGGCGCGTCTGGAGCTGAACATCGCGTTGCCGCTGCTATTTGCGCGCCTGCCGGGCATGAAGATCGCCGGCCAGCCCAAGGTGAAGGATGTGTACCACTTCCATGGCCTTGACCGTCTGGACCTCGTCTGGTGATCAAAGGGCAAGGCATCGCAAGATTTGGCCGATACAAAAACGCCGTGTGTTTGATGAAAACACACGGCGTTTTTGTCTCAATTATATATTGCGATCAAAGCCACTGCCGTCCATCGCTGCCGCCCTGGCAGCCATAGGGCGGAAGAACATTGCCAAATGTCTCGTGCAGCTTATCGCAGCCCCATTTGTTGATCGGTCCCGGCATGCGGCTGTTCAGCTCAATACCAACCTCATCATAGGGGCTGTCGGCGTTGGTGACATATTTGTACCATTTAAAGCCGATGAAGCCGACGGAGATGATCACGACGATCAGAAACGTTCTCAAAATTCTCATTACAGTACCTATTCATTCCGGCCCTGATTTTTCGTGCTACATCTGCGCACCGGCAACCAGGGCCATGTCATTTGCCTCCGCTTCCATTTAAAGACGGATCACATAGTCCTTGCGAGTCGTTTCAAGGACTTCCCAGCTTCCCTTGAAGCCGGGTCTTAATACCATCCGGTCCCCGGCGCGCAACACAAAGCTTTCCCCCTCGTCAGAGGTCAGCACCGAATGGCCCTCGAGAATATTGAAATATTCCCACTCATCATATTCCACCCGCCACATGCCGGGCGTCGACTGCCAGATGCCGGCATAGAGCCCACCATCGGCCTCTTCAATATTCCATGTCGTGAACTGCGGATCACCCGAAATCAGCCGCTCCGGTTTCGGTGCACCGTATTCCGGCACCACATTGGCCAGTTTTTCCTCAGGGTTGAATGACAGGGTCAATGCCATGAAATCATGTTCTCCAGGTTAGAATCAAATCGGCCAAATCGGGGCGTGTTCGTTGAGCACAAAGATGTGTCGCGCAGATTGCGCACAGGCCGCAAGTTGGAAAATAGCCGCCTTCGCACAAATCAAAACACGGTCGAAAGGCAGAAATCTCGCATTATTGATGCAAGAAACCCAAAAATGCCCATTAAAAATCGATTATCGATCTTTCATTCGCCGCGAAACTGAGTATGGTGGCGCAAAATTTTTTCCAGACTGCTAAGAGGAAACTATGCAGGTACTCGTACGCGACAATAACGTCGACCAGGCACTCCGCGTTCTCAAGAAGAAGCTTCAGCGTGAAGGCATCTTCCGTGAAATGCGTCTGCGCGAAGCATTTGAAAAGCCATCTATCAAGAAGGCACGTGAAAAGGCTGAGGCTGTCAGCCGTCAGCGCAAGCTGGCTCGTAAGCAGTTGCAGCGCGAAGGCCTGCTGCCTTCCAAGCCACGCAAGGCCAAGTAATCGTCCTTACCGCTTGGCGGTAACCAGTCGATTCGACCTGTTTTTAAAGAGATCCAATTCGTTGGGTCTCTTTATTTTTTTGGAGAAGGCGAAAGCACCATCTTCATTGACCCGGTCTGCGCAGGCACACCTGCACAAACCGGACAATTTCTATGACTGCCGCCTCCCCCACTTCAAGCTTCCGACATCAGACCTTCGACAGCGCCTGCTCCAGGTCGGCAATGATGTCGTTTACATCCTCAAGACCAATCGACAGACGAACGACATCCGGTCCGGCACCGGCTGCGACCTGCTGCTCCGGTGAAAGCTGCGCATGGGTAGTGGATGCGGGGTGAATGACCAGCGACCGCGTATCGCCAATATTGGCCAGATGCGAGAACAGCTGCAGACCTGCAACAAATCCCTTGCCCGCCTCGTAACCGCCCTTCAGGCCGAAGGTGAAGACCGAGCCCGCACCCAATGGCGAATAATGCTGCTGGATGGCGTGGTTGGAACTGTCTTCAAGACCGGCATAATGGACCCAGCCGACTTTGGGATGTTTCTTCAGCCATTTGGCAACGGCAAGCGCATTTTCCGAATGGCGCTGCATGCGCAGTGGCAGGGTTTCAATACCCGTCAGGATCAGGAAGGCGTTAAACGGCGAAATCGCCGGACCAAGGTCACGCAGACCAAGAACGCGGCAGGCAATGGCAAAGGCAAAATTGCCGAAGGTGGCATGCAGCACCGTGCCGGAATATTCCGGACGTGGTTCAGACAACATTGGATATTTACCCGATGCAGACCAATCAAATGTGCCGCCATCCACAATGATGCCGCCCATGGAGTTGCCATGACCGCCAAGGAACTTGGTCAGCGAATGCAGCACCACATCAGCGCCATGTTCCAGCGGACGCACCAGATAAGGGCTGGCCATGGTGTTATCGACGATCAGTGGCAGGCCGTGCTTGCGGGCAACCTCGGCAATGGCCGCGATGTCCACGAAGGTCCCACCGGGATTGGCAAGGCTCTCGATGAAGATTGCCTTGGTCCGGTCGTCGATGTGTTTTTCAAATGTTTCAGGCTCTGCGGTATCTGCCCAACGCACCTGCCAGCCAAAGTTCTGGAAGGCATGGCCGAACTGGTTGATCGAGCCGCCGTAAAGCAGGCGAGCCGCAACAAAATTGTCGCCCGGCTGCATCAGCGTGTGAAACACCAGCATCTGTGCCGCATGACCGGAGGCAACGGCGAGCGCTGCGGTACCGCCCTCGAGGGCTGCCACACGTTCTTCCAGCACTGCCTGGGTGGGGTTCATAATGCGGGTATAGATATTGCCGAACTCTTTCAGCCCAAAAAGTGCGGCAGCATGGTCCGAATCTCTGAAGGCATAGGCCGTTGTCTGGTAAATCGGCGTGGCGCGGGCACCCGTTGTCGGGTCAGGTTGCGCGCCTGCATGAATAGCAAGCGTCGCAAAACCGGGATTGTTGCTGGACATGGTATTTCCTCCAAAATGTCAGACCTTGAACTGGACTTTGGAGGGATCATAACCGCTTGTCGGCAAATGATAAGTCTGTTGCGAACAACTATTACGCAATATTCAGGCGCGGATACTCAATGGCCGGGCAACGATCCATGACCATATTGATTCCATAGGCTTCAGCCTTTGCTGCGGCGGCATCGTCCCGCACAGACAACTGGCCCCACACGACCTTTGGACGGGGTGACATCAAAATGGCCTCATCGACGACGGATGACAAATATTCCTTGGCACGGAACACATCGACCATGTCGACCGTTTCTGGAATATCCGCAAGGTGAGCATAAACCTTCTGGCCGAGAATTTCCTTACCCGCTTGCCCTGGATTAACGGGAATCACCCGGTATCCCTTGGATAAGAGGAACCGCATGACACCATAGCTTGGACGGTCCGGGTTGGGAGAGGCACCAGTCAGGGCGATTGTCTTCACCGAACGCAGAATTTCTGCTATATAATCATTGTCGTAAGTATCATGCTGCATGATCCGGCTCCTGAATGGATAGGCTATCTTTTTGATCGGCTGCGATATGCAGATTTGCATATGGGATCTAACAACAAAAAGAAAAGGAGCAGACGATGCTCAAGACAACATTCGCGATCCTGCTTGTCACGCTCGCAGTTTCCCCTGCTTCGGCTATTTCCCGCTACAACACGACGGGCATGACCTGCGCTGCGGTTCAAAGTGCTATCGACCGTGAAGGTGCGGCTATTCTGCGCTACCCGTCGACGCGCGTGCGCAACATGACGCTTTACGACAGATATGTGCGAGGCGACCGTCAGTGCAATACTGGCGAATATGCAGCTGACAGCAGCGTACCTACCCGCGACGCAAAAAACTGCCCGGTCTACAAATGCGAACCGCGCACCAATGATCGCTGCAGCCCATTTTCGTTCGGCAGAGACTGCTGACCACGTAAAATCTTGACCGATCTTTTCGGCGCGTTGTTTTTGCAATGCCGTTTAGCATGCGCCGAAATAAACTTTACGCGCGAAAAATGTTCACTTTTCGTTTTGCGTAAGTTCGCTATTTATTCATAGGCATTTTAGCGACTACTTATAGTTTAATTAGAAAACGCAACTGTACGAAATCTACAGCGTAATTTTCGCCTGATCTGGCAGTTCAACATCCAGCATTAAGTGACGAAGCCCGCGCAACGACACTTCAGATATATCGCAAATTGCAACATTTGCCGAATTATCTATTTTTTCGCGAAAACGGGTCACAAAACCCTGTGAAAATTGCAGGGTTACAAAATCACCACATGGTTGCATTCCTCAATTATTGAGTTCGAATTTTTAGGCTGGCACAGCTTTTCGATGTGGTAAAATGCCCGATTTGAGATGACGTTTTTCCTGACCCAAAAAACCACAAAAAACCGATGCCATCGACAAGCGCTTGCGAAGTCACTTTCACTGCGCATAGAACAGCAGATAACCAGCCGGTTTTTCTCGCAAGCGGATCATCACCTTGTCCATCGATGTGCTATTATTGGTTCTCTTCGGAGCACTGCTCCATGCAAGCTGGAATGCACTGGTCAAATCCGGCAAGGACAAATCACTCGATGCCGCACTGATTGCCGCTGGTGGTGCATGTTGCGCCCTGCCCTTTCTCCCATTTCTGCCCATGCCGCAAGCAACGGCTCTGCCATTCATCCTGGCATCTGCAGTTTTGCAGTTCATCTATTTCCGACTGGTTGCCGCCGCCTACACGATTGGCGACATCGGACTGGTCTACCCGCTGATGCGCGGTGTCGCACCGCTGATCGTCGCGGCCAGCAGCAGCTTCATTCTGGGCGAACATCTGTCACCCATCGCGCTTACCGGCATTTTCGTGATTTGCGCCGGCATCATGACGCTGGCGTTTGAGGCGCGCCATGGCGGACGCACGGCCACGATCTTTGCACTGCTCAATGCCGCCGTGATTGCCAGTTACACCTTCGTTGATGGTGTGGGCGCCCGCGAGGCTGGAAACGCGATTTCCTATACGCTGTGGATGTCTCTGTTGCCGCCTGTGCTGCTGTTCAGCCACGCGGTTTACATGCGCGGCGGGCGCGCGGTCATCAACCATGTGCGCGGCAACTGGTGGCGCGGCATTCTCGGCGGTGGCGGCTCCATCCTGTCCTATGGTCTGGCACTCTGGGCGATGACCAAGGCGCCGGTCGCCATCGTCGCAGCACTTCGGGAAACCTCTATCCTGTTTGCCATCGTCATCTCGGTTTTCATCCTCAAGGAAAGGGCCAGTATCTGGCGCTACATCGCTGGCGGCATCATTGCAGCAGGCGTTTTGGTGATGCGATTGGGATAAAAAATGTGGTAACATTTTACCACATAAATAAACAATTGATTTACAACGTCTTTTTCTAACGTTGTCCGATTTTGAAATCTTGACGGTTTATCAGCGCCCACGTATAAGCCGCGGCAGATCGTATTTCATGCAAATGCGGCCTGCCCTTGCGTTTTGGCGCAAGAACACCAAGCAACAAAAAACGCCCAGAGCCTTATGGCCCATGGGTCCATACAGAAAGACAGAAACATGTCGACTTTCGTTCAGAAGCCCGCTGAGGTGGAGAAGAAGTGGATCATCATCGATGCCGAAGGCCTCGTTGTTGGTCGTCTCGCCACCGTTGTTGCAAACCGTCTTCGCGGCAAGCACAAGGCAACCTACACACCGCACGTTGACGACGGCGATAACGTCATCATCATCAACGCGGAAAAGGCTGTCTTCACCGGCAACAAGTATTCCGACAAGAAGTACTACTGGCACACCGGCTACCCAGGCGGCATCAAGGAGCGTACAGCTCGCCAGATCATCGAAGGCCGCTTCCCGGAGCGCGTTCTCGAGAAGGCAGTTGAACGCATGATCCCGCGCGGCCCGCTCGGCCGTCGCCAGATGAAGAACCTGCGCGTTTACGCTGGTTCCAACCACCCACATGAAGCACAGCAGCCGGTCGTTCTCGACGTTGCCAAGCTCAACAGCAAGAACGTAAGGAGCGCCTAATAATGGCCGATCTTTCCTCTCTGAAAGACCTCGCTCCGGCAGCAGAAGCTTCGGCTCCTGTACATGTCCGCAAGGTTGACACTCTCGGTCGCTCCTACGCAACCGGCAAGCGCAAGAACGCCGTAGCCCGCGTATGGGTTAAGGCTGGCACTGGCAAGATCATCATCAACGGTCGCGACTTCACTGCATACTTCGCACGTCCAGTTCTGCAGATGATTCTGCAGCAACCAGTCGTTGCAGCAGCACGTACAGGCCAGTTCGATGTTATCGCAACTGTTGCTGGTGGTGGTCTCTCTGGTCAGGCTGGTGCCGTTCGTCACGGTATCTCCAAGGCTCTCACCTACTTCGAACCGGGCCTGCGCTCTGTTCTGAAGAAGGGTGGCTTCCTGACCCGCGACAGCCGCGTCGTTGAACGTAAGAAGTACGGTAAGGCCAAGGCTCGCCGTTCCTTCCAGTTCTCCAAGCGTTAATCGCTACTGGAATACAGACTTCGAAAAGGCGGGACTTCGGTTCCGCCTTTTTTCGTTTCTGCTTGTGCCAGTTGCATGAAAGCACAATGTCGAGCATCTTGCCGCACAGCGATGTCATCGACAGCACCAACTCCATCATGGGACATACACATCGCGCGCATAAAACAGGCTTACGGATTCGATAAAAACGGAGACTGACGCATGCCGGGAAAAACGATCGACCACGCATTCACGGCTTCTTCCCTCACCTCAGCAGCAACCGATCCCACCCATGCCGGCACGCTGTCCTTCATGCGGCGAAAATTCACCAAGAACCTGAATGGCGCATCGACCGTTGTCTGGGGCATTCCCTTTGACGCCGCCACCTCCAACCGCCCCGGCGCACGCTTCGGACCACAGGCCATTCGCCGTGCCTCAGCGATTTTCGACAACGACCCGCAATATCCGTTTCACCGTGATCTGTTCGAGGGCATGCCGACCATTGATTACGGTGATTGCCTGCTCGATTACGGCAACCACTGGCAGACCCCTGCCAAGATCGAAAAGGAAGCGCGCAAGATCCTTTCCCGCTCGGATTATCTTCTGACCCTTGGTGGCGATCACTTCATCACCTGGCCGCTGCTGAAAGCCCATGTTGCCAAACATGGACCGCTGGCGCTGGTGCAGTTCGACGCCCATCAGGACACGTGGTTCGATGACGGCAAACGCATTGACCACGGCTCCTTCGTGGCGCGTGCGGTGCGTGACGGTCTGATCGATCCTGACCGATCCATCCAGATCGGTATCCGCACCCATGCACCGGAGGATTTCGGCATCCGCATCGTTTATGGTCATGATGTCGAAGACATGCGGGCAAGTGACATTGCCTCGCTGATCGTCAACCGCACGGCTGGCCAGCCCGTCTACCTCACCTTCGACATTGATTGCCTCGACCCGGCCTTTGCGCCCGGCACGGGCACGCCTGTTGCCGGTGGGCCAACCAGCGCCAAGATATTGTCGATCCTGCGCGGCCTTGGCCAGCTCGACATCAGGGGTTCTGACGTGGTGGAGGTGGCACCTGCCTATGACCATGCAGACATTACCGCCATTGCCGGTGCCACAGTTGCGATGTATATGCTTGGCCTGCGTGCCGAACGGCTTGCCAAGGCGCGCTGACGAATTGATTCAAGCGATTGGCAGAGTGATTCCGCCAATCTCCATAACCCATTGAAAAGCTAGGATAAGGGCATGACAGCGAAAATCTTCATCGACGGCGAACACGGCACAACGGGCTTGCAGATCCGCACACGCCTTGCCGACCGCCGCGATATCGAATTGCTGTCGATTCCCGAGGCAGAGCGACGCAATGCCGCCATGCGCGAAGACATGTTGAACAATGCCGACGTCGCCATTCTGTGCCTGCCGGACGACGCCTCCAAGGAAGCGGTGTCCATGGTGGCCGGCAACAACAATGTGCGTATCATCGACACGTCGACCGCCTATCGTATCGCGCCTGACTGGGCCTATGGTTTTGCCGAAATGGACAAGGCACAGGGCGACAAGATCAGCTCTGCGCGTTTTGTCGCCAATCCCGGCTGCTACCCAACCGGTGCCATCGGCCTTATCCGTCCGCTGCGCGCTGCAGGTCTGCTGCCGGACGGTTATCCGGTGTCCGTCAATGCCGTGTCCGGTTACACCGGTGGTGGCAAGCAGATGATTGCCCAGATGGAAGATCTGAGCCGCGACGATGCCATCACCGCCAACAACTTCCTGTATGGCCTGCCGCTGAAGCACAAGCATGTTCCTGAAATGAAGACCCACGGCCTGCTGGACCGCGCACCGCTGTTTTCGCCATCGGTTGGTCGTTTCGCACAGGGCATGATCGTTCAGGTGCCGCTGTTTGCCGCTGACCTGAAGGACGGCACGAACATCAAGACCATTCATGAGGCGCTGGTTGCTCATTATGCCGGTCAGGACATCGTCACCGTCGTATCGCTGGAAGACAGCAAGGGTCTGTCGCGCATCGACGCCGAGGAACTGGCGGGCAAGGACACCATGAAGCTGTTCGTGTTCGGCACCGAAGGCGGCGAGCACATCAACCTCGTGGCGCTGCTCGATAACCTTGGCAAGGGCGCATCCGGCGCTGCCGTGCAGAACATGGAGCTGATGCTCTCGGTATGACCGACGGCACAAGCTCAACCGTCATTTCAGACGACATCAAAAGGCGGTGGAGCATATCCTCCGCCTTTCTTCTTGCCGACACCCCAAGCAGCCTTGTGTACCGCGTTACCCGTGCTGACGGGACACAGGCCGTTCTGAAGACACTGAAGCCACGTGGCATCGGTGAGCTGCCTGGCATGGCCTTCTTGAGTTGGAGGGACGGCAATGGCACGATCAGGCTGCTTGAGCGCCATGACATGAGCTGCCTGCTGGAAGATGCCGGCGACACCACTCTGCGGCACTATCGCCTGCAGCACGGCGAAGCGGCCAGCAACGTTATTGTGGCAGATGTCCTGACGAGGCTTCACGCTGCCGGCAGCGCAGCACCATCAGAGCTAACGCCACTCGACAGGCATTTCGCAGCGCTATTCAAGACGTCGCCTGACAGGCATCAACCGGCGCTGGGCGAACCGCTCGACTTTGCCCGTCAGCTGGCCTCGCAGCTTCTGGCAACACAGGACAACGTCAAACCGTTGCATGGCGACCTGCATCACGACAACATCGTATCGGGTGGCGCACGCGGTTGGCTTGCGATCGACCCGCAGGGGTTGATTGGCGATGCGGCCTATGATGTGGCCAATATATTCGGCAATCCGCTGAATGCCCTGCCCGACATCATCAATCCGCAGCGCATCAAAAGCCTTATCGTTTTGTTTTCGCAGATCCTCACCTGCCCGGAACAAAAAATCCTGCGTTACGCCATCGCGCACGCAGGATTATCGATTTGCTGGTCACTGGAAGACGGTACGCCTTTCGAAGACAGCGAGAACGCTCACGAGCGACTGGCGTTCATCCAGATCGCCCGCACACTGCTTGAGCTTTAGTCCCTCACCTCGACGGTAACCGGCGCGGAATATTCGCCGATAAAACCGCGCCAATGGGCCGTGACAAATCCCAGCACCACCAGCGCCATGCCCTGATGGGCCAGAGCAACGTGAATATCCACATGCATGAGCAGCGTGATGATGCCGAGGGCAGCCTGCATGGAGACAAGCACAAACAGCAGGATGGAGCGGCGTGTGTGCGGTGAACCAGGCATCTCCCGGCACATGCGGATCATGTTCCACAAAGCCGCAGCAAACAGCGTATAGGCGCCGAGGCGGTGGATGAACTGCACGGTCTTGGGGTTCTCGAACAGGTTGATCCACCAGGGCTGCTGCATGAACAGATCAGCGGGAACCACCGCACCATCCATCAGTGGCCAGGTATTGTAGGATAGACCGGCATTGAGACCGGCGACCAACGCACCAAGATAGATCTGGAACAGACAGAGGCAGAACAGCACGGCTGCAAAGGTGCGTCCCTTTTTTTCCCCTACCGCGTCAGACGAATGGTGCGACAGGCCGCGCATGATCCACATACAGCCTGCAAAGATAAGACAGGCTATCGTCAGGTGGGTTGCCAGGCGATATTGCGACACATCAGTGCGGTTGACGAGACCTGATGAGACCATCCACCAGCCAATGAAACCCTGAAAACCACCAAGCGCCAGCAGGCCGACCAGCGGCAAGCGAATGCGTTTTTCCACACGACCGGTGATCCAGAAAAATGCTAGTGGCAGCGCAAAAATGATACCGATGCCGCGCGCCAGCAGCCGGTGCGCCCACTCCCACCAGAAAATCATCTTGAACTCATCAAGGCTCATGCCCTTGTTGATTTCCTGATATTGCGGAATGCGCTTGTAAAGCTCGAATTCTTCCTGCCATTCCTCAACCGACAAAGGCGGGATAGCGCCATGGATCGGCTTCCATTCGGTGATGGACAATCCCGATTCTGTCAGGCGCGTTGCGCCACCCACCAGCACAAGGCAAAACAGCGTAAAAATGACCACGCCCAGCCAGATGCGCAGCATGCGGCGGTTTCGGTCCTGTTTTGCAAGGGTGTTTTCAAGAGCAGCCTCAGGAGATTTCCCAGCCAATGCTGCGGTATTCAGGCTCATATTCTCAACTCCACAAGGGTTTTTCACCCTGTTAAAGAAGGCCGGTGTTCTTGACCAAACGCATGGCCAAGGCAGGAAAGACCTTGTAGCGAAAGCTATAACGTTGATTTGCCCCAACCGTTAAGGCAAAACAAGCCCTGCATGTTTGCGGCAACCCGTCGCACGGCACAACACGTTAACCAATGAGAAGCTCATGCCTGCTCGCCTGCGTTCGTTTATCGGAACCATCATCATCATTATCATGGTGATTGTTTATGCCATTCTGGCAACGTCATATGCGGCAGCCAATCTCGCAGAATCACCCTGGTGGGTTCATCTGCTGTACTTCATTGGAACGGGTCTTCTGTGGGTTTTGCCAGCCATGGCACTGATCAAATGGATGGCTGGACGCAAACCGACCAAGTAACCTTGTGCTAACTGCACTTGTAACTTTCGCGGATAGAACGGACCGATAAACTCTTTCTTGCTGGCGTTGCTGTTATCCTGCCGCTGATGAGCGGAGTTTTGAATGAGAACGGTACAGCCGACCCTGCCGGAAACAGAGACAGATAAGGACCAACTGCCCGCGCTGACACGCGCGGCAAGCGGTCCGCTTTCCGTCGACATTCTGACAGACATGGCGTCAGCCAAGACCGACTGGCTTGCGCTGGAGCGCGATCCGCTCAATTCCCTGCACCAGAGTTACGCGTGGTGTGCCGCCTGGAGCCAGGCGATGGGCACGCCGCTGATCATTGTTCGCGGCCAGATATCAGGCAAGACAGTCTTTTTGATTCCGCTGGAAATTAGGCGTAAAGGCCCGTTTCGTATTGCCAGATTTCCCGGTGGCAATTTCAACAATATCAACACAGGCCTGTTCGACAGTGCCTTCGCCGAGATTGCGACGACAGATGATGCCAGACAGATATTGACAGATATTCGTCATCAGTTACGCGACCGGGTCGATGTGCTTGCCCTGCAGAACATTCCGCTCAACTGGCGTGGGCGTCGCCATCCGTTAAGCGCGTTTGCCACCAGTGAAAACCAGAACCGCTCCTTTCAGCTTCCGTTGCATCCGCAGTTTGAAGACACGCTGGCGCAGGTCAACGCCAAACGGCGCCGCAAGAAGTTTCGCGTGCAGACCAAACGCCTGAATGAGATTGGCGGTTATGAATATTATCTGACGCGCGATCCGGCCAAACAGCATGAATTGCTCGATACGTTCTTCCAGCAGAAGGCAGAGCGGTTTGCGAGCCAGAAAATCCCTGATGTCTTCCAGGCCAAGGATGTGCAGCGGTTTTTCCATGGGCTGGTCGATGTAGCCTTTCAGGCCGACAACGTGCCGCTGGAGCTTCACGCGATCCGCCTACCCGGCCATGACGATGCCGTTGCCGCCATTGCCGGACTGTCGCGCAAGGGCGACCACGTGATCTGTCAGTTCGGCTCCATACATTCACACCTTGCCGCCGACGCGAGCCCCGGCGAATTGCTGTTCTGGCTGATGATTGAAAAAAGCTGCACCGAAGGTGCTGCGGTTTTTGACTTCGGCATTGGCGATCAGCTCTATAAAAGAAGCTGGTGCACGGTCGTGACCGTACAGCATGACATGTTCAGAGCCTTGTCCGTGAAAGGATATCTGCCAGCCCTTGGCTACCGCGCGCTGGCGGCTGCCAAGACATTCATCAAGGCGCATCCGAAACTCTATGGGTTCATCCAGTCCCTGCGCGCCAGGAAAGAAACCGCCAAGCCGGAAACCGACAGCGATTGATGGCAGGGCGGCATTTAAGCCGCTGTACGATTGCCCTGCTGCTGACGCTGGCTGTTCATGCCAGACATCACAAGCACACGCGAATGACCGTCATCGGCTAAGGTTTGCATGACCTCTGACAGAACCTTCTCGTCTGGGTCTGGCGCAGAAACGATGATATCCGTCGACAGGTTTTTCAAAATGCCGGCTGCACGCACCACATCAACAGCACCGCATTCAATCAGCACCGTATCGTAGACATCGGCCAAGGCGCTCACCACCATGGTCAGACGGTCGATAACCCGCATGGCCTCACGGGCCGGCGTCTTACCCTGCGGCACGATATGGGCGCTGGACAGGCGGTCATTGTGGATCGTCTCGGCAAAGTTCACTTCACCGGCCAACAGGTCGGTAATTCCGGGCAGATTGACAGACGGTGCCATCAGGCGGGTTGGGCACGCCGATGCCGTCATATCAACAATCACTACTGTCCGTCCGCCTTCCGAGACCGCACGTGCCAGCATGACGGTGGCGGTGGAACCGGCATCACCCGCCGGCGAGACAACAGTTGCCACGGGACCAACGCCCTTCATGGCCAGATATTCGGCAACCATTTCAATCGAGAATGTCTCAAGGCCAGTGGGTTCATCATCCTCGGCCTGCGCATCGTCATCTGTCTTGGCTTCGTCGAGAACAAGCGTCTCTTCCATTTCCGTCGCCAGCGCCTCATCGGCCTCGACAGCCATATGTTCTGCGGAAACCACTTCAACAGGCGCGACCGGAGTGGCGACAACCTGGGTGACAGCAACCGGTGTTACCACCGGTTCGATGGTTGTTTCCTGGGCCTCAAGCTCTTCATTCCGTGAGGCGCCGACCGGCCGCAAGGCACGGCCGGTAAACAGTTCAACCAGCATCACGACGACGCAGGACAGCAGGAAGGTGACGAGCGACACGACCACGACAATCGGCCCGACCTTCGGGAAATAGGGTTGGCGCGGCTCAACCGCTGCCGAGATGACACGGGCATCGGCCGGGCTGGAATCCATGCTTGCCGTGCGCGAGGTCGCTTCACGGTAGCGGGCCAGATAGGTTTCCAGCAGTTGGCGCTGGGCAGTCGCATCACGTTCGAGATCGTTCAGGTCGACCGAATCTTCACCGGCGCGCGCGCCATCGGCTTTCAGCGTGTTCAGCTGCTGCACGATCTGGCGTTCACGCAGGCGGGACACATTTGCCTCGTTTTCCAGGCTCGCCAGAACCTTGCGGGTTTCCGTTTCAATCTGGCTGCGAATGCCGCCTAGCTGCGCACGCAGCGCCTTGATCCGTGGATGACCGTCCAACATTGTGGTGGAGAGGTCTGATATCTGCGACTGGATGCCAGATTCGGTTTCCTTCAACCTCTGGATCATCTGTGACGCGATGATATCTGGCAAAGTATCCGTCGGGCGTCCCGATGACAGCGCATTGCGAACATTTTCCGCCCGCGCCTCAGCATTGGCGCGCTCGCCGCGCACACGCGCCAGCTCCGATGAAATGTCGCCAAGCTGGCGGGTGGCAAAATTGGTGCCCTCACCCACCGTCAACAGATCGGCGGATGCACGATAGTCGGCCACCTTTTTGTCAGCCTCGCGCACCTTTTCGCGCAGGCTGGCAATTTCCGGCTCCAGCCAGCGTGCCGCTTCTGAATTGGCATCGAGCTTCGCACCGCTCTGCTGCGACAGATAGACTTTGAGAATTTCATTGGGAATGGCCGAGGCCAGCGCCGGATCCTTTGAGGAAAACTCAACTGCGATCACGCGCGAGGTTTCAGCACGGTAAACCTGCAATTTTTCACGGAAGGTCGAAATGACGCGCTCTTCGGGTGCCACTTCCAGCGGGTTCTTTTTCATTCCGGCCAGAATGAGCAGGCGCGACAGGAGCGAAGGACTGGCGTCGGGATCGAATTCGGTCAGTTCGTAAAGCTTCATGTTGCGGGCAACCTGCTTGATTAGGTCTACCGATTGCAGAAGCTGCGTCTGGCTGACGATGTTCAGATCATCCAGCACCTGTTGAGAGCTGGCGCCGTTCGGATCTGCATTGCCGAAGGAGGCAGTGCGGGTTTCAATGAGAACGCGTGCCTCGCCACGATAGACCGGCGACATGGCGCTGGAGGCAGCAAAGGCAAGACCGCCGGCGATCAACGTCGCTGCAGCAATTTTTCCCCGCCTCTCCCAAATGGCCAGCACCAGCCGCGCGAGATCGATATCCACGTCTTTGTCATTACGGCCTGTCGCTGACATGCAAACTCCTGCATCGTGACCCCAAGGGGCAGGCTGGACGAGACCGCCACCTTTTGACGCATCTTGCCCATTACATTCCTGTAGCCGGTAATTTTAAGACTTTATGGTAACCCAACAGTTAACTGCGCCTGTAGATTTCAGAGCCCGAATTTGCACTTTTTCAACGCTCTTTACTCCACGTTAACCCTAACAGATCGATAACATCTGTAATTGCCGCTTTGTGGAGCCGATGCGCGAATGTCCTGCGCCCTGAACCGTACCGCCATTATCGTCGTGACCGCCTTTGCCGCGGCGCTTTCAGGCTGTTCGGCATATCAGCCCGCCCCCAAAGCCTTTCACGAAGCGACCATCCAGCCTTACCGGCTGGACAGTGGCGACAGGCTGCGCGTCACGGTTTTCGAACAGACCGGCCTGAGCAACAGCTACACCGTGGATCAGGCAGGCTACATCGCCTTCCCTCTCATTGGTCCGGTTCCGGCCCGTGGACAGACTTTGCCGCAGCTTGAAGGCGCCATCGCCCAGAAACTGCGCCAAGGCTATCTGCGTGACCCTGACGTCACCATCGAGATTGACCGTTACCGCGCCGTTTTCATCATGGGTGAAGTCGGCAGACCTGGACAGTATTCCTATGTGCCTGGAATGACGGTGCAGAATGCCATTGCCATTGCCGGCGGTTTCTCCACCCGCGCAAACCAGCGTGATGTGGATGTAACCCGCAAGATCAACGGGGAAATCGTGACAGGTCGCATCAATATATCGGGCCCCATTCTCGCCGGTGACACCATTTATGTCCGTGAACGCTTCTTCTGATTGCCAGTAACGGATACAATGAGCACAGAAAAACCTCTCCGCATTCTCCATTGCTTTCGCTCTCCGGTCGGTGGCGTATTTC
Source organism: Agrobacterium sp. (assembly GCF_032092815.1). Lineage (GTDB taxonomy): Bacteria > Pseudomonadota > Alphaproteobacteria > Rhizobiales > Rhizobiaceae > Agrobacterium. Next base: position 87,090 of record NZ_DAMDBP010000015.1, on the reverse strand, counting down.
GTCACGTACGCGACCTCGTCGAAGAGCATGTGAAGCATGGCCATGAGGTTGGAATTTTATGCGACAGTTCGACCGGTGGTGAACACGAGGAGAAACTGTTCGAACAGATCAAGCCCATGCTGTCGCTGGGGCTTATCCGCTTGCCAATCGGTCGTTCCGTCGGGCCTTCCGACCTCGCTGCTCTTTGGAAAGCGTATCAACATATCAGAAGTTTGCAGCCAGATGTACTCCATGGCCATAGCGCCAAGGGTGGCGTTCTCGCCCGTCTCATCGGCTCAGCCCTGCGGGTAAACAGGTATCGCGTAGCCCGCCTCTATTCGCCCCATGGGGGCAGCCTGCACTATGACCGCAATTCCTTGCGCGGCCATGTGTTTTTTAATGTGGAGCGCCTGCTGGAGCGGTTCACCGACGCGCTGTGCTTCGTGTGCCATTACGAGCAGAAAACCTATGCAGAGAAGGTTGGAACACCGCGTACACAAGCCCGCATGATTTATAACGGCGTGCAAGAAAGTGAATTTTCCCCGGTGCCGCTCAATGCGGACGCCCGGCAGTTCCTTTATATCGGCATGTTGCGTGACCTCAAAGGTCCTGATGTTTTCATCGATGCCTTTGTCGAGGCCGAAAAATTGACCGGCAATCATCTCACCGGCATCATTGTCGGTGATGGACCGGAACGCGACAAATATCAGGCAGCGATCACCGCTGCCGGTTTGTCTGAGCGCATGACGATGTATCCCTCGATGCCGGCGCGCAAGGCATTTGCGCTGGCCGAAACGGTGATCGTGCCCTCCCGTGCCGAATCCCTGCCCTATATCATTCTTGAGGCGATTGCGGCTGAAAAGCCGGTTATTGCTTCCCGCGTCGGTGGCATTCCGGAAATCATTGGTGAAAAAAGCCAGGCGCTGGTCACTGCGGGTGACGCTGGCAATCTGGCCCAGACCATGATCAAAAGCCTTCGGTCTCCCGACTGGAAACAGCAGACATTGCCGGATGCCAATGAATTTCGGCAACGTTTTTCGACGCCCGTGATGGCTGGGCAGATTCTTTCGCTTTACCGGGAATTACTGGCAAAGGCCTAAGAGTGTTGAAATTATACATTCGCTCAGAAGTCATGTCAGGACGGCAAGACTGTATAAACACTTGGACATCGCCATAAACGTTTCTTAGCATGTTGCCGCTATGGTTGCCGCAATCTGCAAAAACGGAATGCGACCATGAGCAATGTTCAAAATCAGCAACTCGATATCAGTGAACTGCGCCGAAAGGTCTCCGAAATTGCCGGTCGTAGCGGTGGTGAGGCAGATAGTCCGCCGGTCAAGCTCAATCCGTTGGCCCGCCAGGTCGCCAGTCAGTTACGAAGCGGCAACCACTCGCCCAACATCATTATCGGCCAGATCCAGTTGCTGGAATTTGTCGGCCTTGTGCTTTTGGGCTGCCTGATCAACACCTTTGCCGCCGACCATACCATCGTCAGCATTCTTGCGCTTCTGGCCATCATGGGTGCTGGCGGTGCGTTGACCGGTTTGTTGCTCTATGTGCTCGACCTTTATCAACTGCCGTCACTGCGCACACCGGTCGCGAAAATGCCGCGTATTCTGGTTGCTTACACGACCGGTTTTGCGCTTACCGTGCTGCTGCTTCTGGCATTTCATCCAACCGGTGGCAATTCCTGGTCGATGACCGCCGTGTGGTTTGCGATCAGTGCCGTTTTTCTTGTTGCAACACGCCTCATTACCGGTGTCGCAATCCGCCATTGGGGCCGCAATGGTGTCATGGAGCGCCGTGCGGTTATTGTTGGCGGTGGAGATGCCGCCAAAAACCTCATTCGTTCGCTTGAAGAACAACCCGATAATGACATTCGCATCTGCGGCATCTTCGATGACCGCAACAGCGACCGTTCGCCTGATATCGTTGCTGGCTACCCCAAACTTGGCACTTTTGCCGAACTGGTGGAATTTGCCCGCCTGACCCGGCTGGACATGCTGATCATTTCACTGCCGATCACCGCCGAAGCACGCATTCTGATGTTGCTGAAACAGGTCTGGGTGCTACCGGTCGATATCCGTATTGCAGCCCATGCCAATAAATTGCGTTTCCGCCCGCGCTCCTATTCGCATGTCGGCAATGTGCCGATGCTTGATGTGTTCGACAAACCGATCCGTGACTGGGACTCGGTTGCCAAGCGTATCTTCGATCTGTTCTTTACCGTTGTTGCCCTGCTGCTGTTGTGGCCGGTGATGATAGGTGCTGCCATTGCCGTGAAAGCCACCTCCAAGGGGCCGGTTTTCTTCAAGCAGAAACGCCACGGTTTTAACAACGACACAATCAATGTCTGGAAATTCCGCTCGATGTATACCGAGCTGAGTGACCCGACTGCGAAACAGGCCGTGACCAAAAATGACCCGCGCGTCACGCCGGTTGGACGTTTCCTGCGCAAATCTTCCATCGACGAGCTACCGCAGTTGTTCAATGTCTTGAATGGCAGCCTTTCACTGGTCGGCCCTCGCCCCCATGCGGTGCTGGCCCAGACCGGTGACCTGAAATATGCCGATGTGGTTGAAAGCTATTTTGCCCGCCACAAGGTCAAGCCTGGTGTGACCGGATGGGCGCAGATCAACGGTTGGCGCGGCGAAATCGACAATAGCGACAAGATCAAGTTCCGTACGGCGTTCGATCTTCATTACATCGAAAATTGGTCGTTGCTGTTCGATCTCAAGATCCTGTTCCTGACACCGATCCGGCTGCTCAAATCGGAAAACGCCTATTGAGCGACCTTGGCCTGACAGAGACCCGCAGTTTCAATGCGCCACTTGCCGCCATGCGGATGATCGGCGCGTTCGGCATTGCCGTGGGCGTGTTTCTGTCCGGCTTCGTGATTTCCGAACCTGCACCTTACGAACTGATGATGGTGGCTCAGGTTGCCGTCTGGTTTCTGCTCGGGCTTCGTCTGTCGAAACGCGTCATTGTACTCCTTGCCATCCTGCTGGTGTTTAACGCCGGTGGCTTTCTGTCGCTGCTGGTCATGTCCGACCTTGGCGAAGGGCCGATGTATCTGGCCGTGTCGACCTTTCTGGCACTGACATCGGTGTTTTATGCCGCTGTCACCGAGGATGATTACAGACGCCTGGCACTGATTTTCAAGGCGTGGGTGGTGGCTGCCCTGATTACCTCGATGCTCGGCATTCTAGGATATTTCGGTGCCATTCCCGGTTTTGAGGTGTTCACGCTTTATGACCGCGCCAAGGGTGCCTTTCAGGACCCCAATGTTTTCGGGCCGTTCCTTGTCACGCCATCGCTGTTTCTTGTCTATGGCCTGCTGACCGGCAAGGTCAGTGGCATGCCGTTGAAGATCCTCGGTCTGCTTATTCTGGCGCTCGGCATCTTCCTGTCCTTCTCGCGTGCCGCCTGGGGTCTGTTCGTCATCGCCACCGTCATGCTGGTGCTGTTGATGCTGTTGAAAGAGCGCTCGACGGCGTTTCGTCTGAAAATTCTGGTGATTGCGCTGATTGCCGTGGTGTTTCTGGTGGTCGCGCTGATGGTTGCACTGCAATTCGAGCAGGTGGCGAACCTGTTTTCCAGCCGCACCAAGGCCGTTCAGGACTATGACGGTGGTCATCTCGGCCGTTTTGCCCGCCACCGGATAGGCTTCATGATGGCCATGGAAAATCCGCTTGGCATTGGCCCGATGGTGTTTGCCACCATCTTCCCGGAAGCAGAACACAATATCTGGCTCAAAAGCCTGACGACCCATGGCTGGCTTGGTTTCGTCAGCTACGTGACGCTGATGTGCTGGACCATTGCCGAAGGTTTCAGATATCTGCTGCGCGATCGTCCCTGGCAGCCCTTTCTGATGATTGCATGGGTCAGCTTTGTCGGCCACGTCATCATTGGCAATGTCATCGACACCGATCACTGGCGGCATTTCTTCCTGCTGCTTGGCATCATCTGGGGCTGCATGGCGCTGGAAGTGCAGTGGCAGCGCAAACTGCGGCGATAAATTTTATTCTGCCGTCCAAATTCATGGAACCCGTTGGCATTCCTGCGCATTTCAATGTCGCAAGTATTACGGGAGACGTGAATGACGAAAACCAATAATCTCTATTTTTTAGTCGGAGCACTGGCCATTCTGGCGATTGGTCTGGGCGCCTATATCTGGCATGAAGAAAGCAAACCGGCCGGCATTGAAATGCAGATCGGCCCAGACGGGGTAAAAATTCAGGAAAACTGATGTGCTGCGGGCTTTTCCCTCAAGCCTCGCGCATGGATGCACCTTTAGTTTGCGGACAGGCGACGGTGATAAACTGTTGCTTGTCCAATAACCGCGCGGAAGCCCATTCCGCGAAGCATACAGGCGCAGTTCATGGTTTCTTCGATTCAATCCATCCGGCTGATGACGACGCAAATCGCCCTTAAAGCCCTGAAGGAGCAAGAGGAAAGCACAACCTCGACCAGCTCCGCATCCAGCTCGATCTTGCAGCAATATGGCTTGGACACGTCCACCAGCTCCTCCAACGACACGTTGACGCGGTTGCTGACAACGCTGGCCACCCAAAATTTCAGTTCAACTGATGACACGACGTCCAGCACCACGACGACGACAGTGTCTGATGATGTGACCACCGCCTCCTTCATGCGCAGCCTCAAGGACAGCCTTGAAGAAATGGCCGATACGGCGGCAGGCAAAAAACAAGCAGACGCCATGCTGGCTGCACTGACGGCCGGTACATTGACGGTGACCGACCCGGTTAGCGGCCAGAAGATTGCCGCCTGGGATGTGGACGACGAAAAACACAAGGACACCGCGACAGGCGCGGCAACGACAATTGCGACAAACAATTGGAGCGACTTCCTGAAAGAGCGCCTGACACGAGGTGAGGATGTGTCCTACGCCAAGTCCAGTGACGGCAGCTACATCGACAAAACGACCGGTGAAAACGCCTATTTCGGCACCGTCGGCAACAGATATTATTACCTGTCCTGGCCAGCTACCAATGCAGACGCGGCGTCATCAGGTGCCGACAAGACGGTTTCATCCTCCGGTTCCAGCGACACCAACTGAGACTGATGGCCGCGCCACAGGCGCTCTGCCCTGCCCGTCAGTCTTGATGTCCAACTCAGCGCATGGCGTCAGGCGATTGCGTACTCCACAAAGCCCGGAAACCTTGGTGGTTTTCCGGGCTTTTGCGTTTTTCTGCCATCAGAAAAATTGAAAATATGCATCAATGCGGCATGATCTGACGCAATCGGAATGCCCCCCAATGGTAAATGAAGGCTCAATAGGCACGTCTGTGGACGCGGTGCCGCAGACGCCCGGGTTCACGTAAACACCGCGACCAGAGGGAACAAAAAAATGAAAATGCTTTTGGCCTCCACCGTTCTTGCCGTGGGCCTCGCCGGGCTCGCGACAACAGCCTCCGCGAACGATTGCGGCACAGTTACTATCGCCAACATGAACTGGCAGTCCGCCGAAGTTGCGGCCAATGTCGACAAGCTCATTCTTGAGGCCGGTTACGGCTGTACGGCAGAACTCGTTGCCGGTGACACCGTGCCAACGCTGACATCCATGGCCGAAAAAGGCCAGCCGGATATCGCGCCTGAAGCCTGGGTGAGCCTTCAGCCAGAAATCGTCAGCCGTGGCATTTCGGAAGGAAAATTTGTCAGCGCCGCCAAAATTCTTTCTGACGGTGCCGTTCAGGGATGGTGGATCCCGAAATATGTGGCTGACGCTAACCCTGAACTGAAGACCATTGGCGACCTGATGAAGAACCCCAAGCTTTTCCCGGCACCGGAAGACAGCAGCAAGGGTGCGGTGTTCAACGGCCCACAGGGCTGGGGTGGTACCGTGGTGACAGCACAGCTTTTCAAAGCCTATGACGGCGAAAAAGCTGGCTTCACGCTGGTCGATACCGGCTCGGCCGCTGGCCTTGATGGCGCGATTGCCAAGGCTTACGAAGCCAAGCAGCCATGGGTTGGTTATTATTGGGCGCCCACCGCCCTGCTCGGCAAATATGAAATGGTCAAACTGGATTTTGATACCAGCTACGACGCCGACGAGTGGAAGCGCTGCACATCCGTTGCCGATTGCGCCGACCCCAAGCTCAATGCATGGCAGACCGACACTGTTGAAACCGTTGTTGCCAAAAGCTTTGCCGATCGTTCTGGCCCGGTGATGGATTACCTCAACAAGCGGGCATGGACCAATGACACAGTCAACAAGCTGATTGCATGGATGAGCGACAACCAGGCCACCGGTGAGGAAGGCGCAAAATACTTCCTGAAAAACAATGAAGCGCTCTGGACCACATGGGTTTCTCCTGACGTGGCAGAAAAGATCAAGGCATCGCTCTGATTTTTAAAAACCATAGGAAACGGCCTGCATCTCAGATGCCGCCGTTTCAGCCATAGAGACAGCCTTATGCCTGAGGCCCCGTTTTACAAGGAATCCGGGGGACTCAGGCTGGCTGTCACTGCCCGTTTGGTCATGGGGAAATGTTTATGGAATGGTTCTGGAAGTTTCCAACAATGGACGCCGACACACTTCGTGCCGTCAAGAAAAGTATCGATGAAGGGTTTCGTGCCTTCACACGCGCCTATGGCAGCGACATAGAGGCATTGTTCAGCCCTCTACAGAGTTTCCTGATATGGTCGGAGCGATTGCTGACCGGCACGCCATGGCCGGTGGTCATTCTGGTGATCGCAGCCATCGCCTGGCTTGCCAGCCGCAGTCTTGCCATCGTTATTGGCTGTATCGTGACGCTGTTCATCATCGGTTATTTCGACATGTGGGCCGACACGATGAAAACTGTGTCGATGATCCTCGTCTGTACCGTGCTGTCGATCATCATCGGTCTACCGATCGGCATTGCCATGTCACGGTCCAACCGGCTGCAAAACATCGTCAACCCGGTGCTTGACGTGATGCAGACCATGCCGAGTTTCGTTTATCTGATCCCTGTTGTCATGCTGCTTGGCATTGGCCGTGTACCCGGCGTGATCGCTGTGGTGATCTATGCCATACCGCCTATGATCCGTCTGACCAATCTCGGTATTCGCATGGTGGACCGCGACGTTTTGGAGGCCGCGGATGCCTTTGGTTCCTCGGGCTGGCAGAAGCTCAAAAATGTCCAGTTGCCGCTTGCCCTGCCGACCATCATGGCCGGTATCAACCAGACCATCATGATGGCACTGGCCATGGTGGTGATTGCCTCGATGATTGGTGTTCAGGGACTTGGCCAACCGGTTCTTAAAGCCATTGCCAACCAGTATTTCACCCTCGGCATTTTCAACGGGCTGGCCATTGTCGGCATAGCCATCATTTTCGATCGTATCAGCCAAGCCTATGGCCTGCGCCTCCAGAAGCACAGGGAAATCACGCATGACTAGCCAATCGATCCAGATCCGCAATCTCTACAAGATTTTCGGACCTCGGCCCGCCGACTTTGTGGATGCCGTCGCCAAGGGCATGTCGAAAACCGAACTGAACCAGAAACATGGCCATGTGCTGGGGTTGCGTGACATCAACATCACCATTCCCGGCGGCGGCATCACCGTCATCATGGGGCTTTCCGGTTCGGGAAAATCGACACTCATCCGCCACATCAATCGTCTTATCGACCCCACCTCGGGCGAGGTTCTTTATGGGGATGGCGATGTCTGTCGCATGAGCCATGACGAATTGCGGGAATTTCGCCGCCATAAAACGGCAATGGTGTTTCAGAAATTTGCGCTGCTTCCCCACCGCAACGTGCTTCATAACACCGCCTATGGCCTTGAAATTCAAGGTGTGGCCAAGGAAGAACGCGAAGAACGCGCCAAGGTATGGATCAACCGCGTGGGCCTGGAAGGTTTTGCCAACCATTATCCCAACCAGCTCTCGGGCGGCATGCAGCAGCGCGTTGGCCTGGCGCGTGCGCTGACCCACAATGCCGAAATCCTGCTGATGGATGAGGCCTATTCGGCGCTCGATCCACTGATCCGCGTCGACATGCAGGGCGTGCTGCTGGAATTGCAAAAGGAGCTTAAAAAGACCGTGGTGTTCATCACCCACGATCTCGACGAAGCGCTTCGTCTGGGTGACCAGATTGCCATACTGCGCGATGGCGAGGTCATTCAGCAGGGAACGCCCGCCGATATCGTGCTCAACCCGGCCGACGCCTACATCGAATCCTTCGTCAAGGAGGTGAACCGTGGCCGTGTCATTCGCCTGAAATCCGTCGCCGAACAAAAGCCCGTAACCGGCCCTGCCCTGCGACTTTTGGAGGATCTGACCGTTGAACAGTCGCTTCGGGAACTGACCAAGGCCGGCGCCACCTATGCCGACATCGTTTGTGCACAAGGCCGCCCTGTCGGCAGCGTTTCCAAGGAAAAGCTCGTCGATTGCATGGTCGGCCATGGGTGAGCCGAGATGACAAGGTGGTTTCAGGAACGTTGAATGCAATCACAAATGGGGGTGTGATTGAGATAAATGGTCGGAGCGACAGGATTTGAACCTGCGACCCCTTGCCCCCCAGGCAAGTGCGCTACCGAGCTGCGCTACGCTCCGATGTGCCTAAAAAGGCTTGGTTCGATTAGTCTTTTTAAAATACCGATGCAAGCTTAAAATCGATTTTGAAACATAAATTGGAGCCTATTGATTCAGCCGCACCCAGTGCAGCTGAATCATCGCTCAAGCCTATTCACTTCAAAAACACATAGCTCGCATAGACAGCAATCAGGGCAGCCGCAGCAACGGCACTGATCAGGCCAAGGCGCTTTTCGATGAAGTGTCTGATGTCCTCGCCATAGCGGCGCAACAGGCCCGCCAGAATGAAGAAACGTGCGCCACGGGTAATGACAGCCGAAATGATGAACAGGCTGAGGCTGATATTGGCCGCACCCGACAGGATGGTTACCACCTTGATCGGCGGCAGATGCGCCAGGCCCGAGGTGATCAGCAGAAGCACAATGGTTTCGTAATTGACGGAATGCTGCAGTTCTTCAAAGGCATGCAGCTTGCCGTAAAATTCCAGAACCGGGCGCGCGATGCTTTCAAAGGCGTAATGGCCGAGGAACCAGCCGGCGATACCACCCAGCACCGAAAACAGCGTTGCGATGAAGGCATAATGCATCGCCCTGTGCGGCTTTGCCAGGACCATGGGCAGGAACAGCACGTCTGCCGGCACCAGAAATACCGAGCTTTCCACGAAGGCGACAATTGCCAGCCACCAGACGGCGGTTTTGCGGCGCGCGAGCGCCATGGTCCATTCATACAAGCCACGCAGCATTTTCAAAAACCTTCCTGAGAAAACTGAATAACTGGCACGTCAGGTTGAGAAACCCGCCAGCAAAAACACTCAAATATCCATTCGTCATCGGGTGCGTCATTTGGCGCGAAGCGCCGCACCCGTTGGGAAATGCGTAAACGCAAAACTACAATTCTTTTAGAAAAGTCAATGCTGCATCGCAACCAAAACCTTGTTTTTCTAGCATATATTCTAGAAGTGTCATATAATCATCATCGGGAGAACTGAGGAGGAAATGTTATGGACATTGTAGGTCTGTTCACTTCGCTTAATCCATTCATCATTGGCGTGTTGATGGTCGTCTTGTTGGCGGGCGCCTACACGAAGTGGGTTTCGCATTAGATCGCGAATAGTTTGAGGCAAACATCTGGTAAAATCTCAGCCATGTGAATGGCAGGGTAGTACGCGTGCCTGCTTTCTCATAGGCAATTCGCTCCATAGCTGTTATCAATCCCTGATTTTAATTTACGGGATAAAACATGACGGCAAACGATTTTACCTTCACCGATACGTCCGAAAAGTTGAGCGCGACGCTTGGAAAACTGATCGGCAAACTCGATGGCCATACGATTACCCTGAGGGAACTGATGGCCACAATCGGCGAACAGGGATTGCTGCTTGTCTGTGCCATTGCATCGCTGCCATTTCTCATTCCTGTGTCGATCCCAGGTGTGAGCACGGTGTTCGGTGCCGCCATCATCATGATCAGCATCGCGATTACCCTGAACCGCATGCCATGGCTGCCTGCACGCATTCTTGACAAGCAGATGCAGACATCGAAGCTGCTGCCCGCCTTGGAGAAAGGTATAGCCATCGTCTCGAAGCTGGATAATTACATCCGCCCGCGCCTGCCTGCATTGACCGGCAGCCATGTTGCCAACCGCATCAATGGCCTCGCCATCATGGCCGCAGGCGTTCTGCTGATGTTGCCGCTTGGCCTCATCCCCTTTTCCAACACCTTGCCCGCCATCGCCATCCTGCTGTTTTCAGCCGGCATGATCCAGCGCGACGGATTTTTCGTGGTTGGCGGTTACACCTTCCTCGTTCTCACGGTGGTGTATTTCTCTGTCCTTGCCTACCTCGCGCTTATCGCTGGTCAGGGGATAGGTGGTCTTTTTGCTGAATAGGCCTGAGGTTCTCTGCAGGCACTGACGAGGATTTGCGCCGCGCCCACCAGATGGTGATGCGGCGCCTGCTGCGCCGCACGATGTGCAAATCATGCGACAGCACGATAATGCCAAGCGGCAACATCCAAAAACCCAACACTGGCAGAAAACCAAGCAGCCCGCCGGCGACGAGCAATGAGCCCGCCGCGATGCGCCCGTAGCGCGATTTCGGCATAACGACACTGGTTTTGCCGAGATTCAACCTGCCACTTTTGGAATCGATTCCAAATTTCATCGACTTATCGCTTCTTTCACTCGATCCCGGCCCGCATACTCAAAAAAAAGTTTCACTCTACACACCCTGCAAAATGGGACCTTTTGTGAATAAAACAAGACGAATGCATTTTTTTTGAAAAAACCACTTGGCAAATCGGAAAAGCATTTGTATTACCCCGCTCACACCGCGACGAGCGGTGGACGTTCCCTGGTAGCTCAGCGGTAGAGCATTCGACTGTTAATCGACAGGTCGCCGGTTCGAATCCGGCCCGGGGAGCCATTTTTCTCAAAGCTGAAAAATGGCTACCGCTAACAAATCAAAATAAAATCAAATAGTTCATAAACGCGATTGCACGCCACGCCTCAGTGCGAAGGTCGGTCATATTGCGTTTTATCCGGCATTGCGGATAGTTTCGCGATCAGGTCGTCACACTCCCGTAAACGGCATTCGCCTTATTGCAGGTGGCCCAGTGTGGACCGGTCAAACCCGGAATCGGAGAATTTCAGAATGCCCAAGAAACAAAAAATGGAACACTCCGAATTTTCGGGCGAGTTTGAAGATGATGGCATCACCGTATTGGTCGATATCTTCCGCCCTGCCGGCACGCAGCAGGACTGGATTCTCGAGGTCATCAGCGAGCAGGACGATGTAACGACGTGGGATGAGCCCTTTGCGACCGACAAGGACGCCTGGGAGGAGTTTCTGGCCACCTGTGAGAAGGATGGCATTCGCAGCTTCCTGGATGGCGAAGAAGAGCCATCAGTCCATTAAGCAGGCTTGTCTTTGTGCTTGGAGGAGGCATTCATGAAGATACGCATTCGCAAGCCCAGCCTGAAGAAAAGCATCGCGGCACGAACGTCGGGAAAACGCATTATTAAAAATGCGCTCGGACTTAAAGCTCCGCGAGGTGCAGGCTGGCTAACGAACCCCAAAAAAGCGGCCTACAATAAATCCTATAACAAGAAGACGATTAGTATCTGGTTGCTTATTCGAAAGCTTTTCCGTTAGCGACACAACAAAAAAGGCCGGACACCAGGTGCCGACCTTCTCGCCTGTTGATCCTGTCAGTGCCGGTACATCCGCGGTCAAAGACGTCAACTGGTGCTACCCCTAGCGTAGCTTGATGACAGAACGATGTCATCGCCGATTGGTTCCGGAAGTTCTTGACGTTCGCTTCTGGAATAACGAGCGGCTCGCGTTGACGATCGAGATAGGTGATCCACCCTCGCCTTTCGAGGCAAAGCCTTGGTTTTCCATACGTAAAAATCCAGCAACTGTTATTTCTGGCAATGATCATACACCATGCGTTAACCATAGGCGGACTTCTATGCGATGCCCCCTCCGTGCTCATGACGAGCGCCTTGAATCTCCCGAACAGAGCATAGCAATGACGAGCATTCTCACGAACGCCGGAGCGACATCCGCGCTTCAGACCCTGCGAACGATCGGTTCCAACCTGGACCGTTCGCAAAATCAGGTCAGTTCCGGCCTTCGGGTAGAGACAGCGGCAGACAACGCCGCGTATTGGTCCATCTCCACCACCATGCGTTCCGACAACATGGCGATTGACGCTGTGACCGATGCATTGAATCTTGGGGCAGCCAAGGTTGATACGGCCTATGAAGGCCTGGAATCGACCGTCGACATTCTCAAGCAGTTCAAGGCAAAACTCGTCACGGCAAAAGAAGACAGTGTCGACCGAACCAAAGTTCAGGAAGAGCTGTCACAACTTATCGATCAGGCCAAAAGCGTCTCTGAATCGGCAAGTTTCAGCGGTCAGAACTGGCTGAACACGGAATTCGACGACATTTTCGACAGAGCTCAGTCAATGGACACCGTCGTTTCGTCCTTTGTGCGAAATAGCAATGGCGGCGTCAGCGTCAAGACAACCGATGTCGACGTGTCCAAGCTCACTTTATTCAATACGACAGGCGACGGCTTGCTACAACTCGACACACGTGCCATCGGCGATATTGGGGGGCTGCGTGATGTGGATTGGGAAAGCTATGAAAATCCCGGCTGGCAATATTTCACCTTTCCGACCTACGCCACGCTTGGTGCCGCAGACGTCATAACCTTTGATCTGACATTGGACGGCAGTGCACTTGGGGCGGGCAACACCTATACGGTGACAATCGACAGAAGCACTGTCGATGATGCATTGGGCGCGGGCGCCAATGGCTATATCAGCACGGTTCAAGACTGGATGTCGGTGACATCAAGAGCGACCTGGAACCCACCACGGCCGAGTGGCGGTGGGCTGGGGCAGGCCCACAGTATTGGTGGCGTGATGCAAACCTATGGTTTTTTCTCGCCAGAAGCACAAGGTCTTCCCGGCTCGTCGGTCAGAATTACCAACGTCACATCAACGCTCGCTGGCGGTTATGCATTCGGTCTGGATGCCCCGACCGGCAATGCCGACGGAGAATACACGGATTTCGGCTTCAATTTCGGCGACAGTTTTCGAATGAAGACCGATGTCGAATTCTATTTCGACCTTACGCTGAACCGCGGCACACCGCAGATGATCAAGGTGACCAAGGATGATGTCGATGCGGCACTGGGCATTACGACGGGTGAAGTGAAGAATGCAGCCGACATGGCCGCTGTTCTTCAGCACGTACTGACCGGTAAAGGCATCTCCAGCGTCACATCAAGCGGCTCACGCATCACACTCGACATCGACCAGAGCATGTATCCCGACATGGGCTATCGCTCCTCCATCAAGATATCAGATGTCTGGGACAATATCGGCAATCCGCCGGATGTGAACCTCGTCGACATGGACATTACTGCATCATCGGTTGATCTCGATCGCTACATCAGAGTGATCGAAGGCATGACGAAAAAGGTGGTCGATGCAACCTCGCTTCTCGGATCAATTCAGACCCGCATCGACATGCAACTGGATTTCGCCTCAAAACTCAGCGTTTCCATCGACAGCGGCATTGGCCGTCTCGTTGATGCCGACATGAATGAAGCCTCGACACGGCTCAAGGCACTGCAGACACAACAGCAGCTTGCCGTACAATCCCTGTCGATTTCCAACTCCAACAGCGAAAGCCTGCTGTCACTGTTCCGCTAAGTCAGAAGCGGCATGAATTTCAACGACCTCCTCCCGGCGGTCTCCACTGCCGATGGAGCCGTGTGGGCGAAAACCTCCCCCATAAGATGAATTTTGCCCGTTTGAGGCATTCACAGAAACAGAATTTCTTGCCACAACAGGGGTCAATCCGCTCAAAGCAACGGTAATCATACGCGTCCGAAAGAAGGTCGACCCATGACGATACATACCTCTGTTTTGAGTGCCATTGGAAACACGCCACTCATTCGCCTGAATGCTGCATCCGAGGCGACAGGGTGCGAAATTCTGGGCAAGGCGGAATTCCTCAATCCCGGCCAGTCCGTCAAGGACCGCGCGGCGCTTTACATCATCCGCGACGCGGAAAAGCGTGGCCTGCTGCGCCCCGGCGGAACGATTGTCGAGGGCACGGCAGGTAATACCGGCATCGGCCTGACGCTGGTTGCCAGAGCGCTCGGATACCGCACGGTTATCGTTATCCCCGAGACACAGAGCCAGGAAAAGAAAGACGCCCTGAAACTGCTGGGTGCTGAGTTGGTGGAAGTGCCGGCCGCCCCCTATTCCAACCCGAACAATTACGTGAAGGTGTCCGGACGTCTGGCCAAGCAGCTTGCGGAAACCGACCCGAATGGCGCCGTCTGGGCAAACCAATTCGACAATATTGCCAACCGTCAGGCCCATATCGAAACCACTGCACCTGAAATTTGGGACCAAACAGACGGCAAGGTCGATGGTTTCATCTGCGCAGTCGGCTCTGGCGGCACGCTGGCAGGCGTTGCCGACGGCCTGCGTGATTTCAACCCTGACATCAAGATCGGCATTGCTGACCCCGATGGCGCGGCTCTCTATGAATATTACAAGAATGGTGCGCTGAAGTCGGAAGGCAATTCCATTACCGAAGGTATCGGTCAGGGTCGCATTACCGCCAACCTGCAGGATTTCACGCCTGACTTCGCCTACCGCATTTCCGATGCCGAAGCCTTGCCCGTGCTGTTTGATCTCGTAACCAGCGAAGGTCTGTGCCTTGGTGGCTCGACCGGCATCAACATCGCAGGCGCAATTCGCCTTGCCCGCGACCTCGGTCCGGGGCATACAATCGTCACCATTCTGTGCGATTACGGCAATCGTTATCAGTCGAAGCTTTATAACCCCGCATTCCTGCGGTCCAAGGGGCTTCCTGTTCCGGCCTGGCTCACAGAAAAAAGAGATATATCCGTCCCGTATGAAACCACATAAGGTCAGTGAAACATGCCAGTGAATGCCCTCTTTCGTGATGATTTTTACCTTTCGACCTGTCAGGCAACGGTAACAGCAATTCACGAAGACGGGGGCATTGAGCTGGACCAGACCTGTTTCTACGCGACGTCCGGCGGCCAGCCAGGCGACACCGGTTTTCTGGAACGCGCTGACGGTTCCAAAGTCCAGCTCGGCCAGACAAAACACGGGCAGGACAAGAGCATCATCATCCACGTACCGCTGGAGGGGGAAGCACAAGTCTCTGCTGGCGAGAAGATCACCCTGCATCTCGACTGGGACCGTCGCCAAAAGCTGATGCGCATGCACACCGCCTGCCATCTTCTGTCCGTTGTCTGCCAGTGGCCCATTACTGGCGCGGCAGTTGGCGAGGACGAATCGCGCGTCGATTTCGACATGTCAGAAATCATCGACAAGGACGAAGTCACCGCCAAGATGATGGAATTGGTCAATGCTGCCCATCCGGTTTTCGTGGAGTGGATCACCGACGAAGAGCTCTTGGCCAATCCCGGCATCGTCAAATCCAAGAATGTCCGCCCGCCAATCGGCCTTGGTCGCGTCAGTCTTGTGTGCATAGGTGAAAACTCGGCAATTGACAGCCAACCCTGCGGTGGCACACATGTCTCAACGACCAAGGAAATCGGTGAGATACACATCGCCAAGATTGAAAAGAAGGGTAAGGAAAACCGGCGTTTTCGCATCCGTTTCGGTGCGCCGGCTTCCGCAGCCTGAGCAGCAGGGAGACTAGATCGTGAGCAACGAAAAAAGCCGTTTCGTCGTTTCCGCGGATTGGGTGAGCAAACAGCTTGGCGCGCCTGAGTTCCGTATCGTTGATGCCTCCTGGTATCTGCCAGCGCACAAGCGCAATGGCGCGGAAGAATATGCCGCTGGCCATATTCCCGGCGCTGTCTTCTTCGATCAGGATGTGATTGCCGATCACACCACCGGCCTGCCGCACTCCCTGCCCTCGCCGGAGTTTTTTGCCGAACAGGTTGGCAAGCTCGGCATTCAGGACACCGATACAATCGTTGTTTATGACGGCCCCGGCTTTTTCTCCGCACCACGGGTGTGGTGGATGCTGCGGGTGATGGGTGCTGAAAGCGTTTACGTTCTGGACGGCGGTCTGGATGGCTGGAAAGCCCAAAACCTGCCGCTCGAAACGGATTTGCCCGAACCTGCTGTTGTGACCTTCGAACCGCATTTCCAGAAGAACCGTGTCACCTCGCTTGAGGACATGCGTGGCGTTGTCGAGAGTGGCGACAAGCAGATTGCCGATGCGCGTGGCGCAGGCCGCTTTACCGGCGACGAAGCCGAACCGCGCGCCGGCATGCGTTCCGGCCATATGCCGGGTGCGCGCAGCCTGCCAGCAACAGCCTTTTCCGAGAACGGCCGTTTCAAGGATCTGGCAACCCTGCGCAAAATGGTGCTCGACGCCGGCATCGACCTGTCGAAACCCGTCGTAACCAGCTGCGGCTCCGGCGTGACGGCAGCCGTCATCACGCTGGCGCTGGAATCGCTTGGTCACAAGAACAACAGCCTGTTTGACGGTTCGTGGTCGCAGTGGGGCAGCCTGCAGGACACACCAGTTGTGACTGGCCAGGCAGAACCCGTCGCCCCCAAAACCGGTGACCCATTGAAGGCGCATGTGACACTGCTTGAAATGACGGCACCGCCAAAGGTCAGCATTCCCGTGCCGGTCAATATCCAGACCGCGATCATGCGGGCGCCGAACATTCCCCTGCACTTCTATCGTTACCTCTACTGGCGGGTCGGCAAACGCTGGCACTGGCAAAAGCGCATGCGCATGAGCGACGCCGAATTGGGCGGCATATTGAACGACCCGAAGAACAGCGTCTGCGTTCTTTACATGAACGGTTCGCCAGCCGGTTTCTTCGAGCTGAACAAGCGCAATGAGGATGTGACCGAGCTTTCCTATTTCGGCCTGTTCGAAGAGGCGATCGGTGCCGGCATTGGCAAGTGGTTCCTGCTACAGGCGCTTTACACCGCCTGGCAGGACAATCCGAAAAAGATAACGGTCAGCACCAACACGCTTGACCATCCCCGCGCACTGCAACTCTATCAGATGATGGGCTTTTCGCCTGTTGGCACCTTCCAGGCCTGGGTAGAGCCATTGAGCGAGGCAGAACTGCTGGATATTGCCATCCACAGCTAAGCGGCTTCTCCCCCCCTTGTTAATCAGTTTGAACCGGCGGCAACCGCCGGTTCAGGTTTCCTTCAGGTTGTGAATGGCAGTTTGCCCGCGACAACAATGAGGTAAAGGAAACCAGCCATGAACCGTCGATCTTTCCTGACTGCACTTGCTGCCACAGCATTCGTTCCGGCAGTCGCCAGTGCGCAGGAAACACCGTCTTCCGGCACAATCATGCGCCGTCTTGAAGCGGCTCCACAGCGCCGTATGCGCCCGGAAGAGCGGGTCACCATCCAGGAATTCAAGCGCCGGCCGGAACTGCGCCGTGTTGCGCCGTCCATCGATATCCAGTCCATCAACTTCGCATTCGGTTCGGCTGAAATTCCCCGCTCGGAATATCGCAAGGTGCGCGAGATCGGTGTTGCACTGGAACAGATCCTGCGCCGCCGTCGTGGTGCCCGTTTCCTGATTGAAGGTCACACAGATGCGGTTGGCTCTGAAGCCTCCAACCAGGTCCTGTCGGAGCGTCGCGCCGACTCGCTCAAATGGTTGCTGGTGCAGGAATTCCGCATTCCGTCCCGGTTATGGTGAAAGCTATCTGCTTGTTAACACGCAGTTTGAAGAATGGCGCAACCGCCGCGTTACGCTGCGTCGTATCGACGAGTTCCTGCGCTAATCGCTATCGCAAACATCGTCACGCACGGGCAATGTGCTGTGCGTGACGAATGACATTACTGTCTCGTGAGGCCAACCACAGTTGCGTCGTCGCTTTCGGTTTCATTTTGTGGCGATACCTCGTCCGAAGCATTGCTCAGGAAGTAATTGGCCACCAGCTCGCCGTGAAACTTCGCAAATTCATAACAAAAGGTAATTTCACGGTCCTTTGCCGACCAGAAGGCGTTGGCCTCCCCGCATTGCTTGGCCGTCAGCTTGATACCGTCCTTGATCTTGTAGAGGCCGGAAAAGGAATTGCCGATCAGTTCCAGCAGTTTCGATTCCTTGACGATGGTCTGAAAAAGCTCAAGGTTCGGGTCGGTGATCGGCCCATAGGTGATTTCAAACTTGGTGATGGCATTGGCATCTGCCGCATGCGGCTTCAAAAGCGTATTCCAGCTGCGCACCTGTTGCGGATATTCCGAAATGCACTCCTCCCGACGATCCTCCGGAAACTCCAGGGAATCGATGAATTCCTTGAAATTCTTGTAGTCGTGACCGGCCATCGAGCAGGCAATGGCCCAGCCACGCTGTTCGTCAAGCCCATGAGCACCCCAGAAGGCCTGTTCTTCTTCGGCAGCGGCCGATGCCTCACTGGACAGGAACCAGCCGTCAGCGGCATCAATGATCGCCTGATCGAGCAGGTCATCATCGGCCTCCAGCATCAGGATGGATGACAGCGTATCAACTGCATCTTCCTCGCGGCCAAGAACCGGAAGATCAAACTCGGACACCAGCATGTGGCCGGCTTCATGGTAGAGAATAAAGATACCGTTGCCGACGACAAACTGTACCATTTCCTCGATCTGCTGATCCGTCAGCTTTTCAAAGTCGGGGCTTTCCTGTGCCGAAACGCTCCATGCGGGAAATACAGCTACCAACGCAGAAATAAAAAACACAAAAATACTGTGCGGCATAAGGCACTCCGGGGGCCGTGCATGGAAGTTTTGCAAATAGAGCATCAAAGCACATGAGTCTGACAATGGGCATTTGTCGCTCACACACAAGAATCGGGTGGCTGGGCGATGCTTTGCGGCGCATAGCGACAAAGCAGCAACGCATTTGGAGCAATAGCGATGACCGACATCCAGTTTACCGCCATACCAACCAGCCAGGCCGAGGCATTTCGCAATGGCGAGCCCGATGCCTATGGCAGGCATCCCGAAAAATCCCTGTCTCCCGGTGGCATGCCTTGCCGCCACTGCCTTGGCGAAATTACCGAGGGCGAAGCCATGCTTCTTCTCGCCTATCGGCCATTTGGTGCGTTGCAGCCCTATGCGGAAACGGGACCGATCTTTATTCATGACCGCGTATGCCCGCGCTACGAAGCAAGCGAGGTTTTACCGCCAATGCTCGACAGCCCCGATTACATCGTGCGTGGCTACAGCGCCGATGACCGCATCGTATACGGCACCGGTGCTGTCACACCGACAACAGAGATTGGCGCGCGGGCAAAAAGCCTGTTTGAGCGGGACGACATTGCCTATGTGCATGTCCGCTCGGCGCGCAACAATTGCTATCAATGCCGAATAGATCGCGGATAGGTTTAATTTTACGCTTCCCCCTAAATGGCATGTAAGACTTATCTGCAATGATACCCGTAGCTTAAACAGTGTTCAGGTAAACACGATGACAGGTAACATGACCATGCAGACGCGCAGTGCAAAGCGCGAACAAACCCGTATCTATGCCACAGTGCATTATTTCAGCCAGTCGGTGCCCGGGCGCGTCATAGACCTGTCCGCGACTGGCATTGCCATTGAATTGCAGGGGTCGTTCAAGGCCGACAAGGGCAGCCGTGTGAAAATTCAAAGCGAGGATCTGGGCTTCATCGAAGGCGTCGTGCAGTGGCACCACATGAACCGTTTGGGTGTTCAGCTCAAAATGTCCACCAACACGCTGGCGCAGGTGTCATCCTATTTCCGGTTCTTCCATCAGGAAGTCAAACCAACCCTCGCCCGATAGTTTCATCCACACCCAATAATTCAGGGAAAAACGCATTTCGTCATTTTCCTGATGTACTTATCTGGGATTGGCCTTAGGCTGGTTGAACCGTTATCACGGCCTCGCCCAGCCCAAGATCATATCAAGGAGTTCCCATGTCTTCGTCGCTGCTCGCGCTTCATCCCATCACACGGAGGTCGCTACTGGGGGGAATAGCCGCCTCCTCCGCGCTCGTCATGCTGCACCCGTTTGCGGCACGTGCTCAGGGTAATCAGGCTCATCTGCGCATTATGGAAACCACGGATATTCACGTCCATGTCTTCCCGTATGACTATTATGCAGACAAGCCGAACGACACGATGGGTCTGGCGCGCACGGCATCGATCATGGACGCAATTCGCGCCGAAGCTGGCAACTCCATGCTGGTCGACAATGGCGACTTCCTGCAGGGCAACCCGCTGGGTGACTTTATTGCCTATGAGCGTGGCATGAAGGCGGGTGACAAACACCCCGTCATCAACGCCATGAATGTGCTGGGTTATGATTGTGGCACATTGGGCAACCACGAGTTCAACTATGGCCTGGACTACATGTCCAACACGCTGGCGGGCGCCAACTTCCCTTATGTGTGCGCCAACGTGACCAAGGGCCAGCTGGCCAGCGACCCAAAGCAGGATGACCTGTTCTTCAAGCCCTATGTCATTCTTGAAAAGAAGATCAAGGATGGCGCCGGCAAGGAAAGCCCGATCAAGATTGGTATCATTGGTTTCGTCCCACCGCAGATCATGCAGTGGGACGCCAAGAACCTTGAAGGCAAGGCGCAGACCCGCGACATCGTGGAGGCAGCCAAGGCCTGGGTTCCGGCCATGAAGGAAGAAGGCGCGGATATTGTTATCGCGCTGTCGCACTCCGGTATTGATGGCAAGGGACAGTCCGAGCGCATGGAAAACGCCTCGCTGTATCTGGCTGGCGTTGAAGGCATCGATGCTATCTTTACCGGTCACCAGCATCTGGTTTTTCCGGGCCCAAAAACCTGGGATGGCATTGAAGGTGTTGATCCCGTCAAGGGCACGCTGATGGGCAAACCAGCTGTTATGGGCGGTTTCTGGGGTTCGCATCTCGGCCTGATCGACCTGCTGCTCGAAAAGGACGGCAATGCCTGGAAGATCGTTGACTTCACCACCGAAGCACGCCCGATCTACCACCGCGACGATAACCGCAAGATCGTGGCCGATGTCGAGAGCAAGCAGGACGTGCTGGACGCCGTGAAGGCAGATCACGAAGCAACGCTTGCCTATGTTCGCCGTCCGGTCGGCAAGACCTCTGCACCACTTTATTCTTATTTCGCACTGGTGGCTGACGATCCGTCTGTGCAGATCGTTTCGAATGCGCAGACCTGGTACATCAAGGACATGCTGAAAGAGACAGAATACAAGGATTACCCGGTTCTGTCGGCGGCAGCGCCCTTCAAGGCTGGCGGTCGTGGTGGCGCGGAATATTACACCGATGTCGCGGCAGGCGACATTGCCATCAAGAACGTTGCCGATCTCTACCTCTACCCCAACACGGTTCAGGCCGTACTGATCACCGGGGCGCAGGTCAAGAACTGGCTGGAAATGTCTGCCGGCATGTTCAACACGGTTGAAGCTGGCTCCAAGGATGTGCCGCTGCTCAATCCGGAATTCCCGTCCTACAATTTCGACGTGATCGACGGCGTGACCTACCAGATCGATATTTCCAAGCCGGCGAAATTCGACAAGGACGGCAAGGCCGTGACACCGGAGAGCAACCGTATTGTCAACTTGCAGTTCAACGGCAAGCCAATCGATCCTGAGCAGAAGTTCGTGGTTGCCACCAACAACTACCGTGCCAGCGGTGGCGGCAAGTTCCCCGAAATTGCCACTGACAAGATCATCTTCGAGGCACCGGATACCAACCGCGACGTGATCGTGCGTTACATCGTGGAACAGGGCACGATTGATCCAGAGGCTGACGCCAACTGGTCCTTCGCACCGGTGGCCAACACCACGGCGACGTTCGAAACCGGTCCGAAGGGCCGCCAATACGCCGACCACGTGAAGGGCGCAAAGATCGAGGAAGCCGGCGACGGTGCCGAAGGTTTTGCGAAGTTCCGCCTGATCCTCTGATTGAGGCAGACGAGTAGAAACAGAAAAGGCAGAGCAATTGATGTGCTCTGCCTTTTTCTTTGTAACGATTCTGGATGGAGACCCACTGCCCTCCAGCGGCGTCAGGCTCTATTCAGCGGCGGCTGCCACAACAGTGATTGTCGATTTTTTACGGCTGATCATCTTGGTGAAATCCTGATGGTTGAGGCACATGCCAAGACGCTGGCGGAACGCCTCGACCATCCAGCTTGATGCGGGCCCAAGCGGGGTCGAAACCTTGCGCATGGCATAAAGCGGGTATTCGCCCTGCTCATAGGCTTCAAGTTGCAGATGCACGAGGCGGCCAGCCGCCAGATCATCCTGCAGCACCGAGGCGGGCAAGCCACCCCAACCAAGCCCACCGAGGATGAGATTGTGTTTGGTGGCGATGTCGCTGACCCGCCAGATCTTGTAGGATAGAACATTGAACTGGCGACTGCCGGTCAGGCCGGAGGCGTCAGTGACCACCAGCTGCACCTCGTCGCGCACATCGGCCAGCGTCAGCGGACGGCCCAGCAACACGAGCGGATGGTTGGGCGCGGCAACCGGCAACATGAAGGAATGACCGACCTTTTCGGAGAAAATGTCGTCCTGCGGTTTGATGGCCGCCCCGCCAAGTCCAATCGTTGCCTGCCCGCTTGCCACCATGTCGGTGACCATCCCAAGCTCACCAACATTGAGACGCAGCGATACGGAGGGAAACTCGTCCCTGAATTGGCGCAACACTTCGACAACCGCGCGGTTCGGCACCATGGTGCTGATGGCAACGGAAACTTCCGCCTCCAGCCCCTGCCGTAACCCCTTTGCACGGGCGCGCATGACCTGAAGATCAGAGACGATCCGCCTTGCATCTTCGATCATTGCCTTGCCGGCATCGGTCAGTTTTGGCTGGCGCACGCCATTGCGCTCGAACAGGCTGACTTCCAGTTGCGCCTCCAGATTGGCAATCGTATAGCTGATAACCGATTGCGCACGATTGAGCGCACGCGAAGCTGCTGAAAAGCTTCCGGTTTCTGCAACCGTCAAAAAAACCTGCAATTGGTCAAGCGTGGGGTTGGCGTCCATCTCTTATCCATTTCATCGATAATTCAATTCTATATTATCACAGTTTTTTCGATGGCTCTATTCAACAATATATGGGCCAAACAGAGGGGTTCTCCCTGCCCATTCTGACCTCCCAAGACTTACTCAAAGGAAATGACATGTCCAATATTCTTCTCATTACATCCAGCCCACGTGGCGACGAATCCGTTTCCAACAAGGTTGCGACTGATCTCGCTGAACAGCTGAAGGCACAGTCCGGCAACGCCATCGTGCGCCGTGACCTCGCTGCCGAGCCAATCCCGCACCTCGACACGGTCACCACATCTGCCATCCGCAAGCCTGCCGAAGCCCGCTCGCAGGAAGAAGCTGTTGCTGCCGATTACTCCGACAAGCTGGTCGCAGAACTTCTGGCTGCTGACACCGTCGTCATCGGCACCGGCCTCATCAACTTCAACATCTATTCCGGCCTGAAGTCCTGGATCGACAATGTTGCCCGCGCTGGCCAGACATTCCGTTACACTGAAAACGGCCCGATCGGCCTTGCAACTGGCAAGAAAGTTTACGTCGTTCTCGCTGCTGCCGGCGTTTACTCCGAAGGCCCAGCTGCCGCCATGAACCACGCTGTTCCTTACCTGAAGACCGTTCTCGGCTTCATGGGCATGACCGACATTGAAGTCGTTTACGTCGAAGGCCTGGCTTTCGGTCCAGAAGCTGTTGAAAAGGCTCTCTCCTCTGCCCAGGCAAAGGTTGAAGAACTGGCAAAGGCTGCCTGATGAAGTCTCTGGAGCGTTCTCTTGCCTGATTGATTCAGCGGAACGCTCCAAGATCTTCTTTTTTAGAGATAATCAGTCCTGCAAAACTTCATAACGGCCGCGAACCTGATCGCGGCCGTTATTTTTTGCCTCGTAGAGGCGAACATCAGCCTGCGCCAGCAGCGTGTTGAAACTCAGGCCATCTTCCTGCGAGGTGGCCACGCCGATGCTGAGTGTCAGCAAGGTGCCATCGGGGCGGCGGACCCCTTCATAAAAGCTGCTCTGCACGGAACGGGCGAAGGCCATGGCCTTATCGTGGTTGGTTGACGGCAGGAAGATAACGAACTCCTCCCCACCAAACCGGTAAAGCCGTCCAAAGGCTTCCGTCTTGCGTGACAGAACGCCGGCAACGGCCTTCAATACCTCATCGCCCTTCAGGTGGCCGAAGCTGTCATTGATCGATTTGAAGCGGTCGATGTCGATTATCAACAGGCTGGCTGGCGTATCGTCGCGCAGGCTCGCATCAAGCGCCTTTGGAATTTCCGTTTCCATGCGCGCGCGGTCGGGAATACCGGTCAAAACATCCACACCGGACCTCGACAACAGGTCTTCGTAACGCTCACGGAACGTCAGGTCGTTGAAGACATCACCCACATTGCGGTTGTTGCTCATGAAGGCACGGGTCGAGGTAATATTCTGGTAGACGGCGAACATCAGCGTATAAAGCGCCACGGAAAACAGTTTGGCCTTCAGACCATCAAAGAACACCTGCGCGGGCGCGTCATAGAGATAGTTCAGCGCGGCATAGAAGCCCACCTGGTCGAATGTCAGGATGGTTGCGCCACAGATGGCAAAACGCAGCACAATACGTTTGCGCAGATAGGTTCCAAGCTTTTCGTAAAGCAGGATGATGCCGATGGAATCAAGATAGAGGAACGCCGTTCCCCACACCATCAGAATTCCCATCTCATCCAGAAAGCCGGTGTTGATCGGCTGGCCCGGTGTCAGGGTCGAGACATGATGAAATTTAACGAGCTGGGCGATGGCGACAGTCAGCAGGTTGCCGAGAAAAAGGCCGTAGATCGGCTGGCGGACAATGGCTGCATCTTCCTTCATGTAGAGCATGAGGATCATCATCAGCTTGCCGGCAAACAGGACGGAAGACCCTGGTGAGGCGACACCGAATGGCAGGGGAATATAAAACACCGCTGCCAGATAGGTTTCCATGAAATGCATGACACCAAGCGCTGTCAGAAACACCCCAAGCCCCAGCTTGTGGCGAAAATGCAGGAAGCAGGTCATCACGGAAAAGTAGAGAACGGCCTCAACGAGGAAAAGCGCCAGATTAATGAATTCCATCGCCAACCATCCTGGGAACCGTTCAGCCGGTTCTTTTCACGCAAACATCGCGCCTGCGCAGGGTAGCGCAGGATGGCAAACGGATTATTAAGAAAGACGTCGAGGCCATTTATGCGATGCAGACAATTGGCTTAGCTGTGACCATTGTTTGTAAACAATGTTGCGCCGCTCTGGTCGATGATCACCTTGGCCTTGCGGATGGTGAATTCATTGGCATCGTCGAGTGATGTAAAGACATCGGCGCGCACGAAGTTGTGTGTCAACACTTCGCCATTGACAGTTTTCTCGATGCGGCCTGCCAGTCGAAACTGCGAGCCTTCTTTCAGCGGCGTCGGGTAAATGGCGAAGTCGCCATAGATTTCAGGCTCGACAGTCGATGCTGCAGGAGATGCCGCATCGGCATTGCCCGAACCGAATGCCGAAAAGATTTTCGAGAAAAAACCAGCCATATGCCTTCACTTTCGCAAGCAGTGTGCAGACGGCGGTTTTCGTCGCCTGCACAGGGATGTTTCATCAGATAATCAGGTTCGCGAGTATATCGTTTTCAGTGATATCCTCATAGCCCAGACCCGCCTGCTCGAAACGCTCAAGCAAACCGGTGAAGTTTTCGCGCGAACTGGTTTCGATACCAATCAGGATCGAACCGAAGTTCCGTGCCGACTTCTTGAGATATTCGAAACGGGCAACGTCGTCGTCTGGTCCGAGAAGATCAAGGAAGTCACGCAGTGCGCCGGGGCGCTGCGGCAGGCGCAGAATGAAGTATTTCTTCACGCCGCGGTAACGCATGGCGCGTTCCTTAACGTCAGGCAGGCGCTCGAAGTCGAAATTGCCACCGGAGACAACGGCAACCACCGTCTTGCCTTCCAGCTGCTCACGTCCAAGCCCCTCCAACGCCGTGATGGCCAGTGCGCCAGCCGGCTCCAGAACCACACCTTCGACATTCAACATCTCGGTAATGGTGACGCAGATGGCATTTTCAGGAATCAGGTGAACCTGTTCCATGGGGAAATGCTTCAGCGATTCGAAATTCAGATCACCGATACGGGCAACGGCAGCACCATCCACGAAATTGTCGATCTTGTTCAGGGTCACGGGATGGCCGGCCTCAAGGCTTTTCTTGAGGCTTGGTGCGCCCTGCGGTTCGGTGAACAGGAAACCGCTTTGCGGCACGAGATCGGCAAAATAACCGGTGATGCCGGCCGCCAGTCCACCACCACCAACCGGCAGCACAACGAGATCAGGCACGGTGCCCTCAGGTAACTGCTGGAGAATTTCGTCGGCAACCGTCGCCTGGCCTTCGATAATGTCTTCGTGATCGAAAGGCGGCACCATGTGGCCGCCGATCACTTCGACATGTTCACGGGCTGCCGCATAGCATTGATCGAAAATGTCACCAATCAGACGAATGGTGATGAACTCGCCGCCAAAGGCGCGGGTCTTGTCGATTTTCTGCTGCGGTGTTGTAACAGGCATGAACACCACGCCCTGAACGCCAAAATGGCGGCAGGCAAAGGCAAAGCCCTGTGCGTGATTGCCTGCGGAAGCGCAAACGAATATCTTCTGGCTGCCCGCGTCCCCATTCTGCATAGCCTTGCGCAGAAAGTTGAACGCGCCTCTAATCTTGTAAGAGCGAACAGGGGTCAGGTCTTCCCGCTTCAGCCAAATTCGTGCGCCGTAACGGTTGCTGAGATATTCATTCAATTGCAGAGGCGTTTCAGGAAATAGTGCCCTTACCGCCTGCCGTGCTTCCTCGACATGCTTCTTGTTCACGATTATCGTTCCATTGAAATTCACGATGGCACCCGCTATGCCATATGCAAACGTCAGAGACAAAGACTCTTTGCAATTCAACCAGCCGAGGCTTCCTTTTTGAATACAAATCTGTTGCGCTCGGTGATTTATGTCGCGTCCATTTTCGGGCTTTACATGGCAACGGCCATGTTCCTGCCGGCGATGGCGGATCTCTATTACAAAAACAGTGACTGGTCAGTCTTTGCGCTGTCCGGCTTTATGTGCGGCGGCTTTTTCCTTGCCTGCGCGCTTGCCACCCGCGGGCAGACGCCACAATTCAACAAACGCTTCGGTTTTCTATTGGTGAATGTGCTTTGGCTGGTATTTTCAGTCATTGGCGCAATTCCGCTTTATCTCTCAGAACTCAATTTGAGTTTCGCCCAAGCGGTCTTTGAATCGGTGTCTGCCATCACAACAACAGGCTCCACGGTGATCGCAGGACTTGATAACGCACCGCAGGGCATCTTGCTGTGGCGTTCGCTGCTCTGCTGGCTTGGCGGTATCGGTATTGTCGCTCTTGGCCTGTTCATCCTGCCGCTGCTGCGAGTCGGTGGCATGACCTTCTTCCGTATGGAATCATCAGACACAGGCAATGATCGCCCGTTTGCCAGACTGGCGCACTTCACTCGCGCCTTTGTTGGCATTTATTTGCTGATGACGCTGACCTGTACGATTGCCTATGACATGGCAGGCATGAGCCATTTTGATGCGCTGAACCACGCCATGTCCACCGTCGCAACCGGCGGTTTCTCGACGCATGACGCATCCTTTGCCTATTTCGACAGTATTGCCCTGTTGTGGATTGCCACCATCTTCCTGATCCTGGGCAGCCTGCCCTTCTCCATCATGATTTTGCTGGCGGTGAAACGGCGGCTGAACATTGTGCGCGATCCACAGATTGTCGTGTTTCTCGGATATTTGACCGTCATTTCGATTGCTGTCGGTGTCTATCACCACCTGCGAAACGGCGTGCCGCTGGATTCGGCCCTCAGCCACTCGTTCTTTAACATCACGTCTATTCTGTCGACTGGCGGCTTTACCAGCGACGACTACACGCTGTGGGGACCGTTTGTGGTGGTGGTGGCGTTTTTCGCCACCTTCATGGGGGGCTGTTCCGGCTCGACAGCGGGCGGCATCAAGGCCTATCGTTTCGTTATCATCTTCAATGTTGCCAAAACAGGCATGAAAAAACTGATTTACCCCAACGCGGTTTACTCGGTTCGCTATGGCGATCAGGTTGTCGACGTAGAAACGATACGTACCGTATTTCTGTTTCTAAGCTGCTTCATTGCGCTTTGGGTCGGCGGCAGCCTGGCACTGAGTGCGATGGGCTACGATATTTTGACGGCAACTTCCGCCGTCGCAACAGCACTGGGTAACGTGGGTCCCGGTATTGGACCGATCGTTGGACCCGCTGGCAATTTTGCCACGATCAGCGACCCGGCACTGTATGTGCTGTCAATCATGATGCTGATGGGCCGTCTGGAAATCCTGACCGTGCTGGTAATCATGCTGCCGATTTTCTGGAAGAACTGACAGGCGACAACAGCCAGACAACGGGTTTAGAAAACTCAACCTCCACGCAAGAGCTGGCTTTTACGCATAAGCTCAACCAATTCGCTTTCTGAGGCTGTTATTTATGTCGTCTCGTCTCACACTCTGCGTCACGCAGCCTTGCGATGCTGGCACTAAACGCAAGTTCGCCATTCGCGCTCTCTCCCTGCCCACCGCAAGACGAACTCAAAGCTTACGCAAGAACGATTGTTGAGGCCCGCGTAAGGTCTTTCTCAATAAGTCCATCAGGTTTGTTGGATGAGGACAACACTCCAATACAAGCCGTAAAGGCCGAATTTGAAATAGACCGCGTTGTAAAAGGTACTCTCGATCAAAAAGCAGTCGTTGTTTACGGCACAAGCTTTTCACCCGGACCATTTAAAGAACTGGTTATGATGGCACTTTTATATGGAGTTGAAGGCCACGGCAGCTTTGAGTGGGAGCTGTCGCGCCAAGATTTGGGCGAGTCGCTGGCGTATTACACCTTGGGTGGTTGCACTTACTACAAGTTCCCTGATTTCGAAGAACTCAGCAACGACCCATGACTTCCAGCTGGTAGCAAGACTCGTCGACGAACAGCAAATTAGACCGGGAATTATGATCGACATCGATCGGTGTTTGGTGCAGACGGCGGGACTTGAACCCGCAAGACCAGAGGTCGGCAGATTTTAAGTCTGCTGCGTATACCGATTTCGCCACGTCTGCTTGCGGCTTCATCTACACAGCCACAAGCATTCTGGTCAACTCCTGCTTTTCAGCACCAGGACTGATTTTTTGCACTGGCTGGAAGTGCCAGGCCTTCGCGGATCAACTGTTCGCCGAAAGAGCTGCCGGAACGGCTGATAACCTTGCCATTTGCGGCACCCGGCGCCACATCAAACGCGCCATGGTTCAACATATCACGCAACCGCACCTTGGCGGCAAAACCCTTCTGGCGTTCGTTCAAGCATCTGGCATTGTCAGTTTGCGGCACAACGATACCAGCGATTCGGACCTTGGAGCCCTTCAGCCAGAAGGTATCACCACTGGCCACGCAATTGTTGAAACCCGACATGCCACAAAAGGCAAAGGAGGTCTTTGCCGTCTTCTGCACGTCACTGCCTGATGCCGGCTTGATCTCGGTTGGTCGTGCTGCTGGCACCGTTGCATTGAGCGCAACCGGCATGGGCACAGCACGCGGTGGCACAGGACCATTGCTTGCAGTCTTCTTTTCCGCACGTGAAGCCGATACGTCAGGTTTTTGCGGTCTTGGGGTGATTGCTGCCGTCTTGAAGGTCGAGACATCTTTTTTGGGCGCAGCCGCTGTATGGCTGCTACTCTTTGCCGAACGGCTCGACGGCATGAGCGTGTCACGATGTTCGTAAACCTGAATGCCGCCCACGACGAGAGCGCATACCCCCAACAAAGGCCACAGGCTTTGGCTGGATTGCTTTTTTGCCGGCTTGCGGCGGGTTCTGCTTTTTGTGCTGCTCACGCTCAACACCCCTTTTTGTCCGATTCGCATTGTCCGGCAAAAGGGGTTTCCAAAAGGTTGGCAAATGGCATTCTGCCAACCTTGTCCCGAAAATTATCTGACCTGATCCAGCAGGCGCTTGCATTCCAGGAGATCAAAAAGCGCTTCCTGCAGCAGTGCCCGGTCATCCTTATTGATGCTGGACTTGCCGATCGATATTTCCGGCGTATCGCTGCTGGATGAGCCACCGAAACCGAAAAAGCGACCGCTCGGCTTGGCCTTGGGGCGACCAACGACTTCATCATCATCGGGATGTGCAACGCGCGGGTCAGCGGTATCCTTCTCGCCGCTTGCCGCCATAATGGCTTCCATGGTCGCCATATCGCCAGACGCGATGGCAGCAACAAAGCGATTACCATTGGCTTTCAGAAGCTTCTGCACGCCCTTGATGGTATAACCATGATCGTAGAGCAGATGACGAATGCCCTTGAGCAGATCCACATCGTCCGGCCGATAATAGCGGCGGCCACCACCCCGTTTCATCGGCTTGATTTGCGGAAACCGTGTTTCCCAAAAGCGCAAGACGTGCTGCGGCAGATCGAGATCGTCAGCCACTTCACTAATCGTCCTGAAGGCGTCAGGGCTCTTGTCCAAACTTCAACTCCATTCAAACCGCATAACGGCATACACCGGTTCACGCCGCTCACCAGAGTGCTGAACGCGTGAACAAGACCGACGATACAGGCATCAATGCCGTATCGGGTCAGCATGTTGAAAACATGTCCGGGATTATGATGTGAGTCGTACTTATTTCAATGGCTTGAAGCGCATATTTCATGCGTTTTCACAATTACCATCAACGAATGGGAGCAAAGCCCCCATTTGGCAAAATGCAAAAGCCCTTAGTTGCCGGGATTTTGCGGCTTCTGCTTGGCTTTTCTGGACGCGTGCGCCTTGAGAATGCGCTGCTTGAGCACATTCGATGCCTTGAAAGTCATGACGCGGCGTGGAGAGATTGGAACCTCTTCACCTGTCTTGGGATTGCGACCGATGCGTTCGTTCTTTTCCCGTATCTGGAACGTTGCGAACGACGAAAGCTTTACAACTTCCCCACGGGTAATCGCGTTGCAAATTTCATCGATAACGGTTTCAACCAACTCGGCGGATTCCGTACGGGAAAGCCCGACCTTTCGAAAAACCGACTCTGCAAGATCTGCACGCGTAACTGTCTTCCCGGCCATTTTTCCCCGCACAAAAATTTATATGGTCTCAATGAAGCCGCCAGAGATTATTTCCCTAAAGACGACCGGTCAAGCGGTTGTTTTTGAATCTGTTTTATCTAATCTAAACGATATCAAAGGGTATAATTGCAAGGCGAAGAAAAAACAACGCCTCGCAGTCATCTTACCAGCGCAGCAATACCGCGCCCCATGTGAAACCGCCACCCATTGCTTCCAGCATGACCAGATCACCTTGCTTGATTCTTCCGTCACCGGCGGCAACGGCCAGAGCAAGCGGAATGGACGCAGCAGACGTATTGCCGTGCTGATCAACCGTTACGACGACCTTTTCCAGCGGAATACCGAGTTTCTTGGCAGAACCATCGATAATGCGCTTGTTGGCTTGGTGAGGAACCAGCCAGTCGAGATCGTCAGCCGTGGTGCCAGTGGCATCGAAAGCAGCTTCGATAACATCGGTGATCATGCCAACGGCATGTTTGAAGACTTCACGCCCTTCCATGCGCAGGTGCCCGACAGTGCCTGTCGAAGACGGGCCGCCATCCACATAGAGCTTGTCCTTGTGGCTGCCGTCAGAGCGAAGCTGTGAAGCGAGAATACCGCGATCGCTTGTAACGCCCTCACCTTCACCGGCTTCCAGAACAAGTGCGCCTGCACCATCGCCGAACAGAACGCAGGTGGTACGGTCCTTCCAGTCGAGGATGCGCGAAAACGTTTCAGCGCCGATCACCAGCACGCGCTTGGCCATACCACCGCGAATATAGGCATCCGCCGTCGTCATGGCATAGACGAAACCGGAACAGACAGCCTGCACATCAAAGGCAAAACCGCCCGTGATGCCGAGGCGGTTCTGGATGTTGACGGCGGTTGCCGGGAACGTGTTGTCAGGCGTCGAGGTTGCCACGATGATCATGTCTATCTGGTCGGCCTCGATACCGGCATTGGCAAGCGCTGCACGGGCAGCTGCTTCACCCAGCGAGGCGGTGGTTTCACCTTCACCTGCGATGTAACGCTGACGGATACCGGTGCGCTGCACGATCCACTCATCAGAGGTCTCGACGACGCCTTCGATTTCCTGGTTGGTCATGACACGTTTTGGAAGTGCCGCTCCGAAACCGCGAACGATTGAACGGATCATTTTGTTATTCCTCGTCATCCACGGTCGCTTCGAGGCCAGGTGGCGGCAAGCGTCTTGCGTGGTAAATCTTGAGATCGTTTTCTATCTTCGCGGTCAGGCCGTTGTGCACCATGTCGTAACCGACATCGATTGCCGACGCGAAGCCGAGCGCGTCCGTGCTGCCGTGGCTTTTGATGACGATGCCATTAAGGCCAAGGAACACACCGCCATTAACCTTGCGAGGGTCCATTTTTTCACGCAGCACGTCAAAAGCGCTCTTTGCCAGCACGTAACCGATCTTGGCGATGAAACTGCGCGAGATCGCTTCCTTCAACAATGTCGAAATCTGGCGTGCGGTTCCCTCAGCGGTCTTCAGCGCGATATTGCCGGTGAAGCCTTCGGTCACGACAACATCAACAGTACCCTTGCCAATGTCATTGCCTTCAACGAAACCGCGGTAATCGATGGTGCCGAGGTCTGCCTCACGAATAAGGCGTCCCGCTTCGCGCACCTCTTCCTGACCTTTGACTTCCTCGACGCCGACATTGAGAAGACCAACGGTCGGACGATCAATATCAAACAGCGCGCGCGCCATGGCGCCGCCCATCAGGGCAAAGTCGAGCAATTGCTGCGAATCCGCACCAATCGTTGCACCAACGTCCAGAACGATGCTTTCGCCTTTAAGGGTTGGCCAGATACCGGCAATCGCCGGACGTTCGATGCGGGCCATGGTGCGAAGGCAGAATTTCGCCATGGCCATCAGCGCGCCGGTATTGCCGGCAGAGACGACAACATCCGCCTCGCCTGCCTTTACCGCCTCAATGGACTGCCACATGCTGGAGACGTAACGTCCACGCCGCAAGGCCTGACTTGGCTTCTCATCCATGCCGACGGACACGTCGCAATGATGGAAAACAGACCGCTCGCGCAGTTTCGGATATTGCGCCAGAATCGGCTCACACCGTTCCTTCTGGCCGTACAATATGAATGTTACGTCATTGTGCCGCTCCAGTGCTTTTGCAGCACCGGGAATGGCAACATCAGGGCCGAAATCACCACCCATGACGTCAATTGAAATTCTGATCACTCGTCACTGATCCTTCTGGCCGCCGCTGCGGCGGGATTGCCGGGGAAAATACCGTTTCCGCCTTCCGTTACAACCAATTTCTTTGTCGTGGCGGCTCGCCTAGTCCTTTTTCCAGTCTTTCAACACAGCAAATGGCGACGGTTTACGCTCTTCCTGCGCCTGCTCGGCGCCATAACCTTCAAACTCGACGCCCTCCTTGCGCGGATAGGGATCGATGGCAAGGGCAACGAACTCGGCAACCACTGCACCGGCATCCACCGTATCACCGGTAAACTGCTCCGGAATATCCGGGCCATCCGGGTCCAGTACCATTTCACCCTCATCATTGGTGACAATCCGGGCCAGCTTGGAACCTTCGGGAACAAAAATTTGCTCCACCGGTTCGTCGATCTGGCTGGTGATGGGTTCCAACGTCACGATACAGGCCTGGGTAATGGTCGCCTTCACGGAGCCAACAATCTTGATCCCGTCCTTTTTCCAGCGCGCCACCTGCAACTCAGCCTTCAGAGCATCCACCGACACCACGTTCCACGCCTTGGCAAGCGCCTTCAACTCGTCCTTATCCGCTTCCAGAGCAATCCTGACCGGATTGGCGGAAATATGGCCAACCTTGACCGGATAGGAAAATGGCACGTCGTCGTTGTCGGGTCTGTAGTCGCTCATGAGAACCTCTATTGGGCGGGCAGCGGTAAAGTCACGGCGCCTGTCGCCACGATGTCTTCGGATTGATCGGTAAGCGAAGTCGCAGCCCTGATCATCCAGTGTGCCAATGCCTCCATCGTGGGGGTATCGGCATCTGCCTGCGGATATATATTGCGCTTGAGGGCTGCCGCAAGTGCCTGCGCGTCACTGGCATCAAGTGCTGCCGCGTAGGATTCGAGGCGACCATAGAACATGCCGGCAAACTTCTTCATGCGTTTTGGCACGCCCTGGTCGCCAATACCCAGTTCCCGGATCGAATGATCGAGATCCTGAAAAAACGCATCGACAATTTCCTGGGCAATCTCCTGCCCGCTGGTGCCTGATGTTCGGGTACGGCGGAAATACAGGATCATGACCGCAGACAGCATTTCGAAACGGCCCATCACCGTATCCGGCACGCCCATATCAAGGTAAAAACCCGGTTGGCGCGCAGCAGATGTCAACGCCTCATACTGCCGGTCGACAATGGCCTGATTGCTGTTTTTCTTTTTGAACAGTCGGAAGATCATGAATTTTCCCGGATATGAGCGAAGTAAATCGCCTTGTTCCCGTTGCCCTTGTTGCATGATTATGAAAGCTGGTTTACCGAAGCAGTCGCGAATTGCAATGCCGTTGCGGTCACGTTCATCTCGGTGTGAAACACATGTCACAATATGTTTCCCGGAATGAATTCTGCCAATTGTGTGTAAATTCGCATTATCCGTGGGCAGATGTCCCCGGAAAGACATAATCGTGTGCACAGAAGCTGTGCAGCATGCTATGCCGGAAGGTGCTATATGATTGCAGTCGGGGAAACATCGTTGAGCAACCAGAAATCCACCACCAGGGTCAAATTTCTCGGCAAAACTGCCATTGCCATCGTCATCGCGTCCAGCCTGCTTTCGGCATGCTCCAGCACAACGGACATTTTCCACAATGGTTATGTGGTCGATGAGCAGTCTTTGCAAATGATTCCGGTTGGTTCCAGCCGTGAACAGGTTCTCCTGACCATGGGCACACCGTCCACAACAGCCACATTCGACAATGAAGTGTTCTATTACATTTCCCAGAAGCGCGAGCGCAAGGCAGCCTTCATGAAGCCGAAGCTGGTGGAACAGAACATTCTGGCGATCTATTTCAGCAAGGATGGCGTTGTTGACCGCAAGGCCAACTACACGATGCAGGATGGCAAGGTGTTCGACACGATCTCGCGCACGACACCGACCGGTGGCCGCGACCTCACCTTCCTGCAGCAGCTTCTTAGCGGCGGTGCCAGCGGCGCAAACGCAGCCCGCAACCTGCTTGGTGGCAGCAGCGACCCGCTCGGCTTCTAAGAGGTTCAAACCATACAGACAAAAAAGCCCGCGGAGATTTCCGCGGGCTTTTTGTTTGAGCACCCGGCCTGATCAGGCGGCAAGGATCGCCAGCAGCAGCAGGGCGACGATATTGGTGATCTTGATGGCAGGGTTCACCGCAGGACCTGCCGTATCCTTGTAGGGGTCGCCAACCGTATCACCGGTGACCGAAGCCTTGTGGGCGTCAGACCCCTTCATGTGGCGATTGCCATCCTTGTCGACGAAACCATCTTCAAAGCTCTTTTTGGCATTGTCCCACGCACCGCCACCTGACGTCATGGAAATGGCCACAAACAGACCGTTGATGATAACGCCGAGCAGCGAGGCACCAAGCGCTGCAAAGGCCGAAGACTTGGAGCCAGAAAGCAACAGCACGCCGAAATAGACCACCACCGGCGCCAGAACGGGCAAAAGTGACGGAATGATCATTTCGCGGATGGCAGCCTTGGTCAGAAGATCGACTGCCTTGCCGTAATCAGGTTTTTCCGTACCGGCCATGATGCCCGGTTTTTCGCGGAACTGGCGACGCACCTCTTCCACGATCGAACCGGCCGCACGTCCAACCGCCGTCATGGCGATACCGCCAAAGAGGTAAGGGATAAGGCCACCAAACAGCAGACCTGCCACGACGTAAGGGTTGGCAAGGCTGAAGGAGATTTCACCGACATCGGCAAAATACGGATATTTGTCGCCATTGCTGGCGAAATAGGCCAGATCGTTTGAATAGGCAGCAAACAGCACCAGTGCACCGAGACCGGCAGAACCGATAGCGTAGCCCTTGGTCACGGCCTTGGTGGTGTTACCCACCGCATCCAGCGCGTCGGTGGCCTTTCTGACCTCAGGGTCAAGCCCCGACATCTCAGCAATACCACCGGCATTGTCTGTCACGGGGCCAAATGCATCGAGTGCCACGATCATGCCTGCAAGACCGAGCATGGCGGTGACGGCAATGCCGGTTCCGAACAGGCCAGCGAACTGGTAGGTGCCGATGATGCCACCCACGATAACGATGGCTGGCAGAGCGGTTGATTCGAGCGAGACGGCCAGCCCCTGGATGACGTTGGTGCCATGGCCGGTGACCGATGCCTGGGCGATGGAGTTGACCGGGCGTTTGTTGGTGCCGGTGTAATATTCGGTAATCACCACGATCAGTGCCGTGACGACGAGACCGATCAGGCCGCAGATAAACAGGTTGGTACCGGTAATATCCATACCGGCAACCGTGCCAATGGAACCCCAGCCAATGGTCATTGATGTGGCAAGGGCAAGGCCGGCGGCCGAGAGCACACCCGTTGCAATCAGGCCCTTGTAGAGCGCGCCCATGATGGAGTTGTTGGAACCGAGTTTGACAAAGAAGGTGCCGACAATCGACGTGACGATGCAGACGGCGCAAATGGCCAGCGGATAGATCATCACATCAGAGAGAATGGGCGTGCCGGCAAAGAAGATGGCCGCAAGCACCATGGTTGCCACGACAGACACGGCATAGGTTTCAAACAGGTCGGCCGCCATACCGGCGCAGTCACCGACATTGTCACCGACGTTATCGGCAATGGTCGCCGGGTTGCGTGGGTCATCTTCCGGAATACCGGCCTCGACCTTGCCAACGAGATCGCCGCCCACATCTGCGCCCTTGGTGAAGATACCACCACCAAGACGGGCGAAGATGGAAATCAACGATGCGCCGAAACCAAGCGCCACCAGCGCATCGATGACTTCGCGCGAGCCGCTTTCATGGCCAAGGCCAATGGTGAGAATGAAATAATAAAGCGACACACCGAGCAGTGCGAGGCCAGCAACCAGCATTCCCGTTATTGCCCCTGACTTGAAGGCGATATCCAGACCGGCAGACAGGCTGTGCGACGCGGCCTGCGCCGTGCGCACGTTGGCACGCACCGACACATGCATGCCGATGAAGCCGGCGGCACCGGACAAAACGGCACCGATGATAAAGCCGATGGAAGCTGCCGGAGACAGAAGCAGCCATGTGAGAATTGCAACAATCAGGCCGACGATGAAGATGGTGAGATATTGCCGAGCGAGATAGGCCTGAGCGCCCTCTCTAATATATCCGGCAATTTCGCGCATGCGCTCCGTGCCCTGATCGGCAGCAAGAACGCTTCTGGTGGCCCATATGGCATATATAATCGAAAGCAGTCCGCATGCTATTACAACGGGAATTACGGTCATTCACACTTACCTCCCCTAGAGCATGTCTCCCCAAAAGTGGCGAACGGTTCCGGGATTACGACATGCGACCAAACCAAGAGAAAACACGCTGCACGGGCATGACCAGCGTCAACGTGCCTTCGAGCGATTCCCTGGAAAAGAGTTGAACGGTTTTCCGAAAGGAATTGCGTTTCATCAATGCTGGCAGACCTGAAGGCCCTTCTGAGAAGAACAAAAGATCTGTCTTAAAACGCCGAGCGTTTTATAAAACGCACAAAGGACGCTTTAACATTTTAAATTGCTGCATAATCTTTGCCATAAATCGGGTACGATTTAAGGAGTTATGCAGTACAGTCCCTTGCCCGCTCGGTTAGGTGAGCGGGTATATCGCGTTCGGTTTGCGATTTCTCATTGGCTCCCTCGCCCCCTCCCAAGGGCTAAAGCCATCTGTGACAAGATTGCGTTGCCGAATCGCTTCGCGTCAAGCCCCATACGTTACGTTAGGTCGAATAAGCGAAAATGACGCTGTGAGAGGGTTACTGTTTAGCCCTGCGCGGCAGAAATCTTGCGGTTTTTCACCATAAGAAACAGAACCATAATGAGGCAGGTCCCGGCAATCGGCCAGACCATGAGGTTCATGACCTCCCAACCCCAGGCGGTAAACACCTGACCCGAGGCAAATGACGACAGGGCCACTGTGCTGAACAGGATGATGTCGTGGAAACCCTGCACCTTGTCGGCCTCATGCGGTCGGTAACTGGAGGTGACGATTGCCGTTGCACCGATGAAACCGAAGTTCCAGCCAACGCCAAGCAGGATCAGCGCACCCCAGAAATTCCAGAGTTCGATACCCATGTGGGCAACCACGGCGCAGGCCATCAGGATGACAAGACCGGCTGCAACAATGGTTTCAGCGCCATATCTGGCGATCAGAACGCCGGTGAAGAAACTTGGCGCAAACATCGCCAGCACGTGCCACTGAATGCCAAGGGTTGCCATTTCGGTTGGGAAACCACAGCCGATCACCATGGCCAGCGGCGCACCGGCCATCATGAAGGTCATCAACGCGTAGGAGCCGATGCCGCAGATCATGCCCGTCGCAAAGCGTGGCGTGGCAACAATCTCTTTTAATGGTCGCGCCGGCTCATCCGAAGCCTGCCTGGTATTGAGTTCCGGCAAATCAAGGAAAGCGAAAATGAAAACCGCAACCAGCCCAAGCGGAATGATGGCGATAAAGGCACCAGCAAACAGCACCGGGAAAAACATGTCCTTGGTGAAGATGGCAATCTGTGGCCCCAGCACCGCCGAGATGATGCCGCCAGCAAGAATCCAGGAAATTGCACGCGGTTTATAAAAGGACGGTGATGCATCGGCCGCAGCAAAGCGGATTTTCTGGGTAAAGCCACCGGCCAGACCGATCAACATAAAACCGGTGACAAACAGCCAGAAATCAATGCGGAAAAGCCCAAGTGCCGCAATACCGCCACCGATGGAGCACAACAGCGCACCGAGAATGAAACTGGCTTTGCGCCCCAGAAAACGGGATGCCATGGCCACGGCAATCGCGCCAAATGCAACACCGACGTTAAAGCCGGTCAGAGGTGCCGTTGCCAGAGATTTGTCTGCGCCCAGCAGTTGGTAACCAGCCAGGGCACCGACAGAAAAAACGATGGGCGGTGCCGAGGCGAGAATGGCCTGGGCGATCGTGAGGAGAAAGACATTGCGCTTGGCCTGGCTGAGTTGATTTTCAAGCCCCGGAACAACTGCGCCACTCATGTCTTTCACCCCAGTCACATATGATCAGCTACGCTTTGCCTCACCGCGTACCTGTTTTGCAATGCGGTCTAACACCGCATTCACCAGCTTTGGTTCGTCATGTTCGAAGAACGCACGGGCGATCTCGACATATTCGGTGACGATAACCGCAGTTGGTACATCCTTGCGCTCCAGCACTTCGAAGGTGCCGGCACGCAGGATGGCGCGCACGGTCGCGTCGAGACGCGACAGCGGCCAGTCTTCCTGAAGGGCAGAGCGAACCAGCGGATCGATCTTGGTCTGATCGCGCACAACACCCGATACGATGGAGCGGAACCAGGAAGGATCAGCCTTCAGATAGGTGTCGCCGTCCACTTCCTGACCCAAGCGGTGGGCTTCATATTCGGCAACAACTTCCATAACGCCGGTGCCGCCAACATCCATCTGGTAAAGAGCCTGAACGGCCGCGAGACGGGCTGCGCCACGCTGGTTGACAGGCTTGGTCGATGGCTGGCGCGGCTCG
The DNA here is from genome assembly GCF_032092815.1 of Agrobacterium sp. Taxonomy (GTDB): domain Bacteria; phylum Pseudomonadota; class Alphaproteobacteria; order Rhizobiales; family Rhizobiaceae; genus Agrobacterium. The sequence continues at coordinate 47,240 of NZ_DAMDBP010000015.1, read as the reverse complement.
GAACTGTTTTCAGTGTTCGACATGCCTCAGCCACCCAGCTTCTTTTTAAGTTCAATCATGGTCAGGGCTGCACGGGCAGCAAAACCGCCCTTGTCCTTGTCCGAGCGGCGAACGCGGGCCCAGGCCTGCTCTTCATTCTCAACGGTCATGATGCCGTTGCCGATTGGAAGCGATTCACTGACCGCGAGATCCATCAGAGCGCGCGACGATTCGTTGGAGACGATATCGAAGTGGTAGGTTTCACCACGGATAACCATGCCAAGGGCAACGAAACCGTCATATTCAGTGCCGTCATTGTCTGCACCATCCAGCGCCATGGCAATTGCCGGCGGGATTTCGAGCGCGCCTGGAACGGTGATGATATCGTAGGTCGCACCGGCTTCATCGAGTGCGAATTTCGCGCCTTCGAGAAGCGCATCTGCCATATCGTCGTAAAAACGGGCTTCGACGATCAGAAGGTGTGGGTTGGACATGGGAGATTTCCTGAAAAGGTTCTGCCGAAAACATTCCGGCTTTTTGCGCGGTCAAACCATGGCTTGCGTGGTTTAGCAAGCATTTTCGTATGCGAAACTCTAACTAGCCGCCTCAGCGGTGCTCTATCTTATCTGCAAAAATGCAAATTCAAATCAGCTTCTTTGCAGGGCCAGATGCACACCAAGTCCCATCAACACCGTGCCAGCGGCACGGCGCGCCAGCCGCTGCATGGCGCCGGAATGCTGCAACTTACCCAACATCGCTCCGGCCAAAAGCACACAGACCAGATCGGCAGATGAAAAAATGACATTGACCAGAAAGCCGAGGATCAGGAACTGCAGCCAGACCGGAAAGGCCGCTGACGGGTCCACGAATTGCGGCAGAAATGCCAGAAAGAACAGCGCTGTCTTGGGGTTCAGCACATCAACGATGATGCTGTCGAAAAAGGCACGCTTGGCGGATTTCGGTGCAATGGCCAGATTGACCTCAACACCGGCAACCTTGCTGCGCAACATGGAAAACCCAAGCCAGATCAGATAGGCCGCGCCGCACAGTTTGACGGCCATATAAAGCCAAGGCACGGCCTGAAACAGCACGGACATGCCGGCAGCGGCGGCAATGATGTGGACGTAGCAACCGACATGAATACCGAGAACCGACATCAGCCCGGAAGAACGCCCCCGTGCCATGGTTTGCGCTGCGGCATAAAGCATGGCCGGCCCTGGAATATAGGCGAACACAACAGTCGTTATGAAAAAGGTGATCAGCAGTTCATAGGACGGCATGAGTTTTCCCTCGACCGGCAAGCGCAGCGCTCTTCATTTTGCGACCGAAACAAAAATACCCGTTTGGCAAAAGGGGCAAGTGTTTTTTATTTTGTCACGGCGCACAGAACCCGCTCTAAAGAGCAAGCCCCATGAAACCAACATTGCAGGCGCAGATACCATGATAGAATTCCCGACCATCGAAACACCGCGCCTCATCCTGCGCCCTCACCGTCTCGATGATTTCGAAACCTATGCTGCACTTTGGGGCAATGACGATGTCGTGCGTTACATCGGCGGCTCCACCTCGACGCCTGAACAGACATGGGCACGGCTGTTGCGTGCCGCAGGCCACTGGCACCATCTCGGTTACGGTTTTCTGGCAATCGAGGAAAAGGCAAGCGGCCGTATGATTGGCGAGACCGGTTTTCATGAGGCCAAGCGCGACATGAAACCCTCTATCGAGGGCACGCTGGAAACCGGCTGGCTTGTCTCCCCTGCCTATCACGGCAAGGGTTATGCGTTTGAAGCGGTAAAAGCGCTTGTCGATTGGGGCGATCTGACCTTTCCCGCGATGACGATGACGGCCATCATCCATCCGGAAAATGGGCCATCCTTAAAACTGGCGGCCAAACTCGGTTTTCAGGAACGCGCCAGAGCCGAATACCACGGAGAGGTTATTGTGCTTTCCCGGAAGGGAACTCTGCCAGCCTAGCGGCATAACGCGCCATGGTATCGACTTCGAAATTCACGAAGTCACCGGCCTTGCGTTCACCCCATGTGGTGACGGCAAGTGTGTGGCGAATGAGCAGAACGTCGAAATCCGTACCATCAACGGCATTTACCGTCAGTGATGTGCCATCCAGCGCAACCGAGCCCTTGGGCGCGACGAAGCGGGCAAGGTTTTCCGGTGCCCGCAAACGGATGCGGACAGCTTCGCCTTCCGATTCGACGGACAGGATTTCAGCCTTGCCATCGACATGGCCAGACACGATGTGGCCGCCCAATTCATCACCAATCTTCAAGGCGCGCTCAAGGTTGACCTGCGTGCCCTTCTGCCAACTGGCAATGGTGGTCAGACGCAAGGCCTCTTCCCAGGCTTCCACCTCATACCAGCGTTCATTGCTGCCATCTTCAGGCAGCTTGGTCACGGTCAGGCACACGCCGCCATGGGAAATGGAGGCACCCATGTCGATGGTTTTGGGATCGTAATTGGTTGCCACGCGCAGACGAACGCCTTCCGGCAGTTCCGACAGTTCAGCGACGGTTCCAACATCCGTGACAATTCCGGTAAACATCAAAGCGGCCTTTCATATTCAAAGCAGCGGTCGGCCCCAAAGGCCGTCTCGCCGACGAACGTAAATTCCTTGGGCATATCGTTGCGCGACACCGGTGTTTCAACCCCACCGTCACCAATCGCGTCAGGCCCTTCAAACAGCAAAATGCGATCAACCAAACCGGCTTCCAGGAAAGAGCGGGCAACAACGGCGCCACCTTCGACCAAAAGATTGGACATGCCGCGATCACCCAACGTCTGTAGCAGGCTGGCAGGACCGGCAGCATCGAGAAGCTCAACACCAACACCGGCCAAAAGCCCGCCCTGCATCAGGTGCCAGGCTTCATCTGCCCGTGCGGTCTGGTTGCTTGTCACCACGATGACAGGTACCTCACGCGCTGTACGAACCAGCTTCGAGGACAGCGGAATTTGCAGATTACGGTCCATGACGATGCGGACCGGAGAACGATGTTCCTGCCCTGGAATACGTACCGTCAACTCAGGATCATCCGCCAGCACGGTGCGAATACCGACAAGGATGGCATCACATTCCGCACGCAATCTCTGCACGACCTGACGTGCCTCTGCCCCGGTGATGGCAATCTGCCCCTCACCCATCCGGCCAATCTTGCCGTCGGAGGAAACTGCAAGTTTCAGAATCACCTGCGGGCGTTTTTTCGTTTTCCGGATGAGATAACCGGCCAGTCCGCGCCGCGCCTCGTCACGCAGCAATCCGGTTTCCACCTCAATGCCCGCGTCACGCAGGATCTGGTAACCACGGCCAGAAACCCGT
>NZ_DAMDBP010000015.1:24323-43923 GCF_032092815.1 Agrobacterium sp. | reverse complement strand
CAATGCATTGGCGCAAGGCGGCGTCCTGCCATAGTGGGAACAGGGTTCAAGCGTCACGTAAGCCGTGGCGCCACGGGCGGCTTCACCGGCCAACGCCAGCGCATTGCGTTCGGCATGCGGGCGACCGCCGACTGAGGTCGAAGCCTCGGCAACAATGTTGCCGTCTTTCACGACAACACAGCCAACGGAAGGATTGGTTTCGGTGAGACCGAGATGACGGCGCGCAACCTCGATTGCCCGCCCCATGAATTTTTCATCATCGGTTGGGCTGGTCACGCTTAAGCCCCCGCGTCCGTATCACGCGCAATCTTGGCGTTGATCTCGGCAATGACGTTTTCGAAATCTTCAGCATGGCTGAAATCGCGGTAGACCGAGGCGTAACGTACAAAGGCCACGTCATCGAGGCTCTTCAAGGCTTCCAGAACCTGCAGGCCGATTTCTTCCGACGGAATTTCCGTCTCGCCAGAACTTTCCAGTCTGCGCACGATGCCCGAAACGGCACGCTCAATGCGGTCACGATCAACCGGGCGTTTGCGCAGGGCGATCTCGAAAGACCGCACCAGCTTTTCCCGGTCGAACGGCAGCTTGCGGCCGCTTTTCTTCAAAACCATCAACTCGCGCAATTGCACACGTTCATAGGTCGTAAAGCGGCCGCCGCAATCGGGGCAGATGCGCCGCCGGCGGATGGAGGTATTATCCTCCGCCGGACGAGAGTCCTTGACCTGCGTGTCTTCCGAACCGCAAAAAGGGCAACGCATCGGCGATCCTCTCTTACATATACGGGTACATCGGGAAACGGCCGGTCAGAGCGACGACCTTTTCACGAACAGCTGCTTCAACGGCGGCATTGCCTTCGTCAGAGTTGGCGACCTTGAGGCCGTCAAGAACTTCAACGATCAGCTTGCCGATTTCGCGGAATTCAGCTTCCTTGAAGCCGCGTGTCGTGCCGGCCGGTGTGCCGAGACGCACGCCAGAAGTGACGAAAGGCTTTTCAGGGTCAAACGGAATGCCGTTCTTGTTGCAGGTGATGTAAGCGCGACCGAGAGCAGCCTCTGCACGCTTACCGGTGGCGTTCTTCTTGCGAAGGTCAACCAGCATCAGGTGGTTGTCGGTACCGCCGGAAACAACGTCCAGACCGCCTTCGATTAGCGTTTCGGACAGAGCCTTGGCGTTCTTGACGATCTGCGCTGCATACTCCTTGAACTCAGGCTGCAGAGCTTCACCGAAGGCAACTGCCTTTGCGGCGATGACGTGCATCAGCGGGCCGCCCTGCAGACCAGGGAAGACTGCGGAGTTGAACTTCTTGGCCAGATCCTCGTCATTGGTGAGGATCATACCGCCGCGTGGGCCGCGCAGCGACTTGTGCGTGGTGGTGGTGGCAACGTGGCAGTGTGGGAATGGCGATGGATGCTGATCACCAGCAACCAGACCGGCGATGTGCGCCATGTCGACCATCAAGTAAGCACCGACTTCGTCAGCGATTTCGCGGAAACGCTTCCAATCCCAAACGCGCGAATAAGCCGTACCACCAGCCAGAATGAGCTTTGGCTTGTGTTCCTTGGCCTTGCGCTCAACTTCGTCCATGTCCAGGAGGTTGTCGCCTTCGCGAACACCGTAGGACACAACGTTGAACCACTTGCCGGACATGTTGACTGGCGAACCGTGGGTCAAGTGACCTCCCGAGTTCAGGTCAAGGCCCATGAAGGTATCGCCCGGCTGCAACAGCGCCAGAAACACGGCCTGGTTCATCTGCGAGCCGGAGTTTGGCTGAACGTTGGCGAAGTTGACGCCGAACAGCTTCTTGGCGCGTTCGATGGCCAGGTCTTCGGCAATATCCACGAACTGGCAGCCACCGTAGTAGCGCTTACCCGGATATCCCTCGGCATATTTGTTGGTCATGATCGAGCCCTGCGCTTCAAGTACAGCGCGGGAAACAATGTTTTCCGAGGCGATCAATTCAATTTCGTGGCGTTGGCGACCAAGCTCCTTCTCGATCGCACCGAAAATATCCGGATCGACTTCGGCTAGTGGGCGAGAGAAGAAGGCATCTGTGTTCGACATGATGGAAGCTCCTGAAACAGTAATGCGATGGCGTCTTAACGCCCTGCCCTTTCAAGAGCAATACGGGCAACGAGATTTGCCCGTCAAACTGCGACGTTTGACGAAAAAATGCGTCACTGACGGCCATGAAAACAGGTTGTGCATCACCGCAAGCATGCAACGCGCTTGAAATCTTGCAATATGGTATGTCTTACCCGAAACCGCTGACAGCTTTTGGCAGGCAAATATCGGACAATAAAAAAGCCGCGCTCACTACGAACGCGGCTTTTGATCAAGGCGTTTTGCGCCGATCAGTTGCGCGGCACGAGGTCGTCATCGATCGAGCCGGCTGGCTGTTCCATGCCGCTCGTCGTGTTCAGCGCCAGTTCGGCATTGCCGTCATTGCCGTAGATATCGTCACGGAACTGCACTACGCCGTCCTTTGCAGACCATGCGGTGATGTAGACGAAATAAACCGGCAATTCCTGCGCCAGCTTGATCGGCGTGTTCTGGCGGGTGGAAATGACCCGTTCAATTTCCTGACGCGACCAACCGGGCGTGTCGCGCAGCATCCAGGTCGTCAGATCGCGAACGTTCTGAACACGAACACAGCCGGACGATTCGAAGCGCATGAGCTTGTTGAAAAGCCCCTGCTGCGGCGTGTCGTGCATGTATTCATTGTTTGGGTTGTGGAAGTTGATCTTCGTTGAGGACATGGCGTTGTTCTTGCCCGGATCCTGACGGAACATCAGGTTCGGTGCCTTTGGCGCAAACCAGTCCACAGTGGTTGGCGAAACCTCCTGGCCCCGTCCATCGATGAGACGGATATTGTTCCGCTCAAGATAGGTCGGATCCTTCTGCATCAAGGGAACAATGTCCTTTTCGATGATGGAGCGCGGCGAGGTCCAGTAAGGATTGAGGATAACCTCATAAATCTTGGAATTGATGACGTGTGTCGGGCGACTTGCGCGGCCAACAACAGCGGTGTTGCGCAGAACAACGCGGTCATTTTCAACAGCTTCGATATAGGCAGCTGGAATATTGACCATCACGTAACGCTGGCCAAGATCGCCCGATCTCGACTGGATGCGCACCAGGTTGGTCTGCAACTGCGAAAGACGCGTCTGGGCCGGAACATTCATCGCCTTCAGCGTGAATTCGCCGATCACACCGTCGGTCGGCAGACCATGGCGCGCCTGAAAACGCTTCACCGAGCCGTCAACATAGCTGTCGAAGGAGCTGGACATGCCGGCAGACTGGTCGAGGTCGCCGGAAATCATCAGGCGGCGGCGCAGATCCTGCACCGCGCCATCGGTCACACCGATCTGAAGGCGCTGCTGGCCGGCATTGACCTGCGGCCAGCCACCGTTCGACACGATGGACTGATAGAAAAGAATGGCCTGCTGGATGTTCATCGGCGCATCAAGACCGAGGACCGGGCTGTTGGACACAACGCCAACGGTAGAGCGGGATGCCTGCGCATCGAACTGATCATCCCAGTTGCCGCGACGCGGCGCGCCGATCACGTCGTCGATTGCCGTCTGCGCCAAGGCTGGAGCAGCCAGAGCCGCAGCCCCAACAGAAACAGCCGAACGCAGCAGCGTACGGCGGGAAATAACGTCAGTTCCGGTCTTCTTTGTCATGTTTACCCTACCAGCCAATCAAGAGGCACTGTAAACAATGCCTAAAGCCATATGTTTAACAAACACGCTCATGGCGTGAACCGGTTGGCAAATATGCTCATCGAAATTGCCAGACCAAAAAGGCCGCAACGCCAGACAAACCACCGGTTTAGTGTGAATTTGCGGTCTCATATCAATATGGCCAATTCGTGTCACCAGCCCCTCGCTCACGAAGCTGTGTGGCAAGCAAAAATTGTGGCGAAGTGTTGCCTGAAGAGGTCAACAAAGCAAAACCGGACGCGACATCAGCCGCATCCGGTTTTGAAGACAGGTAAACCTGTGTGTTTTTAAGGCCTGTTACAGGCGGTAAGCGATCGAGTCGTTCCAGAAACGGTCCAGACGCTGCAGCAGGCGATTCATTTCAGCGAACTCGCCGGTGCCGATGCCGCCAACCTTTTCAATCGAACCGATGTGGCGCTCATAAAGGCGGGCAACGGTTTCAGCGATCTGCTGGCCCTTGTCCGTCAGGCTGATGCGGACCGAACGACGGTCGATGCGCGAGCGCTGGTGGTTGATGAAGCCGAGGTCAACCAGCTTCTTGACGTTGTAGGAAACGTTCGAGCCGAGGTAGTAACCACGCGAACGCAGTTCACCGGCGGTCAGTTCGGAGTTGCCGATGTTGAAGAGCAGAAGTGCCTGTACGGCATTGACGTCATCACGACCCTGACGGTCGAACTCGTCCTTGATAACATCAAGCAGACGACGGTGAAGACGTTCTACGAGGTGCAGCGATTCCATATACAGAGAACTGATGGTTTCTTCCTGTGCGTCCGAAACTGCTGCCTGTGGCTTTACTTTGCTATTGATCATGACTGCCTCACTGTTTTTGTTTGGCGGTTTTTGTTTTGTGTTCCGCCTTGAGTGAGACCCTATAGAATGCGCATAAAATTCTACTTAAAATGCAGGCTTAACAAATCCTTACCTTAGATTTCCCCTTGTGGACCGTGTTTTAACCACTTGCAGGGCATCCGAAAATAGTGCAATTAATTCAATGTTTTAAACATTAAAATTTGAGCGATTTTGGCCGCAAAAGCTTTATTCTTATGGTAAATCAGACCTTACCCGATCCTCGTTCTGGCGGTTATCGAACCAGAATGCGAGCCGAAACAGGGCATAAATCGCCGCAACAAGGCCATGCATGACGGGCACGATTGTGTTGTGTCCGAAGATATCTGGCCAAATTCGATACATGGCAACTTGGGCTCCGGCACCGATGACCCAGATGACCGCACCCCATGATGCGCCGACCCATAGACCAAGGGCTGCAACGGGGAAAAGCACGGCCAGACCACTGCCTGCAACACGCCATGGCAGGTTGAGCATGTCAAAACGCCCACGCCCGCCTAAGGAGTAACCGGTGAGCATGGCCCAATATTGCAAGCCGAACCAGAAACACGAAATGGCGACCAGCCGCAGAAAACCCACGAAAAGGATTTCCGTCAGCGATCTTTTCAGCACGGGCGAAGAATCATGTTCCATGCCGGGACGATACGTCGATCAGCCATCAGCCACCAGCGGCTTGTTTCAGGCTGCCGTTCCTATCCCGCAATTTTATCGCTTATTTTTATAAGGTGCGGCGAAGCGTACATTCGTCAAGCGCAGACAAGCATGTTAATGAGGCTCTCATCATTCCTGCCATTGGCACGTGGCCGCTGGCAGGCAGGAAGGGCTGATATCATGAATGACAAGACACATATCGTTGACGACGTAACCGGACACCGCCGCATGCGGCGCAACCGCAAGGCAGACTGGACACGACGGCTGGTTCAGGAAACCAGACTGACGGTTGATGACCTCATCTGGCCGGTATTTGTGGTTCCCGGCACCGGCATTACCGATCCCATTCCGGCGATGCCCGGTGTTAACCGCATGAGTGTGGATCGTCTGGTCGAGGCGGCACGCGAGGCGGCTGATCTTGGCATTCCGGCTATCGCCACCTTCCCCAATATAGAAATGCATCTGCGTGACGAGACCGGTTCCCAGGCCCTGGAAGCCAACAACCTGATCAACCAGGCGACCGCTGCCGTTAAAAAGGCCGTGCCCAACATCGGCATGATTACCGATGTGGCGCTTGACCCATTTACCAGCCATGGCCACGACGGCATCTTGCGTGGCAATGACATCGTCAATGACGAAACGGTTGATCATGTGGTCAAGGCCGCCATTCTGCAGGCCGATGCCGGTGCAGACATTATTGCCCCATCGGAAATGATGGACGGCCGTATCGGTGCCATTCGCCGTGGCCTCGATGCTGCCGGGCACCAGAATGTCGGCATCATGTCCTATGCCACGAAATTTTCATCCGGTTTCTACGGTCCTTACCGCGAAGCGATCAGCACCAGCGGTCTCTTGAAGGGTGACAAGAACAGCTATTATATCAACCCTGCCAATGGCACCGAAGCGGTGCGTGATGCCGCACTCGACGTTGAAGAGGGTGCTGATATGCTGATGGTCAAACCCGGCCTTCCCTATCTCGATATTTGCTGGCGCCTGAAAGAAGCCTTTGGCCTGCCGACTTTCGCCTATCAGGTGTCGGGCGAATATACCCAGATCAAGGCTGCAGCCATGCAGGGCTGGATCGATGGCGACCGGGTGATGATGGAAACGCTTCTCTGTTTCAAGCGCGCCGGCTGCGATGGCATTCTCACCTACTTTGCCGTGGAAGTCGCACGGGCGCTTGCCAAGGGCAAATGACGGCACGACCAAGGGAAACAGATTGAAACTCGCGCGTTTCTCACCATATCAAATGCAAACAGGAGAAACGCGATGAGTATCGAACCAAACAACACCTATGCAGTGCCGCAGGATTGGCGTGCCTATAGCGGCGTGTTGACCCGTCGCGTGTTTGCATTCTGCATCGACTATCTGTTGATTGCGGTGCTTTGGGTGCCAGCCGCGGTTCTGGTGTTTTTCCTCGGCGTCATCACGCTGGGTTTGGCATGGTTCCTCTACCCTGCTCTTTATATCATTGTCGCTCTCTTCTATTTCGGCATGACGCTTGGCGGTTCGTCACAGGCCTCTCCCGGCATGAAGGCCACGGGCATTGCCATGGCGCGAACCGATGGCCGCAGAATCGACTTTCTGATTGCAACGGCACATATCGTGCTGTTCTGGGTGCTGAATTCGGTGCTGACGCCGCTCATTCTGCTGGTCGGCCTGTTTACGGATCGCTCACGCCTGATTCACGACCTGTTGCTTGGTACTGTTGCTATCCGTACCTCATAATCGGGGTGCGGTTGCAAACTGTTCGGTAGTAAATGGGCAGCTACTATAATCGGCCAGTTGACGTTTTTTAGGTTTTTGCCATTCTGTCACATTATGTGACAGGTGAAGGGAGCGACCAAGGTTCGATGAATACCCAGACAACGCCCTCTCCGCAGTTTTACCTGACGGCACCGGCCACTTGTCCCTACCTTCCCGGCGAACTTGAGCGCAAGGTTTTTACACATCTTGTCGGACCTCGCGCGGCCGAAATGAACGACCTTCTGACGCAGGGCGGTTTTCGCCGATCGCAAAACATTGCCTATCGACCGGCTTGCGAAACCTGCCGCGCCTGTGTTTCCGTGCGCATTCTGACGGAACATTTCTTGCCGACCCGCTCCATGCGCCGGGTGCTGTCTGCCAACAGCGACATTGTTTCCAGCATCCACACGACAGAACCGTCCACCGAGCAGTTTGCTCTGTTCCGGCGTTATCTCGACAGCCGTCACCATGATGGCGGCATGTCCGATATGTCGGCGCTCGATTATGCTGTCATGGTGGAAGATACCCATGTAAATACCCGTGTCATCGAATACCGGTTACGGGTTCCCGGTTCCGGAATCGACAGCAGTAAACGCGGCGAACTTCTGGCCGTGGCGCTCAGCGACGTGATGAGCGACGGACTGTCAATGGTATATTCCTTCTTCAACCCGGAAATGGAGCGCCGGTCGCTCGGCACGTTCATGATCCTCGACCATATTACCCGCACCCGCAATCTCGGGCTGCCACATGTTTATCTCGGCTACTGGGTCAACGGCTCCCAGAAGATGGGTTATAAAACGCGCTATCAACCGCAGGAACATCTGACGCCGCGGGGCTGGGAAATTTACGAACCGCCGCAGGATGATGCCGCAGAGACACCGTGAATAAACCGCTTGGCCCTCACCTGCGCCATTATTGAGAACAAAACAAAAGCGGCGAAAGACTTTGGAGGTCTTTCGCCGCTTTTTTTGTACTCAGTTTTTTATGCTTAGCCGCTGAACTTGCCGCTGCGTGGGAAACCCTTCGGCACGGTGCGGCCTGCCGTGGCGCGATCGCCCATCCATTCGGTCAGCTCGTCGCCCACCTTGGAGAAGGAACGACCAGCGCTGTCCGCCCAGGAAAGACCTTCAGTGAATACAAAACATTTCGCATCGGAAATGCCGCCATCCTTGTATCGCTGCAAACGAACGCCCTTGCCGCGTGTCATTTCCGGCATCTGCACCAGCGGGAAGGTCAAAAGCTTGCGGTTTTCACCGACCACAGCAACATAGTCACTATTGGCAGGAACCGGTACGACCAGCTTGGTTTCATCCGGCATGGACACGTTCATGATCTGCTTGCCCTTGCGGGTGTTTGCGACCATTTCCGTCTCGGCAATGATGAAGCCGTTACCTGCGGTCGATGCCAGCAGCAGCTTGCGCGCCGGATCATGCACAAAGGCAGTCAGGATATCCTGATCATTTTCCATATCGACCATGATACGGATCGGCTCACCATGACCACGACCGCCCGGCAGCTTGTCAGCGCCCAGTGTGTAGGCCTTGCCGCCGGTGGTTACCAGCAACAGCTTGTCAGTTGTTTGCGCAGGGAATGCCAGCTTCAGGCCATCGCCTTCCTTGAAGGTCAGCGAGGATGTGTCGGAGATGTGACCCTTCAGCGCCCTGATCCAGCCCTTCTCGGAAATGACCACCGTTACCGGTTCTTTTTCGATCATTGCCTGCTGAATGGCCTCGATATCGGCATCCGGCGCATCGGCGAACTGCGTGCGGCGGCGACCGAGTTCGGTTGCCTTGGCATATTTTTTCTTCACTTCGCCAATTTCAAACGAAACGACCTGCCACTGCTTGTCGTCAGAGGCCAGCAGCGCTTCGATGTCGGCCTTTTCCTTGGTCAACGCATCGAATTCCGTGCGGATTTCGATTTCTTCCAGTTTACGCAAAGAGCGCAAACGCATGTTGAGAATGGCTTCGGCCTGAATATCCGTCAGCCCGAAACGCGTCATCATGAACGGCTTCGGCTCATCTTCCTCACGAATGATGCGGATGATCTCATCAATATTAAGATAGGCGATCAGCAGGCCGCCGAGAATTTCCAACCGGCGATCAATGGCAGCCAGGCGGAAACGCGAACGACGAACCAGCACGTCCTTGCGGTGGCTCAGCCATTCCAGCAGCACTTCATTCAGCGCCATGACCTTTGGAATCTTGCCAAGCGACAAGACGTTCATGTTGAGCGGAATGCGGTTTTCAAGATCGGTGAGCTTGAACAGCGATTCCATCAGCAATGTTGCATCGACCGTGCGGTTCTTCGGAACCAGAACGACACGCACGTCTTCTGCCGACTCGTCCCTGATGTCTTCCAGCAGAGGAAGCCTGCGGGCGATCAGCAGTTCGGCGATCTTTTCAATCAGGCGCGATTTCTGAACCTGATAGGGAATTTCGGTGATGACGATCTGGTAACCGCCACGGCCGAGATCCTCCACTTCCCACTTGGCACGGACGCGGAAACCACCACGACCCGTCTTGTAGGCGTCAAGAATGTTCTCGCGGCTTTCCACGATGATGCCGCCGGTTGGCAGGTCGGGACCGGGAATGAATTCCAACAGCTTTTCGACCGGGGCGTCGGGATGTTTGATCAGATGCAGGGCTGCATCACAGATTTCATGGGCATTGTGCGGCGGGATGGAGGTTGCCATGCCCACGGCAATGCCGGACGCGCCGTTTGCCAGAAGGTTCGGAAACGCACCGGGCATGACCACAGGCTCTTCGTCTTCCTCATTATAGGTCGGACGAAAATCGACGGCATCCTGATCGATGCCTTCCAGAAGCAGCGCGGTAACTTCCGTCATGCGCGCTTCGGTGTAACGCATCGCCGCAGCGCCGTCGCCATCGATGTTGCCAAAGTTCCCCTGGCCGTCGACCAGCGGATAACGGATGGCAAAATCCTGCGACAGGCGCACCAGCGCGTCATAGATCGAGGCATCGCCGTGCGGGTGGAATTTACCCATCACGTCACCGACGATACGCGCGCATTTCTTGAACGCCGAGTTCGGGCGGATGCCCATTTCGCTCATGGCGTGAACAATGCGGCGATGGACCGGTTTCAGGCCGTCGCGCACATCCGGAAGCGCACGGTGCATGATGGTCGACAACGCATAGGCAAGGTAACGCTCTTCGAGCGCAGCCTTGAGATCGACCGGATGAATGTTATCATCTCCGCCAGACGGAGGAACAAGATTTTTTCCCATACTGCTTGACTAGCGGAAATGCTGATTCCCGGCAAGGAATCCGGGGGCTTTCGCCTGTGGATGACGGTCAGAACAACAGTAATTTGGTCGATATTAGGCGTGTGGAACACAGGTCAGGTTAAAATCGTTCTGGCCAACGGCAAAATATGAACAATTCATTAAGTTTGATTGGCAAATGACGTTGCGCCCCTGTGCCGCCTATCAGTTTGGGGAGTGGACAGCCTTCTGCAACCACATATAAATGCTGCGAATGTTTAGATTCAAAGCATACTATCAAAAGGGATGAAACAACCATGAACAGCAATTTCCGGACGCTTCTGCTGGCGAGTTCCACAGTTCTGGCATTTTCCGGTACGGCTTTCGCGCTCGACGGTAACGATCTCCTCAAGAAGATAAACGCATCCTACAACACACAGGGCGCAGCCATCACTGCCGCCGCAGTCGAGACAGATGGCTCGACCGTTGTTTTAAAGGGCGCAGCATTCAGTTCCGACGCGATGTCCCAACACAAGTTTCCGCTGGGCGACATCACCTTTGAAGACGTTGAAGAAGATAATGGTGGTTACCATATCGGCACGGCGAAATTCGACGACATCAATTTTACCGATAAAGATACGACTGTTACCGTCGTCGACATGTACATGAGCGGCATCAGCGTTCCGGCAACCGCCAATAGTGGCACGATCGACAGTATTCTGTTTTATGACGAAGCCCACAGTGGTGAAGTCAAGGTCAATGTTGCAGGCAAGGACGTGGTGACGCTCGAAGAGACCGTCGCAACGATGAGCATGAGCGACGACAAGAACGACATCGGCTTCAAGATTAGCGCCACGGGTTTCGAGGCAGATCTGAGCGACGTACAGGACCCTGCCTACAAGGAAGCACTCGACCAGCTCGCCATCAAGTCGCTGGCCGGCAAAATGAACATGGAAGGCAACTGGGAGGTATCGTCCGGCAAGGTCGATGTCAGCGATTACAGCGTTGAACTGGATGACGTCGGCACTTTGAGCCTTGCTTTCGGTTTCACCGGCTACACGCTCGACTTCATCAAGTCGATGCAGGAAACCATCAAGGCACAGGCTGCGAATCCGAACAAGCAACAGGCTGAACAGGCCGCCGGCCTTGCCATGCTTGGCCTTGCCCAGCAGCTCAGCTTCACCAATGCAGAAATCAGATTTGTCGATGACAGCATCACCAAGCGCGCCATTGATTACGCTGCCAGCAAGCAGGGCATGGACGGCGAACAGCTTTCCCAGACCATCAAGGGCATGGCACCACTGATGATGGCACAGTTGAACCTGCCTGAGTTGCAGAATGCCGTGTCGGCAGCCATCAACGCCTATATCGACGATCCGCAGAACTTCACGATCTCGGCGGTTCCGGAAAGCCCGGTTCCGTTCCCGATGATCATGGGTGCGGCAATGGGTGCACCAAACACCCTGCCAACCGTTCTCGGCGTGAAGGTTTCGGCCAACGACTAAGTTTGCCCTGTAAGGGCTTTGCCTTCGGCAATATCCACATCAACAAAAAGCCCCGGTCGAATGGCCGGGGCTTTTCTTTGGGCAGGTCTATTGAAAGAAAGATCAAGCAGCGTGACGTGAGCCCGTCCGTTCATGGTGATAAGAACTTGCATCACTCAACCGGAACATCTGCAACAGCTCGTTGAGACGCGCCACTTCACGCGACAGAACGGCGCTGGCAGCATTGTTTTCCTCAACCATGGCCGCATTGCTTTGTGTTGCCTGATCCAGATGGTTGATGGCAGTGTTGATTTCACCAAGACCGATTGCCTGCTCGTGGGAGGCCGCTGCAATGGCGTTGACGTGCTCGCGGATATCGACAATCGAACCACCGATCCGGGACAGGGCCTGGCCGGTTTCACGGACAAAACGGCCGCCTTCCCTCACCTCAGCACCTGAATTGTTGATCAGAGCCTTGATCTCGCCGGCTGCCTTGGCGGAACGCTGCGCCAGTTCGCGCACTTCCTGTGCCACGACGGCAAAACCACGGCCGGCCTCACCGGCGCGCGCCGCTTCCACACCGGCGTTGAGTGCCAAGAGGTTGGTCTGGAACGCAATCTCGTCAATGACGCTGATGATGCTGCCAATCTGCTCAGACGACCGTTCGATGCGGGTGACCGCTGCGATGGTGTCATCCAGCAGCGATGTGGTTTTTTCAGCGTCGTTGCCAGCCTGCTTGGCAATGTCCTGCGCCTGCGCGGCGCGTTCTGCCGAAAGACGGACATTGGCCGTCAATTCATCAAGGGCTGCTGCCGTTTCCTCCAATGAGGCGGCCTGCTGTTCGGTACGACGCGCCAGATCATCAGTGCTCTGGCTGATTTCACGCGCGCCGCCGTCAATGGAATATCCAGATTCGGCAATGCCGCCCATCGCACCATTCAACTGTTGCAGGGTCTGGTTCAGGTCGTGGCGCAGCGCCTCAAAGTCTTGCGAGAAGGGTTCGGTCAACTGGAAGGACAGATCACCCTGGGCCAGGCGTTTCAAGGCCAATGCCAGCCCCTGCGTTGCCTGCATCAAACGCGCCTGCGCATTGCTTTCGGCTTCCTCTTGCAGGCGCTTGCGCTCTGCCTCAGAACGGGCTCGCGCTTGGGCCGCCTCTTCCTCAAGTTTCTGTTTGCTGATGGCGGACTGGCGAAACACTTCCAGTGCCGATGCCATGGCACCGAACTCATCGCGGCGGTTCAGGCCCGGCACAGCCAGTGTCGTTTCACCATCCGCCAGCTTGCGCATGGCGCCGGTCATCGCGGACGCCGGACGGCTGATCGACCGGCCGATAAAATACACGCTGACCAAAAGGCTGAACACGGTCAGGGCAATCAGCCCCGTCACCATGCGGATTGTCCACTGCTCGGCAGCGGCATTTTCACTGGCATTGCGGACTTTTTCACCGTCGTAATAGGCCATGACATCCGCCACAAAGGGCTGCATGGCGACATAGACATTATCAACATCCCGACGTAGCCCCTGCTCCACGACAGTCGCTTCGGCGTAAAAACGGAAAGATGCCGTATAGATGTCCAGCGCATCCATGATGCGCTGGCGATCGGCACCGGGGCGGAATTCCTTTTTCACTTCCGCCTTGAAGGTTTCAACCTCCTCGCGGTGCTTCGCCACATAGGCAGGGTCCTGCCGCAGGATAAAATCCTTTTCATGACGGCGCATCATCAACATGCTGGCGCGGATATTGGCGTTTTCCAGTCCCGATACCAGGTTCTCGATATTGTGTACGGCGCGGCGCATCGCACCTTCAAGACCATCAGACGGTACCAAACCCAATTCAGTGTTCTTGGTAACCAGACTTGCGACTGCGGTGGAATAGATACCAAGCGCATTGGTCAGGCTTTCCAGCTTCAAGGTCGCATCGGTATCGTTGTCAGCACGCAGCGTCTCAATGCGCGCGCTGGTGTTCTTCACCACGCCATCAAAACGCTCGATGGCAGCAATCTGTTTTGCCAGCAGGAAATCCTTTTCCTCAAGCTGCGCGACATGCAGGTCCGAAACGATCTCGGAAACGACGATCTGTCTTTCCTCCACCCGCTTTGCTGATTGTTTGTAACCGGCTTCAAGATGGCGCTGGAACAGGAATGTGCCAACAACCACCCCCAAGCCCAGCACAGCGACGAGAACCAACAAGAAAATACGGTGAGAAATCCGCAAAGTGACGGGGAAAAAAGACGGCATTCGGGACCCTTTCGTTAGGGTACCGAATCCCCTGAAAACCTTAAAAAAACGGGAACCTGGTGTGACAATACGATGAAATTTTTGCGATGCACAAAAAGGAGTTGAATCGAGTTTTGCGCGATCAACCCATTGGCGTATTTTCAGCCCGTTTCGATCAAAAATCTGCCTAAACGCAAAACGGCAGCCCAGTGGGCTGCCGTTGCAAATGCTCTGTGCGAACCGGATATCGGCGCGCACGTGTCAGACTGTATCAGTCTTTCTTTGGTGTCGGAACGACGCGAAGCGCCAATTCGCGCAGCTGCGTTGGTGTTGCTGGCGCCGGAGCGTTCATCAACAGATCCTGTGCCTGCTGGTTCATCGGGAACAGCGTGATTTCACGCAGGTTCTTTGCACCGACGAGCAGCATGACAACGCGGTCGATACCGAATGCGCAACCGCCGTGCGGAGGTGCACCATACTGGAAGGCGCGGTAAAGGCCACCGAAGCGGTCTTCAACGTCTGCCTGGCTCAGACCAACCTTTTCAAACGCCTTGACCATCAGTTCAGGCGACTGGTTACGGATGGAGCCGGAGGCGATTTCGAAGCCGTTGCAAACCGCGTCGTACTGGTAAGCCTTGATCGACAGTGGGTCCTGGCCTTCCAGTGCTTCCAGACCACCCTGTGGCATGGAGAACGGGTTGTGCGCGAAGTCGATCTTCTTTTCTTCTTCGTTGTATTCGAAGAACGGGAAGTCAACGATCCAGCACATTTCGAAACGATCGCGATCGATCAGATTCAGTTCTTCAGCTGCACGGGTACGTGCTTCACCGGCGAACTTGTAGAACTTGGCAGGATCACCAGCCACGAAGAAGCAGGCGTCACCGGCTTCCAGGCCGAGCTGTACGCGCAGCGCTTCGGTGCGTTCTTCACCGATGTTCTTGGCGAGCGGACCGGAACCGCCGACCTTGCCGTCTTCTTCCTTCCAGAAGATGTAGCCGAGGCCTGGCTGACCCTGAGACTGCGCCCAGGCGTTCATGCGGTCGCAGAATGCTCTTGAGCCGCCGGTCTTTGCCGGAATGGCCCAAACCTGAACCTTCGGATTCGAGGCGATCATGTTTGCGAAGACCTTGAAGCCGGAGCCGTCGAAATGCTCTGTAACAGCTTCCATGACGATCGGGTTACGCAGATCCGGCTTATCGGAGCCGTATTTGCGGATCGCTTCGTCGTAAGGAATGCGGGGCCACTTCTGCGTGACAGGCTTGCCTTCGGCAAACTGCTCGAACACCGACGTCATCATCGGCTCCATGGTTTCCCAGACATCTTCCTGGGTCACGAAGCTCATTTCCACGTCGAGCTGGTAGAACTCGCCCGGCAGACGGTCAGCGCGCGGGTCTTCATCACGGAAGCAAGGCGCAATCTGGAAATAACGGTCGAAACCGGCAACCATCAAAAGCTGCTTGTACTGCTGCGGCGCCTGCGGCAGCGCGAAGAACTTGCCTTCATGAATACGGCTTGGCACGAGGAAGTCGCGTGCACCTTCCGGCGAAGAAGCCGTAAGAATTGGCGTGGTGTATTCGGCAAAACCAGCCTCAGCCATGCCATTGCGCATGGAGGAGATGATCTGCGTGCGCTTGACGATGTTCTTGTGCAGCGTTTCGCGGCGCAGGTCGAGGAAGCGATACTTCAGGCGCACATCTTCCGGGTATTCAGGCTCACCAAACACCGGCAGCGGCAGTTCCTTGGCAACGCCGAGAACTTCGATTTCCTGTGCGTAGAGTTCGACCTCGCCGGTGGCCATGCCCTTGTTGACGGTGTCGTCCGAACGGGCCTTGACCAGACCATCGATACGGATAACCCACTCGCCACGCACGGTTTCAGCGGACTTGAAAGCCGGGCTGTCAGGATCGGCGACAACCTGCGTGATGCCATAATGGTCACGAAGGTCGATGAACAAGACGCCACCGTGATCTCGCACGCGATGAACCCAACCGGAAAGGCGGACAGTCGCGCCGACGTCGGACTTGCGGAGAGCGGCACAGGTATGGCTGCGGTAACGATGCATTTTGTTATCCTGAAACATGCTGCGGCGCTTTGGCCGCACGATCAAATTTGGCCGGAAAAACGCATGGTCAGCCTGATTTGTCAAGGCAAAGCACAAGAATGTCGTGTTCTCGTCTGTCCTTCAAGCCGACATCGCACTAAGACTGTGGACGCTTATCCGCTTTTTTCCGTTCCTCGCGATGATTCGTCCCCATGAGCCAGATCCGCCCGCTGATTCCCCTTCTCGCAACTGCCGGCATTTTGATCGGGGGCAATGGCCTGCAAGGCACCTTCATCGCCTTGCGGGGTTTATCGGAGGGATTTTCTCCCAGCACCATCGGTCTGATCAGCGCAGGGTATAGCCTGGGCTTCGCCATCGGGTGTATTTACGTCACCAGCATATTGCGGGAAATTGGCCACATCAGAGCATTTGCGGCGCTCGCGGCCATCTCGTCAGCAGCCTCGATTGCCATGGCACTGATCACCCATCCACTGTTCTGGCTTGCCATGCGTTTCCTGATCGGCATTGCGGTTGCCGGACTGTTTGCCATTATCGAAAGCTGGATCAACGCGCAGGTCACCAATTCCAACCGTGCCCGCGCACTTTCCGTTTACAGACTTGTGGATCTGGGCTCCGTCACGGCGGCACAATACATCATCCCCATGGCAGGCATTGAAGGGCCAACAGTGTTTTCGCTGATTGCCATGGCGCTGACCCTGTCGCTCGTGCCAATTTCGATTGCCGACAAATCCAACCCTGCCCCGCCCAATGCCATGAAGTTCAATCCGGCAGCTGTCTGGCGCATCTCGCCGCTGGCCGTTGTCGGCTGCGTCGCCGTCGGTCTCAGCATGGCAGCGTTTCGCAACATCGGACCGATCTATGCCGAACAGATCGGCATGTCGGTTACGGCCATCGCCACCTTCATGAGCGCCGGCATCATTGGCGGCGTTGTGCTGCAATATCCGCTGGGTGCCTATTCTGATCGTTATGATCGCCGCATCGTTATTCTTGCTACCACGGCGGGCTCAGTCATCACCGGGTTGTTCCTGGTGTTTTTCGCCGGCACCGATGAGTGGAGAAACATTATCGGTGTCTTCATTTTTGGTGCCTTTGCGCTTCCGCTTTATTCGTTGAGTTCGGCGCATGGCAATGACCACGCCAAAGAGGGTGAACATGCCATGGTTGCGGCCGGCCTGTTGTTCTTCTGGTCGCTGGGCGCCACCATCGGGCCGCTGCTCGCCTCCGTGCTAATCGATCTGTACGGGCCCAAAGCGCTGTTCATCTATACCGCCGCGGTGCAGATCCTATTCATCGGTTACACCATCTATCGCCTCAGGATGCGCGCCGGTGTGCCGGTTGAAGAGCGTAACTGGCGGTTCAGGGCGCTGTTGCGTACCTCAGCCTATTTCAGCAAATTGGCAGCACCTGCACCAAAAAGCCCTGATAAAAGTGACCAGGAACCACGTTGAAGGCCGGAAAGAGGGCGACAACGGTTAAGAAACACCGACTTTGTATTGACATACGGTCCCCAAAGGGAAAGTAAGACCCATCTGTTACAGTACTGGCCAGAAGAATATGATCGAAACGACCGCAGCACTTGCCGAAGCTTGCAAGGAACTTGCAAAATCGGACTTCATCACAATCGATACGGAATTTCTGCGGGAAACGACTTTCTGGCCAGAGGTGTGTCTCGTTCAAATGGCAAGCCCGACACTGGAAGTGTTGGTGGATCCGATGGCCAAAGACATCGATCTTGCGCCATTGTTCGAGCTGATGGCCAATCCTGATGTGGTCAAGGTTTTCCATGCCGCCCGCCAGGACATTGAAATCATCCACCATCTCGGCGGACTTATCCCCCACCCGATCTTCGACACGCAGGTTGCGGCGATGGTTTGCGGTTTCGGGGATTCGATTTCCTACGACCAGCTGGTGCAGAAGATCAAATCCGTGCAGATCGACAAGTCGTCGCGTTTCACCGACTGGAGCCGCCGTCCGCTGTCCGAAAAGCAGCTTGATTATGCATTGGCAGATGTGACCCATCTTCGTGACGTCTATCTGGCGCTGAAAGCCAAGCTAGAGCGCGAAGGCCGCTCGTTGTGGTTGACCGAGGAGATGAACATTCTCGAGTCGCGCGACACTTATGAGCTGCACCCGGATGATGCCTGGCTGCGCCTGAAGTCGCGCCTGCGCAAGCCGACCGAACTTGCCATTCTCAAATTCGTCGCAGCCTGGCGCGAGCGTGAGGCCCGCAGCCGCAACGTACCGCGCTCGCGTGTGCTGAAGGATGATGCGATTTTCGAAATCGCCCAGCAGCAGCCAAAGGATGCCGAGGCATTGTCGCGCCTGCGCACCATCCCGAAGGGCTGGGAACGTTCTTCCTCCGGTTCCGCCATTGTCGAAACCGTCAACGCCGCCCTCGCATTGCCAAAGACAGAGATGCCACAAGCGCCACGCCACAGCCATTCACCGGAAGGTTCAGGCGCTGCCGTGGAACTTCTGAAGGTCCTGTTGAAGCTGACCGCCGACAAACACGGCGTTGCAGCCAAGATCATTGCCAACAGCGATGATCTGGACAGAATTGCCTCTGAAGGTGAAAAGGCGCAGGTTGCCGCTCTCTCCGGCTGGCGCAAGGAACTGTTCGGTGATGTTGCCCTCAAGCTCATCAACGGCGGTGTCGCCCTGCGCTTTGCAGGCAAGAAGGTTGAAGCAGTCGAACTGCCGACTGAGTAAACCGCAACCGGTCCTGACAGCCCATCCTCAAGACATCCGGCGTCGCAGGTCGCCGGAATAAAGCCAGTCGAGCGCATGTTTCAGGCACAATAGCTGTGTTTTCCTGTCGCCTTGATGTGCGGATCACAGCCAATACTTGCAATCCGGCAACAGTGCAAAAGCGTTTGAAACGCCTTACCAAATCGTCACTTTTGGCGAATTGAATTCCACATTAAAGTCTTGCTTGCGTTCTAGGCAGCCGAAGCGCTGATCTCGAGCCAGCGACGATATTTCATTGAAAGCAACGGACCGTATGCGAAAGCTTCTCTTAATGCTGGATTACCTGCTGCTATTTCTAGCAGTTGCCGGCAGTGGCGTTGCATATGCCTTTCTGGAATACGGCGGCGGGCCGTTCATTGGCGCGACCTATGCGCTGTTTGCCTGCGCCCCCATTCTGGCCTTCGAGCGCGGTTACATCCTGCCGCGCCTGTCACAACGTATCAGCTCCCTGCCGACGCCAGCCTATATCGCCATTGGCCTGATCATCTATGCGGTTCTGGTGTTCAGCGGTTTTGCGGTTGGTGGAACCTTGCTGTGGTCAACCGGCATCTTGAAAGTCGATTGGCAGCGTGCGGTGCATGCCGAACCACAGACACTGGTCTTCACTGCCATTGTTTGCAGCATCATCGTGTTCGTCATGCGGGTGCGTGAGCTGTTGGGGCGCGACATCTTTACCGATCTTTTGCTTGGCCGTTACCGTCGGCCAATCCGTGAAGAGCGGGTGTTCATTTTTATCGATCTGGTTGGCTCGACCACCTTTGCCGAGACCCATGGCGACATGAAGGCTCAGGAATTCCTGCGTGAGATTTTTGCCACCTATGCTGCCCCCGTACGCCGTCACAATGGCGCGATTGACGATTACATCGGCGATGCAGCCATTATCACCTGGCCGTTCCAT
>NZ_DAMDBP010000015.1:11361-24313 GCF_032092815.1 Agrobacterium sp. | reverse complement strand
TGATATTCTAACCGAGATCGAGAAACGGCAAGACTTCTGGATGAAGACATTCGGCACGATGCCGAAACTGCGCTTTGCCCTGCATGGTGGCCCGGTTATCACGGCTGAAATTGGCGTCGATCACCACAAGATCACCTATTTCGGCGATACGGTGAATACCACTGCCCGCCTTGAATCGCTGAGCAAGATGCTCGGTCATCCGATCCTTATTTCGTCAGATCTGATACACCGCCTTTTGCTGCCAAAGGGCGTCAAAAGCGAATATCTCGGTGAACACGCCGTCAAGGGTCGTGGCCAGACGCTGGGCGTCTGCGCACTGATAAAGTCCTGAAGTTTCATTAGGAAATCCGCATTTTCCACGGGGGACCGGATTTCTGCTTCAATTCCCCTCCCATAATAAAAGCTTCACCAAAGCTTCAAGCTCCCATCACCTGAATTTCACAAAGCCTGCGTACCCGACACGACGTTATATGTGTCAACCGACAGGTGATTTGATGACCAAGACCCTTCTTGCTTCTGTTGCAGTTTTTGCAATTTCTGGCTTTTCGGCCATTGCCGCTGAAAAGGAATTTCCGGCCAAACTCGTTTCGCACGCCATTTTGCCTGCCAACACCATTATTCCGGCACCGGCAGATGCACCTGAGCATCTCAAGACATCTGCCAAATTTACCACGGCAGATCGCAAGCGTGCTGAAGGTCTTGGCACCGTTCCCGGCAAGGATGGCGTTCGCCCAACCGGCCTTTCCATGCCGTTCGACGGTCAGGCCATGCAGGGTTTTTCAGGCATCAAGGCCATGGAAGACGGTACATTCTGGAGCCTTTCCGACAATGGATTCGGTTCAAAGATCAACTCCAGCGATTCCATGCTGATGTTGCACCACCTGTCATTTGACTGGGATGCCGGCAAGGTGAATGCGCTTGAAACCGTGTTCCTGTCCGATCCTGACAACAAGGCGCCCTTCCCGATCGTCATGGAAGGCTCCGACAAACGTTACCTGACCGGCGCTGATTTCGATGTCGAATCCATCCAGCCGGTTGCCGACGGTTTCTGGGTCGGCGAGGAATTCGGACCTTATATCCTGAAGTTCACCCGTGACGGAAAGCTGACCGATGTCATCGCCACCAAGGCAGGCGACATCGACGTCAAGTCGCCGGATCATCCAACCCTGACGCTGCCGGGCAATCCAACTCAGAAGATGCCTGCCTTCAACCTGAAGCGCTCTGGCGGTTATGAAGGCATGGCCATGTCCAAGGACGGCTCCAAGCTGTACGGCATGCTGGAAGGTCCGCTCTATACCGCCGATGGACAGGTCGAAAAGACCGAAGACGGCGCAACCGGCCTGCGCATCATCGAGCTGGATGTTGCCTCCAAGGCCTGGACTGGCCGAACCTGGCTTTATCCGCTGGCAGAAGGCGGCGAAGCGATCGGCGACTTCAACATGCTGGATGAAACCACCGCTCTGGTCATCGAACGCGACAATGGTGCCGGCACTGCCGACAAGGCCTGCGCCGACCCGAAGAAGCCTGAGACAAACTGCTTTGCCGTGCCGTCCAAGGTCAAGCGTATCTACAAGATCGAGTTCAATGATGCTAATCTTGGCAAGGCCGCCCGCAAGATCGGGTACATCGACCTGCTGAAAATCTCCGACCCTGACAACAAGAAACGTCAGGGTGGCGGCGAAGGTTTCTACGACATGCCATTCGTGACCATCGAAAATGTCGACCGCGTTGACGCAACACACATCATCGTGGGCAATGACAACAACCTGCCCTTCTCAGCCGGTCGCGCACTCGATAAGGCAGACGACAATGAATTCGTTCTGCTTGAGGTCAAAGACCTGCTCGACGCCAAGTGACTTTCGAAAAAGTCATTTGAAACTGGAAACGCCACCATCCCATGATGGCGTTTCTCATTCTGCATTTTTATCCTTGATGCCAGCGGCGACCTCGACCTTGCGCAGAAGCCAAAGCACGATAATGCCGGTTACAGTCGCAACAATGGCCAGAAGCCACACACCTAGCCCGACCGACAGACCGATGGCCGCAGACAGCCACATGCTGGCACCGGTTGTCAGGCCTTTGACATCACCCTTGGTGTAAACCACCACACCGGCCGCCAGAAATGCGATGCCTGCTGTCACCGCTTCGACGAGACGGATCGGGTCCATCTGCGCAGCACCACTGGTGGTATCGATAGTCTCCATCAGATGCAGGGTGACGACGCTGAAAACAACGGCGGCAAGTCCAATCAGCATATTGGTGCGCATGCCGGCTGTGTTGCGCTGAAATTCTCGCTCCAGGCCGATCAGCCCACACAGCATCGCGGCTCCAACAACCCGCAGCAACAGAATTTCGACCGGAACAACGAGCGACATGTCAAACTCGTCAGCAATCGATTGCGGTATCATGCAGGTGTCCTCATTTGCGTCTCGATTTATGACAAGACGCAAATGAGATTTTTGTTCCGGAAGCGTTTTATTCGAAGACGAAAGCCAGTTTTTTGCCGGTCAGCTTTGCCAGCTGCTGCAAGCGGCCTTCAAGGCGTTCACCTGCAAAATCGCAGTAGTCATGCGGCACCACAAACTCCAGATCGAAAGCAGGATTTTCCGAAGCCCGGAACCGCAGGTGATCGATGACGCCAGGCATGGAGGCCGAAAATAGATAAACGACCCGCAACATGCCGCCCACCAGCTTGGCCAGTTCCGACAAGCGGTCACCGGCAATCGCCGTCAACGGTTTGGTGGTGCCGTCATCATTGAGGCCCTCGAAACGATAGTAGTTGGCAAGTGCTATATAGGCGCGGCCGGGATGGCTGATGCCAACAAAGGACGAATGGGCAATGATGTTGACCGCCTGCAGACCGCGGTAATCCGGATGCGCGCGCCAGCTGATATCGGCCAGCAGGCAGGCGGCACGGCGATAACGGCTTTCTTCCACCGTTTCCTCGATGCCGAATACCGGCACGGTGCGACCGCTCCAGTCTTCCAGTTCGCGCGCATGTTCGGGCGAACGGGCACGCAGGATAGCCAGTTCATCGGCTGCGACCAGCAATGGGTCGGTATCCTGATCCTCTTCGCTGAGCAGCGAATAGAGATAACCTTCACGTACGCCTTGCGCTGAGAACACCACCTTGGCCGGTTTCATCGCCTCGAGGACTTCGCGCATGGCAATGGCGCCATAGGGCAAAAGCGAACGACGGCTTTTCGAAACGGCCTGCCAGGCGGGATCCTTGGAATCCTTGGCGGCAATAACATCATCGAGGAAGGCCAGCATCTCCTGCAATGGCACCTCATATCCCTGCATCATGTGCAGTGGATATTGGCGAATTTCCATATGCAGCTTGGCGATGCTGCGCCAAGTGCCGCCCACCGCATAGAAGGTGCGGCCTTCGCCCTTGGACAGAAGCTTGGCGGTTTTGATCTGCTTTCTGGCAAAGGCAGATGCCTTTTCAAGCGAGCTGCCGGAGGTTTCCGAAAGACGGATGCCGCCGAGTGGCAGGGTTATGCCCTGACCGCAGCTTTTCCCCTTGATGTCGATCAGCTCAAGCGAACCGCCGCCCAAGTCACCGGCAATGCCATCGGGATCGTAAAAACCGCTGATGATACCATAGGCCGAATAAAGCGCTTCTTTTTCGCCGGAGAGGACTTCGATCTCGCAGCCGAGAATGTTTTCCGCCTCGCGGATGAAATCCGGCCCGTTGCTGGCTTCGCGCGCCGCAGCCGTCGCCAGAACATAAAGTTTGTGGGCCTGGGCCTGTTCGGACAAAGCGCGGAAACGGCGCAAGGCGCCAAGCGCCCTACTGACGCCTTCGTCGTCCATGCGGCCGGTAAGTGCCAGCCCCTTCCCCAGTCCGCACAGTACCTTTTCATTGAAAAGGACCGCAGGCGCGCGGGACAAACCTTCATAAACGACGAGACGAACAGAGTTCGAACCAATATCGATGACGGAAACGGGGGCGATGCCTGTCAGCCGCCCCTGTGCTTCTGATCTTGTCATTCAGCCTGTTTCTTGCGAGCCGAAATTAGACCCGCGATCAGTTTTGGCGCACTGGATTTCAAGGCTTCACCACGTCCGGAAAGGCTGGGATTGGTCATGAAGTAGTGCTGCGCGTTGAACGGTTCCTCGCCCTTGCGCACCTCAATACGCCTGGACGTTCCGTCGGCAAGTATCTCGTAGCTCTGCTGGTTGTCAATCAGGTTACCCAGCATGATCTGTGAAAGAACCTGTTCGTGCACCGTTGGATTGACCAGCGGCACCAGCGTTTCAACACGTCTGTCAAGATTGCGCGGCATCATGTCTGCCGAGCCAATGTAAACCAGCGACTTTTCCGAAGGCAGACCATAACCATTGCCAAAGCAGAAGATACGGCTGTGCTCCAAGAAACGCCCAACGATGGATTTGACGCGAATATTTTCCGACAGGCCTGGTACCTGTGGACGCAGGCAGCAAATGCCACGAACAACCAGATCGACCTCAACGCCCGCTTCACTGGCGCGGTACAGCGCGTCGATGATTTCAGGGTCCACCAGCGAATTCATCTTCATCCAGATGGCAGCAGGCGCGCCATTTCTGGCATGCTGAATTTCATCGTTGATGTGCTTGATGATACGCGGACGCAGCGTGTAGGGCGAAACGGCCAGTTTCATGCCCTCTTCCGGCTCACCATAACCGGTGATGAAGTTGAAGATATTCGCCATATCATGGGCGATCTTCGGGTTACAGGTAAAGAAGGAAAGGTCGGTATAGATCTTGGCGGTAATCGGGTGGTAGTTGCCCGTTCCAAGGTGGCAATAGGTGCGCAGCTTGCCGTCTTCACGGCGCACGACCATCGACATCTTGGCGTGGGTCTTCAGTTCGATAAAGCCGAACACCACCTGCACACCGGCGCGTTCAAGGTCACGTGCCCAACGAATGTTTGCTTCTTCGTCGAAACGGGCCTTCAATTCGACCAACGCCGTGACTGACTTGCCGGCTTCTGCAGCGTCAATCAGCGCGCGAACAATCGGGCTGTCGTTGGAGGTGCGGTAAAGCGTCTGCTTGATAGCCAGAACGTCAGGATCGCGAGCAGCCTGCAGCAGGAACTGCACCACCACATCGAAGGATTCGTATGGGTGGTGGACCACCATGTCCTTTTCGCGGATCGCTGCCAGGCAATCGCCGGCATGTTCACGCACACGCTCCGGGAACCGGGCATTATATGCGTCAAACTTCAGCTCATCGCGCGGTGCCTTGACGATTTCGGAAATGGTATTGAGCGCCAGAAGGCCGGGCAGAACGGCGACACGGTTTTCCGGCACGCCCAGTTCATGAACCACGAACTGACGCAGATATTGCGGCATTTCGCTGTCGGTTTCGATACGGATGACCGAACCGCGACGACGACGCTTCAGCGCGCTTTCGAAGTAGCGAACCAGATCTTCCGCTTCTTCCTCGACTTCCAGATCGCTGTCGCGGATCAGGCGGAACGTGCCAAAACCCTTGACGGCATAACCGGGGTAAAGCCTGTTGATGAACAACCCAACCACATCTTCCAGCGTGATGTAACGGATGGTATTGCCCTCATCCGGCAGGCGGATGAAGCGGTCAAGCGCTGGCGGCAGGCGCAAAAGACCGGTCATCGGTTCGCGGCCATGCAGGCTTTCCAGCTGCAAAACCATGGAAAAACCAAGGTTCGGGATGAACGGGAACGGGTGCGCAGGGTCGATACACAACGGGGTCAGAACCGCAAAGATCCGCTCTTCAAACTCCGTTTCCAGCCAGACGCGATCCTCATCGGCCAGTGCCGCTGGACGCACGATGTAGATATCTTCTTTCGCCAGATACTGCTGCAGAACGGCAAGAGATGCCTGCTGCTCCATCTGCAGATTATCGATTTCTTTCAGAATGTCCTCAAGCTGCTCGGCTGGCGTCTTTCCATCCGGCGTTCTGACGGTGATGGACTGGCGCACCTGCGCCTCCAGACCGGCGACGCGCACCATGAAAAATTCATCAAGGTTGGCAGCAGAAATGGACAGAAAGCGCAAACGCTCCAACAGCGGGTGCGAGGTATTGAGTGTTTCTTCAAGAACGCGACGGTTGAACTGCAACCAGGAAAATTCGCGGTTGATAAAACGTTCAGGACTATCCCACAAAGGGCTGCGCTGAGGAATTTCCGTAACGCCCTGATCGTGATTTTCCTGCACCGCCGAATCCATCAACAACTCCACCCGTAAAACATTGATCTGCCATTATAACAGTTTGACGACGGAACTGTGACAGTCAATCGTCGTCAACGTCATTGCCTGGTTCGTTTAAAACTTCTGCAGCCAGAGCGCGTGTTATACGGATGCCACGGGCAAGCGCCAGCCGGTCCAGCTTATCCACAATCGTCTGCGCCGCATCAAGCGAACGCTCCATGCGTGCCACGATATAGCTGATAAGTTTGTCATCCATGTAAAGCTGACGATCAGCAAATAGCTTCATCAAAACCTGCGCCAAAAGGTCTTCGTCAGGCTCACCGATTTCCACAACCGTCGCCGCCTTCAGGCGCGAACGAAGGTCGGGGAGCGTGACCGGCCAAGATGATGGCCAAAGCCGTGTGGTGATCAGAAGCGAGGTGCCGTTTTCACGCACACTGTTGATGACGTGAAACAGTTCCGTATCGTCAAAACCGTTGCGGTCGGCATCCTCGAACATCACTGGCCCGTTTTCCGCCTTGCGAGCGGCGTGGCTGCCTGCCACAGGATGAATGTCGGCAGCACCTGTCTTTTCCCGCCAGATATTGGCGAGATGCGATTTTCCCGAACCGATCGGACCGGCCAGAATGACAACCGGCGACGGCCAGTTGGGCCAGGCATCAACAATCGATACGGCAGCATTCAAAGGCGCAGACACGAGCAGATCGTCCCGGCTTGACGCCGTGACATGAGAAAAGACGAGTGGAAGCTGCTCGGCTTTTGGCCGAGCACGGTCAGGATTTTGTGGGTCGTTCATTTCTGGCTCTGTATTGTCGTCTTGACGGGTGCGTCATCCTGTTGCCCTTCCCAGGGCAAGGTTTGCGCACGTCCGTGGTATAAATCGCTTTCAAGGTATCGTGACAGGGCAAACCGCACGAGAACACCAACTGCCGCCGCAGCCGGGACCGCGATCAGCAGGCCAACGAAACCGAACATCGCGCCGAAAGCAAAAAGCGCGAACATCAACCATACCGGATGCAGGCCAACGCTGCCACCCACCAGTTTAGGCTGGAGAATATTGCCCTCCATGAACTGGCCGGTGAAATAAACGCCAAGCACAATGGCAATCGATACATAGTCTGCACCGAACTGCACCAAGGCCACACCGCCGGCGATCAGCAGGCAAAGCGTTGCGCCAACGTAGGGAATAAAGCTCAGCATGCCGGTTGCAAAACCGATCAGCAGACCAAAATTCAAACCAGCCAGCGACAGGCCGACAGCATAATAGATGGCAAGGATAAGGCACATAGAGCCCTGCCCGCGCACGAAGCCGGCAATGGTTGTGTCCATGTCAGAAGCAATCTGGCGCACGGTATCAACATGGTCCCGCGGGATCCAGCTATCGACCTTGTTGATCATGCGATCCCAGTCGAGAAGCAGGTAGAACGCAACGACTGGCGTCACCACCAACAGCGACACCACATCGACCAGCGACTTGCCGGAGTTCCAGATCTGCGTCAGCAGCGTGCCAATGAAACCAGCGCCTTCGGCCAGCAGTTTGGAAAAGTTCTCGCGGATGGATTCGACCTGTGAGGCGACCCATTCCGGCAGGATTGTCGAGCCCGTGCCGGCAACAAGCTGCTGCAGAGACGAGATATAACCAGGGATACGGGTGATGAAATCGGAGGCCTGCGCCACGACCACCGGAATGATGATGATCAGCGACAGGGCAAACAACAGCACGAAGGCAACGAGAATGACCACCGTCGCCATCATGCGGCTCAAGCCCCTGCGCTCCAGCCAGTCCGCCACCGGATCCAGGAAATAGGCGAGCGCCATGCCTGCCACGAAAGGCAGAAGGATGGAGCTGAATACCATCAGGAAGACGATAAATATCGCGAGCGCGCCAATCCAGAAAAACACCTGCCTGCGCAAATGTGTGCCACTGATATGAGGTTGCATCATCGGTTCCTTGTGGCGCAATCGCCTTTGCTATCCATCAGGAGATAGGATGCACCTACCGGAACGGTCAAGAGTTGATCGGCTTTAACGAGGCAACCATGCCACCGAACTAAGGAAAACGTGGTCAAACCCGTGAAAAAGCGGCATTAAGGCAATGCTCACCCTTGCATAACACCCCGGCTCATGCGAAGGGCACGCGAAAAGGCGATAGCGGAGACAACAGCCATGAGCCAGTCCGGCAAGAACGGTCTTACCTACAGCGATGCAGGCGTGGATATTGACGCCGGAAACCTGATGGTCGAGAAAATCAAGCCTGCTGTACGCTCCACCCGCCGCCCCGGCGCTGATGGAGAAATTGGCGGCTTCGGCGGTCTATTCGATCTGAAAGCCGCAGGCTTCACGGATCCGGTTCTGGTTGCGGCCAATGATGGCGTCGGCACCAAGCTGAAGATTGCGATTGATGCGAACTATCACGACACCGTTGGTATTGACCTTGTTGCCATGTGCGTCAACGACCTGGTCGTGCAGGGTGCAGAACCTCTGTTCTTCCTCGACTATTTTGCGACCGGCAAGCTTGATCCGGATCAGGGCGCGGCCATCGTATCAGGCATTGCCGCCGGCTGCCGTGAATCGGGCTGTGCGCTGATTGGTGGTGAAACCGCTGAAATGCCTGGCATGTATTCCGACGGTGATTACGATCTGGCCGGTTTTGCAGTTGGTGCAGCCGAGCGTGGCCAGCTTCTGCCAGCTGGCGACATTGCCGAAGGCGACGTTATTCTTGGCCTGTCCTCGTCGGGCGTTCACTCCAACGGCTTTTCGCTGGTGCGCAAGATCGTATCGTTGTCCGGTCTCGACTGGGACGCGCCTGCCCCCTTCGCGGATGGCAAGAAGCTGGGTGAAGCCCTGCTCACCCCAACCCGCATCTATGTAAAGCCACTTCTCAAGGCGATCCGCGAAACCGGCGCATTGAAGGCCTTGGCCCACATCACCGGTGGCGGCTTCCCGGAAAACATTCCGCGCGTTCTGCCAAAGCACCTCGCTGCAGAAATCGACCTCGGTTCGATCAAGCTGCCTTCCGTGTTCTCCTGGCTTGCCAAGACCGGTGGCGTTGCCCCGCATGAAATGCTGCGCACCTTCAACTGCGGCGTTGGCATGATTGTCGTCGTTTCGGCTGAAAATGCCCATAAGGTTACCAACGTGCTGACTGCTGAAGGTGAAACCGTATTTCCGCTTGGCCGCATGATTGCCCGCAATGAAGGCGACCATGGCACGGTTTACAAGGGTACGCTTGGTCTATGAGTAAAGCCGCCTCGCCTGCCCGCAAAAAACGGGTTGTGGTTTTTATTTCCGGTGGCGGCTCCAACATGCTGGCACTGGTGAAGGCATGCGAGGACCCATCTTTTCCGGCGGAGATAGCCTGCGTTATCTCCGACAAGGAAACGGCGGGCGGTCTCGAAAAGGCCAAGGCGCTTGGCATTGCCACCCTTGCCTTCGAGCGCAAATCCTTTGCCAGCAAGGCCGAGCATGAAAGCGCCATTTTGGGCGCGCTGGCCGAGATCAATCCGGATATCATCTGCCTTGCCGGTTACATGCGTCTGATTTCGGGTGATTTTATTGCGCCCTATGAAGGCCGCATCATTAACATCCACCCGTCCCTGCTGCCACTGTTTCCGGGTCTGCATACCCATCAGCGCGCCATTGAGGCAGGCGCGAAGATTACCGGATGCACGGTTCATTTTGTCACAGAAGGCATGGATGAAGGTCCGGTTATCGGCCAGGCTGCCGTGCCTGTTCTGGCGGATGATACGGCTGACAGCCTTGCAGCGCGTGTGCTGACGTTGGAACACCAGCTTTATCCACTGGCCTTGAAGCGTATCGCCGAAGGCAAGGTGCGCATGGAAGGTGGAAAGGCAATCTGCGAAAGCGGCGCCACGGACGCTACCTCGTTCATCATTTCCGCATAAGCGGCTGAGTACCCAAACGGTCGCTTTACCGCGACCGCTACCGCCGTTTTTTTAAAGTGTCTGTCGGTTCAGCATTGCCCATTGCAGCAGAATGATCGTCTTGGCGTCGATAATTTCGCCCGTTGAGATCATCGCGAAGGCATCATCCAGCGAGAACGCCAGAACCTCGAGGTCTTCGCCCTCGGTGTCGAGACCGCCGCCCTCACCAGCCTTGATATCCAGATCGATCCTGCCGAAAAACAGGCTGACCTTTTCCGTCAGCGTGCCGGGGCTGGCATACATGTCGAAAAGATATTGCACGCTTTCCACAGCGTAGCCGCTTTCTTCCATCGCCTCACGGCGAATGGCATCTTCGGCATTGTCGTCATCCAGCAGGCCGGCAGGCACTTCCAACAGGAAGGCAGGCTCATCATTCATGAAAACCGCTGGCCGGAACTGGCGCACGAACACCACCATGTTGCGCGCCGGATCATAGAGAAGAATGGCGGCAGCGCTGCCATGGTCATGCACTTCACGGTCAATGCGGATGACGCGGCCATCAGGCATTTTCTGGTCGAACACCAGCGTCTGCATATGCACGAAGCGTTTCCAGACGGTTTGTTTTTCAACCAGCGTGATCCGGCCATCATCATTGGCTGTCAAAGACGCGCCATTTACCTGCTTATCCACCTGCATCTCCGTTTTTCGACCGCTATCCGGTCGGCGATGCCGTAACATCGGTTTTTATCATCTTCATGGCATGGCCCAAGGGGGCGCCACGGCTTATTCTTTTCGCAGCCACACCTTGTTGTCGTGGAATGCCGCACCGCCATAGGGTGCTGCGGAATCAGCACCGGTCAAGACATTGATGCCCTCACCGTCGAGATGCGCCTTGTTTGGCCACAACCCTTCGGCGATCAGCACACCGACACGCGCGCCGGCAACGATCTTGGCGTGAAGCCGGACTTCGCCACGTTTATTGCCAATGCGCACGACATCGCCATCAGCAATCGCAAAGGTCTCGGCATCCTCGGGACAGATCATCACCTCAGGGCGACCTTCCTTTTGCAGCGACGTTTTGGTTTCGCTGAAGGTCGAGTTGAGGAAGTTACGGGCTGGCGAAGTGGCAAGCCGGAATGGATGATCGGCATCGGCCGTCTCGATGACATCGACCTGATCGGGAAACTGCGGCAACTGATCGATCGGCCCCATCAGGCCAACATTCTCTGGTGGCTTGTCCGGCGACGGACCGTTGCGCCAATCCGGGCTGAAACGGAATTTTCCATCCGCATGTCCGAAGCCCTGCAGATAATGCGCGACCTCAAAGGGTGGCTGCGCGTCAATCCACTTGTCTTCCAGCAGGGCATCAAAACCCGGCCAACCGCTCGCCGACAGAATACGGTCGACATGTTCGCGTGCCGTCAGGCCAAAACCTGGCATATGGCTGACACCAAGGCGCTTTGCCAGCTCCTCAATGACAAACAGGTTGGCGCGCACCGTTTCAGGCGGCTCCACCAGCTTGGGACCCAGAGTAATATGGTTTTGGCCGCCAGCGCGGTAGATATCGTCATGTTCCAGGAACATGGTGGCAGGCAACACGATATCGGCCAACTCTGCCGTTTCCGTCATGAACTGCTCATGCACGGCGACGAACAGGTCGTCCCGCATGAAGCCCTGCTTCACCAGCCGCTGTTCGGGCGTCACATTGATGGGATTGGTGTTCTGGATCAACATTGCCGTGACCGGTCCGCCATGGCGAAGCGCTGCGGCATCTCCGGTCAACACACGGCCAATCTGCGACTGGTCAAGCTGGCGAATATCCGGATCAGCATAGGCCGTGCCCATCAATTCGGATTTGTCGAGGCGGAAGATTTCACCATTGTTGTGAAAGGCACCACCGCCCTCATATTGCCAGGAGCCAAGCACCGTCGCGATGGACAGGGCGGCATGCATGGCAACTGCGCCATTGCGCTGGCGGGAAAAACCGTAACCCAGGCGGAAGAAGCTCTTTTTGGTCGTGCCAACCAACTGGGCAAAAGCCTCGATCTCCTCGACCGACAGGCCGGTAATTTGCGAGGCCCATTGCGGTGTCTTGCTTTGCAGATGCGCTTCAAGTCCGGCGGGGTCATCGGCAAATTTGGCCATATAGGCGCGGTCTGCGTACCCATCGCGGAACGCAATATGCATGACTGCACAGGCAAGTGCCGCGTCGGTTCCGGGTTTCAGCACCAGACCCAGATCGGCCTGTTTCATGGTCGGGTTGTCGTAGATGTCGACCACGACGATCTTTGCGCGTCGTTCCTTGCGTGCCTTGACGGCGTGGGTCATGACGTTGATCTGCGTGGCGACCGCATTGGTACCCCAGATCACCACAACATCAGCCTTGGCCATCTCGCGGGGATCTGGCCCACGTAATGCACCGGTACCCATCACATAACCGGTCCATGCCGTGTTGGTGCAGATGGTGCCGAAAAAACCGGAATACCGTTTGGCGTGACGCAAACGCTCAATGCTGTCGCGCTGCACCTGCCCCATGGTACCGGCGTAAAAATAGGGCCAGATGGCTTCCGAACCATGGGCCGCTTCTGCCTTCACGAAGGCATTGGCAATTTCATCCAGCGCATCGTCCCAGCTGATTTCCTGCCATTCACCAGCCCCTTTGGCACCCTTGCGGCGCTGTGGCGTCATCAGCCGGCCGGGATGATAAATCCGCTCGGAATAACGCGCCACCTTGGCGCAGATGACGCCGGCAGTGTAAGTATTGCTATTGGCACCGCGCACACGGCCAATACGCCCTTCAGAGGTAATATCCACCTCAAGAGCGCAAGCGGAGGGACAGTCATGCGGACAGACAGTGTGTCCGACGGTGGATTTGGCAGAAATCTGGGTCGC
>NZ_DAMDBP010000015.1:846-11351 GCF_032092815.1 Agrobacterium sp. | reverse complement strand
GTTCATCACTTTTCTATATTGCAAGTGTGAAGCGGCCAAAAGTGCCAACTGACCATCATCAAGATTATTCATAAAAGGCATCGGCAGGCATGAATTACCGCCATATCTATCACGCAGGCAACTTTGCCGATGTTCTCAAACACGCGGTTCTGGCGCGGCTGGTTCGTTACCTGCAAAACAAGGACAAGGCTTTCCGGGTTCTCGATACCCATGCCGGCATTGGTCTTTACGACCTGTCCTCGGAAGAAGCGCAGAAGACAGGTGAATGGCAGACCGGCATCGGCAAGCTCATGCAGGCCGAGCTTGCCGCACCTGTTGCCGATCTCCTCGAACCTTATCTTTCCGTGGTGCGCGAAATGAATCCGGATGGCGGCGTCAAGCTTTATCCCGGCTCCCCCAAATTGACCCGTATGTTGTTGCGCCCGCAGGATCGGTTGTCAGCCATGGAACTGCATCCGGATGATTCGCGCGCACTGGCGCGTCAATTCGAAGGTGATTTTCAGGTACGCGTTACAGAGCTGGATGGCTGGTTGGCGCTTGGCGCTCATCTGCCGCCGAAGGAAAAGCGTGGCCTTATCCTTGTCGATCCACCATTTGAGATCGCCGGTGAATATGAGCGCCTGGTCGACGGTCTTGCCAAGGCTTACCGGCGTTTTGCAACCGGTACTTATTGCCTGTGGTATCCGATCAAAAAGGGGGCGCCGATCAAGGCGTTTCACGAGCAGCTGCAGGCGCTTGAAATCCCCAAGATGCTGTGTGCCGAACTTTCAGTGCGCAGCGACCGTGAAGAGGGATTGAGCGGTTCTGGTCTGATCATCGTCAACCCGCCCTTCACCCTGAAGGACGAACTGCATACGTTGTTGCCAGTGTTGAAAACCATCATGGCGCAGGACCGCTACGCATCGCAGCGGGCCTTCTGGTTGCGCGGCGAGGCTTAAAACGGCGCCGTTTGACTGGTATCAGCCAGCTGCCTAGGGTTCATCCGGTTCAGACAGCTTGGCCCGCTCAAACAACAAGATGACGATCAGCCCCATGACCAATGGAATGATCAGGTAAAACATGCGGAACACCAGAAGAGCCGCGATGACATCTGCCGGGTTCATATCCGGCAGGCCGGTGACGAACAGAAGTTCGAGGACACCAAGACCACCCGGAGCATGGGAAATCAAGGCCGCAGAAAACGATACCAGGAAGATGCCGAGAATGACCATGTAACCGGGATTTCCGGCTTCCGGCAGCGCAAAATAAATAATGCCAGCCGCACCGATCAACTCCAACGGCCCGATGATCAACTGCTGGGCGACGAGCGGTGGAGCCGGATATGGAAACACCCGGCTGCCGATTTTCAGCGGGCGTGGTCTCAGCAGGCTGCCAGCGACGTAAATCCCACACAGCACAAGCAAAATACAGCCTGTTGTCGTAGACGCACCAACCGGCAGCAGGTCGCCAAAACGCTCGGTAATGTCAGGCTCATAAACCAGCACCAGGCCGGTCAGGAACATGGTGCCAAAAAAGAAGGTAAAGGAGCACATCGCCACCAGAATACCGACTTCCGTTCCACTGAGGCCCTTCGAGGTGTAGGCGCGATAACGCACCACGGCGCCAGAAAACACCGAGGCGCCAACATTGTGCGATAAAGCGTATGTGGTGAACGAGGTCAGCGTGATGAAAAGAAGGTTCACCTTGCGACCAAGGTGCTGCAAGGCGATCCGGTCATATCCGGCCAGAGCCGCATATGCCAGAAGTGTTGAAAGTGCAGAAAGTGACCAGCCTTTCCATGAAATGGCCGCCAGACTGCCCCAGACGTCATCAAGCGATAATCCGCGTACTTCATGGTAGAGCAGCCATATCGAGAACCCTATCGTCGCGAGGCCGACGACCGGCCATAGATATTTCTTCACTTTCATACGCACATGCCCGCTCGTTCCTCCCGGCAGAATCACTGCCTTGTTCACACTCCATCCTACCCACCAGCGTGACACTGATGAATAACGCAACGAGACGATAAAAGGCTGCACAGCCTTTCCATCTTTCCGTACGCCAACGAATTAAAAGATTCGTCCAACTTTATTCGTTATCGGAATAGACTTTCAACCTTTACCATCGGGTTTACCCTATCAAACAACAGTCGATATCCGCCCGAAAATTGCGCCACAGCCCCGGTTTTTTGTGGTTCAAAGCTGATATAAAGTTGAAACACATTCGAGTTATCCATTCAGGTATTGGCCGATGCCTCACGCATACGAACGTTCTGACCGCCCATGAAACAATATGCAGGCATAATCGCCCTTGGCGTCATGGCTGTGGCCGCAGCGGTATTCCTTCGTGAAACACCCGCCCCCCAAGAGCCGGCAACACCTTTGCCCCAAACCACCGTCAATCGGACTGATCCGGATCAGGCTGGCAGCGACACGCCGATATTAGGCACTGCACCAGCCCGCACACCGTCACGCACTCTGCCAAAATCATCCGGTTTTGATTTTTACGTGCTGTCACTGTCATGGTCGCCCAGTTACTGCGCCAGTTCTGAAGGTGCCAGTAACCGCCAGCAATGCGGCACCAGCCGCCGTTATGGTTTTGTGGTGCATGGGCTGTGGCCGCAAAATGAAAATGGCTATCCGCAGTTCTGTTCAAGCGGCGAACCCGACCGGGTTCCTGATGCGACTGGGCGAGCAATGTTTGACATAATGCCGTCAATGGGGCTGATTGGCCATCAGTGGCGCAAACATGGTTCCTGCTCCGGCCTGACGCAAAAGGAATATTTTGCCCTCACTCGCGCCGCCTTTGAGACGGTGAAACTTCCGCAAACCATTTCCAAAGGCAGCAAGGACCAGACCATTTCTGCTGACGGGCTGGAAAAGGCCTTTCTCAGCGCCAATCCCGGCATGAGCCAGCAAGGCATTGCCATAAGCTGCGATGGTGGACGGTTTGCAGAAGTCCGCATCTGCCTTACTCAAGATTTGAAATTCCGCTCCTGCCAGCAAGTCGACAGGCAGGGCTGCCAGATAAAAACAATGACAATTCCCCCAATTCGATAGGAAACATCCATGGAACTGCTTTACTCCCCCGCCTCCCCCTATTCTGCCAAGGTGCGTATGGCTGCCCGCTATCTTAATCTCGGCATCAAGGACGTCAGCGTCGATACCAATGCCGAACCGGCACCGCTGATCGACAACAACCCGCTGGGCAAGATCCCTACACTTCTGCTGGATGACGGTAATTCGGTTTATGACAGCGTCGCGATCATGCATTATCTCGACCGGCTTTCTCTCGGAAAGCTCTATCCCAAAAAACATCAAAAACGCGCCGATGCGGAAATCCTAGAAGCCTTGTGTGACGGTGTGATGGACTGCCTGCTCGCCATTGTTTACGAGCGTCGCTTCCGTCCGGAAGAAAAGGTCCACCAGCCCTGGATTGACAAGCAGTGGACCAAGGTTACCCGCGCGCTGGACTATCTCAACGCCAACCTTCCAAAGACCGGGAAAAAGCTGCATGGTGGCCACTTCGCCCTTGCAGCGATGATCGGTTATCTCGACCTCCGTTTTGCAGGCGAATGGGCAACTGGCCGCGAAGAACTGGCTGCCTGGCCTGAAAAGTTTGGCAAGCGGTTCAAGGACTACGCCGAGATGAAAACACCGGCATAATCCGAGCCCCGTCACAGCCGACATGCAAAAAGAGCAGAGAGGTCCGCCTCTCTGCTCTTTTTATTACGTGCCCGACATCTAAACACAGGGCAGAAAAAACCGGGGCTTGTGGCCCCGGTTTTCTTTTAATCGCGTTGCCGCAGATTAGAACTTTACGCCGATACCGACCTTGACGCTGTGGTCGTCGTAACCACGCGAGAAGGAACCGGAGTCAAGTGTGTAGTCCTTCTTGGCGTAGTCCGAGTAACGGTACTCGAGACGCGCCGTGATGTTGTCGGTTACGAGAGCTTCAACACCTGCACCAACGGTGTAGCCGAGTGCTGTTGCGCTGTCGCTGGACGTTGCGTCACGCAGCTTGTTCTCGGAGATTGCGAGACCACCCGTACCGTAGATCAGGAATGGGTTCATGTCGTAACCAACGCGAGCACGCAGCGAGCCGTTTACGCCCTGCTTGCCGGAGAGACCGGTACCAACCGCACCGGCAGAACCGCTTTCATCGCCGAGGCTGATGTCTGCTTCACCACCGTAAACGATCTGGCCGTTCTGGAAGTTGTAACCACCGTACAGACCGCCGCCGAAGCCCTTGGCATCACGACCGTCGTTGCTGCTGCTGAAGCGGCCCCAGTCGTAGTTTACAGTACCACCGACGTAGGCGCCGGACCAATCGGAAACCGGAGCTGGCTGCTCATAAGCAACTGGTGCCTGTGGAACTTCGTTGACCGCGTCAGCCGCCTTGGCTGCCGAGAAAGCTCCTGCTGCCATCGTGGAAGCCATAAGAGTTGCAACAAAAATACGCATGTCATTCTCCTTTTCACCACCGCATTGTGCGCTAAACCAAAGTCTCAACGCGGTTAAAAACAGTTAGGTTCCCTGCCCTTCTAGAAATTGAAAATGATGGGTGAATGAGGAGATCAAAAAGCCAAACTGTGAATTCTTTGTGGCACAGCAGTGACTGAAATTTGACGTTGCTAAAATGCAACGAAATTTTATTAAGGATAATATTTCCTTAAATTTAGAACATTCGGATTTTACCTATATTTATTTAAAATAAACTCCAAATATACTTAAAACCCTATTCCTGTATAACCTTAAACGAGCCTGTACAGCCCTTCGGAATATGATTTATATCGTAGTCGCATAGAGTTACACGCAGTTATAAAGCCGGTTTCGATGGAAAAAATACCCAAGACAGTCTTGATAACAGGCGCGTCACGGAGACTTGGGCGAGCAATCGCGGAGGATTTGGCTGCTCACGGCTTCACCATTGCGGTCCATGCGCGTTCCTCCATTCTCGAAGCGGAAGAATTCGCTAATATATTAAGGCAGAAAGGCGGCAAAGCGCAGGCCTTTGCGGCAGACCTTGCCGATATCACCGCAACATCGGAATTGATGGAAAAAGCCAGTAAAGCGCTTGGCCCCATCGGTGTTCTCATCAACAACGCCTCGATTTTCCGCAACGATTCGGCCGATTCCTTTGATGCCGCGACCTTTGAGGCGCATTTTGCCGTGCATGTGCGGGCGCCATCGATTCTGGCTGCAGGCTTGGTGAACCAGTTGCCGCAGGACAAAAACGGCCTGATCGTCAATATTATCGATCAGCGTGTCTGGGCACCCAGCCCGCGCTTTTACTCCTATACATTGTCGAAATCAGCGCTGTGGACGGCGACACAGACCATGGCGCAGGCCTTCGCACCTCGGGTGCGGGTGAATGCCATTGGGCCGGGCCCATCATTTAGAAGTGAACGACAACGCCCGCAGGACTTTCAGGCGCAGATCGACGGCCTTATATTAAAGAGAGGACCACAGCCGGATGAATTCGGCCGGACGGTTCGATTCCTTTTTGACACACCCTCCATCACCGGGCAGATGATCGCTCTTGATGGCGGGCAACACCTCGCCTGGGAAACCCCTGACGTGGCGGAGATACCTGAATGAACGGAAAGAAGCTGCCCGAGGGCGGCATTCTCTTCGATGAAAGCGATGATGACGACGATGATGCCCTCTCCGCGTCCACCGAGGATGTGAGTGCAAGCATTGGCGCATCCATTGACTGGTCTGCCGGCTGGAAAAACGAAACCGGCCTCAAGGGCATGGACCTGATTGCCGAATTCGTCAAACACCTGCCCAACAGGCCGGGCGTTTACCGTATGTTCAACGACGCCGGTGACGTGCTTTACGTCGGCAAGGCACGTTCGCTGAAGAAGCGTGTCGGCAATTATGCCCAGGGTCGTTTTCACTCCAACCGCATTGGCCAGATGGTTCGGTTGACGGTGAACATGGAATTCGTCACCACCCGCACGGAAACCGAGGCGCTGCTTCTGGAAGCAAACCTCATCAAACGTCTGCGCCCACGTTTCAATGTGCTGTTGCGCGACGACAAGTCGTTTCCCTACATTCTTATTACGGCCGATAACCGCGCACCTGCCATTTTCAAACATCGCGGCGCACGAGCCCGCAAGGGTGATTATTTCGGGCCATTCGCCTCGGCCAGCGCGGTTGGGCGCACCATCAACTCGCTGCAACGTGCGTTTCTTATCCGCACCTGCACCGACAGTGTGTTTGAAACCCGCACCCGCCCCTGTCTGCTTTACCAAATCAAGCGATGTTCCGGCCCCTGCACGCATGAGGTCAGCGATGCGGGGTATGCGGAACTTGTTCAGGAAGCCAAGGATTTCCTTTCCGGCAAAAGCCAGACAGTGAAGACGGCGATTGCCCGACAGATGAACGAGGCGGCGGAAGATCTGGATTTCGAGCGCGCGGCCGTCTACCGCGACAGGTTGGCAGCGCTCAGCCATGTGCAGAGCCATCAGGGCATCAACCCGGCTGGCATTGAAGAAGCTGACGTGTTTGCCATTCACCACGAAGGCGGCATTTCCTGCATTCAGGTATTTTTCTTCCGCACCGGACAGAACTGGGGCAACCGCGCCTATTTCCCGAAGGCCGATCCCTCCTTGCCGCCTTCCGAAATCCTCAACGCATTTCTCGCGCAGTTTTACGATGACAAGCCTGTACCAAGGCAAATCCTGCTGTCGGAGACAGTGGAAGAACAGGAGCTGCTGGCCGCGGCTTTGGGTGAAAAGGCAAACCACAAGGTCACGATCTCCGTGCCGCAGCGCGGAGAGAAAAAGGATGTCGTCGATCATGTGCTTGCCAATGCGCGTGAGGCGCATGGCCGCAAGCTTGCAGAAACATCATCACAGGAACGTCTGCTGAAAGGTTTCGCCGAAACCTTCAACCTGCCCTATGTGCCGCGCCGCATCGAAATCTACGATAACTCGCATATCATGGGCACCAATGCGGTTGGCGGTATGGTGGTGGCGGGGCCGGAAGGTTTCGTGAAGAACCAGTATCGCAAGTTCAATATCAAATCGACGGACATCACCCCAGGCGACGACTTTGGAATGATGCGTGAGGTGATGACCCGCCGGTTCTCACGTCTGCTGAAAGAAGAAGGCAAACCGGACAGAAGCCAGCCCGTTTCCAGCGAAGATGCCACCGACATGCCCTTCCCCGCATGGCCTGACGTTATCCTGATCGATGGTGGTCAGGGGCAGATGACGGCGGTGCGCGCCATTCTGGACGAACTCGATATTCGCGACTGTGTCACAGCCATCGGCGTTGCCAAAGGCGTGGACCGCGACGCGGGCCGTGAACGTTTCTTTGCCGATGGGCGCAGTGATTTTTCTCTGCCGCCACGCGATCCGGTTCTCTATTTCATCCAGCGCATGCGCGATGAGGCGCACCGTTTTGCCATCGGCTCCCACAGGGCGCGGCGCAAGAAGGAAATGATCAAGAACCCGCTGGATGAAATCAGTGGTATTGGTCCCGGTCGCAAGCGGGCACTGCTACAGCATTTCGGCACGGCCAAGGCCGTTTCACGTGCTGGCCTCAACGATTTGATGAACGTAACCGGCATTTCCGAGGCGGTTGCCCGACAGGTTTACAATCATTTTCATGAAAATAGCGCAGAATGACGATCTACCCCGTGTCTGCCTGCTAAAAAAAACACAAACAGATGTTGACGCTGACAGCATGCGGCTTCATCTAAAGCTGAAATTCCGTAAGGCAGGTTCTCCATGGCTTCTCGCGCATACAACATCCCGAATCTTCTTACCTATGGCCGCATCCTGGCCGTACCGGTAATCGTGCTGTGCTTCTTTGTGGAGGGGCAACTCGCCAGTTCGGATTTTGCGCGCTGGACAGCGCTGTGGATCTTTATTGTCGCGTCGATCACCGACTTTCTTGACGGTTATCTCGCCCGTATCTGGAACCAGACATCCAATATCGGCCGCATGCTGGACCCAATTGCAGACAAGCTGCTGATTGCTTCCGTACTTTTGCTGATGGCAGCGGATGGCACGATCGCCGGCTGGTCGGTTTGGGCCGCGATTACCATTCTGTGTCGCGAAATTCTGGTGTCCGGCCTGCGTGAATATCTGGCGGCACTGAAAGTGTCCGTTCCGGTCACCCAGATCGCCAAATGGAAGACCACCATCCAGATGGTGGCGATTGCCTTCCTGCTGGCAGGCCCTGCCGGTGACAAGGTTCTGCCTTACACCACAGAAACCGGCATTGGCCTGTTGTGGCTAGCCGCAGCACTGACGATTTACACTGGCTATGATTATTTCAGGGCTGGCCTGAAGCACATCGTGGACGCTGAATAATGACACGCCTCGTATATTTCGCCTGGGTTCGGGAAAAGATTGGCACGGCCGAAGAGGAACTGGATATCCCCGCTTCGGTCAAAACAGCAGGTGACCTGCTGGCCTATCTGACGACGCGTGGTGAAAACTACGAGGCGGCATTTGAGTTTCCACACGCTATTCGCGTTGCGGTCAATCAGGAACATATCGATCACGACGAAAGCATAGAAGGCGCTCGCGAAATCGGCATTTTTCCACCGATGACCGGCGGCTGACGGCACATGACCACCAAGCCGACCATCCGTGTGCAGTCAGAAGACTTCGATGCATCAGCCGAAGCAAAAAAGCTGACGGACAATGATCGCAGCATTGGTGCTGTCGTTACCTTCACCGGTCTTTGCCGCGATGATGGCGGCACGCTGTCGGCACTGGAACTTGAACATTATCCCGGCATGGCAGAAGCGGAACTAAACCGCATTGCCACGCTTGCGATTGAGCGTTTTGATCTTCTTGGCCTGACGGCCATTCATCGTTTCGGTAAAATTCCAACCGGTGACAATATCGTTCTGGTCATTGCAGCCTCGCGCCACCGCCAGGCAGCATTTGATGGTGCCAACTTCGTGATGGATTACCTGAAAACATCGGCGCCGTTCTGGAAAAAAGAACATGGCAAGGATGGCACGGCGGGCGAATGGATCGAGGCCAAGACCACCGATGACGCTGCCAAGGACAAGTGGCGTTAACAGAGCACGTCACAGTGCCAGGTTTTCGCTTCTGCGCACCACCAACCACAGCACAAGGCCTGCCAGCACA
Source organism: Agrobacterium sp. (assembly GCF_032092815.1). Lineage (GTDB taxonomy): Bacteria > Pseudomonadota > Alphaproteobacteria > Rhizobiales > Rhizobiaceae > Agrobacterium. The sequence goes on along the minus strand of NZ_DAMDBP010000015.1, from coordinate 2,251 downwards.
GCTGCGTCACGCCACATGACCGGACCGTAACCACCCCAAAAGGTCTCCGCCACGCCGATCAAAGCGGCGCCCACCGCCGAGGCCAACGGGCTGGAGTAACCACCGGCAGCCGAGATCAACACGATTTTCAGCCCGAATGTCAGCCCTGCCCCGAAATCCATATTGCCGTAGTAGCTCTCGGCAAAAACCGCGGCGAGTGAGGCAAGACAGGCGGCCAGGCAATAGGATGCCAGCAATATGCGGCTGGCATTGACGCCGCAGAGTTCAGCGGCAAACGCATCGTTGGAAACCGCTTTCCAGTGTCGGCCGAAGGTCGAACGTCTGAGGTAATGATGCATCAGCAGGATCAGGCTGAGGAACACCAGCGAATTGAGAATTTGCATGGCTGTCAGGGTCAGAGAAAACCCTTGAAGGAAAAACAAGGTGATCGGCCCCTGCATCAAGGGTGGCAACCATAACACCTTTGTGTCGGCGGCAAGCCGGGCTGCTTCCATCAGCGCAATCATCGCGCCGAGACCCGCCACCATCAGCGCATTGGGGGATGCCTTGACCAGAGGCTGAATGACCGAGCGACCGATGGTGACGCCAGCCCAAAGACCTGCCAGCATTGCAAAGGTCGCACCAAAAGCCAGCGTGGCCGGCAACACCAGCCACAGGCGGTTCCAACCAAAATCGGCAAACAGCAGATAGGTCTGGCCCGCAAATGCAAAGATTGCACCATAGGTGACATCCGCACGACGGGTAATCGAGAATACAAGCGTGTAACCAAAGGCCAGCACGGCATAGAGCGCGGCAATGGGTATGGCATTCAGAACCTGCTGCGCAAAATATGCCATGAGGCTGTCCTCGACCGAATAGCATTATAACTGGTAAAATAGGTTTTAGCAGTTATAATTTGGCATGGAATTTTCGTGGACCCCGCACCGGTTTTCTGGCGGCGCGCTTGCCCTTGATGTGGCAAACAGCGTGATCCTGCGGTTTGCACCCGAAAAATCTCTGGATCGTTTCGATGTTCCGCACCAGATCGATAGCTTCGCTTTCACCGCCAGTGCCCTCAGCACCGATCAGCAAGGCTGTATCGACCTCCAGCCAACCGATGCAGCAAATCGCCCTCACCTGTTTGCTCTAAGGGAAGCAATAGATAGCTATTTCAGAACATTCGTCACGGGTCACGATGACCGGCTGCTGCTTGCCACCTTGCTGGGTGCGGCGGCATCAGCACTGCGCCATGCCCCGCATGATCATGCCCTCGAGGCCGCAACCGCAAGATCGGCATTGCAGCTTCTCAGCAGCGATGAGCGGCAGCGGATCAGGATCTGTAGCAATTGCGGTTGGCTGTTTGTGGATCGCAGCAAGAACCGCAGCCGGATCTGGTGCGACATGACCGTGTGCGGCAACCGGAAAA
>NZ_DAMDBP010000015.1:0-836 GCF_032092815.1 Agrobacterium sp. | reverse complement strand
AAAGGCCTCCCGGCATTACCGTCGCAAAAAGGAGGAAACGGCATGAGGAAGATTGCCGTGACCGTTTTGGCGATGCTCGCACTCGGCATGACGGGCTGCCAGCGGGAAGATCACGGTGACGTTGCCAAACTTTCCGGGCGCATGTTCGTGTTCAATTACCGCGTGGCAAAAGCCACCTATCTCGTGACATTGCAGCCCCTCGTTCCGATCCGTGAAGGCAGCACGGCGCAGACCGAATTTGAAAATCCGCGTGGTGGAACGCCCTTTTCAACGGTCGAAAAACTGTTTCCCAAAACCGAGAAGGTCGTTCTGCAAAGCCCGCCAATCGAGTGTGTTAAAAAGGGTCGCCCTTACAAGGTGACGATCCGGCTGAACGGCCCGGACGGAAAGCTGCAGCAGACCATTGAAACCAGTATCACCTCGGACACGGATCAATCACAACTGCCAGCCAAACCGCTGGTGGTTGGCCCACTCTATACGCCAAACCCCGAAGTATTTCGCCATGACGGCAGCATGGACATGCGCCCGGTGCAGGATTGCCCGGCATGAGAAATGCGTTACTAAAGAGCACAAAAAAACGGAGCCTTTCGGCTCCGTTTTTCGATTCATTTCAGTTGGTTGCACCGGTCACCTGACACGATGATTCCGGATGCTCACAAACTGATTCAGCCGACGATTTCGGTTTCAGCGAACCAGTAAGCGATTTCCTGAACAGCGGTTTCCGGAGCGTCGGAACCGTGAACGGAGTTTTCGCCAATCGACAGAGCGAACTGCTTGCGGATCGTGCCTTCGTCAGCGTTTGCTGGGTTGGTTGCACCCATGATTTCGCGGTTCTT
>NZ_DAMDBP010000014.1:121671-122568 GCF_032092815.1 Agrobacterium sp. | reverse complement strand
CAGCCCTTAAATCAGCCAAACCTATGAACCGTCCAACTTTATGGGGTCAGTTCAGAAGCGGGGTTTTTCTTGAGCCGTTGGATAGTGGCCCTATTCCTTGACGGTATCACGCAGGTGATCCAGCCCGTTGCGCAGTGTCTCGATGAACTGATCCACTTCCGAGTGGCTGATCGTCAAGGCAGGTGAGGCCAGCATACGGTCACCGGTGGCGCGCATGACAAGGCCGTTTTCAAGGCAATGATTGCGTACGACGACACCGACATCATCCGGTTTGGCAAAGCGTTTGCGGGTGGTTTTATCAACAGCGAGCTGTAGACCGCCCATCAGACCGACATTGACCGCTTCACCAACGATTTCATGATCAGCGAGGCTCTGCCATGCCTTGCTGAAATAGGGGCCGATATCATCGCGCACGCGATCAACCAGACCTTCGTCTTCCAGAATGCGGATATTTTCCAGGGCCGCTGCGGCACAGGTCGGATGGCCGGAATAGGTAAAGCCGTGGTTGAAGTCACCGACCTCATTGATCATGACCTCGGCCACACGATCGGAAACCAGCACACCACCAATCGGCAGATAACCAGAGGACAGGCCCTTGGCGACGGGTGCCAGATCCGGCTGATAACCAAAATGCTGGAAACCAAACCATGATCCAAGCCGGCCAAAGCCGCAAATCACCTCATCGGAGATCAGCAGGATATTGCGCGCCTTGCAGATGCGGGCGATTTCCGGCCAATAGGTATCAGGCGGGATGATGACACCGCCAGCGCCCTGAATGGGCTCGGCAACGAAGGCTGCGACATTGTCTTCGCCCAGCTCGTCAATCTTCGCCTCAAGCTCACGGGCCATTTTCAGACCGAACTCGGCGGGCGACAGATCGCCACCTTCGGCATACCA
>NZ_DAMDBP010000014.1:104279-121661 GCF_032092815.1 Agrobacterium sp. | reverse complement strand
AATGCCTTCGATGGGCAGGTTGCCCTGTTCATGCATCCATTTCATGCCACCCAGCGAGGCACCGGCCACGGTGGAGCCGTGGTAACCATTGCGACGGGCAATGACCATGGTCTTTTGTGGATGGCCAAGCGCCTTCCAGTATACCCGTGCCATGCGGAACCAGGTGTCTGTCGCTTCCGAACCGGAATTGGTGAAAAACACATGGTTCATACGGCCGCCGGTATGCGAGGCAATTTTCTGCGCCAGCAGTGTGGTGGGCGGTGTCGTGGTGCCAAAAAAGCTGTTGTAATAGGGCAGTTCATTCATCTGGCGTGCAACGGCTTCGGCCATTTCACGGCGGCCGTAACCGATGTTGACGCACCACAGACCGGCAAACGCATCGAGATATTTCTTGCCCTTGTTGTCATAGATATAAACACCTTCGGCACGCTCGATGATGCGTGTGCCCGAAGCGTTCAATTTGCCCATATCCGAAAAGGGGTGAAGATGGTGCGCGGCATCGATCGATGCCAGGTTGGAAAGGCTTTTGCTCATTTCATTCATGCCAGATACCACCAATTTCCCAAGTCTGATTGCTGGGTGAAGCATGGCGTTATGAAATGGGTTTGGCAAGGCGGTGTATTTAAGCTTATCGTTGCACGTTCTACGATCAGACGAGAAAGCTGAAATTCGAAAATGACCCGCAGAGAAACCGTAATGCCCACCCACTTCACTGAAATGCAGCCACGTATCGAACTGCTTCTCGTTGGCATGAATGGTGATCTCAGAGGCAAACGTATTCCTCTGAAAGCGGAGAAAAAGATATGGGAAGGGTCGGTGCGCCTGCCCGCCTCCACGCAGTCCCTCGACATCTGGGGCGATGACAATGATGAGTTTACCGGTCTGTCGCTGACGCTGGGTGATCCGGACGGCGTGTGTGTGCCAGATAAGCGCAGCCTGGTGCCAATGCCCTGGGCTCCGGAAGGTTCGGCGCAGGTGCTGGCCACCATGCATGAGATGGACGGGGGCCCAAGTTTCATGGACCCCCGCGCCATCCTGTCACGCATGCTTGAACGTTTTGCCAAACTGGGCTTGACGCCGGTGGTGGCGACCGAGCTTGAATTCTACCTCGTTGAAAATGACTGGCGTGAAACCGGTCGTCCCCGCCCCCCTGCCCGCCTAGCCTATAAGGGTGAGGCAACCGGTGCCCAGCTTTACGACATGGGCGCGACAGACATCATGGACGACTATCTGCAAACGCTGAATGCCTGGGCCAAGGTGCAAGGGCTGCCTGCGGACGCCACGACGGCCGAATTTGGCCCCGGCCAGTTCGAGGTCAACCTGCTGCACCGACCCGATGCGCTGGCGGCAGCGGATGACTGTATTTATCTGAAGAGGATTGCAGAACAGGCCGCAAAATACCACGGTCTGAAATCCACCTGCATGGCAAAACCCTATTCCGATCAGGCCGGTTCGGGACTACATGTGCACATCAGCATTGTTGATGCAGACGGCAACAACATACTCGATGCCAGAGGTGGTGACCCGACCCGGCTGAAATCCGTCTGTGCCGGCATGCTGGACACCATGCGGGCAGCGCAATTGATATTTGCGCCTTTTGCCAATTCCTACCGGCGTTTCCAGCCCGGCTCGTTTGCACCGGTTGATATTGACTGGGGCTTTGCCCACCGGGGAACATCTGTGCGTATTCCGGATATGCATGGCCCGGCAGCACGGATCGAACACCGTGTGGCGGGCGCAGATGCCAACCCACATTTACTGCTGACGGCCATTTTGGGTGGTATGTTGCGCGGTCTGGAGAACGAACTCGATCCCGGCCCAGCCACAGAACCCGGCGGATTGCCGCAATCGCATGGCAAGCTGACCCATGACTTCCTGACGGCCGTTGATGATTTTGCAGGATCCGAGTTCATTACCGAGACATTTGGTACGGCTTATCAGAAGCTGTTTGCCGACACCAAACGCAAGGAGGCGATCGCCTATCTGCAAACCGTCTCGGATTTCGATTACCGAACCTATCTGCCACGGCTGTAAATTTAGGCAACGGCCTGCTGCTGCATGGCCGCTGTCAGAACCTTCAACTCGCCGGGATGGAGCTTGATGACGATATCGCGCTCCATCGGCAACAACTCACCATCGACCACGCAGCGCACGTCGCTGCGGCTTTTGGGGAAGTGCAGCTCAAGCTCCGGTGTTGTCATGGCGGTGACGGCAGCATTTTCCTTCAACTTGCCGCGCAGAATATCAAAGGCGAGCTTCGCAACGCCGGGCGGTGTCATCACGTCAGCCAGATAAAAACCGAGGTGGCCACCGGCCACATCATCCGGCACCAGAAATGGATGCTGGCCAAATTCATTGTTCGACACGGAAATGGCGCATACTTTGCGGTGGCGCGTCACGCCATCGACCATATATTCCACATCGAAAACCGGCGGATTGAGCACCACACCCAATGCAGCGCGGGCACTGGCCTGTATTTTGCCAAGCCGTGAGGCAAAGGCCATGTTGTTGCGGTAGCGAACCATTCTGGCGTGCAGACCGGCGGAAAACTGGTGTACGAAGGGTCGGCCATTGACGCTGGCAATATCGACATCCCGCACATGGCCCTGCGCCAGGACATCAACTACAGTCCGGATATCGAGTGGCAGTTTCAACGAGCGGGCAAACAGGTTCATGGTGCCGGCGGGCACGACACCCAATGCCAGACCGTGTTTCCACGCGATACCGGCTGCAGCGGAGATGGTGCCATCGCCACCACCGGCAATCAGGCCATCAAGCCCCGGTGTTTCCGAGGCTTTTTCCATTTCCTCAACGACATTGGCCCCTTCAACAAGGCGGCATTCGAAGTCATGACCGGCCCGCTCGAAGCGTGCCTGCACAAAATCGCAATATTCCGCCATATCGGTCGTTCTAAATGTACCGCCGTCACGGTTGAAGATGGCAATCAGTTTCATGTCAGTTCCCCACAGCTGGGCCGCCCGGTGCCCGGCGGTAAAACTCGCAATTTGACTTTCAGTTCCCGATAAATGCATCTCGTGTCATTTTTGATACGGAGCCTCTACCGCATCGCACAACGAGATGATAAACGTCAGATAAGGTCATTTTGGTGACCTCTTTGTCAGTCCCTGCACATCGGTTGCAGTCCCCGCACAGAATACAGTTTACACATCAGGTTCCTTCATGACTGAGACCGTCATGCACGATACACGTGCGCAATTGTCCGAGCCCGCAGGTGACGCGGCCCGTTTGTCACCCCTGGCCATTGCGCTGATTGAAATTGCGCTGGCGGCCGGTGGTTTTGGCATCGGCACCGGTGAATTTGCGATCATGGGTTTGCTGCCTGAGGTGGCAACCACCTATGGCGTCAGCATTCCGCAGGCCGGATATGTGATTACCGCCTACGCTCTGGGCGTTGTTGTCGGCGCACCGATCATCGCGGTACTTGCCGCTCGCCTCAGCCGTCGTACCCTGTTGCTGTGTCTGATGGGACTGTTCACGATCGGCAATATTCTGAGCGCCGTTGCCCCTGACTTTGTGTCCTTTACCGTACTGCGCTTCATTACCGGATTGCCGCACGGCGCCTATTTTGGCGTTGCCGCACTGGTGGCTGCATCCATGGCCCCGGTTCACAAACGCACACGGGCGGTTGGACGCGTCATGCTTGGCCTGACCATCGCCACCTTGCTCGGCACACCGCTTGCCACCTTTATCGGCCAGCTGATGAGTTGGCGCGCCGCCTTCATGCTGGTGGGTGGTATTGGTCTATTGACGGTTATCCTCGTCTGGCTGTTCCAGCCACGCGACACGGTGGCCGAAGGTGCCAGCATTGCCCGTGAACTGGGCGCTTTCAAGCGTGTTCAGGTCTGGCTGACGCTGCTGATCGTGTCGGTCGGTTTCGGCGGCATGTTTTCGATCTTCAGCTACATTTCCAAGACCACAACAGATGTTGCGATGATGCCGCTTGCTTCGGTTTCCATCGTTCTGGCGTTGTTCGGTATTGGCATGAATGTCGGCAACATCGTTGGTTCACGCCTTGCCGACATGTCGCTGATGGGCACGATTGGCGGCATGCTGGTGTTCAACATCATCGTCATGACGATATTCTCGCTGACCGCCGACAACTGGTTCATGTTGTGCCTGTGCGTGTTCCTGGTTGGTTGCAGCTTTGCGGCGGGCCCGGCAGCGCAGACACGCCTGATGGATGTGGCCGCAGACGCACAAACGCTGGCGGCGGCCTCCAACCACTCGGCCTTCAACATTGCCAACGCCCTTGGCGCATGGTTTGGTGGACTGGTGATCGCCTGGGGTTACGGTTATGCCGCAACAGGTTATGTCGGTGCACTTCTGTCAGCCGCTGGTCTGGTGGTGTTTGCCATTTCCATCGCCATCGACAAACGGGTAAAAACGGCCTGAAAGGCAGGTTTTCCAGCTTTCTTTGGCGCCGCTCCAAGGGCGCGCGCCAAAAGCAAAACAGCATTGCAAAAACGTTATCATCCCGTGCTTGACTAATTGCCGCTTCAGGCGCACCACCTGCCTTACGCGCTGGCATTTGTCCGCAGCGCGGATTTCAACCGGAGCATCATTCGATGTCTAGCGACAGTAGTAGTCGATTGCCTTTGCCGAGACCGGCGTTCGTGCTCTGATCTGACAGCTGTCGGCTCACCCACGATCTGCCGCAATCGGCGGATCGATGGAAAGGTGAGCAATCATGAACTTTCACAACCTCTCCCAGAGGGCCAGCAAGGCCGCACGTCTTTTTCGCGGAAACCATGCCCTTGGCCTGACCACTGCAGAACATGTTGACCAGCTGAACGGTCTCGACGTGACGCAGGCCGCATCCGCCCTGTCCACCATGTCCCAACCCAAGGCCGTTGCCATGCTGGCGCGTCCTGAGCTGCACCATGCTGCCGAAATCATCACGGCCATGCCCGTGGACACTGTCACACGCCTGCTCAACACCATGGCAAATGACCGGGTTGCCGACCTGCTGCAGGAAATGCAGGAAGGTGAGCGTGCCCGGCTGTTTTCTCGGCTGGACCGGACAACCGCACTCGCCATCCAGCAGCTGATGAACTATCCGCCACGCACGGCTGGCAGCATCATGACCACTGAATTCGTCAGTGTTCCCGACGCCTGGACCGTCGAACAGACACTTGTTCACATCCGCTCGGTCGAACGGTCACGCGAGACCGTTTACGCCATTTACGTGCTTGGCGCAGATGGCATGCTGAGCAATGTGGTGACGCTTCGCCGCCTGCTGACAGGAGAACCAGGCTCTTCGATCCTGTCTGTTGCGCAGAAGGAAGGCATGGTGTTCATCGATCCGCTGGCATCGCAGGAAGTGGTGGCCCGGCTGATACGCAAACACAACATGCTTGCCCTGCCGGTGGTTGATGACCATGGACACATGCTGGGCATCGTGACCGTGGATGACGTGATCGACACGATGATTGCCGACACGACAGAAGACGCCCAGAAGTTCGGCGGTATGGAGGCTCTTGGAAAACCCTATATGAAAATCGGTTTTCCAGAGATGATCCGCAAACGTGCCGGATGGCTGGCAGCGCTGTTCGTGGGAGAAATGCTGACGGCAAGCGCCATGCAGCATTTTGAAGGCGAGCTGGAAAAGGCCGTTGTGCTGACGCTGTTCATTCCGCTGATCATGAGCTCCGGCGGCAATTCCGGCTCGCAGGCCACATCGCTGATCATTCGTGCGCTGGCACTGGGAGAGCTAAAACTTTCCGACTGGTGGCGTGTGCTGATCCGTGAACTGCCAACCGGGCTGATGCTGGGCACGATCCTTGGCGCGATCGGTTTTATGCGGCTGACGCTGTGGCAGAAGGCAGGTTTCTACGACTATGGCGAACACTGGCTGCTAGTCGGTTTCACGGTGTTTGCTGCGTTGGTCGGTATCGTGACCTTTGGTTCGATCTGCGGTTCGATGTTGCCATTCATCCTGCAGAAACTGCGGCTCGACCCTGCAAGTGCGTCGGCACCCTTCGTCGCAACGCTGGTGGATGTGACCGGTCTCGTCATCTATTTCAGCGTGGCGCTTCTGATCCTTAGCGGCACGCTGCTATAGGACGGAATTATCACATGGACTGGCAGCTCAGGCTGCCAGTTCCTTTTTACCTTCCGGTGTCCGGATATATTTGCTGCCGTTTTCGCAGACGACGTGACTGTCACCCCAGCTTTTCAGGGCAGTGATCACCGGCTGCATGCTGAGGCCAAGCGGCGTCAGCGCATAATCGACCCGTGGCGGCACGACGGGAAACACTTTTCGCGAAATCAACCCGGCATCTTCCAGCTCACGCAGCTGCTTGGTCAGCATCCGTTGCGTGACGCTTGGAATGTGGCGACGCAGCTCATTGAAGCGCAGCGTGCCCTCATTCATCAGGTGATAGAGGATGACACCCTTCCATTTTCCATCCAGAAAACTCAGCGTCGATTCCACCGGACAGCCGGGGAAATTACCTGTCAACTTTGCGCGTGGACGAGACATCAACAGTATCCTTTTTGTGCGTATATACACAAAATGTGCATTCTTGCAGTTTCATTTCATATGTATCAATTAACATGCATGCAAACAAGCAAGGAGACTTTTCATGCGTGCCGTTGGTTATCTCGCCCCTCAACCCATCACTGCCGAAACCTCACTTCTGGACATTGACCTGCCGGTTCCTGTCGCCAGCGGTCATGACCTGCTTGTCGAGATCAAGGCCGTATCAGTAAACCCTGTCGATACCAAGGTGCGCAAGAGTGCCGTGCCGGAAGATGGTCAGCACCGGGTTCTCGGTTTTGATGCTGCGGGCGTGGTCAAGGCGGTGGGCGACAAGGTCAGCCTGTTCAAGCCTGGCGACGAGGTTTATTACGCCGGCGTGATCAACCGTCCCGGCTCCAACAGCGAGTTCCATCTGGTGGATGAACGCATCGTTGGCGCAAAACCGAAAAGCCTAAGCTTTGAAGAGGCCGCCGCCCTGCCCCTGACCGCCATCACGGCGTACGAAACCCTGTTCGACCGTCTTGATATCAACGAGCCTGTGCCGGGTGCAGCCAATGCCATCGTCATCATCGGTGGAGCCGGCGGCGTTGGTTCGATTGCCGTGCAGCTGGTACGCCAGTTGACCGATCTGACGATCATCGCAACGGCGTCACGTCCCGAAACCAGGGAATGGGTCAAGGCCCTTGGCGCAGATCATGTCATCGACCACAGTCAGCCGATTGCAACGCAGGTTGAAGCGCTTGGCATTGGTGCGCCGGCTTTTGTCTTTTCCACCACACAGAGCGATCTACATGCTGGCGAAAGCGTGACGCTGATTGCGCCACAGGGTCGTTTTGCGCTGATCGATGACCCCAAGGGCGGATTTGACGTGATGCCGTTCAAGCGCAAAAGCCTGTCGGTGCATTGGGAAATGATGTTTGCGCGTGCCGTCTTCCAGACCCCAGACATGATCGAACAGCACAAACTGTTGAACCATGTTGGCGAGCTCGTCGATGCTGGAAAGATCAAGACGACGCTGACGGAAACCTACGGCACCATCAATGCTGCCAATCTCAAGAAGGCGCATGCGTTGATTGAAAGTGGCACGGCCAAGGGCAAGATCGTCCTGTCCGGTTTCTGAGGACTTTACATCCCCCGGACCAAGGTCTGGGGGATTTTTCCATCACGATGGATCTTCATCCGGATGGCAAGGCCACTCTTTTGATGGGGTCAGCCCGTCTGGCAGCTTGGTGTTTTCGTCACCGCAGGCGAGATCCAGCTGGCCTTGCGAAAGCCCTGAGACCTTTGACAGGTCGACGCCTTCAAACCGGGTCAAAAACAGAAACGCATTCCTCAAATCCACAACGCCGCCCAGCTTGGCACCGATGAAGCGTGCACGCGACAGATTGGCCGTGCCAAACCGGGCATCGTCCAGCACCGCATTTTCAAAATTCGCCCGGCCAAGTTCCGCTTTCGAGAAGTCTGCGCCGCTCAAGTGCGCGCCGGTAAAATCGGCACGCTGCATTTCGGCATTCACGAAGGGCACCTTGTCCGCCTTCACATTGGTGAAGTCACTGCGATAGGCTTCAATCTTGTTGAGGTTTGCGCCGGCAAGATCGGTATTGGCAAGCGAGGTTCTGACCAGCTTGGCCTTGGTGAAATCGGCCGATTTGACGATCGATTCACGCAAATCCGTATAGGTGAAATCCGTGCCCTGCAGGTTGGCGCCTTCAAAGTTGCTGCCACCCAGCATCAAAAGCCGCTTGTTGCACTGTCTCCAGTCCACGCCCGGTGCCGGATCAGACCGGCAATCGGCAGCGACGGTCAAATGTGCCGAGGTCATGACCGATAGAAAACCGCATGCGGCAATGGCAGACCACAACCACCTGCTTTTCAGGCCAGAGGAGATAACGCCGCATTTAACACCAAAGTCCATAACACCACCCCAGGACGCGATATGCGCAACAGCATTATATCAGTACCTCCCCACATGTCATGGTTAAAGGCAGGGAATTCAACAGGCCGTTGCAGGCGGTTGTGGATTTAGTTTGTGTCCAACGCCATGGCCACCCGGCGGGCAGGATCAAGACCACACTCGACCTGATGCCGCAGTGTTTGCCGCAGATGTGCCGACAGCGCATGATCCTCGACTATGCGAAAACCACATCGCGCATAAAACGGCGCGTTGAACGGCACAAGGCGATCGGTCGTTAGCGTTGCGCGTCGCAGTCCGCGTCGTATCGTTTCTTCGACAGCCCGAGCCAGCAAAGCTCTACCCAGACCCCTACCCTGCGCGGCGCGCAGCACATCGATTTCATTGATGTAGAGTTCATCACCGATCTGCGTTGCGCCCAGAAAACCCAAAGGGCTGTTGTCATGATCGGTCGCGACAACCAGAAGGCCATTGTCCAGCATGATACGAAGATCATCAGCCGATGTGGCGCTCGGCTCGCCCAGCACACCGCCGGCATCGCTAAGCGCAAAAAAGGCATCGAGCTCAATCTGTCTCAATGCCTCTATTTCATCGTGTCGCGCAGGTCGGATGGAAAACGAAACAAGAGCATCCATTTTCACACCCCGACATTACCCTTTTTGACGGCGGTCAGTGCGGGCCGGGCCAATATTACATATTGGCGTAAACCGGCCCTTCGCCGAACATCCTTGTTGACGGCGGTTCGTGCAGGCCGGGCCAATATTACATATTGGCGTAGACCGGCCCTTCGCCACCTTGTGGCGGAACCCAGTTGATGTTCTGGTTGGGATCCTTGATGTCACAGGTCTTGCAGTGCACGCAGTTCTGCGCGTTGATGACGTAGACTTCCTCCCCATCCTTCTCGACCCACTCGTAAACACCAGCAGGACAGTAGCGTGTCGAAGGACCGGCATAGACATCATGCTCGGAGCGCTTCTGCAAATCCATGTCCTTGACATGCAGATGCACCGGCTGGTCTTCCTCATGGTTGGTGGACGACAGGAACACCGACGACAGGCGGTCGAAGGTCAATACACCATCCGGTCGCGGATAGTCGATCTTCTGGTGTTTGGATGCCGGCTCAAGGCTCTGCGCATCCGTCTTGCCGTGCTTGAAGGTCCATGGCGTCGAACCAAAGATCTGGTTGAGCCACATGTCGACAGCGCCGAGACCAATACCGAACAACGTGCCGAACTTGGACCACAGCGGCTTGACGTTGCGGACCCGCTTCAGGTCCTTGCCAATGTCGCCCTGGCGCCATTCATTTTCGATCTCTGCGACTTCGTCATTGGCGCGGCCGGCTGCAATCGCATCGGCAATCTTTTCAGCCGCCAACATGCCGGACAGCACGGCATTATGGCTGCCCTTGATACGGGGAAGGTTGACGAAACCGGCCGAACAGCCAATCAGCGCACCTCCGGGGAAGGACAGTTTCGGTACCGACTGATAACCACCCTCGGTGATGGCACGTGCGCCATAGGACAGGCGCTTGCCACCCTCGAATGTGTCGCGGATTGCCGGATGCGTCTTGAACCGCTGGAACTCTTCAAACGGGTAGAGATACGGGTTCTTGTAGTTGAGGTGGACCACAAAACCGACGGCGACGAGATTGTCTTCGAGATGGTAGAGGAACGAACCGCCACCGGTTTTAAAGCCGAGAGGCCAGCCAAAGGAGTGCTGCACCAGACCCTGTTTGTGTTTTTCAGGCTTTACCTGCCACAGTTCCTTGATGCCGATGCCGAACTTCTGGACATCGCGGCCCTTCTGCAGGTCATATTTTGCAATGAGCTGTTTGGCCAGCGAGCCACGCACGCCCTCGCCGATCAGCACATATTTGCCCATCAGCGCCATGCCGCGGGTATAGTTTGGACCGGGTTCGCCGTTGCGTTCAATGCCCATGTCACCGGTCGCAACGCCGATGACCGCGCCATCTTCGTTATAAAGCACCTCGCTGGCAGCAAAACCGGGATAGATCTCGACGCCGAGACCTTCCGCCTTTTCCGCCAGCCAGCGACAGACCAGACCGAGCGATACGATGTAATTGCCGTGATTGTTCATCAACGGCGGCATCAGCGCGTTTGGCAGACGAATGGAGCCGGCAGGCCCCAAGAACAGGAACTGGTCATCCTTGACCTCCGTCTTGAACGGATGGCCTTCTTCCTCACGCCAGCCGGGCAGCAGACGGTCGATACCGATCGGGTCAACCACCGCGCCGGACACGATATGGGCACCAACTTCTGCACCCTTTTCCAGAACCACAACGGACAGATCAGGATTGACCTGCTTGAGACGAATGGCAGCCGACAGACCCGCAGGACCTGCACCTACAATCACAACGTCGAATTCCATCGACTCGCGTTCAGGAAGTTCATGTTGCTCTGTCATATCAGCCTCTCAATCCCGCCGGGTTCATCGCCCGCCCCTAATTTCGGTTCTTTCTTGGCAAAGCAAACAGCACTTGTCGAGCGCCGAATGCGGCAAACCATGTCGATTCACACATTATTGTCAGACAACCTGACGATTAAATTACCTTTACGTTCACGTAATATATAGATAAGGGCCGTCTTTACCTTGGTCAAGGTATTGCGAATCCAATGACGACACGCGGTCAACGAAGGATGAAGGGCAAAACGAAACACTCCCTCCCCCGCTCAATCCGTCATGACATGAAGAGCCATCAAACAGATCGGCAACACTACGACACGCAATCAAACCAGTCCCTATCAATTGATGCCCTCTGCAATTTGGCAGCTAAGAAACGGTCTTCTTCAAGCCACCCCATCAATCAGGCACAATAGAACTGGACCTGTGAAACAGGATTGGATCAGCGACGACAGGCTGCTAGTAATCGGCTGCATTATTCCTCCCTGTTCACCCCGCGAAATGATCCGTCCATGTCGAATGCCTCAAGCTCAACGCTCGAAACCAAACTGACACTCGCCTTTCCGGACCTTGTTATAACAGGACCTGCGGATTTGCAGGGACGTGACCCCGGCGAGCATCCGGATAATTTCGGCGCTGGCATCATGGTATCACCGGCAAGCACGCGGGATGTTGCCGCGCTGGTCAAATGGTGCCGTGAAAACGACATCGCCATTGTTCCACAGGGTGGGCGAACAAGCCTTGCAGGTGGCTGTGCCAGCCATGAGGAGGAGCTGATTGTCTCAACCGCAAAGCTCAATGCGATTGAGAGCATCAATATCGAGGAAAAAACTGTCGTCGTGCAAGCCGGTATCACCTTGCAGGCATTGCAGGAGGCGGCCGCCGAACATGGCTTGACGACTGGCATCGACCTTCCCTCCAGAGGAACGGCAACAATTGGCGGCATGGCGGCCACCAATGCAGGCGGACTGCTGGCATTTCGCAACGGTGTGATGCGCCATCAGATATTGGGTATCGAAGCCGTGATGCCTGATGGGTCGATTTTCAGCGACCTGACCCGAGTGGTCAAGGTCAGCGCCGGACCTGATATCAAGCAGTTGCTCGTTGGCAGTGAAGGTGCATTTGGCATGATAACCCGCGTGGTGCTGAAGCTGGAGACGTTACGTCCCTACCGCGCAACCGCGATGCTGGCAGTCAATGATGCGAAAAGTGCGCTGGCCATCGCGGACCGCCTGGCCAACATGAACGGCCTCAAGCTGGAAGCAGCCGAAATGATGTGGCCGCTGTTCATTCGCGACCATGCAAAGCTGCGAAATTTCGATCTGGCATGGTTGCCACAAGAAGCCTGCGCCTTCATCGTCGAGGTGTCGTCCAGCGATGAAGAAACGGCGCGCGGCAATCTGGAAGCTGCCCTCGCCGACATCTGGGAAGAGTCCGGCATTCTCGATGGCATTGTTGCGCAGTCCGGTACGCAAGCCAAACAGATATGGGTTCTGCGCGAAGAATCCGGTTTTTATTACCAGTTCTACAACAACCCGCCCTCCTTCGACGTGTCCCTGCCGCCTGCCCTGCTGGATACCTATGTCGCTGACCTGCACGCGCGGCTTAAAGTGCTGAACCCGGATTACCAACTTTACGTCTATGGCCACATTGCCGATGGCAACCTGCATCTGACGGTCAAATGTGATGAGCCAAATGAGGCAGAACTTATCCGTATTCAGGATGCGATCTATACCGGTGTGCGCGAAATTGGCGGCAGCTTCTCGGCCGAGCACGGTGTGGGTTTCGAAAAACGCTACGGCTACGAAAACTATGCCGACCCTGTAAAGCGCGTTCTGGCAAAACAGATCAAGCAGGCGCTCGATCCCGAAGGCTTGTTCAATCCCGGAAAAGTGCCATTTGCCTGAAGACATCAATGTAGGTCGCGACCTTCAAATCGTGACCTGCGCACCCTATACAAAGAATGACGTCTCGATTTCATAAGGAATGACACATGGATTTCGGAATTTCCGGCAAGCGCGCACTGGTTCTCGCTTCCTCACGCGGTCTTGGCCTTGGCATTGCCACGGCGCTGGTCAAGGAAGGCGTGAATGTTCTGCTGGTTGGTCGCACCAGCGAAAAACTGGAAGCAAACTGCAAGGCCCTTAACGCGCTTGGCAAGGGCAAGGCCGACTGGGTTCGCGGCGATATTTCCGAAGCCAGTTTCGTCGCCGACATGGTGGACGCCGTAAAGCAGAAACTCGGCGGCATCGATATTCTCATCAACAACACCGGCGGCCCGACACCGGGCACTGCAGAAGAGATCACCGCCGAGAAGCTGGAAACCTTCTTCCAGTCGATGGTGCTGCGCGTCATCACGCTGACCGGCGCATTCCTGCCGCAGATGAAGGAACAGGGTTGGGGACGTATCGTCACCGTCGCCTCCTCAGGTGTTTTTGAACCGATCCCCAATCTGGCGCTGTCCAACACATTGCGCGGCGCGCTGGTTGGCTGGAGCAAGACGCTGTCTAGCGAAGTCGCAAGCTTCGGCATTACCTCCAACATGCTGCTGCCTGGCCGTATTCACACAGACCGCATCGATGAGCTGGACGGTGCCAATGCAACGCGCACTGGCAAAAGTATCGAAGAGGTTCGTTCGGCTTCGGTCAAAACCATCCCGGCTGCGCGCCTGGGCACGGTCGACGAGTTTGGTGCAGCGGGTGCCTTCCTTTGCTCACAGGGTGCAAGCTACATTACCGGCACGATGCTGCGCGTCGACGGTGGTGCGGCAAGCTCCATCTAACGGCAGATCCGTTTCAGGTCCGTTGAAGCGCGCCACGACATGTGTTGTGGCGCGTTTTTCTTTTGCATTTTGGAAAATGCAATTACCTCAGCATTTTAATAAAAAGCGACTGCCCAATTCCACTGAATTTTGAGGGGTAGGGGATTAGATGAAGGCATTCTTAGTTCTGGTACCCCTTTCATGTTCGAAACACTTCTGCCGCCCACCTCTTCAAGTGGGCAGACGTCTCTTGGCAACAGCGGCAACACAAATTCCTCTTCCGGCAATCAGGCTTCGCAAACGCCGACGGATACAGATGAGCAAGCCGGTGAAAACACGGCGCCCGAAACCGCAGCACAAGACGATGATGGCACCTATTCTGCGGCGCCTGCTCAGCCGGACAGCGAGGTAGAGGCAGAGGCTGGCGAAACGCCTTCCGCCGCAGACAATAACGACATATCGGAAGACGATGGCAGCGCCGGTTCCGCACCGGAGCCGACTGGTGGATCTCAGTCCAATGATCCGGTCGACACACCGCCCTCTTCGGCTGCCGAGACAGATGCCGCACAGAATGATAATGAGGCTGACACAGTAGCAACTGCGCCTGCCGCAGCGGCACACAATCCGCAACAGCAGGCCGCACCGGTTCAGTCCAGACCGACAGTCGTTTCTTCAGCATCCGCTGTATCGTCCTCCGCACCGGTTTTGAAAAATGATGCCGCACTGGAGCGCAGTCTCAGAGCCGTCAATGATGCCGCGTTTACCGCCTTGCGCAATCGTGCAATCGACGCCCAGAAAGACCAGATCATTCGACGTGTTTTGGATGCCATTGAAAAAGGCACCTTTGAAGGAACGGCTTTAAAGTCTTCGCAAGACCATGAATCCGAAAGTGAAACGAACCTGATCGTTCGGTATTACGCTGAAGCATAAAGGACGACAGCGAGTGCCCATGGCGCGATTGGCTGCTTCAGGTTAAGATGCAGCGGTTCTCTTTTTCGAGGTCTCTCATGCGGCTCATACGAATTTCTCTGACGATTTTCGGTCTTTTGCTGGCGTTTATCGGCCTTGTCTGGATTGGACAGGGTAGCGGATATTTCCCCTACCCTGCCTCCAGTTTCATGATCAATCAAAGTCCATGGATGTTGCGCGGTGCAATCGTTGCCATCATCGGGCTTGCGACGATCTTTTTAGCACGCCGCCTTATCCGATAGGCGTTACTTCACCAGTTTGGGCAGTTCGGTTATCAGCGCGTCACGCGTGGCGAAGCTGATTGGCTCATCGCTTTTCCACTCCTTGGCATTCAGCGTGGCAAAGACCACCCGCTGATCGCCCTTTTCCGCCCAGCCAACAAACCAGCCAAGCCAGTTCTTGCCATCGGCCTTGCCAGCCTTGTTCCGGATACGACCCGAGCCGGTTTTTCCATGTATCTGCCATCCATCAGCCGCCGCAAATTGCGGGATGATCGCCTTGGTGTTGTCATAGGCCTGTTTCGAAACAGGAATTTTCCCCGTGACGAAGCGGCGCATGAAATCCACCTGCTGGTCGGGGGAAATTCTCAACGACGACATCAGCCAGGATTCCGTCAACCCGTCGGTATGACCGGGCACGCCCTTGACGTCGGCATTGCCATATTCGAATGCCTTGACGTACTCCGCGAACTTCTGCTTGCCAAGCTTTCGGGTAATTTCCTGCGAATACCAGACGATGGAATCCTTTTCCCAGATGGTTGGATCAACGGATTGCTGTTCGCGTTTCGGCCTTTTCCATTCTGCCTTGTAATCCCAGCGGGGCGTCGTGGCGTCCGTCAGGATACCAGCATCATACCCCATGATCGCCAGAGGAAATTTGAAGGTTGATTGTGGTGCAAAGGCCTTGTCGCATTGCCCGTCGCGGTGCAGCGTCTTCTGGCTGGCCACATCGAGAATGACCGTGCAATGCACGGGCTCTGCGGCACCTGCCGTTCCAAAGCTCAAACAAACACTTGAAATAAAGCCAAAAAATACTGCTGACCGGTAGAATTTTTTCGTCATACATCACCCTCCTGATGCGCGTCCTCATACAAGAGACACGCCCATGCGTTTCATCAAATCATGTCCATCCCCGTTTGCGTATAGCGCCAACCCCCGTGGCTTTATTGCGGCATGCCCCAAGAAAACGCTCGCGCCATGCTTGCCATTCACAATCTCCTATGCGATCACCCGCCCTCTTCAAAAATCACAGGTGTCAATTGATGCCTTTTCATTTGCGGGACTGATGATCGTCAGTCCGGCCAGCTATTTTTGTGACAAAGGATACCGCAATGGCACGGGCGCTCGGCCTCGACTTCGGCACGACCAACACGGTCATGGCTCTTTCTGAAAACGGCACACAAAGCCGCTCCATGCAGTTCAGCAGCATGGCCGGCGAAACCGACAGCATGCGAACTGCACTGTCTTTCATGAAAGACCCTTCGCTCGGTGCAGCAGCACTGCAGGTAGAAGCCGGTCAGGCGGCCATTCGCCAGTTCATCGATCACGCAGGTGATTGTCGTTTCCTACAGTCGATCAAGACATTTGCGGCATCCTCCCTGTTTCAAGGCACGCTGATTTACGCCAAGCGCCAGACCTTCGAAGATCTGATGGAAGTTTTTCTGCGCAAGCTGAAGACCTATGCGGGTGACAATTGGAACGGTGACATCGGCACCGTTGTCGCTGGCCGACCTGTGCGGTTTGCCGGCTCCAACCCGAATGAAGACCTTGCCTTGCAACGCTACAATGAAGCTCTGACACGTATGGGTTTCCCAAACATCCATTATGTCTACGAGCCTGTGGCGGCCGCCTACTACTTTGCCCAGAGCCTGAAAAAGGACGCCAATGTTCTGGTTGCCGACTTTGGTGGCGGCACCACCGACTACTCGCTCATCCGTTTTGAAACCAATGGCGGCCAGCTTTCGGCCAAGCCAATCGGCCATTCCGGTGTTGGCGTTGCTGGCGACCATTTCGATTTTCGCATGATCGACAATCTGGTGTCGCCAGAAATAGGCAAGGGCAGCCAGTTCAAGAGCTTTGACAAGGTTCTCGATGTTCCCGCCGGTTATTACGTCAACTTTGGCCGCTGGAACCAGCTTTCGATCTTCAAGACCTCGAAAGAGTTTACCGACCTGAAGTCTCTGGTGCGCTCAGCGCTGGAGCCGGAAAAGCTGGAAATGTTCATCGATCTGGTCGAGCATGACGAGGGTTATCCGCTCTACCAGGCCATTTCGGCAACCAAGATGGCATTGTCGCAGCACGAGGAAGCCGAGTTCAACTTTTCGCCACTTAGCAAGGCTGGCCGCAAAACCGTGCGCCGCGCCGATTTCGACACCTGGATTTCGGAAGACCTGTCCAAGATCGAAGATGCGCTGGATGAAGTGCTGACCAAGACAAACACCGATGCCGGCAGCATCGACAAGGTGTTTTTGACCGGCGGCACATCCTTCGTGCCAGCCGTGCGTAAAATCTTCACCCAGCGTTTCGACGCCGACAAGATTGAAAGCGGTGGCGAATTGCTATCGATTGCCCATGGTCTGGCGATGATTGGCGAAAGCGGAGACATTGAGCGTTGGACGGCGTAAGCAGTGACGCTTTTTGCTTTGATCTGCGCTGACAGATCATTATGCTAAAGCCATGATATCCGTAAACGACCTCTCCTCAGCCGAACTTGCTGCGCTTTTGCATTTCCATGCAGATGCCGGTGTCGAGTGGCTGCTGGAAGATACGGCGATAGACCGCTTTGCGGAATTTGAGGCAAGCCGCGCAAAACAACAGG
>NZ_DAMDBP010000014.1:39514-104269 GCF_032092815.1 Agrobacterium sp. | reverse complement strand
AAGCCGACCCTGCCCGTTCAGGCCAGTCGGCCGGCGGGCGTGATGCCGGCAGACAATCTGCGGCAGCGGCCAGACCGGCTGCTACCCCGATCATGCCCAATGTTGCGGTGCCAGATGAGCAGGCGGTTGCTGCTGCCAAATTTGCGGCCGAAAGTGCCCGTTCGCTTGATGAGCTGAAGGTCGCGCTTGAGGCCTTTAATGGCTGCAACCTGAAAAATGGTGCACGCAATACCGTGTTTGCCGCGGGTGACCCCGGCTCGAAGGTGATGATCATTGGCCCGATGCCGGACGCCGATGATGACCGGGAGGGCCTGCCCTTCTCTGGCAAGGCAGGCATGTTGCTCGACCGAATGCTGGCTGCCATCGATCTCGATCGCAAACAGATCGCACTGGCCAATACCGTGCCGTGGCGCCCGCCGGGCAACCGTGCCCCATCGGGACCGGAAATGAACATTTGCCGCCCTTTCATTGAACGGCAGATCGCATTGTTTGAGCCGAAGTTACTGTTGCTTTTGGGCAACGTTACCGCCAGATTCTTCTTTGGTGGCACCGGAACCATTCACACGATGCGCGGGCAATGGCGCGACGTGCCGGTGAATGGGGCGATTATTCCGGCCCTTGCAAGCCTTCATCCGCAGGAATTATTGAATGCTCCCGCCAGTAAGTCATTGGCATGGCAGGATTTACAGTCATTTAGAGCCCGTCTCGTTCAAATATGAATGCTTGGTTTTTGACCATTGTAAATGTTTTATGAAAATAGCCATGCGGTTAACGCATAACAGCGCCGCATTTACCCTGATTGCCGAATCCTGAGCCCGCTGTCATAAGCAACCCATGTCTTGGGAGGAAAAGGTTTAAGGAACCAAGGCTATGACCACTCGCTTTCGTCCGGTTCACTCCGGTTTTGAAACTCTCAGGCTCGCAGGGGTTGGCCCCCGCTCCAGCCAGGGATACCACCGTTTCGGTTCGGCAACGAACGAACAGATTACCGCACGTGCCTATGCTGTACAGCATGGTGTAACGCGCCCTTCGCAAGTTTTTGCGGATTTTCGTGCTCGCTGATCGACCAGCGTCCATGTTTTAAAATTGCGGTACCGTGAGCGTTTTTCGACAGAAAGACGCTCTTTTGGTTTTTGGGTCCTGTTCAACCTGTCAATGTTTGAAATGATTCAGGGACGGTCGGCATTGTCGCCGCCAGCAACTTGCCACAACTGGCAAGCTGCCTCATGACCGGCAAGCCTTGTCCGTGACCGCCTGCTCAACACCATGCTTTTCCACAGCTTCGACAAAGGCGTTGTTAACATGCGCCATCTTCACCGCCTGCCAGGCGGCATAATCTTCAAGGAATTTCCGCGACAACCATAGCCCGGCACGTGGCGTTTCATCGGTCCAGCCGATCAAACGGGCGTCCATGGCTTTGCGCATCATCCGCTGAAAATGCGTGCGCGACATCATGAACTCGCTCGCCAGTTCAGGAATGTTGACGTAACCGACATTGATCCGGTCCTGGGTGATATCAGCCATTTTCAGCCGGGCGATGAAGTCGTCAACCACCAGCCCACCCCCCTCTGTCCACAAGAACAATGCGACGCTTTCGGGCGGCTCTCGCCATTCTCGCGACTCGATGCAATTGCGGATGGCGGTCGGATGCGACAAGCGAAACAAGTCCGGCTGGCTAATCAACTGCTGCACGCGCATGCCACCATCCAGCCCGTCAATGACCATGAGATTGCTGGCATACCAGCGAAACATTGCACTTTCGCTGGCTTCGGTGGCACGGTAACGGCGCGGATAATAACGACCGTTTTTACCGATCACTTCAATGAAACGATAGATTTCAAGCTGTTCGAGAAAGTTCTGAACTGTGTTGCGGCTTGCGATGCCATGGGGGGTGATCAGGCCGCGCAGCGAGGCGATGGTGAGCCCCTCTTCGCCATTTTCCAGATGGAGCGCCATGCCACCCTGGCTGAGCAGCCAACGTTGATGGGCGGCCAGCATCTTGGCCAGACGTGGCCCTTCGGCAAATACGGCGCGCAGGGTTCGGGCGAGATCACTTAAGCCATGGATGAATGCGGGATGTTGTACAAGTTCGTCAGGCGTATATCTTCTCAAGATACCCTCCCGACATCACAAACCCAGGCAATTCCAACAACGTTACTGAATGAAGTACGCATCACCACAATGAGCGCACTTGATAAAGCCATCGCCTTACAAGCGAGCCTTTAGCCGTGTTACGCTCAACCCCATTTCCCACCTCTGCCAAGCTATAAAACCAGCATTAGCAAAAGCTGCATTACCCTTGAAATTGTTATTTAACTAAATTTCAACCATAAGGACAACGGGTATCAGGTGTAATAGACAGTAATGTTACAACCAGCCACATTTGCGGGCAAAATCAGCCCTGAGGTGTGGAGGCTTTTTTGCTCGCCTTGCGGCTAAGGCCGAGCTGATGTTCGCGGTATATGATGAAGATGCCCGCTGAGACGACAATGGCCGTTCCCACCAGCATGGTAAGGGTCGGGACATCCCCGAACATCACGTAGGATATGCCGATACCAATGATGATCGAGCTGTATTCGAAGGGCGCAATGGTCGACACCTCGGCGTGACGATAACTTTCGGTGAGGAACAGCTGCGCCACGCCACCAAAGATGCCACAGGCAATCAGCAACAGCGTATCAACAAGGTTCAAGGAGACCCAGCCAAAGGGCAGGCTGAGAAGCGACAAGACGGCACCGGTGATCGAGAAATAAACGACGATGGTTGCGGTCTTTTCACTGGCAACCAGCTGGCGCACCTGGATCATCGCCAAACCTGCAAGGACCGCAGCCATCATGACCGACAGCGCACCCATGCCTTCACTGCTGCCAAATCCGCCTTCACGCAACAAAGTCAGCTTGGGAAACAGGATGACGATGACGCCGACCATGCCAAAAAACACCGCGGTCCAACGATAGACACGAACGGTTTCGCGCAGCACGAGAGCGGCAAATATAACTGCCATCAGTGGCGAGGCATAACCAAGCGCAATGGCATCCGGCATTGGAAGGTGCACAAGGCCGTAAAAACCACAGGCCATAGACAAGATACCGAGGACACCGCGTTTGACGTGACCCAAGGGGTTGCGGGTATAAAAGGCGCCCGGCAGGTCTTTCAGCCAGGCAAGATAGATCAGGATTGGCACCAGCGCGAAAGCCGACCGGAAAAAGGTGATCTGACCCGCCGGAATATCGGCACCTGCCGACTTGATGCAGGTCTGCATCATCAAAAACAGCATCACCGATAAAATCTTGAAGCTGATACCGCGAATAGGATTGGATGCTGCCAGGCTCATCGGAATTGCACTCAAGATATCTGAAAAAAACGCGCTATCGGGGCAAGACGAGACGGCGAAGCACGAAAACTGAATTATCTATAGACGATATTGAGTCGCACTTTCATCAAAACCTGTTATCGAACCATGAATAGGCGTGAATTTTGGGGCTGCCTGGCATTCCGGCAACAGAGCCCCTCAGCTTGCAAGCCAAAGAGATCAAAGACAGATTGCAGAACTACATCTTGTGAAAACTTCACGCTGCGACAGCACGCGTCTTCGATTTACTGTCCGATATAGATTTGACAAATTATTATTCGGACAAAGATATAATTTCAGTAATCGTTCAACATTTGATGTGAATATGTGCCAATGCGAGGCACATTCACGGTTTTTCCATGAACAAATCGTCTGGCAGCCACCACGAAAGACATCATGTTTTTCGTTTTTCACATGAATGTGAGCACTACAATTCATTTTACATTCGGACCACATGTTCCATGATGTCCGGGTAGCGGCAGACAAAAGTTCATTCAGGAATAGTCATGCGAACAGACACGGGCCAGATCGTTCACCTGGCAGATTACCGCCCAACCGATTTCGTTTTGGAACGGGTGGATCTCACCTTCGAACTCGACCCAGAAAATACAAAAGTCGAAGCGCGACTTATTTTTCACCGTCGGGAGGGTGTCGATGCCAAGGCGCCACTGGTTCTGGATGGTGACGAACTTATCTTGTCTGGGCTGCTGCTCGACCAGATCGACATTCCCGCAGCCCAATATGACGCGACGCCAGAAAGCCTGACGATCCGCGATTTGCCGGAAACGGCGCCATTTGAAATCTGCGTTACCAACTACATCAATCCGACCTCCAATACGCAGTTGATGGGCCTCTACCGCACCAGTGGTATCTATTGCACCCAGTGCGAGGCTGAAGGTTTCCGTCGTATTACCTATTTCCCGGACCGCCCTGACGTTCTTGCCCCTTACACCATCACCATCATTTCGCAGAAAGAGGGTAATCCTCTGCTGCTATCGAACGGCAATTTCCTTGGTGGCGGCAATTATGATGAGGGCCGTCATTTCGCAGCATGGTTCGACCCGCATCCCAAGCCAAGTTACCTGTTTGCGCTGGTGGCCGGTGATCTCGGCGTTGTCGAAGATACTTTTACCACCATGTCCGGCCGCGACGTTGCCCTGAAGATTTATGTCGAACACGGCAAGGAATCGCGTGCCACCTATGCCATGGATGCCCTCAAGCGTTCCATGAAATGGGATGAAGAGCGTTTTGGCCGCGAATATGATCTCGACATCTTCATGATTGTTGCCGTGTCGGACTTCAACATGGGCGCGATGGAGAACAAGGGTCTCAACATATTCAACGACAAATATGTTCTGGCCGACCCGGAAACCGCGACCGACGCCGACTACGCCAATATCGAAGCCATCATCGCACATGAATATTTCCACAACTGGACCGGCAACCGCATTACCTGCCGCGACTGGTTCCAGTTGTGCCTGAAAGAAGGCCTGACGGTTTACCGCGATCATGAATTTTCCGCGGACATGCGGTCACGCCCGGTCAAGCGCATTGCCGAAGTGCGCCACCTGAAGGCGGAACAGTTTCCTGAGGATGGTGGCCCGCTTGCCCACTCCGTTCGCCCTGAAAAATACAGGGAGATCAACAACTTCTACACGACAACTGTTTACGAAAAAGGCTCTGAAGTCACCCGCATGATCGCCACCCTGCTTGGCCAGGATGGTTTCAAGAAGGGCATGGACCTGTATTTCGAGCGCCACGATGGTGACGCAGCGACCGTTGAAGACTTCGTCAAATGTTTCGAAGATGCGAGCGGACGTGACCTGACGCAGTTTTCGCTATGGTACCGTCAGGCCGGCACGCCGCTTGTCAGCGTTTCCGGATCCTATGATGCAGCCGCGCAGACATTCTCGCTGTCGCTTGAACAGACCGTTCCGCCAACGCCTGGCCAGCAGAACAAGGAGCCGATGCATATTCCGCTCAGCACCGCACTTCTGCTTGATAACGGCCAGATTGCCGAGCCAACAGGCGTTGACGGTGGCGAGTTCACCAATGGCGTCATTCACCTGACGCAACGCAGCCAGACATTCGTGTTCTCCGGCATTTCGTCGCGTCCGGTGGTATCGCTCAACCGCAGTTTTTCCGCGCCGATCAATCTGCATTTCGTACAGACGCCGGCGGACCTCGTGCATATTGCCCGCAATGAGACTGATCTGTTCTCGCGCTGGCAGGCAATCACCGATCTGGCCTTACCGAGCCTGATTGAAGCGGTCGCTTCGGTCAAACAGGGCAAAGAGGTGAGCTTTGCGCCCGACCTGATTACCGCCCTGCTTGAAATCGCCTCCGACGACAGTCTGGAGCCTGCGTTCCGCGCACAGGCGCTGGCGCTGCCAAGCGAATCCGACATTGCTCGCGAACTGGGCAGGGACAATGATCCAGACGCCATTCACAAGGCGCGCACTGTGGTTCTTGGCATCATTGCCAAGGGTGGACTGGAAACCTTCTCCAGACTGGCCGACACGATGCGCACCGACGGTGAGTTTACACCGGATGCGGCCAGTGCCGGACGTCGCGCCCTGCGCAACAGCGCCCTGCTCTATCTGTCCTATGCCGAAAAAGACCCGGCAAGACCAGCAGACGCCTTCAAGACTGCCAGCAATATGACAGATCTTGCCCATGCGCTGACCATTCTTGCCCATCGTTTCCCTTCGGCTCCGGAAACGGCAGAGGCCCTGGCGAGCTTTGAAACCCGCTTTGCCAGCAATGCGCTCGTTATGGACAAGTGGTTTGCCATTCAGGCAACCATTCCCGGTCATGATGCGCTGGAGCGCGTCAAGACCCTCATGCAATCCAAGCACTTCATTGCCGGCAACCCGAACCGCGTCCGGTCACTGGTAGGCAATTTTGCCTTTGCCAACCCGACCGGTTTCAACCGTCCGGATGGCGAAGCCTATGCTTTCCTTGCCGAGCAGATCATCAGCATCGACAAGAAGAACCCGCAGCTTGCCGCACGTATTTTGACATGCATGCGCTCCTGGCGGTCTCTTGAGCCCGGCCGGGCAGAAAAGGCGCGTTCTGCGCTGATGAAGATCGAACATGCCCCTGCACTTTCCACAGATGTCAGGGATATTGTTGAGAGAACTCTCAAAGGCTGATTGAGCGTTCTTTTGCAAAAAAGGCTGGAGCTTCTCCAGCCTTTTTTGTTTGAAAAGGGCATATCGAGGCCCGCCCGAGAGCAAAATAAAAAACCTTGAGTCGGTTCAAAGGGTTAATACTCTTTTAACCAAAGCCTCTGGACAACACACAAAGCCTTTGATTCATTAGGGTAGATTCGAGCGGCGGTGCTTTGGATCAGCGCATGGACCTGGGGATCTGAACAGGTCTTAAGAGTGGGCCATGCGGCTTTTCAAATTGTAACAGCGTCCTTTTTTGCGACATGAATGGCGCGGCGCTGTAATTGAGGGACATCAAGGCGGGACAATGACCAACGTGCGGCGGGCAACTGCGGGCGATGAGCGACCGTATGCCAAATTTTCTGATTTTTCAGTCTGGAGCGAGCAGCTATCAAGCAATCTGATAGGGCTGGTTCACGGCTCGCCACGTCAGATGCCGCAGTTGGAAACAACGCTCAAGCGTCTCATCCCCATTCTCATCACGGCCTTTCTGGTGGTGGTTGCCGCGGCACGCACGTTTGGCATCATGGCGGAATATAACCGCATGGATGATGCGGCGAGACAGTCCACGGCGCTGACCTCGATTGCGGCACGGTCCGTCCTGTCCGAAAATCTAGCCGACCTTTCCCTGCCCGCCCGTCAGGACGCCGAAAAGAAACTCGCCGCTGCCTTCCCCGCCGGTAGCCTTGGCGACGACACCTTCATTCTGCTGTCCGATGCCTCAGGCAAGGTTTTTGCGACCTCAAGCGTTGGTTCGTCGATCTATATCGGCACCAGCCTGACCAATCTTCTGCCGGAAATTGCAATCGTGCGCCGCTTTGCAGGCGCACCCGGCACAATCGAGACCAATATCGACGGCACGCCGCATTACGCGACGATGATGCCGATCGGCACCGATGGCGGCATGGTGATCGCGGCCCGCTCGCTGGAGACCATACGGTCGTTCTGGCGGCAAGAAATTGCCATGAACGTCACTTTGTTCGCCGGCATTTCCTCAATCCTCATCGTCATTCTTTACGCCTATTACATGCAGGTCAAACGGGCGCGTGAAGCCGACGAAATCTTTCTGGAATCGAACCTGCGCGTCGATACCGCCCTTTCACGTGGGCGCTGCGGTCTTTGGGATTTCGATCTCGCCAACCGCCGCATGTTCTGGTCCAGCTCCCTTTACGAAATGCTGGGCCTGCCACCGCGCAACAAACCGCTTTCGTTTAGCGACGTGGCCCGCATGATGCACCCGCAGGATGGAAATCTCTACGCGCTTGCCCGTGCGGTTGCTGGCCACGAACTGAACCAGATCGACCAGATTTTTCGCATCAGACATGCCAAGGGCCATTATGTGTGGATGCGCGCTCGTGCGCAGGTTATCCGCACGGCAACCGGTCGCACCCATGTAATCGGTATCGCCATGGACGTCACCGAACAGCATCGTCTTGCACAACGTTACGCCGAGGCCGACCAGCGTCTTGCCGATGCTATTGAATGTACGTCGGAAGCCTTTGTTCTCTGGGACAAAAATGACCGTCTGGTGATGTGCAACGCCCACTTCCAACAGGCCTATGGTTTGCCAGACAGCGTGCTCATTCCCGGGACTGAACGCTCAGCAGTCAATTCTGCGGCGGCACGCCCGGTTGTCGAGCGCCGTATTGCCGATGGCGACAAGTCCGGCTTGTCGCGCACCACCGAAGTGCAGCTTGCCGATGAACGCTGGCTGCAGATCAACGAACGGCGCACCCGCGACGGCGGCCTCGTTTCAGTTGGTACGGACATTACCCTTCTCAAGCGCCATCAGGAACGGTTGCGCGATTCAGAAAAACGCTTGATGGCAACGATCGGTGATCTTTCAGCCTCCCGACACACGCTTGAACGTCAGAAATCCGAACTGTCGCTGGCCAATACCAATTACCTAGCGGAAAAAGAGCGGGCCGAGGCTGCCAACAAGGCCAAGTCAGAGTTTCTGGCCAATATGAGCCACGAGTTGCGCACGCCGTTGAACGCCATTCTCGGTTTCTCGGAAATTCTGATGAATGAGATGTTCGGCCCGGTCGGCTCACCGAAATATCAGGAATATTCGCATGACATTTACGACAGTGGCAAACATCTGCTGAACGTCATCAATGATATTCTCGACATGTCGAAAATCGAAGCCGGCCACATGCGGATCAACCCGGAAAATGTCGACCTTGCTCCGCTGATCGATGAGGCGCTGCGCCTGACCTCCATTCAGGCCGAGCAGAAGAGCATTTCGATTGAACAACGCATCTGCACCGGCCTGACCATGACCGGCGACCGCCGCGCCATGAAGCAGATTTTCCTCAACCTTCTGTCCAACGCCGTGAAGTTTACTGAAGAAGGCGGTAAGATCGCCCTGCGAACCCATGTGCACCAGGGTGCTCTGATGCTGACGATTGCCGACACCGGCATCGGCATTCCAACCAACTCACTGCACAAGATCGGCCAGCCGTTTGAACAGGTTCAAAGCCAGTACGCGAAAAGCAAGGGTGGTTCAGGCCTTGGACTGGCAATTTCCCGCTCCCTGGTTCACCTGCATGGCGGCACGATGAAAATCCGCTCCTGCGAGGGCAAGGGAACGGTCGTGACGCTGATCATTCCCCATGTTCAGCCACGGGGATGCCTGCTGCACTGATGCGCTGATCCCCTTCCGTCCCTTGGCGGCGGATCAGCCGCCGTTCTTCACCATTGCATTGAAGGTCTTGCGAACGGTTTTGGACAACCGTTTGACTTCACCTTCAAGCGTGCCGATGTCGGGGCATTCCCCTGCACGGCAGACGAGATCGATCAGACCGGCAGGCGCATCTTTCGGTTCGAAACCGGTGTCGATACACAGGCGGATGATCTGGGAGAGCGACGTCCACAAACGCATGGCTTTCAGGCAGTCCTCATAGGCCGATGGATCGATTGTGCCCTCGCCTTGGCCCTCCAGCACGTCGAGCGTGCTCTGACCAAGCGTTGGCAGCTCCTTGCACTTGGTCACCGTGACCAGCATCAGAAACTGCGCCATGAATTCCAAATCGATCAACCCGCCAGGAATAAGTTTCAGATCCCAGATATCGGCTGGTGGTTTTTCCTGTTCGATCAGGCCACGCATTTCCTTGACGTCGGCTGCAATCTTGCTGATCTCGCGTTTTTCCGACAGGACCGAGCGGATGATGGTTGTAGCATCGAGCCTCAGGCTTGGATCACCGCAAAGCGGCCGGGCGCGCGACAGCGCCATATGTTCCCAAGTCCAGGCTTCTTCGCGCTGGTATTTCTCGAAAGCGGCAAGGCGTGTTGCCACAGGACCCTTGTTGCCAGATGGGCGAAGCCGCATATCGACCTCGTAAAGCACGCCCTCTGCAGTGGGTGCCGACAGAGCCGCAATCAGACGCTGCGTGACGCGGGTGAAGTAGCGCACGGCGTCCAGCGGCTTTTCGCCGTCCGATGCGGTTGCACTGTCGTCGTAATCATAAAGCAGGATGAGATCGACATCGGAGCCGGCGGTCAGTTCAAAACTGCCAAGCTTGCCCATGCCCAGCACTGCCACGCGCCCGCCGGGGAACTGGCCATGCGCCTGCTTGATCTGTTCCAGCACCGCATTAAGCGACGCCTCGATCACCAGATCGGCAAGGTGGGTGAAAGCCCGTGCCGCCATCTCGCCTCTGATGGCACCTGTCAGCAACCGCACACCAATCAGGAAGCGCTGTTCAGCGGCAAAGATACGCAACCGGTCGAGGATGTCCTCGTAATGCTGTGCTGGCGCCAGAAAGCCGGCCATGCGGCCCGCCAGATATTCGCGGGTCGGAATATCATTCATCAGGCCCGGATCGAGCATACCGTCAAACACATGCGGCCTTGAGGCAATGATATCTGCCAGTCTGGGCGCAGACGACATGATCGTCACCAGCAGGGACAACAGAGCGGGATTGTTGCCAAGCAGCGAAAAAAGCTGGATGCCAGCGGGAAGGCCAGAGAGGAAATTGTCAAAGCGCAGCAGCGCTTCATCGGCACGTTTGCTTTCCCCAAATGCTTTCAGCAATTGCGGTGTCAGTTCGGTCAAGCGTTCACGAGCCTCAACCGACTGGGTGGAGCGGTAACGCCCATTGTGCCAGGTGCGGATGACCCGCGAAATATCCTGCGGGCGCTCAAAACCAAGCTTGCTCAAAGTCTGCAACGTGTCGGGGTCATCTTTCTGGCCGGTGAATACCAGATTTCCGGAACCGACAGACAGGCGTGTTTCCTGTTCGAACAGTTCCGAATATTGTTTTTCAACCCGACGCAGCACCTCCTCCAGACGGCTGGAGAATGTCTTGGTGTCTGCGAAGCCGAACATGAAGGCAATACGCTTCAACTCCGCCTCACTATCCGGCAGCGTGTGCAGTTGCTCATCACGGACCATCTGGATCCGGTGTTCGATTTCTCTCAGGAACCAGTAGGCATCGATCAAATCGTCGCGGGTGGTCGCATCGATCCATTTCGCCGTGGTCAGCTCGTTCAATGCCGGCTCTGTGGCAGGCACCCGCAGCGCAGGCATACGGCCACCGGCAATCAGCTGCTGGGTCTGCGCAAAGAACTCGATTTCACGGATGCCGCCGCGCCCCAGCTTGACGTTATGGCCTTTGACGGCGATGGCACCATGGCCTTTATGGGCATGGATCTGTCGCTTGATCGAATGAATGTCAGCAATTGCCGCGTAGTCGAGATATTTGCGGAACACGAAAGGTGTCAGCTCGCGCAGGAAGCTTTCGCCGGCTTTCAAATCACCGGCCACCGGCCGCGCCTTTATATAGGCCGCACGTTCCCAGTTTTGTCCCCTGCCCTCGTAATAGAGCAGAGCTGCCTCGACTGGTATGGCGAGCGGTGTTGAGCCGGGATCAGGTCGCAGACGCAGATCGGTGCGGAAGACATAACCGTCGCCCGTACGCTCCTGCATGATACGGATCAGGCGGCGCATCAAACGCCCGAAAGTTTCCGTTGCCTCCAGCGGATCGGGCACGATGCCAGCCGACGGTTCGAAAAACACCACAGCGTCAATATCGGAGGAGTAGTTGAGTTCACGCGCGCCAAGCTTGCCCATGCCAAGCACCACAAGTCCAGATTTGTCTGACGGGGTGGAAGGATCGACAAGAACCAGCTTGCCGGCCTGATGGGCCGACAGCAGCAGAAAATCGATTGCAGCAGACAGGGCAGCGTCTGCCATGTCGCTTAACCAGCGCACCGTATCACGGGCGGTATAGATGCGGGCGAGATCGGCAAGGGCCACGATGAAGGACAAGCGACGTTTGGCAACACGCAACCGTGTCATCACATCGCTCTCGCTTGGGAAAGTCCCTTCCTCATCCGCACGCCAGCAATTGCGGGCATCCGCGACCAGCTTGTGCAACGTGGCGTCCAGCGGTTCACTGATTGCCAAAGTCAGCAGGCCTTCATCCATGGTTGCCATGTCGCGCAGATAGGGCGACAGGGTGAAAGCATTGGCAATGAAGTCCTTGAGCGGGCTGTCCTGTGCCATCAAAACAGCAACGGCCGGTTCGTTTCTAGCGATATCCTTCAAAATCGAAAGGACGGATTTCAGCTCCGTTTGCGTATAGGGGCGAATGATATCCGCCGCGACGCTGTCCAAACGGCTCTGCGCGATCTTGTCCTGCAGCAATGTCTCTCTCCCTTGTCGATACATTCTAAGCCGTTTTCCCTTTGAAGGGGAATCGGCGCGTACCGTTCAATTTCGGGAGCTTAGAGCTTTTCCGGTCTAATTTGAAACGGGAAAGACCATCGACACCGTCAGGCCCGGACACGCGGTGTTGAGCGGGTTGGTGTCGGAAAGCTCCAACCGGCCGCCATGCAACTCCATAACCGCTTCAACAAGCGACAAGCCAAGGCCGGTACCCGGCTTCGAGCGGCTTTCATCCAGTCGCACAAAACGCTTGATGACTTCGCTGCGTTTATCTTCAGGCACACCGGGGCCATCATCGCAAACGGACAGAACAATCTTCTGGTCCTTGCGTGTCAAGGTCACGCGAATGCGCTTTTCGCCTTCGCTCTCCGAGGAGTATTTGATGGCGTTATCAATGAGGTTGGTCAAAGCCTGGCCGATCAGTTCACGATTGCCATGCAGCTTGATGCCCTGTTCAACCTCGACAAGGAAAGACAGCCCCGCCTCTTCCGCCACAGGCTCGTAAAGTTCGGCGCTGTCAGCGGCGATGGCCGAAATATCCACTTCCGTCATTTCAGCTGCAATGGAGCCAGCCTCGACGCGAGAAATCATCAGCAGCGCATTGAAGGTCCGGATCAACTGATCCGATTCGGCAATAATGCCTTCGAGTGCAATCTTGCGCGTATCTTCGTCATGGCTGCCCAAGGCGTCCGCGGCCTTGTTACGCAACCGGGTCAGCGGCGTTTTGAGGTCATGGGCTATGTTGTCAGAGACCTGGCGCAGGCCCTCATTGAGTTTTTCGATACGGCCGAGCATGGCGTTGAGCGAACTGGACAGGCGGTCGAATTCATCGCCCGAACGCCCTTCCGGCAGACGCTGCGAGAGGTCACCAGCCATGATTTTTTTGCTAGCCGCAGACATGCGGTCGATACGCTTCAGTGCATTACGACCAATTGCAAACCAGATGACAAGCGCACCAATGCCCATGATGGCCAGAGCAACCATCAGTGCGTTGCGAACCAGCAGGCGCAGCTTGGTCGGCTCGCCCAGATCTCGACCGATCAGGATACGCAGTCCGTTGTCCAGGAAGAAAACATGGCCTGCGGCGAGATGTCTGACGCCTTCGCCACTTTCCGAATAACGCTGGTATCGGAACGGAAAACCGGTCCAGCCTTCCTTGTCGAAGATACCAGGCTGTACCGAGGCAACGTTGCCGGCCAGTATTTCACCATTCGGCCCGGCAATGACATAGAGATTGGCACCGGGCTGGCGGGCGCGTCGTTCCAGCATGCGCAGCATGGGGTTGATGCCGCCACGTTCATAGGAACGCTGGACCTCCAGCACTTCCTGCACAAGCGAGTCCCGCGTCTGCTGATTCAGCAGACGCTCGGACAAGGCTGTCACGTAGAAGACGAGAAATGCCGCGCATAAGGCAACAAGCAGAATGTAGAGTGCGGAAAGACGAACTGCCGTCGAACGCTGTAGAAGCCGGAAACCAGCCATAATGCGGGCTTACCCCTCGTCTTTGATCATGTAACCCGCGCCGCGGATCGTTTTCAGCAAGGGCTTTTCAAAGTCCTTTTCGATCTTGGAGCGCAGCCGTGACACATGCACATCAATCACGTTGGTCTGCGGATCGAAATGATAGTCCCAGACGTTTTCAAGAAGCATGGTTCTGGTTACCACTTGTCCGGCATTTTTCATGAGATACTCAAGCAAGCGGAATTCGCGTGGCTGCAACAGGATTTCCTTGCCGTTTCGGCGAACATCATGGGACAGGCGATCCAGTTCCAGATCACCGACCCGGTAGACCATGTCCTGCTCCGGCTTGCCCTTGCGGCGGCCGAGCACCTCGATACGGGCCAAGAGCTCACTGAACGCATAGGGCTTTGGCAGGTAGTCGTCGCCACCAGCCCGCAGGCCCGTGACGCGGTCATCGACCTGGCCAAGGGCCGACAGAATGAGAACCGGGGTCTCAATGCCACGACGGCGCAACTCGCTGATGACCGAAAGGCCATCACGGCGCGGCAACATGCGATCAATGACCATCACGTCGTAGGTATTCTCACACCCCATAAACAGACCGCTCTCGCCATCGCTGGCGTGATCGGCGACTATTCCGGTTTCCCGGAATGCCTTTGTCATGTAGGCCGCAGCCTCAAGGTCGTCTTCAATAACAAGAATCTTCATGTGCGGCACATTAGCGCCGTCAACCTTTTGGGCACAACCGGAAACAGACGAGGCTGCGGCTTCCTGAAGCTTGATATCCATAAGAAACCTCCTCAAAAAATATGTGCCGGGGCATTAAGCGCCCCGGCACAGGTTCGATGGGGCTTAACCGGCGTCGATGTCGAGAGCGACGAAACGGCTGCCGTTTTCAGTCTGGATCTGGAACAGAGCCTTTGAGCGGCCGTCTTTCTTGGCCTGCTCGAGGATTTTTTCCACATCGGCCGCCGAGCCAACCTGCTGGTTGTTGACGGAGGTGATCTTCTCACCTGTCTTGAGGCCACGCGCGGCTGCGTCCGAATCCGGATCAACATCCGTAATGCTCAGACCCTTGCCGTCATCCGAAGGCGCAACGGTGACACCGAGGCTTGCAAGTGCCTTTTCAGTGGACGGCTGCTCCTCGTTCTGCGAGGTGGTTGGCGTGGACGTAGCAGCATCATCGCTGGAAAGGTCCCCAAGCGTCACCGTGACTGGTTGAGATTTGCCATCACGCCACAGCGAGATTTCCACCTTGGTGCCTGGCGGCATGGCGCCAATCTTGCGCGACAGGTCACGGGCATCCTTGATGGTGTCGCCGTTGACCGCAGTGATGATGTCACCCTGCTTGATACCGGCCTTGTCACCCGGCGAACCGGCCTGTGGTGCAACAACCAGCGCACCGCTTGCTTCGGACAGGCCAAGCGATTCCGCAATATCCTTGCTGACCGGCTGGATCTGAACACCAAGCCAACCGCGTTCTACCTTGCCATCCTTCATCAGGTCGGCAACGACATCCTTGGCAACTGCTGCCGGGATTGCGAAGGCAATGCCGACGTTGCCGCCGGATGGCGAGAAGATGGCGGTGTTGATACCGACCACTTCACCATTGAGGTTGAAGGCCGGGCCACCGGAGTTGCCACGGTTCACGGCAGCGTCGATCTGCAGGTAATCGTCGTAGGGGCCAGATCCGATATCGCGACCACGCGCCGAAATGATACCCGAGGTTACCGTGCCGCCAAGACCAAACGGGTTACCAACGGCAACCACCCAATCACCGACGCGAACCTTGCTGTCATCCGCAAATTGCACGTAGGTGAACTTGCGGTTCACATCGACCTTCAACACGGCCAGATCGGTTCTGCTGTCCTTGCCAACCAGCTTGGCGTCATATTCGGTACCGTCATTCATCACGACCGTGAAGGCTGCACCATCATCGACAACGTGGTTGTTGGTGACGATGTAACCATCTTCAGAGATGAAGAAACCGGAACCCTGTGAGGTTGGACGCAAGGCACCCTTGCCTGGGCCACGACGGTTCGGGCCACGGTCCGCATGATCACGGTCACCTGGCATTGGGCCGCCAAACTCGCGGAAGAAACGCTTCAACGGGTGATCGTCCGGAAGCTGGTCAAGACCACGACCGCCGAAATTGAAGGAAAAGTTACTGTTGTCATCGGCAGCGGCTTGGACATTGGTCTGTACGCGCACGGAAACAACGGCTGGAGAGACGGCGTCCACGACATTGGCAAAGCTTGCCACCTGCGGTGCATTCACCTCAACAGGCGCAGCAAGCGACTGGCTGACATGCAGCGGCAAACCGGCGGCCAGCATAACAGCAGCCAGGCCAGCAACAGTTGACGTCTTAAGTGCGTTTTTTGCGAAAATGCGTCCGGTTAAATTCTTCAGCATGGTGGTACCTCTTTCATCATTCAAACTGGAGCCCTGAGCGGGAAGCGGTGGATGATGAAGATATAGGACCTCTCACCTTACAATCAGGTGTCTGCCGCATGAAAAATCGGTAATGTTGCGAAAAGACGGTTTTTACAACCGCGTTTTAGTCCTGCTTTGCCAGCAAGGAGCGGATTTTCGCTTCTTCTTCTGACGACAATTTCTGCTGTGCCGGCAAGGTGTTACGGCGTCTGGCAAAGACCAGCAGCGATGTAATTCCGGCGAGTGTCAACAAAATAGGCGCGCCCCACAACAACAATGTCCGCGTGCTGAAACGGGGTTTCAACAGCACGAATTCGCCGTAACGGGACACGACATAGGCAATCACATCCTGATCGCTGTCGCCATCTACCAGCCGTTCGCGCACCAGCACGCGCAAATCGCGGGCAAGCTCGGCATTGGAATCGTCTATCGACTGATTCTGGCAGACCATGCAGCGCAACTGGGCGGAAAGATTGCGTGCGCGCTCTTCCAACACCGGATCGCTCAACACCTCATCAGGCAGAACGGCCATGGCCGGAAGGGTGGAAAACAGCAACAGGACGGCCAGAACAATACTGCGCATCATTCGGCGGCCTCCAGCGTGGGAGCCTTCGCAGGCTTTGCTTTTCGGGTCGGTGCACCGACACGCAACCTTCTGTCACTGAGCGAAATGAAACCGCCCGCCATCATGAACAACGTACCGCCCCAGATGCAGAGGATGAAGGGTTTCCACCAGACACGAACGACAATGCCACCGTCTTCTGTCGGATCACCCAACGATACATAGAGCTGGCTGAGCCAGAAGGTAGAGATGCCAGCCTCCGTGGTTGGCATGCGCCGCGCCGTGTAGAGTCGTTTGGACGACCACACATCGGCCACCATGACGCCACCCTTCATGATGTTGAAGTGGCCACGGTCCTCAGTGAAGTTGGGACCGACCGCACTGCGGACACCGTCGAACACCAGCGTGTAACCACCAGCTTCCGTGGTCATACCCGGCTTCATTTCCAGCACATGTTCCGTTTCATAGGTGGTGACGATGACGATACCGAGAACCGTGATACCAAGACCCATATGGGCAAGGGCGGTACCGAAGGCTGAACGCGGCAAGCCTTTCAGACGACGAAATGCGATGTCGAAGGCCAGCTTGCCAAAGTTTGCACGGTACCAGAGATCGGCAAGCGCACCGATGATCAGGAAAAAACCGGCGGCGATGCCAAGGGCTGCCATAACAGGGCCGCCATTTTCGACGTACCACAACACAAGGCCGGCCAGCGCCGACAGGGACGCAGCCACATAAAGCCGCTGGAATGCACCCAGCAGATCACCACGCTTCCACGCCAGAAGCGGACCAAATGGCGTGATGATGAGGATTGGCACCATCAACAGACCGAAGGTCAGATTGAAGAATGGGGCGCCGACCGAGATCTTCTCACCGGTCAGTGTTTCCAGAACCAGCGGATAAAGCGTGCCGGTCAGGATTGTTGCGGTCGAAACGGTCAGCACGAGATTGTTGAGAACCAATGCGCCTTCGCGCGAAATCGGCGCAAACATGCCGCCGGCTTTCAACATCGGCGCACGCCAGGCAAACAGGGCAAATGCGCCACCGATAAAAATGGTCAGAATGCCAAGGATGAAGATGCCGCGGCTTGGATCTGTCGCAAAGGCGTGAACCGAGGTCAATACGCCAGAGCGCACAAGGAAAGTGCCAAGCAATGACAGCGAGAAGGTCATGATGGCAAGAAGCACGGTCCAGATTTTGAGCGCTTCGCGCTTTTCCATGACCAGTGCCGAGTGAAGCAGCGCCGTGCCAGCCAGCCATGGCATGAAGGAGGCATTTTCGACCGGGTCCCAGAACCACCAGCCACCCCAGCCCAGCTCGTAATAGGCCCAGTAAGAGCCCATCGATATGCCTGCCGTCAGAAAGGTCCATGCAGCCAGCGTCCATGGACGCACCCAGCGCGCCCAGGCGGCATCAATGCGGCCATCCAGCAAGGCTGCGACGGCGAAGGAAAAACACACGGAAAAGCCGACATAACCGAGATAGAGCAGCGGCGGATGGATCGCCAGGCCAAAGTCTTGCAGGATCGGGTTAAGGTCCTGACCTTCGGCCGGCACCGGCTCCATCCGCTCAAACGGGTTGGAGGTGAGCAGGATGAACAGCAGGAAAGCAACCGTGATCCAGGCCTGCACGGACAGCACATTGGCTTTCAACGTATCCGGTAGGTTGCGACCGTAAATGGCAACCAGCGCGCTGAAGAAGGTGATGATCAACAACCACAACATCATCGAGCCTTCGTGGTTACCCCACACACCGGTGATCTTGTAGAGCATCGGCATCATCGAATGCGAGTTCTGGTAGACATTGGCAACCGAGAAATCCGACACGGCATAGGCACGTGTCAGCGCGGCAAAGGACAGGCTAACCAGCAGGAACTGCAGGATGGAGCCGAGGCTTCCAATCTCCATCAGCGCGACATCCTGACGGCGTGCGCCGATGACCGGCAGGATCGACACGATCAGCGCAACCGCCAGAGCAAGCACCAGCGAATAGTGACCGATTTCGGTAATCATTGCGTTGCTCCTGCTGCAGCCTCTTCGCCGCCATGCTGCCATAGCCCCTGCTCTTTCAGGCGATCGGCAACTTCCTTGGGCATGTAATTTTCATCATGCTTGGCCAGAACACTATCGGCCATGAATGTATGGGTTGTGGCATCGAACACGCCTTCGGTCACCACGCCTTGTCCCTCACGAAACAGGTCAGGCAAAATGCCGGTGTAGGACACAGGCACGGTTGCCGACCCATCCGTCACCACAAAACTGACAGTGGTGCCTTCACCACGCTTGACGGAGTTTTCACCTCCCAGACGGATACGGGTGCCTGGCTCAACCGTGGTTTTGGTCAGATCGGACGGCATATAGAAATAGGCAACCGCCTGCCCGAAGGCGAACATGACCAGAAACACAGCCGCAATGATGAAGCTGACACCACCGCCGATAATGCTCAGGCGTTTCTGTTTGCGTGTCATTGCTGAACTCCTTCAAGCGACAATCCCAGTTCCCGTGCCAGGGCGACAAGCTGTTTGCCCTGATCGCCTTCCGCCGGGAATGATTGCAGGCCGCTTTTCAATGCTTCCTGTGCCTTGTCCTGATTTTTGAGCATTGCATAAGACCTGACGAGACGCATCCAACCCTCGAAATTATCGGGGTCTTCGCGCAAACGCGCATCAAGACTATCGACCATGCCCTGGATCATCGCCTGACGATCCTCGACACTCATGTTTTGCGCATTGGCGACATCTTCAGCACTTGGATTACCAAGGGCTGTGCCGGACTGCGTTTGGGACTGGCCCTGCGCCGGCGTCTGGGTTTGCGCCCGGTCGACAGTCGGTCCGTTGTCCTGCTTCAATGCGGCGATATGTTCATTGACCAGAGGAAGCCAGGGTGAATCTGCCTTGGAATCCTTCACCAGTCCTTCAAAGGCTGCGAGTGCCTCCTGTTTTTTACCAGCCTGCTCATAGGCAAGACCAACATAAAAACGGGCACGCGGATTGGTGGCATCAAGGCTCAGGCCTTCTTCAAAGGCCGAGCGCGCATCTTCGGTGACAATGCCGTCATTGGCTGCGACCATGGTTTCACCAAGACCGATCAGACGTTCGGGGCTGACACCCTGAATGCGGAGGGCATTGCGGTATGCAAGTTCGGCATCACCCAGACGCATTGTACGGAAATAGATCGGCGCGAGAATATCCCAGCCGGCGCCATCTTCCGGATTTTCTGCCAGGTGTCGTTCTGCCTTTGCCACGAGAAGCGCGATGTTGTTTCCGGGGTTTGCAAGACGTGCTTCTAGCGGCATGTCCGGTTTTTCCGGATTGCCGGTCAGCAAGTAAAGACAGAGACCGAAAGCTGGCAGCAAAACGGTGACGAAGGCCGACGCAAATTTGTGATTGCTCCGGGTTCGTGCTGCCGCGTCAGATACGGAGGTTTTCTTGGCATCGGCCGCCAAAAGGCGCCGGCCAATTTCCGCCCGGGCATATTCCGCTTCGGAATCGCTGATCAGGCCGCTCTTGCGTTCGCGTTCCAGTTCCGCGATCTGATCCTTGTAAACGGCGACTTCTCCGCTTTCTGTTGCAGCGGGCAGTTCAGCCTTGCGCATCAGCGGATACATGAGGACGACAGCCACAGCAGCCGTCAATATGGCAACTATAATCCAGAACATAATGCCCATTACTCGAAGGCAGACCCATTTGAAACAAGCAGGTCCTCAATAACGCAAATTTGAGGCAATGTGCCGCAACCCTGCGTGTCTTTCATGGGGCTGAAAACAGCCTCACGCCATGACTTATGTCAAAGGCGTCCAGCTACCATCCGCATTTCGGCAGGCCGTGCCACGCACCTTTGTCTCACGACCTTCGGCCGTCAGCGTGTGGGTGTACTGGCGGCAATTCTGCCCACCAACCTGATAAGGGGCTGCTGCGACGACCTGGCCCTTACCGCCATCGCCATTCCAGTTCACCGGCTGGCCGCCCGGAGCGGCCTCAAGCGCCTTGTATTCGGCTTCCAGTGCGCGCTGCAGATCATTGCGCTCAAACTTCATGCCACTACGCGCGACAATGCCACCTTGCAGGCTGGCTATGTAGGGCGTTGACGTGGCCGAACTGCGCGACAGCAAGCCGCCGGTGTGGGCTGCACGGTTTGTTGTGGTGCAGGCGCTTAAAACAGACAGGGATACAGCCGAAACGACTGCCGAACGCATTGCGAGATTGATCATCTTTCCAAATCTTGTTTTTTGATATGCACCGGTCATGAATATGCTTGTGTCCATCCTAGAACATTTCCAGAAAAAGTGTGAAGCAGTTTTGCGTGGCGACCCACGTAAAAACAAAGAGATGGTGCGTTTCAGTGACTCTTTTTCAAGAGCGGATACATCACCACCGGCAAAAAACCTTACGATAGCTTGAATTGTTGTGTTTGGGTTTTGAGCACCCTCACCCGTGTTCTTTCGAAAGCCCCGGCAACAGCAGTTCAGCCCTGAGACCGCCAAGCGTGCTGCGGGACAGCTTGAATGTACCATGATATTCCGAGGCCACCTCGCTGACGATGGACAGACCAAGGCCTGTTCCGGGCTTGCTTTCATCCAGACGCTTGCCACGTTTCATGGCTTCGCTGATCTGCTCAGGTTCCAGTCCCGGGCCGTCATCCTCCACCAGCAGCGTCACCCATGAGCGCCGTGCATCTTCAGGATCGGACGGCGCGTGGGTGGACACTGAAAGTGATAGGTGAACCCGCGACGCGGCAAAGCGGGCCGCGTTTTCCAGCAGGTTTCCGACGACTTCTTCGAGATCCTGCTGCTCCATGGCAAGCACCAGACCTGATGGAGCAACGTCGAGGCT
Organism: Agrobacterium sp.; assembly: GCF_032092815.1. GTDB lineage: Bacteria > Pseudomonadota > Alphaproteobacteria > Rhizobiales > Rhizobiaceae > Agrobacterium. The sequence continues at coordinate 82,786 of NZ_DAMDBP010000014.1, read as the reverse complement.
GAAGGCCTTGTCGCTGTTAAGGCGACGCATGACCCGCACCAGACGTTCCAGAGCTGGTTCCGCCTCAACACGCGCTAGAATGGAGCCACGTTGTGCAGCGATGCGCGCCCGACTGAGATAGGACTGCACCTGCGCCTGCATGGCCTCTGCCTGCGTGCGGACAAGTTCTCCCTGCTGGTGATCCAGCAAACGGGCCTCGTTCAACAGAACCGCGATCGGTGTTTTCAGCGAATGGGCAAGATTGCCCACCTGCATTCGGGCACGTTCGACAAGCCGGCGGTTGCTATCGATAAGGGCGTTGATTTCCGTGGCAAGCGGCTGGATTTCCCGTGGGAACGTGCCTTCGAGCCGCTCCGCATCGCCACTGCGAACCTTGCCAAGCGCCACCTTTGCCTGATCAAGCGGGCGCAGACCAAACAGAATGGCAAAACCATTGACGGCCAGACTGCCAACACCAAAAATCGCCAGCGCGATATAAAGGCTGTTGGAGAAACTGGCGATATCATCTTCCACGACATCGAGATTACCGGTCACACGAAACCGTGCCGCACGGCCTTCGCCATCCAGCACCACTTCGGTTTCGGCAACCAGCACACGGTTACCGGCCTCGTCGACGACGGGATAAAACCGCTCATAGCGGCTATCAAACGGTGCATCGAGAATGCCGGGAACCGGAAGGCTTGCCACACCAAGCGATGATGACACCAGGGGTGCTGCAGTGAAATTGCCGAGCGGCTCCACCACCCAATACCAGCCGGTATCGGGCTGGGCAAAACGCAGGTCACCCAGCTGCGGGCTTCCTGTCAGCGTGTTTTCGTTGCTGATCGAAACCGAATTGATGACGTTGTAGAGCTGGGCACGCAGGAGGTCGCTGAAGCTGCGCTCAACACCCTGACGATACAGTGTGGAAATGGTCACGGCAATCACCACCAGCGCCAGTGCTGACCACAAGGAGGCAAGCAGCAGAACGCGGGCAGTGAGTGAACTATTTTGCATTTTCAGGCGCTTGCATTCGGTATCCCAGACCACGGATGGTCTCGATCAGATCGATGCCGATCTTCTTTCGCAAGCGACCGACGAAAACCTCGATCGTGTTGGAATCCCGGTCGAAATCCTGATCATACATATGTTCGACGAGTTCGGTACGGGACACGACCTCACCCATGTGATGCATGAGATAGGACAGCAGGCGGAATTCATGTGAGGTGAGTTTCAGCGTGATGCCATTGACGGTTGCCTTGGAGGTCTTGGTATCCAGACGCACCGGGCCGCAGATGATTTCCGAGGAGGCATGGCCAGCCGCGCGACGAATGAGGGCACGCACACGCGCCAGAACTTCCTCGACGTGGAAAGGCTTGGTGACATAGTCATCGGCACCGGCATCAATACCGGCCACCTTGTCGCTCCAGCGGTCACGCGCCGTCAGCATCAGCACCGGCATGCCCTTGCCACTGGCACGCCATTTTTCAACAACGGTAATACCATCCATCTGTGGCAGGCCGATATCCAGCACCACGGCATCATAAGGTTCGGTGTCGCCGAGATAGTGGCCCTCTTCGCCATCAAAGGCTTGATCGACCACATATCCTGCCTCTTTCAAGGCGTCCGTAAGCTGCCGGTTGAGATTTGTGTCGTCCTCGACCACAAGAATGCGCATTGTCCGCCCTTTAACCCTCTGAAGCGTTCCGGTGAACACCGGGTCGTGAAGACGCTCCATTTCTTTCCATCTGCATTCCCGAACGCAAAACAGAGACCGATTTTTGCCGGAAATGCCATTTCATCCATCGTCACATTGCTGGCAACAGTGCACCGTTACCAGCAACGCAACATTTACATGGGAACTCTCATCGTGACTTTTCTTGGGCGTTCTCCCCCGCCCTGCACCAGAACAGTCACAACGCAACTCTGGCCGTCCCCCGAGGGCTGGGCAGACAGAAGCTGACCGCCGGTTTCGCGGACGACCCGGGAAACGGCCTTACTGCAATCGACAGCAGCCATGATGATCCGGTCCTGCAAATCAGCCTCCGGCGCCATGAAGCCGGAAATCCCGGCTGCAAGCGTCGCTATGATCAGAGGTGATGCCATTCCACAAACTTCCAAATACGAAACACAGTAACGAATATGTAGCGCAATACGCCTGAATGGCAAATGAATGACGCCATAATTCAGGAAAACAAGGTTTACAGCACCGGTTCCTGCCGTGTTATTTCAAAGACTTGATGGTAAAAACCTCGCCATAAAGTACAGCCTGACAAGTGAGAAGATTGGTATGGCTTATGCGGATATCCACAGCCTGATTCTTGATGCCTGCGCCAGATCACCAATTGCGGAATGCCAAGTCAGAGTTGCCGGGATATTCAACCGCCGTGGAGCGGACGCAGGCCTGCGCCTGCAAAGTTCAGAGATAATTCATCTGTTCGGTGTAAGACGAAAAAACACTGGCAGGACGTTCTGCCCTGGCCAGCCGGACCCGTTTTGCGCTTTGTCAAACCGGAAATGCCGATTCAAATGAATCGCTTGCGCGACATATTTCACGCATTGATTCCAGTCCTTCACAGATTGATTCAACTTTTGCCAATCAAGAATCTGCAAAAGCGCGTAATGCTTTGTTTTTTTGTAATATTGACCATGCTCAAGGTGATTGCGCAGGCTTTGATCAAACCGGAGGCGGTAGAGAGCGTCATGCCGCTCTAACGGGCGCTTGTCGAAAAAAACAAACGGGAAAAACTCTGCATCGCCCATGATCTTTTCGTTGATCAGAAGGACTCCGGCCATTTCATTTTCATCGAGGAATGGCCCGACAGGACGGCACTCAATGCCTAAATGCGCCACAGAAAATTTCACCCGCTTTTTGCCTCTGATCAACCAGCATCAACAACAGGATGGCACCTTTTATTTTGATGAATGGGCTCGAACCCGTCCCATAGAGAACGCAGAAAAAAACCGCCGCGAAATTGCTTTCCGGCGGTTTGATTTTCGGACCACTAGAGTGGATTGCTCTTCGCCTCAATCTGATTTGATCGGGTTTGTCACAGCCCTAGCGCTGTCATAGTCCGCGGCGATGCGCATTTCGCGCAGCGGCTTTACTGTCGAGGTCGAACGATTATAGTCCGGGTGCGCCTTGTAAGCGGCAAGTGCTGCTTCATCCTCAAACTCACCATACACGACAAAATCGATTTCATTGTCCCACTGGTCATTCTTCACATTCTCGCCAATCTCCAGCTTTGAAGCGTGCGGGATCGCGGTGAGGATCGACAATCCTGCCCGTACCGCCTCGCGGTTTGCTTTTGTGGCTGTGAAGAAAACGATGTGACGGATCACGGCTGCACCCTGCTTTTAATATTCGTCTGAATTGTCCCCGGCGATATCACCTGCGCCGCCCATGTTCAATCCGCGGGACATGACACAACGATTCTCACACTAAACTGTGAGCGGCACTCTTGCCTTTGAACGCGCTTTTTTCTGCGTCAAAAAAGGAACTTTCGTCGCAGAAGAACCGCGCTGGAACAAAGCGGCACGTGGACCTGCTGTCAGCGTGATTGCCTTTCATCAAATGCTAATCGATTTGAAAAAATCTTAATCGATTTTAATGTCATCAAGGCCTGTTTGGAGTGGTTTTTTGCTTGAAGCGTGGAACGATCACGGTAATCCTCACGTTCATTGACCCGCTATTAACAATAGGAGGAATGCCAATGACACCGACAATTCCCCATGATGTTGCACAGCGTCTCGAAGATGAATGGCGTCAGATGCGCGATCTCGGATCGAAGCAAAAGCCAGTGACTGAGAGCAAAAAGTAATATTCATAAGGTTTTCGTAAGGGGCATTTCATGCCCCTTACTTTTTTGGGAAATTCATTCCCAAATTCATCCGCGATATTGATTGCCAAGAACGGCTTGCCCGTCACCTCGGTTTGATGATCGCGTTATCGTGCCGTTTTCCCGAAAGTCTTAGCTTGGTTACCAGGACACCCATTCGGTGTATCTGTATCCCGTGAGAGTTAACGAAATCATGAAATAGGATTATTATCCTATTTTGCGCAATTTTATCAATTTCGCCTGCTGGCATATCCGGAGTAGCCGTAATAGAGTTGGGCAAATAGCCAACAGGATTTTGAAACAATCATGAATTTTCAATTCCTTAGGAAATTTCCATCCTCCCTTTCCATTACGGGCATTCTGATTGGAACGCTGTTTTTCTGCGTTTCACTGACCCCCAGCCTGCTACCCCGGACCTATGTCATGCAGGGTGCGCTGTGCGGATTTGCTTTCAGTACCGGATACATGATCGGCGTGTTCCTGCATTGGGTGTGGGCCTATCTTCAGTTGCCGGAACCGGACCGGAATCAGGCACGTGGCATACGGTTCATCATTTCCTTTGCCTGCCTGATCACCGCGATCTTTTTCCTGTGGCAAGCCGCAGAGTGGCAAAACTCCATTCGTATCCTGATGCATCTGCAGCCAGTGGACAGTGCACATCCGACCAAAACAGGTCTCATTGCTGCAGCAATCAGTATTGTGCTGATTGCGGCCGGCCGCCTCTTCCAGTTCATCCTGCGGTTTACCTCACAGCGCAGCGGTCGTTTCCTGCCGCGCCGTGTGGCGAATGTTGTCGGTGTCGCCGTTGCCGTGTCGCTGTCGTGGATGGTGGTCAACGGCATCATCTTCGACATTGGGCTTAGAGCAATGGACTCGTCCCTCAAGCAGTTCGACTCGATGATGGAGCCGGATGTCGCAAGGCCGATCGATGCCAGCAAAACCGGTAGCGGCGCATCTCTGGTCAGCTGGGAGGGTCTTGGCCGACGCGGTCGTGAATATGTGGCAACCGGCCCATCCAAGGCGGATATTGAGGTACTGACCGCAAAACCGGCGCAGGAGCCTATCCGGGTCTATACCGGCCTGAACTCGGCAGAGACACCGCAGGACCGAGCAAAACTGGCACTGGAGGAGTTGAAGCGACAGGGCGGTTTTGAACGTTCGATGCTGGTTATCATTGTGCCAACCGGCACCGGCTGGATTGACCCTGAGGCGGTTGACACACTGGAATATCTGCACCAAGGCGATACGGCCAGCATTGCCGTGCAATATTCCTATCTCTCCAGCTGGCTGGCACTACTGACAGAACCCGATTACGGTATTGAGACGGGCCGTGCTTTGTTTCAGGAGGTCTATGGTTACTGGACCACACTGCCAAAAGACCAGCGTCCCAAACTGTATCTGCATGGTCTGAGTCTCGGTTCGCTGAACTCGCAGAAGTCTTCGGATCTTTATGATGTTCTGGCAGATCCGTTTGACGGGGCTCTGTGGAGCGGACCACCCTTCTCCAGCACAACTTGGCGCATGGCGACCAACGGTCGTGAACCGGGTTCGCCGGCATGGTTGCCACGCTTCCGGGATTCGTCGGTCATCCGCTTTGCCAACCAAACCACGACGGCTGAGATGCCGGACAAGCCGTGGGGGCCGATGCGGATTGTCTACCTGCAATATGCCAGCGACCCGATCACCTTCTTCGAACCCTCGGCGCTTTATCGCCGCCCCGCTTGGATGGATGCGCCACGCGGACCGGATGTTTCACTGTCGCTGCGCTGGTTTCCGGTCGTCACACTTCTGCAATTGGGGCTCGATGTCGCCTCTGCGACAACAGCGCCGATGGGTTATGGCCACGTCTATGCGCCGGAGCATTATATTGATGCCTGGATACAGGTGACCCAGCCACAAGGCTGGAACGCGGAAGAGACACAGAGGCTGAAGGCGTTTTTCATCAAGCGGCGTAGTTTGACAGAATAGGGCAGAAACAGCTCTGCCCTGTCTGACGTCATCGCTTAACCTTTAAGCGCTGCAAGATTGTCGGCGATGTAGGTTTCCAGCGAGCGTGCGGGTTTACCGGTCAGCACCTCAACATCGCCGGTGACAGCTGACGTCCACCCCTGACGGACCGGGTAGAAGATCGAGGTGAGGAATGTTGCGTAATCCTCCGGCACACCAACACCGGTCAAAAGTCCGATAAAGGCCTCGTCACTCAAGGTCGAATAAGTCACGGGCTTGCCGATCGCCGTGGAGATGAGAGCAATCGCTTCGGCGTAACCCAGTGCCTTCGGGCCGGTCAGGTTAAATGCCTTGCCATTAAATTTGCTTGTTGTGAGTGCTGCGGCTGCACTGGCGGCAATGTCCCGCACATCGATGAAGCTGGACTTGCCGTCATCGGCAGGCACGGAAACCTGACCTTGGTCGATGCCTGCCTTCCAGTAGGTATGGAAGTTGTCCGAGAACCAGTTGGGCCGCAGGATGACAAAAGGCACGCCTGAATTGATGATTTCCAGTTCCACCTGACGGTAAGGAATGCTGTCATCTGCATCGACACCCAGCACGCTCTGGAAGACGATTTTGACCTTGCGGCTGATGGCGGCTTCGATGACCGGCAACAACTTGCCCTTGGCATCGACGTAACCGCCCGCCAGCATGATGTAGGCACGATCGACGCCCTCGAATGCCGGGCCGAAGGTTGCTGCATCATCATAATCAAACCGCACGCCTTCCGCACCCTCGATCGCGTTGCCGGAGCGGGACGCTGCCTTCACGCTTTCGCCCTTGTCGAGCAACAGCTTGACCAGCGGTTTGCCGACGTTTCCATTTGCCCCCAATACGAGAACCTTGCCTGCCATATCAAAACCTCTTAGTATCCGTTAGAAACTATGTGCGCAGACGATACATACTTTCCTTGAAAAATTTGCGAAAGAGAGCACTTTGAAGTCACATGGTTTCCATCAGGAAACCGGTGAACATGCCAAAGCGGGGTTGAGATGGAACATGTCTATGATGTCTACGAGGATCGCTGCCCCACCCGCATGGTGCTGGACAGGCTGGCCGACAAATGGGCGCTGTTGATCCTGGATCGGTTGCGGTCGAAGACCGTGCGCTTCAACCACCTGCGACGCGACATCAAAGGCATTTCGCAAAAGGTTCTGTCACAGACCCTAAAAAAGCTGGAGCGCGACGGCCTGATCAACCGCGAGGTCTTCCCCACCGTTCCCGTGACAGTGGAATATTCCCTGACACCGCTTGGGCTGACGTTGAATGAAACCGTGGCAGCCCTCACCCATTGGGCGGAAGGCAATATAGAAGCAGTGCTGGCGGCGCAAAAAGCCTATGATGACAATATCGCCGAGAAGAACTGAACGGTTCAGCGCGAAATCCGGGTCGACAAAATAATCGACGATAGGGTTCGCTCAACCCCATCGATTGCGCCGATGCGATCAATCAGGCTGTCGAGGTCGGCAATGGATGGCGCTGCCAGAATGGCAATCAGATCAAAAGTGCCGCTGACAGAATGCAGTGTGGTGACCTCACTGATTGCGGCCAGCGCCGCCGTCACGGCCGGCAGGGACTTGGGCGCGATGGTTATCAACACATGCGCTCGCACCAACCCGCTGCGATAGGCATCCGACAGCCGAAGGCCGTAACCGGCAATCACCCCATCTGCTTCCAGACGCTCGATCCGGGCCTGCACCGTGGTGCGGGACAGGCCGAGTTTGCGCGCCAGTTCCGTCACCGGCATGCGGGCATTTTCACTCAACAGCGCCAGCAAAGCGCGATCCTTGTCGCCCACCGTCATATTGCACAATCCTGTCGGCATTATGCGTTATTTATTTCGTCCATATGAAACATATGCAGCTACAAATCGACAAGAAAAATCGGCATTCTGTTAAAAAATTGCATTGCCTCTGCGGGGAAAACAAAATGAAAAACATTGTTGTCGTTGGTGCTGGAAATATCGGTTCTGCCATCTCATGGATGCTGGCAGCCACGGGTGATTACCGGATTACCGTTGCGGACCGGTCCACAGAGCAGTTGGCCAATGTGCCGGCTCACGAGCTGGTTGAAACCAAAGTTGTCGATATTACCAACCGTCCGGAACTTGAGGCCTTGCTCAAAGGCCAGTTCGCGGTGCTGTCTGCTGCACCGTTTCACCTGACCTCTGGCATCGCCGAAGCGGCGGTTGCGGTTGGCACACATTATCTCGATCTGACGGAAGACGTCGAATCCACCCGCCGGGTCAAGGCACTGGCGGAAACCGCCAACACTGCACTCATCCCACAGTGCGGTCTGGCACCCGGTTTCATTTCCATCGTGGCTGCCGATCTCGCGTCGCGCTTCGATAAGCTGGACAGCGTGCGCATGCGGGTTGGTGCCCTTCCGCAATATCCGTCCAATGCGTTGAACTATAACCTCACCTGGAGCACAGACGGCCTGATCAACGAATATATCGAGCCGTGCGAAGCGATTGTCGAGGGACGCCTGACTGCGGTGCCAGCGCTGGAAGAACGCGAAGAGTTTTCGCTGGATGGCGTCACCTATGAGGCGTTCAACACGTCGGGTGGCCTTGGTACACTGGCGGCAACGCTGGAAGGCAAGGTGCGGACCATGAACTACCGCACCATCCGTTATCCCGGCCATGTGTCGATCATGAAGGCGTTGCTGAACGACCTGAACCTGCGCAACCGCCGCGAAGTGCTGAAAGACCTGTTCGAAAACGCCCTGCCCGCCACAATGCAGGACGTTGTGATTGTGTTTGTGACTGTGTGCGGCACACGCGGTGGCCGTTTCCTTCAGGAAACCTATGCCAACAAGGTTTATGCCGGCCCGGTAGCCGGCCGCATGATGAGCGCAATCCAGATCACCACAGCCGCCGGTATTTGCACGGTTCTGGATCTCCTGGCCGATGGCAGCCTTCCACAGAAGGGTTTCGTGACGCAGGAAGAAGTTGCTCTACCAAAATTCCTCAACAACCGCTTCGGCCATTATTATGCGCCGCATGACGGTCTGGCGAAGGTTGGCTGAGTTAGCTCAATCGGGGGCGATCACCTTTCGCCCCCAATCTGTTGTTCCTGGACTTAAGTCCCACAGAATGTCCTGAACACCCGCTCATGGCCCATTGGCGGCTGCATGTAGACGGAAAATTCCGGCAGTTCTTCAAACGGCTTGGCGATGGCCTTCAGCATGTCGTGGAAGGGTTCGAAATCTTCATCCTCAACTGCTGCGGCAATCAGTTCTTCGATGCGGTGATTGCGCGGAATGATCGCCGGATTGGTGGCGCGCATCTTGCTCGCCCGGTCAGCCGGTGAAATTGACTCACGCCCTGCCCGTTCCTTCCATCGTGCAAGCCAAGTGTCGATGGAATGCAGATCAATAAACATGCTGCGGAATGGTTCGACGTTACCTTCTGCCGCGTCACAGAGCCGGCGGAAGGCGAGCGTGAAATCGACCTCGCCCAGCTTCATCTGCTCCAGCAGATCCTGCACCAGCGCTTCGTCATCATCCTCTTCATTGTCCAAGCCTAGCTTCTGACGGAGACCGGACAGCCAGCGCTGCGGGAAGGTTTTGGCAAAATCTGCCAACACGCCATTGGCCATCTCGGCTGCTTTTTCGACATTGTCATCCAGCAGCGGCAGCAGGCACTCCGCCAGCCGGGCAATGTTCCACTGGGCGATGCCCGGCTGGTTGTTATAGGCGTAACGCCCCTGCGCATCGATGGAAGAAAACACCTTCATCGGCTGGTATTCATCGAGAAAGGCACAGGGGCCAAAGTCAATGGTTTCGCCTGACACTGCCATATTGTCAGTGTTCATCACGCCGTGAATGAAACCGACCATCAACCAGCGGGCAATCAGTTCAAGCTGGCGTGCGGCAATGCCCTGCAGCATGGCAAGATACGGATTTTCGGCCTGTCTGGCGTCCGGATAGTGGCGATCAATGACGTGATCTGCCAGGGCCTTGATGGCCTCATTGTCTTCTCTGGCGGCAAAAAACTGGAATGTGCCGACGCGGATATGGCTTGCAGCAACACGGGTAAAGACACCGCCCGGCAGCCCGGTTTCACGCTGGACGCGCTCGCCTGTCGTCACGGCGGCAAGCGCGCGTGTAGCGGGAATGCCAAGCGCATACATGGCCTCGGATACGATATATTCCCGCAACACAGGTCCGAGCGCTGCGCGCCCATCACCTCGCCGAGAGAATGGCGTACGGCCAGCCCCTTTTAACTGAATGTCACGGCGTTTGCCTGATGTGTCGACCACCTCACCCAGCAGAATTGCTCGGCCATCGCCAAGCTGCGGCACGAAGCCGCCAAACTGATGGCCGGCATAAGCCATGGCAAGAGGCTCGGAGCCTTGCAGAATGGTGTTGCCGGAGAAGATCTGCGCCAGACGTGCATCATCGGAATCAGCCAGATCAAGCCCAAGCTCTTCGGCAAGAGGCCTGTTGAAGGCTATAAGCTGCGGCGCTTTTACCTGCGTCGGCATGACCGCTGCGGTAAACCGTTCAGGCAGGCGGGCATATGAATTGTCAAAATGGGTCAAGGTTTCACTCCCTGCGTTTGCCTCTATATGGGACTTGTCAGGCAAAGATGCGAGAGGATTTCACCCACACACCATCATGCGGCGGAAACAGCGACCACCCGCCGGCGAAGTACCAGATATTCCCATATGGCGACCATCAACAGCACTGTGGCACTGGCAATCTGCAACAGATAAAGCGGCAAGCCTGGCAAGAAGAGGAAACCGGCCAGAATGGCAATGCCGGCAAAATGCGACAAAGGACGTATATGAGCGGAAGCCATTTTCACACCGATCGCTCCGGCCAGGAACAGGACCGGCCCACCGATGAGTGCGAGCGTATGGCGCAGCGTCGCCTCCTCATGGCTGTGCGACAGGCTGAAATCCTCACCGACCGCGGTTAAGATGATGCCGGCGACGATTGGCAAATGACCGTAGTTAAACAGGTTTTGGGCGATTTTTTCCGGCGCTGCCGCACCATCGACCTTTTCGGACACCCGCTCCTGCGCATAATCAAAATAAATCCACCACATCAGAACTGTGCTGGAAAAGGCGCAGAAAAACACCAGGAATGTCAGGCTGGAATTCATGTGTTCCGATGCGGTACGCCCGGTCGTCAGGATCGTTTCGCCCAGGCATATGATGACGAACAAAGCACAGCGCTCCGCCAGATGTTCGCCCGACAGCCCGAGCTTTTCCTCACCGCCGGCTTGTAGACCCGGTACGTAATATCTTACCAGCGGCCCTATATATTCCACCGCAATGGCAAGCGTCCACAAGACGATGCGCAGATGCAGCTCGGCCAGTCCGCCGGCGAACCAGAACAGGCTTGAAAACACCAGCCACACTGCAATACGTGCAAATATGCGATGATTTTCGTCATCAACGCCTTTGAACACATAGAGCGCAAAACATGTCCTGCCGATCTGGATGGCGCTGTAGACGATCGCAAACACCATACCCTGTTCGCTAAAGGCTTCGGGGATGGAGATCGCCAGCAGGATGCCGCCAAACATCATGGCAAATAGCAGAAGCCGCACGACTTCCTTCTCGGTGTTCAGCAGGTTGGTGAGCCAGGTGGTATTGATCCATAACCACCACAAAGCCAGGATGAGGATTGCCGCCTCAATGAGGGCCGTTGCCCCGAAATCTTCCGCCAATGTGTGTGACAGCTGGATCAGCGCAAAGACAAAGACCAGATCAAAGAACAATTCAGGGAATGTCGCCTTGCCGCTTTCCTGATCATCACGTTTTAAAAGCCCGGCTTTTGCCGGCTCTGCAGCCTGCGTATTCTTCATGATGTGCCCCGCATGCCGAGTGTTCTTTATCGCATTGCTGCATCAGCCAGATCATTACGTTCCAGCCCAGGGTTTTCCCGACCAGGAAATTTCATCGCAGTTGCCGGGTCCGTATAAAAACGCGGGCCGACAAGGCGCACGCGCTTGCCTGCAACATCGGTGATGTAATGGACCTCACCGGCGGCGGCAGTCACCTGCTGGTTTTTCTGGGCCGGTGGGCCGCCAGCCTGTATGGATTGGGACAAAGCGGGAAGTGAAGTGGCTGTAAGGGTAATAACCGCAAGACTGATCGACAGCCAATTCATATCTGTTCTCCATACATGATGAGATTTCACGCATGGAGAACCGTAAAGGGAAAATTTTGTTCCATCGCCCGATCAAGCCCGGCAATGGACCGATCAGGACGCCTTCGGTAGAAGCGTTGGCGCGGGCTTGTTCTTAAGTTGCGGGATTTCGTTGAGCAGTTCGCTGACCTGATTTGTCGTCAAAGGTCGCGCCATCAGGAAACCCTGAACCTCGTTGCACTGATCCGCAGTTAGCATTGCAAGCTGGTCGTTGGTTTCAACGCCTTCGGCGGTGACCGACATGCCAAGCGCCTTGCCCAGACCGAGAATGGCCTGAATGATCGAGCGTGCGCTATCGCTGGAATCAATGTCCGAGATAAAGCTGCGATCGATCTTGATCACGTCAAACGGGAAGTTGCGCAGGTAGCTCAGCGAGGAATAGCCGGTTCCGAAATCGTCCATGGCAAGCTTCACGCCAAGCGCCTTCAAATCCTGAAGTACTTCATTGGCGCGCTCAGCATCCTCCAGCAGCACACCTTCGGTGATTTCGAGTTCCAGCAGATGACCGGGCAGACCGCTTTCCAGCAGGCTTGACTTGACCTTGTCGACCAGTCCGGCGTCGCGGAACTGGATGGGTGACACGTTGACGGATACGCCGATACCCTCCCATTTGGCGGCAGCATTGCAAGCAGTGCGCAAAATCCACTCTCCAAGTGGAACGATCAAGCCATTCTGTTCGGCTATCGAAATGAAATCCACCGGGCTAATACGACCGCGCTCAGGATGCGCCCATCGAACCAGTGCTTCAACGCTGCGGATCGTTCTCTGGCGTGTATCGAATCGCGGCTGATATTCGAGATAGAAATCACCGGCTGTCAGACTATGACGCATGTCTTCAGCCAATTGCCGCTGCACGCTGATCTTCTCATTCATCTCGGACGCAAAGAAGCTGTAATGTCCGCGACCATTTTCCTTGGAGCGATAGAGGGCCGCATCGGCCATCCGCAACAGTTCGTCCGGTGTCGTTGCATCGGTTGGCGCAATAGCAATACCAATGGACATACCAACGCTGACCTCGCCACCATCGTGACGGATCGGCTGGGTGACTGACCTATAGAGATTTTTGCAGAAGGGCTCGATCTCATCCATCGTCATGCCAGGTGCGGCAATGACGAATTCGTCACCGCCGATACGGGCAACGAGTTGATCGTCCTTCAATGAGCGGCGCATACGGTCAGCCACTTCGCCCAACACACGGTCACCGACATGGTGGCCATAGGTGTCGTTGACCGGCTTGAAACGGTCGAGGTCGATATAGAACACCACCATACTGGCTTCTGGACCACCAAGGCAGGCATTCATGAAGCTCGACAATTTGGCACGGTTGGGCAAGGACGTTGCGGCGTCGTGGTTGGCCTGACGGCGCGCATCCTCGAAGGCTTCGGCAAGCGCAACATTGGAGCTGACATCGGTGGCATATTTGATGACCTTGACCGGCTTGCCGTCGAGATCGAGCACCGGATTATAGGAGGCCTGAATCCAGATTTCACGGCCGTCCTTGCCCAGACGTTTGTACATGCCGGAGTGATAGGCGCCGGTGCGCAAAAGATCCCAGAACTCAACATAGTCACGGCTGGCGGCAAATTCCTTCTCAACCAGCGTCGCGTGATGTTTGCCGTCGAGTTCATTGGCTTCATAACCGAACATCGACAGGAAGTTTTCATTGGCCTCGGCGACCGTGCCATCGAGGTTGAACACCACAACGCCCTGTGATCTGTGAATGGCGTTGATCTGGCCGACATGGTCGGCATGCATCATCTTGTCGGCGGTAACATCGGTTGCGTATTTGACGATCTTGAACGGCTTGCCGTTCATGTCGAGAATGGGGTTATAGGTAGCTTGCAGCCAGATCTCGCGCCCACCCTTGCAGATGCGGCGATATTCGCCGGCGCAATGGTGACCTTCGGACAGTTTTTTCCAGAATGTCTTGTAGTCCTCGGTCTTTGCATATTCCTGTTCCACGAACATGCTGTGGTGCATGCCGCGCACGTCGGAATAACGGTAACCGGTGGCATCAAGGAAGTTTTCGTTGGCATCGATGATCGTGCCGTCAAGCTCGAACGAAATCACGCATTGTGCGTTGTGGATCGCAGCAATCTGACCTTGATTGTCGGCCTGCAACAAGCGTTCATCAGTCACCACGGAGGCGTATTTCACCACCTTGACCGGCTGACCATTGGTATCAAAAATCGGATTATAGGTTGCCTGTAACCAGACTTCCTTACCGTCCTTGCCAACGCGACGATACTGGCCGGAGCGATGGTGCCCCTTACGCAGGTCCTGCCAGAAGGCGGCATATTCACCGCTATGGGCATAGGACGGCTCCACAAAGATGCGGTGGTGACGTCCGCAAATTTCGTTTTCCGAATACCCGGTTGCTTCCAGAAACAGGTCGTTGGCCTCCAGAATGGTGCCGTACATGTCAAACGTGATAACAAGGTTGGACTTGTGGATGGCGGTGATCTGCCAGCTGTAATCCGCCTGGCGCAGCTTTTGCTGAGTAATGTCGGTGGCGTATTTCACGACCTTGGTTGGACGTCCCGCAGGATCGAGAACCGGACTGTAAACCGCCTGCAGCCAGACTTCCTTGCCATTCTTGTTGATACGCTGGCATTCTCCTATCCGGTGCCCGCCCGCAGAAAGCTCATTCCAGAACGCCTGATACTCAGCCCCATCACGCTTATCTTCGCGGATGAAAATGGAATGATGCTGGCCAAGCACTTCATGCTCCTGATAACCCATGGTTTTCAGGAATATGTCATTGGCGCTGAGAATGATGCCGTTCAGCGAAAAATGGGCAACGGCCTGCGTTTTATTGATAGCGACAATCTGACTACGCTCATCCGCTTCGCGGGTCTGCTGCTCGGTCACGTCCTCAACGATCTGCACGATTTCATTGATATGACCACGGTCGTCCTGCAACGGCACGTAACGGGAATGCAGCCAGATTTCACGTCCACCATTGGTGATGCACAAAGAGCGTTTTTCAACGATCTTGCCGTCGCGCAAATTCTCCCAGGTCGTATTATGTTCGCTGCGCTGGTAACTTTTTGACAGGAACATGGTGTCCTGCTGGCCGATCAGATCAGGCAGCTCATACCCGGTAATGCGCAAAAACCTGTGGTTTGCAGCATTGATTCTGCCATCCGGTGAATACCGAACCGTAGCAAAAACCTGATTGAGCGCACGTAACTCGGCATGCACTTCAGAGGTTTTATTAGTAATGACAGACATTTGTTCTACCGAATAAAAATGAAATTTCGGCACCGTTATAGTCCATGACTATCTAAACAAATGTAAACCATTGTATCTTCACGAGAAGTTCAGCTTCTAAGTTAATGAAACATCTACAATGCGCTGCAAGCATAGCGCCATGGTTGACGCACGATGCTCACCTTGATGTCATGCAGCCTTGTTCTTGCTGAACTTTTGGGCCTTAGTTTCGTTGTCTAGGGTTACACACAGACGAGAAAGGACGCTGAATGAACGACACATCCTTGCCCATCGAAGCAGAGAGCGCCATTCGCACCATCCACCTCGACCTCCCCGTCAACACGACATTCCACATATGGCTGAAGGCAAAAAAAGATGATGAAGCAGGTGCTGTTGCCTTTTCCAATGCCAATGGGAAATTTGCCGAGGTTTCCAGTTCCAATACTGACGAATATTCATTTCGCATCTACCAGATTTTCGGCGGCGGCCATGTGGAGTTGAATTATGACACGGCTCTGACGGCCGTGTCGGTCATCTACTGGTTTACTGCCTCCGACGTGCTGGAAACCGGCATTACCGTGGTTCACACCAAGCCGGACAATGCCGCACCCGACATATCTGGCAGCTATCATTTCCGCCCACCCTTCGGCTGGATGAATGATCCCAACGGCTTTGGTCGTTTTGAAGGGCGCCCGCACCTGTTCTATCAGCATTATTCACATGGGCTGCACTGGAACACCATGCATTGGGGCCATGCCGTTTCGTCCGATTACCTGCGCTGGCGGCATCTGCCAATCTTTCTGTTCCCATCTGAGGAACTGACCGCCAAACCCGACAAACGTGGCGGGGCATTTTCCGGCACCACCATTCCGCTTGCCGAGGGACCGGGCATTCGCGTGTTCTTTACCGAGCAGGAATTGGGACGTGAGCCGGAACAGCAGATCCAGCTGACCGCGACCTCCCATGACCTGATCATGGCCGGTCAGGCCGAGGTCATTCTCGCCAATCGACCCGCCAATGAAGGCCTGACGCCCGATTTTCGTGACCCCTACGTGTTCAAGGGGCCGGATGGCATCTGGAAGATGTTGCTTGGCAGCCAGAGCGATCAGGGCGGCGTTATTCTTCTGTATGAAACGCAGGACCCGACCGCCGCGTCCGACTGGACCTATGTCGGTAAATTGCTGGTCGAGACCCGCTACAAGACAACGGCGATCGAGTGTCCATGCCTGCTGCCACTGGATGGGCCAGTCACCGGCCGCGCTACACGCTGGGTATTGATTTATGGTCTGATGCACAGCGAGGATGCGCAGACCGGCCGCAGGAACCTGACCATGGCCGATGTCGGCTGGTTCGATGGCAAGACCTTCACCAAGTCCTTCGGCCAGGAACTGGATTTCGGCACCGATAATTATGCGTTCCAGGCGTTTCTCGACGGTGACACCGCCGTTGGCATAGGATGGTTGGCCAACTGGTGTGACGCTAGCCCGGAGATCGATTTCCCGACCGCAATGACACTACCACGACGGTTGCATCTTGCCGGTGATGCCCTGTTGACACCGCCGATTGGCGCGGCGGAAAGCCTGCGTAGCCACATTCTCGACCGCACCCGCCTGGCGGCCGGAGACCGCGTGACGTTTCTGAGCGGCGCCATCGAACTGCTTTTCGAAACCTCGGAAGCTGGTGGTCACTTCGAACTGGAGCTCGACCACCCTACTTTAAGGCTTGGTGTGGTGTGCGATGACACCGGGCTTTGGATCCGCCACGAGGATAAGAATGGTGCGCCATCACCGCATTATCTGGCGCGAGATGCCCGGCCTTCGCGCTTTCGAATATTTCTCGACTTCGGCTCGATTGAAGTGTTCGCCGACAAGGGGCGCTGGGTCGGCACAAAACGCATCGACGGCTTTGCCCCTGTCAGTTCCGCAGTGCTGCACGCGCCGACCGGTTCCGTGCAACATGCAACCATATGGGCACTCAAACCGTAGTCTTTTAAATTTCATCCACCCTGCATTGAATTAGATTGCGCGACAATAACTTCTGATTATTATCCTCGCCAGATGCGTAAATGGCGGGGGCGTTACTTTGTGTCATTCCATTCGTTCGTTGATGTCGGCCGTGGCTTTGTCAGCCCTTGCTTTTCCGGCTGTTGGCGCTGATTTCAATGCAGAACGCATGGCGCCTGAACGGGAATGGGCAGTGATTGTCAGCCCTTATGCCTGGGCCGCAAGCCTGAAAGGTGATGGTTCACTGGCCGGGTTCGACACCGATGTCGATGTGCCTTTCTCCGACGTTCTCAAACATCTCGATTTCGTGGCCATGGGCAATGTCGAAATCACCAACGGTTATTGGGGCGTCTATTTCGATGTGCAACATGTGCGCACCAGCCAGGATGAGGAATTGCTGGCCAATGAACTCGACCTTGGTATCAAGACTACCTCGTTGAGTGCCGGTGCCTTCTTCAAGGCCTATGAGGCTGAGCTGGGTGGCCAGACTGTATTTAACCGCCCACGTACCATTTCGATTGAACCAACCGCCGGTATTCGCTGGACGAAGCTGGAAGGCAGCGTGCATTTTCTGGGTCTGAGCGCTCAAAAGAGTGCCGACTGGGTTGATCCCTTCATTGGGGTGCGCGTCAATGCCGACCTGACCGATCGCTGGAACCTGTTCAGCTCGGTGGATGTCGGTGGTTTCGATGTCGGCTCGAAATTCACCATCAACGCGCAATCCTATCTCGGTTATCGCACCGCCATGTTCGGCAAACCGACAATCCTGCGCGCCGGATACCGCGTGCTGCATCAGGACTATGAAAGCGACGACTTTACCGGCGCCAACAAGTTCCGCTGAAACGTGACACAGCATGGGCCTGTCGTCGGTTTTTCCATGCGCTTTTGAACGTCCTGATACCAGGCTCCAAGCAGAGGACATCTCCCATGAAAGCCAGACGCCTTAACGTTTCAAAATCATTGGCGGCCCTTGCCTTTGCCAGCATTTTCACGCTCCAGACCACTGCGGAAGCCTGCACCCGCGTTGTTTATCTCGGTCCAAACGACAACATCATTACCGCCCGTTCGATGGACTGGAAAAATGACGTTGCGACCAATCTCTGGGTCTTGCCACGCGGCATCGAGCGAACAGGCGAAGCCGGGCCAAATTCCATCAAATGGAAAGCGAAATATGGCAGCGTGGTTGCCACCGGTTATGATGTTTCCACCACAGACGGCGTCAATGAAATGGGTCTCAACGCCAACCTGTTGTGGCTGGTGGAATCACAATATCCGCCCCTTGATAACAACAAGCCGGGCCTGACGATTGCTGCCTGGGCGCAATATGTGCTGGACAGTTTTGCGACGGTTGCCGAGGCGGTCGAGGCGCTGGAAAAAGAGCCATTTACCATCGTGACCGACAATGTGCCGGGTGAAAACCGCCTGACCACGCTTCATCTGTCGATCTCCGACGCCAGCGGTGACAGCGCGATTGTCGAGTATATCGACGGCAAGCAGATCATTCATCACAACCGCGATTATCAGGTGATGACCAACTCGCCGATTTTCGATCAGCAGCTTGCGCTCAACGCCTATTGGAAAAGCATTGGTGGCACAACGATGCTGCCCGGCACCAACCGTGCGGCAGATCGCTTTGCGCGTGCCTCGTTCTACGTCAATGCCATTCCTAAAGAGGAAGACACCAACCGGGCTCTCGCCAGCGTGTTCAGCGTTATCCGCAATGCGTCCGTGCCATTTGGCATCAACACGCCGGAAGAACCCAATATTTCCTCCACCCGCTGGCGGGTGGTGACGGACCACAAACGAAAGCTCTATTTCTTCGAGTCCGCACTGACACCCAACACATTCTGGGTTGATTTGAAGAAGCTGGATTTTGCAGAAAACACCGGCAAGGTGCTGAAACTCGATCTGGGGCCTGACCAGGATCACACCTATTCCGGTGAGACGAGCGCCCTATTTAAGGAGAGTCCAGCCTTCAAATTTTTAGGGCTGCCGCAGTAATCATGTGATCCGAAAGGTGGCGCGCCAACATGCCTGGTGATGCGGGTGCGACCATCATTTAAAATTCACGTGACGGAAATTGGGTTTTCTGCTTGATGCGTTGATATGAACGCATATCTCGCACTTGGCATCGCCATCGTCTCCGAAGTCATCGCAACGGCCGCGCTCAAAGCATCACAGGGCTTTAGCCAACTCGTGCCATCGATCATCGTAGTGCTCGGTTATGGCGCGGCGTTTTATTTCCTGTCGATCACGCTCAAATCCATTCCGGTCGGCGTGGCCTATGCCATCTGGTCCGGCACCGGCATTGTGCTGATCTCGATCATCGGCTGGGTGCTGATGGGCCAAAAGCTGGATCTGCCGGCAATTATCGGCATTGCGCTCATCATGGCCGGCGTCATCACCATCAATGTCTGGTCTTCAACAGGCCATTGATGGTGACAAAGAGTGGCGGGTACTGTCACGCCGCCTTTTCAGGGCTGTAACCGGCCTCACGAATGGCCTCTTCGGCCGTTTCTGCATTGCCGGCAACCGACACACGATGCGTCGAAAGATCGATGCTGACCACAGCATCCGGCAGTACATCTGCCAGTGCGCCACGCACGGTTTTTTCACAATGGCCGCAGGTCATGTCAGGTACGTGGAATGTCACCGTATCGCTCATGTTATTTCCTTTCATGCTCGTTCAATTCAGAGGTGTTTCAGTTCTTGTGATGGCTATGTTTGGTCGTCGCTGGCTCATCGAAACCGGCGAGATCATCAAGGATCGGGCAATCGGGCCGATGGTCTCCGCCACAGCAATGAGCAAGGTGAGACAGCGTCGTCACCATACTTTTCATTTCCGCAATCTTGTGTTCGAGATCGGCAATATGGGAGAGCGCGATTTCCTTCACCGCGCTGCTTTCCCGGCTCTTGTCCTGCCAGAGTTTTAAAAGAGTTTCGGTTTCTTCCAGCGAAAAACCAAGCGTCCGCGAGCGTTTGATGAAGCGCAGATTGTGCACATCCTGCGCATTATAAACGCGGTAATTGTTGCCAGTGCGTTCAGCTGGATGGATAAGCCCGATCTGCTCATAATAACGGATCATCTTGGCTGAGACGCCTGATGCCAAAGAAGCCTGTCCAATGTTCATGCCGCGCTGCCTCCATGCTGAGACACCTTTGCCGTTTTCAGACGCAGCGCATTGGCCACCACAAAGACGCTGGACAATGCCATGGCGCCCGCACCCAACATTGGCGACAACAAGATGCCAAGGGATGGGTAGAGTACACCGGCGGCAACCGGCACCAGCGCCACGTTGTAACCGAAGGCCCAGAACAGGTTTTCCTTGATGTTGCGGATGGTGGCGCGGCTCATTTCAATGGCGTTGACTGCGCCGGTCAGGTCACCACCCACCAGCACCACATCAGCACTTTCAATGGCGACATCCGTGCCTGTCCCGATGGCAAGACCGATATCGGCCTCGGCCAAAGCCGGGGCGTCATTGATGCCATCCCCGACAAAGGCAAGCGTCTTGCCGCCTTGGCGTAGATCATGAATGGCCTTGACCTTGCCTTCCGGCAGAACTTCGGCCACCACACGGGTGATGCCGACCTGACGGGCAATGGCTTTGGCGGTGCGTTCATTATCGCCGGTCACCATAACCACCTCTATGCCCACGTCCTGCAAAGCCTTGATGGCAGTGACGCTGGTTGGCTTCAAGGGATCGGCCACAGCGATGATCGCCGCCAGCTTGCCATCGATTGCGGCATAAAGCGGCGTCTTGCCCTCATCCCCCAAACGATTGGCAACCTCGGCAAAAACCTCTGCCGAGAGGCCGAGCTTATTCATGAATCGGTCCGCACCGACCTCAACCTTGCGGCCGGAGACGATCGCCGCAATGCCGTAACCAGTCACGCTCTCGAAGCTCTGCGCAGTTTCTACAGCACCCAAGCCCCGGTCTTTGGCCGCCTTGACGATGGCTTCGGCAATCGGATGCTCGGAGCGAGCCTCAACCGCAGCCACCAAAGCCAGCACCTCGTTCTCGCCAAAACCATCGGCCACAACGAGATCGGTCAGTTCCGGGCTGCCCTTGGTGACGGTGCCTGTCTTGTCCACCACCAGGATCTGGGCAGAGCGCAGCGCCTGCAGGGCATCACCCTTGCGGAACAGCACACCAAGCTCAGCCGCCCTGCCCGTTCCAACCATGATCGAGGTTGGCGTTGCCAGACCCATGGCGCAGGGGCAGGCAATGATCAGTACCGCGACGGCATTGACGAGAGCATAGGTATAAGCCGGCGACGGACCGAATGTCAGCCAGACAAAGAAGGTGATGATGGCAATGGCGATGATCACAGGCACGAACAATGCCGTAACCCGGTCGACCAGCAGCTGGATCGGCAGCTTGGAGCCTTGCGCCTCTTCCACCATGCGGATGATCTGCGACAGCACAGTATCGCCGCCGACCTTGGTGGCCTTGAACCGGAAACCGCCTGTCTTGTTGATGGTGCCGCCGATCACGGCTGCACCTGCGGTTTTCTCGACCGGCACCGGCTCGCCCGAGATCATCGATTCATCGACAAAGGAGTTGCCATCCACCACCTCGCCATCAACCGGGATACGTTCACCAGGACGGATGATGATGACATCTCCCAGCACCACATCGTCAGGCGAAATCTCGATTTCCCGGCCATCACGTTCAACACGTGCGGTTTTGGCTTGTAGGCTTGCAAGTTTGCGAATGGCATCGCCGGTCTTGCCGCTGGCACGCGCTTCCAACAGGCGCCCGGTCAGGATCAGCACAACGATAACGGTGGCCGCCTCGTAATAGACGAACTGCGCCTCATTGGGCAGAAGGTCCGGCACGAAGGTCACAAACACCGAATAGGCATAGGCCGCCAGGACGCCCAGCGCGACCAGCGAGTTCATTTCCGGTGCACCATGCAAAAGAGCGGGAATGCCAGCCTTGAGGAACCGCCAACCGGGGCCAAAGATCACCACTGTCGCCAGCGCAAAATAGACGTAATAAAGCGTCTGCGTTTCGATGATGCCCATCAGCCAATGATGAAACGGCTCATAGATATGGCCGGTCATCTCGAGCACGAACAGCGGCAGGGTCAATACGCCACCCAGCAAAAGATCGCGTTTCAGCGAGGCCTCATCGCCGGCATGATGCATGTGGTCATGGCCACCCTGTGCACCATGGTCCTGCATATGGGCTGCGTGATGGTGACCGCTGTGGTGGTGATGGCCAGAAATAGCGGCTGCCGCGGGTTTGAAACCGGCAGCCTGCGCGGTCTGCGACAGGGTTTCCCGCTCATGCCGGCCACCAATCGTTGCAATATGGACTGCGCCAGTTTGCGCATCGACATGCACATTGAGGACGGTAGCCACCGCCTCAAGCACATTTTTCAGACGGTCCGCTTCCTCAGGATTTTCCAGACCGGCAAAGTGCAATTCGATCTGGTTGGGCGAGACCTCATACCCCATCTTCTTGACGGCAGCGGCCAGCGCCTTGGCCGAAAATCCATCACCGGTCTCAACGGTCAGTTTTTTGGTCGCGAAATTCACGGAGCTTGTTGCAACGCCCGGCACCTTGGCAGCTGCGGTTTCAACGCGGCGCACACAGGACGCACAGGTCATGCCCTCAACAGGGATTGAAACAGGCTCTGCAGAATGGATGTGTTTAACGGTCTCGTTCATGGGTTATCCCCTTTCGAGACCCTATGTAATGCTTCCCATCATGGGAAGGTCAAGGCGCCAAACACGATAAAGTTGTCACATCCGTTTTTTAGCGCCAGCCATAGTGTCGCACCATCACATTTCGGATCTTCCAAGTGATGTGCCAGCACTTGGAAGCCGTTTTCTTTCAATGACATGTGATGGTCATCGGGGCGAGGCTCGCATGGCAGAGCGTGACCTCTGCCTTGCCAAGATGATCTGCCTCAGGGTCTTTCAGGTGCGTTTTGCCCAACTGTTAGCGGCCAATCGACCACATGGTCTTCGAAATCATCCACATCGACGTCAAGTTCGTTGACCGTGCGGTCACGTGCCGAAATGCCGGCGATGTGCACGGTTTCCCTGTCGCCGGAGACAAGTGGATGCCACCAGTAGAGATCATCGCCGTCACGCACCAAACGGTAACCGCAGGTCGGCGGCAACCAGCCAATTTCATCAACCAGTTCAGGGGTTAGCTGGATGCACTCCGGCACTGTTGCGCGGCGATTGGGGTAATCGCTGCACTGGCAGGAATGGCCATCCAGCAACTGACATCGCACAGAGGTAAACACCACATCACCGGTGTCCCAATCCTCCAGCTTGTTCAGACAGCACAGGCCACACCCATCACAGAGGCTTTCCCACTCCTGTAATGTCATTTCCTCCAGCGATTTCGTTTTCCAGAACGGAAGGTCACTCATTATTCATCATTCCATTTCATCATCGCGCGCCATCGCCGGATTTTGCCACCTCGTCAAGCATCGAGATATGCGGTATTTCTTATCTATGGGGCCGATGCCGAGGAATGACCCGCGCAAGCTCAATGCGTCAATCATTCCTTTCAGACCCGAACAGGACATGGTCGCGACGTGCAGGAAGACAAAAACACAAATAAGCCGCTGAAACGCAAGCGCCACATTTTACTGCGAATCGATTCCTGGATCGACTCCAGCCTGTGGACTGCGGGTTTCCGACTTGTTGACCTCTGGGAAGAAGTAACGATTTTTTCCCGAAAATTCCATGTCGAGGGCTGGAAAAAACATCTTATCAACCTCACAGGCAATGCGCTGACGCTTGGAGCCGCCGGTTCCGTGCTGTTACTGACACTTGCCATGCCTGCTTTTGAGGAAACCAAAAAAGACTGGCGATATCGTGGCGATTTCGCTGTAACCTTCCTTGATCGTTACGGCAACACCATTGGCCACCGCGGCATTATTCACGAAGATTCCGTTCCGATCGATGAGCTGCCCGACCATTTCATCAAGGCTGTGCTTGCCACCGAAGACCGCCGGTTCTTCGAACATTTCGGCATAGACTTCATTGGCCTGGCACGTGCGATGAGCGAAAACGCCCGTGCGGGTGGCGTCGTGCAGGGCGGCTCGACCCTGACACAGCAGTTGGCCAAAAACCTGTTCCTGACCAACGAACGTTCTCTGGAACGCAAGGTCAAGGAAGCCTTTCTGGCACTATGGCTTGAGGCCAACATGTCCAAGAAGGAAATTCTCAGCCTTTATCTCGACCGTGCCTATATGGGCGGTGGCACCTTCGGTGCGGCGGCCGCTTCGCAATTTTATTTCGGCAAGAACCTGAGTGACGTGACACTGGCAGAATCAGCTATGCTGGCTGGCCTGTTCAAGGCACCGGCCAAATATGCCCCACATGCCAACCTGCCAGCGGCGCGCGCCCGCGCCAATCAGGTGCTGTCCAACCTCGTTCAGGGCGGGCTGATGACCGAAGGACAGGTTGTTGGCGCACGTCGCAATCCGGCAACGGTGATTGACCGTGCCGAGGTCAAGACACCGGACTATTTCCTCGATTGGGCCTTTGACGAAGTGCAGAAGCTGTCGGCCGCCGGCAAATTCAAGGACCATACCGTCATTGTGCGCACCACGGTGGATACCGGGCTGCAAAGCGTTGCAGAACAAGCCCTGGAATCGGGCCTGCGTGAATACGGTGAAGGTTACCGCGCCAAACAAGGTGCGATGGTGATGGTCGAAAATGGCGGCGCCGTGCGTGCCATGGTTGGCGGACGAGACTATGGCGAAAGCCAATTCAACCGCGCCACCAATGCGCTGCGCCAGCCCGGTTCGTCTTTCAAGGTCTATACTTACGCTGCGACCATGGAAAAGGGTTACAAGCCGGAAACCCTGATTTCCGATGCACCAGTGACCTGGCGTGGCTGGTCGCCGCAAAATTACGGACGTTCCTATGCGGGCAAGGTTACGCTGGAAACGGCACTTGCCAAGTCTTACAACACCGTGCCAGTACGGCTTGCCAAGGATGTGCTTGGTACCAAGGTGATTGTTGAGACGGCCAAAGCAATGGGCGTGATGACACCGCTGCGTGAAGACAAGACCATTCCACTCGGCACTTCTGAAGTGACCGTACTGGATCAGGCAACAGCCTATGCGGTTTTCCCGGCCAATGGCATGCAGTCACGCCGCCACGGCATCGAACAGGTGCTCGATTACGAGGGCAATGTACTCTACGATTTCGAACGTGATGAACCGCCTGCCCACCGCGTATTGAGCGAGGAAGCCAACTCCAAGATGAATCGCATGCTGGTGACCATTCCAGTCAACGGTACTGCACGACGCGGCGCTCTGGAAAACGGCATCGTCAGCGGTGGCAAAACAGGCACCTCGCAGTCCTATCGTGACGCATGGTATGTGGGCTTTACCGGCAACTACACGACAGCAGTCTGGTTTGGTAATGACGACTTCACCCCGATGAACAACATGACCGGCGGCTCGCTCCCTGCCATGACCTTCAAACGTTTGATGGATTATGCCCACCAGGGCATGGAGATTCGTCCAATTCCCGGCATTCAAAACCCGCTGCCATCTGGCTCACGGCCCGAACCGGCTGCCGGTGCTGCCAATGTTGCCAATACAACGGAGAACCTGCCCGCCTTTGTACGTCCCCGCTCCCTCTCGACAGAGGCAACACGCATCATTCGCGGCATGAGTCAACGCTTCAAGGATGCTCCGGCACTGTCACTGACCGTGCAAAAGGTGGCCGGCATTGACAGCCCGTCCACGGGCAACAACGAGCAGAATTGAACCAAAGCGGGGCACAGTGAAAAACTCTGCATTTCCCAAAACGGGAATCAATGATACCGCTCTGACGTGTCGGCATGGAAACCGGGTTCGGATTTCGGCAGACACGCTGCATGGTTTCAATGCGTTGCAGGATTGTTGCTTAATCTGCGGTTGACCAAGGCGCCGTTTGGAACAGGAAATATTCAAGTGCTAAGGGTTCCCTTTCTAGTCGCCATCATGCTGGTCATCGCCTTTGGCGGCGGCATTTTTTCGACGTTGGCGGCTCTGGAAGCGACCTCGGGTTTCGGGTCCATTCGCATCGGCCAGTGGGATGCCTTTCCGGAAGCACAGACGGTCAACGCCGACCCCTATGCAAAATCGCACCGCGCGGATGCTGGCAAGCTGCTTTATGGCACGGCCGAAGGGTTGACCTTTACAGCAACCGTCGACAATCAGGGCAACCGGCTGAACGGCACCTGCCGTTACCGCATTGAAGGCGTGACCCCTCCTGCCCGGTTCTGGACACTTTATGCCGCCGACATGCAGGGCAACCTTCTGGATGATGGCAACGGACGGCCAACCGCGCTCAACTCGCGCACATTGCTGCGTGGTGCAGAGGGTGACATCGACATATCAGTCGCCTCCATCGCCCATACCTTCAACTGGCTGGCCGTGCCGGCCAATGGCGAATTCAAGCTGGTACTGACACTTCTCGACACACCGGTTGCAGGAAGTTCCGGCCTGATCGACCTGACCATGCCCCACATCATTCGTACGGGGTGTGGCAATGCTTAGGGTTCTACTGGCAATTTTTACCGGCTTGATTGGCGCAGCCTTGCTGCATCTGATCATCGTTCTGGCCGTTCCGCATTTCAGTAATCATGATGCCTATACGCGCTCGCTTGCCGAAGGTGGACCGGACACGTTTCATTTACTGAAGGACACACGCGACCAGGCCGAACTTGGTAGCGGTGATCCCTTCATGCGGGTGGCCGTTTGTACCTTCAACATTGAAGACATGCCGCTCAGGCTCACCGCATTTGGCAATGTGCCCTTCTGGTCGATTGCCATTTACGACAGCGCGTCGAACGAGGTGTTCAGCATGAATGACAGGACATCGGCCGAAGGCGTGATGGACATTCTGGTGGCAACCCCGGTGCAGCTTGCGACGATTCGCAAGTCGCAGCCATCGGCGCTCGCACAGGCAATCCTGACATCGTCGGTTCAGACTGAGGGATATGCGGTTTTGAGAACTATGACACCGCAGGCCAGCTTCATTCAGGAAGCGGAGACATTTCTCGATCAGGCGAAATGTGAGCCATTTCAATGGCAGTGAAGGCGTCCAAAGGGCGTCATTCCCTTTTCGCATCTGCCGAAAAAGCCTTGATGGCTTTCAGGATTTAACGACTTTTCCAGACTGGGCGCGACTGCGATTGGCAGTCTTTGGTGCCGGTGTTTCCGGTTCGGCCTGGCGACGCTCATATCTGACGCCAGTGAAAAACAGGATTTGTGCCGGACCGACCGGTGTAGTGCTGTTTCTGCTTTTTGTTCCCTGGGAAGAACGATCATACATGATGCCCAGTTTGATAATCTCTGCCATGCTCCTCTCCTTTGCTGCATCTGTTCATTGCGACACTCGCACCCTCATGGGTACATGAGTCAACATTATGAAGAAGGCAGAACGGTAAGGCCCATCATCTCTATTCAGGCCGATACCTTTGGGGCACCTTTTACACAATGTATTCGAACCACTGCATAGTATGCGATCAAGCCACATTATGGTTAACGGATAGTTAATGCTAATTTGGCAATTGCTACGACACTATCCACAGGCCGACCCCTGAAAAATGATGGTTGATCAACAATAGTTCATTAATATTACAACCAGTGTAAATCATTTAAGCAACCCAAGATTTAAGAACTTTACATCATTGGAATGAAACGACTTTTTCTGCCACGTCTCTCGCATCCCCCCAAAACTTGGGTGAAAAATCCGTTTATCAGCGTTTGACGGAATAAGGTTGAGTGTTCTCTATAGCATTCAGCCGTCATGATGACGGTCAGGGCCCGCATTTCATGGCGAAAACCATGGTGCGGGTTCCGCTTTTTCAGAGATCGGAGCGCCGTTTTCCCGATCTCGCCTCCCTCGATTTACCGACTTTTTCCACATTGTCATTCAGCACAGTGAAAAACTTGCGCGCACCCGTCCATAGTTAACAGGACGTCAACGGATTTGTTCTAAATCTACACAATATTGCGTTTGCGTAAGTTGTATTGGGTGCGCTTTGAACGACCGGTTTCGAGAACTTGAGAGGCCCACGGCCATGAGGAAGAAAGATGTCGTGCTGATGGCTACGGTCACGAGCTTTGAAACACTTGCTCATCCGTCGAAATCTGAACTGCGCCAGTTTGCCGAACTTTTTCTGCCGCTGTTTTCGGCCTCGACCGATGAAGCCAGACGGCAGGCGATTGCCGCGCTTTCCCAACATCCGGACATTCCGCCGCCGGTTGCATTTTTTATCGCAAGCCAGCCGATTTCACTGTCAGCACCGTTCCTGATTTCATCAAAAGCACTTGATGACGAAACGCTGATCACCATTGCCCGCACACAAGGTCGCGCCCATGCACGTGCCATCGTGCGCCGCGAGGCACTGTCTCCAACTGTAATCGATGCGCTTGTTGGCATTGGCCACGCGCAATCGGCATCAATGCCAGCGACAAGCGCGAAGGCCGCTGACGTACCGGTGACACGCCAAGAGCCTGCCCCTGCCGTGGAACCAGTCTCCATTCCGGCCGAAATCACCGAAGTGCCGGTGAACCGCCAGCTTCGCGAAGAAGAGCTTCGCCAGCAGATCAAGACCATGGCACGACAGGTCAGCCGTCCGGCAGACGATGTGCTTGGCCTTCGCCGTTTGAGCGATATCCAGGAAGCACTGCTGGTCCGCTTTGCCCGCGAACGCGACGCAAGGCAGTTTTCAGCAGCATTGGCCAATTCGCTTTCTGCAAGCCACTGGCTTGCAGAGCGTGTCATGCTTGATATCTCCGGGGTGCAACTGGCAACCACCCTCAAGGGGCTGGGCATGGGCATGCAGGACGCAACATTTGTGCTTCAGGGATTCTATCCGCATCTCGGTCGCAAAACCGGCGATCTCAGCAGAGCCGAAGCGATATTACACACGCTGGATGCCGTGGCCTGCGAACAGCGCATTGAAAGCTGGCGTCGGGCCGATAGTTATACATTCCAGCCCAAGGACAGCGATCAGCAAAGGCGGTTCGGCTAAGACCCGCCGCTGGCGCTATCAGGCCTCGTCACCGACGATGGTGATGAGATCAGCAACCTTGTCCGTTTCAATCTCTACCAGCCATAGATCGCGATCGAAACGGCTTTCCTTCTCGATGATGGCGGCGACATCAGCGGCCTCTTGGCGCTCCATACGCACCTCAAAACACCGGCCGTTATCACTGTCATCATCACTGGAAAAGATTTGCGGGGCTGGTCCGTAAAGGGTTTCGAGACCATCGCGAAACCGCTGGCGAATGAAGATTGCACCGGCCTCATCCGCGCCGCGTTTTTCAACGGCGGCGAAATCGCCATTGGCAAAAACCCGGCGGACCAGTGCCGCAACAAAAATATCCGATTTCAGCCGCATTGACGATTTCCCGGGTGAAGCAACAGGCACGCCTTATTACAGGGCGCCAATATCCTTCAGCTTTTTCAAAACCGCATCACTGGGTTCGCCCGTCTCAGGCAAGCGGTAATGCTTCTCGAAGTGGCGGATTGCTGTGCGCGTCTGCTGACCCAGCATGCCATCCACGGTGACATTGGCATAGGCAATGTTCACCAATCCCTGCTGAATTTTGGCGACGAGTTCATTGTTGACCGGCTTGACGGCCGCATTCTGCGCCTGTGCGGCGGCGGGAGATGCCTTGACGTTTTCCGACTTGCGAATGGCGGCGGCAACCGGATCGATTGCCACACCCTGATTGCCGGCGTTGTCGCTAGGGCGATCCCTTGGAATTGCCGATACGGTCGAGCCATCAATTTTCAGCGCCGCCAGAACCCGGGTGGTCGGTTCGCCGGTTTGCTCCATGCCAACCGTTTCTTCAAAAAACAGGATGGCGGCTGTGGTCCGCGGACCAACCTTGCCATCCGCCTTGCCATCATAAAGGCCACGACGGGAGAGTTCCTGCTGAATCTCGGCCACCACTTGCGACGGGATTTGTGACGGCTGACCATCAGAGACCGGCGCTGCGGCCTGCTGCGGCTGGTCGCCAACCGGTTGATCCGTCGCTTCGCCCGGTGCGCGTTCGATGCGAAATGTCGTTACATCCCCTGTGGCATCCAGCGGCTGTGCCACGCGGTAACCGGCGATGCCGTTGGGATTGACCTCGTCACGGGTTCTCAAAAACGGCGATGGATGCACGCCCGGCTGATACCATAGGGCATTGGCGGACACGAAACCAAAGACAATCGTAAAGACGGCAACACCTGCGATAAGGCGCGGGTGCTGGCCGAGCTGATATCCCACCTGGCGCCCCATAGCGCCAACAGCCAGAGAAACGATGCCCGGCTCACGGCGGACAGGTTTCTTCTCAGGCGATTTTCGCTTTCGCGGTGCCATTCACATGTCCCTCTTTCATAACTTCCACAGAAGCGATCTTCCGAAGACGTGGCGGAAATTCGACCATACGCTCCGTTTCATCGTTCTGTGCACAGCCAATTGCACCCGATCCGTCAATTGGCAATGTAACCGTTACAATTGTTCCTTCACCGGGGCGGCTGGCAATGGCGAAACGACCGCCATGAAGCCCGACCAGTCCCTTGACCAGTGAAAGACCAAGCCCCGTGCCCTCATAGCGACGGGTATATTCGTTCTGAACCTGCATGAAAGGCTGGCCCAGCAGATCAATCTTGTCGGCGGCAATACCGATACCGGTATCGCTGACCGAGATTTTCAGCAGGTTGCCGTCACGCGCTGCGTCCATGCTGACAACACCACCGGCGTCGGTGAACTTGAGTGCGTTGCCAGCAAGGTTGATCAAGACCTGCTGGATGGCGCGCTGATCGGCAACCACTTCGCCGAGATCGCGCTGCACGCGGCTCGTCAAGGTCACGCCCTTTTCTTTCGCCTGCAGGCCAAGCATGGCTTCGCAGGTGGAAATCGATTCGCTGATGTTGAATGGTTCCATCAACAGTTCGTAGCGACCGGCTTCCAGCTTGCTCATATCCAGCATGGTGTTGACCACCGACAGGAGATGCGCGCCGGACTGGCGGATAAGCGCAACATATTCGCGCTGACGATCATTTTCGAACTTGCCGAAATATTCACCGGCCAGAATGTCCGAGAAACCAAGCACGGCATTGAGCGGCGTGCGCAGCTCATGGCTGACAGCGGCCAGAAAACGCGACTTGGCATCATTGGCCGATTCGGCTTCGGCCACCTTGCGCGCAACTTCGCCACGAAGGGCTTCCTTTTCCGAGATATCACGCAATTGTCCGACCACGCGGAAGAGATCGCCATTGGCTTCACGAATGGCTGTCATATCCATGCGGGTATGCAGGAACTGATCCGCGGCCCGACCCAGCGCTGGCTGCTCGAAACGCAGTTCCACACAGGACTGGTCAGCCCCCTGACGCAGGAAATCCAGCGCCTGCGCAAATGCGATGCGATCGGTCACATGAATGCGTTCTGCAAAGATCTGTCCGGCGCAATCCTTGATGCTTTTGGGGAAACTGTCGATGTCGCGACCTGCAACATGCTGGACAGTGCCCTGCTCATCAAAAAAGATAACCGTACCAGGCATATAGGCCGCAAAGGCTTCCGGCTTGACCGACTGATTTGCAATGTCTGTGGTGACCGAGACTGGGCGGCGCAGGCCAAGGTAGAATGCGGTAACGATGAGGAAACTGGCGAGCACGATTGCGGCACCTGCAGGCAACGCAATTGCCGGGCTTGCAAACAGGCTCATGATGGTTGGCACAACAAAGAGTGCGAACAGGCCGAATGCCATGAACCGGCGCAATACCGGCACTCTGGCGGTCCGCTGCACGGCATCTTCCTCCATGCGCGCAAGCCACGTGCTTGCGACATGATCAATGCCTGCAACCGCTCTTTCAGCAATGTTACTCAATACCTGCACACCAAAACCCTAAAACGGTCTTCTTGAGGCCGGAGAATAGGTCTTGCCACTTAAAGAAACGATAAAGACGCATGCTGGATAGGGCGTCAAAAGGGCGGAAAATCTCATTTCGGAACATTTCACAGCGACTTTGCCAATCATGGTTAATGACGGGTAAGCGACGGATTTTGCTCAATTTTCCAAATTCTGTTAATCTTTGTGGCAAACAGAACCCAAGGTTTGTCGCGCATCTGGCGCGCGCTGCCGCAATTATGCTTAACATGATCGCTTAAATCCCACCCAATTGCCTGGTGCCCAGTGCCGAAAAAGGAAAAAAGATAAAATTTGAATCAAATTTGATGAAAATACCGCCGGAAATTTCAAACGGCTGTTGGTCTGTTGTGTGTAGGTTTTGCTCAAGCCCGGAAAACAGGGCAACCGCAAACGGTGTAATGCCTGCTGCAAAACAAGGCAGCCTTTAAAGGGCGGCCAACAAACAGGGTAGTTGGACAATGTGGTTTCTTATTAAAGGAACATTCTGGTTTTCGCTGGTGCTGGTGGCCTTATCCTATTTTGGCGCCGCGCAGAACGAATCGCAGACCTCGACACCGATGAATGTCGCAGGTGCGGTGAGCGCTGCCAATGAAGCCTACCGTTATGTCAGCGCCATCTGCATCGAAAAACCTGATGTCTGTGCACAGGGTGCCGAGACCTTCCACGCTCTGGCCGGTCGTGCCCGTGACGGTGCCAAGGTCGCCTATGAATTCCTCGACACACAGATTGGCGTGACCGAAGACAAGACCACTGCTGAACTGACAACCGCCTCTACCGGGACCCCTAACATCACGGTTGAATTTCCACAGAACGCCGAAAAGACAGCCGCTCCCTTTGTGCCGGTTCCGCAAAAGCGCCCTGCCCTTTGAGATCATCTGATCTCGCCGTTGCCTACGCCTTTTGAAATTCCTGCCGGAGACGATCTGCCGACATCCACCCCTTGCGACTGGTTGATTGCCATCACCTGCCGCCAGACTGCCTGAACTGGACTGAAATTTGGTCACGCCCTGCACGGTGCCAATCCGGCAGGGCTTTTTCTTTGCATGACGGTTCAAATCATTCCGGTTTTGGCCTATATGGCCGGAGACAGTTAAATGGGTAAAATAATGACCTCTCTCGACAAGATCATGGATGACTTCGCCTTTCTCGATGATTGGGAGGATCGTTATCGTTACGTCATCGAGCTGGGCAAGGAGCTGCCTGATCTCGCCGAAGAGCACAAGAATGCCCAGAACAAGGTTCAGGGCTGCGCCAGCCAGGTTTGGCTGGTGACGCATGCGGCCAGCGACAAAGACCCTGTCATGACCTTTGAGGGCGATTCCGATGCCCATATCGTGCGTGGCCTCGTTGCCATCGTCATGGCCGTCTATTCCGGCAAACATGCCTCCGAGATTACGCAATTGGACGCCATCCAGGTTTTCGACAAGATCGGCCTTGTCGAGCACCTGTCGTCGCAGCGCGCAAACGGTCTACGCTCGATGATCAACCGTATCCGCGAAGAAGCCCGCCTGCGGCTGCAATAGACATGTCATCAACGGCATAGTGTTGATGTGCGGCAGTGCAGAGGCGCTTCAGCCGCACGTATTTGCCTTCTGTGCGACCTGCTGCGTGCCGGTCGACAACACTGCACCTGAATTAATCGTTGATAGCACTTTCCATCTTGCCGAACACCGAGGCTGTGATGCGTTCCAGCACGGATACAAATTCATCAAATCCAGGGTCATCGCGCCGATCCTCGACGACATTGCAGGCATAACCGACGGTCGTCCTGTCCTTGCCGAAGGATATGCCGATATCGCTCAGCGAGATCCCAAGCGCCACGTGGCAGACATACATGGCAATCTGCCTGATGTGGCAAACCGATCGACGCCGATCACGGCGAACCAGCGTACGCTCGCCTGCAAACGCCACCATTTCGCTCGTTAGCTGCCGGACAATGCGGCAAACATGCCGTGTCGACATGGGCATTCCGCCGCACATGACAATCAGTGCGGCGTCCGTTTTCTTGCGTTGTTGCGGCTGGATGTCTGCCCGTCTCGTATCCCCTGGCATGAATGAACTCCCTTCACTTATAGGAATTTATTCATTATATCCATGCCATGCAAGGGGGGATTAGCACGCGTTTTTTGGTGACAACTGATGCCTACGCACCAAGATATCAGCGTTCAAAACCAGAGTTATTTCGAATACCGCAATAATTTCAATACACTAATTAACCTCCAACACTTAACGTCTAGCGTAGCTATGGACTAGCGATTGATTTGGCAATGAATTTAATGTGATTTTTTTCCTTTAAATTCACAGAAAAACGCGCAAAAGAAAACCGGCCTCACGGGCCGGTCATCATAACTGCCATTTCTTTGTCCCTTTGCCGCACTCGTCGCAAGACAACTGATGACATCAGGGACGGGAACGCGATTAGCGCGACGACTTGCGACGCTGACCGAGACCCATTTCCTTGGCGAGGCGCGAGCGTGCTTCGGCATAGGCCGGGGCGACCATCGGATAATCGACCGGCAGTTCCCACTTCTCGCGGTAGTCTTCCGGGGTCATGTTGTGATGCGTTGTCAGGTGGCGTTTCAGAGACTTGAAGGAACCGCCGCATTCGAGGCAGATGATTTGATCGTCCTGAACCGACTTTCTGACAGAGATCGCAGGCTTCTGCTTCTCGGCAGCAATGACAGAAGGGGCTGGGGCTGTTGTGCCACTCAAGGCGGAATGCACATCAGAAATGAGGCTTGGCAGTTCTGCAACCGGAACAACATGATTGCTGACATAGGCGGCAACAATGTCGGCGGTCAGTTCAACCAGCAGATCATGTGCACTACCGTATGCGGTTTCAGTCATATAAGTATCTCCTATCAATTCGTTCCGGTACGGCAATGTTTGATACCACCCTGACATGCTGATGGGCATGTCTAGAAGCCATCCCCCAACGGCTTCCAGCAGACAAAACAAACATCGTCTGACTCCGCGCTCCGACTGCGCACATGCGGTCCCCCTCCACGAAAAGAGGGCAACACCGTGTAATCAAAACAACTACACAAACAGGTTACGCAGCAGGAAAACCAGCATCAGAAACTTAATGGGAAATCGAATAACATCGTTTCAAAAAAAGTCCAATTATTATTTATACTAATTTAAGCTACTGATTTCTTATAATTTACGTTTTTCTCACAAAAATTCTATGATCAGAATACTCATTCTTCTGCTTCGCGAAGATATAGCTGAAAAACAAAATAATATTCAGTTTTTCAACTTTCAGTTTTCTTCAATTCATCAGTAACGGACAAGTCACAGAGCTTATAACCTGCAATGTGCGCCGCTCTGGCAAGCAAATGCGCGGATAGAGGTGCGGTCAAGATAAAGAAAAAGAAGCCGGCAATAGTTCGCGCGAAAATTGAAATGTCGGCAGAATGGATTCCGACGGCCAGTAATAACAAGCCAGAACCAATTGTACCCGCCTTTGATGCAGCATGCATGCGCGTATAAAGGTCCGGGAACCGGTTTATACCGATGGCCGCGATCAGAGCGAACAACGCGCCAGAGATCATCATAAACGCGGTTATAAGCGCAATCACCATCTCCATCATTTCTTCCTCTTCGCGGCTTTTGTATGCGCCCGCTTTTCGGTGCGTTTGCCGGGCCTAGCTGCAGTGGTGGATTTTTGTGATGCGCGCGACAGGACAAACCGGGCGAAGGCAACGGTGGCCAGAAAACCGACAAGGCCAAGCGCAATCGCGATATCGATATAAAGAGTAAAACCCGTCTTGATGGCAATCACAGCGATGAAGCCGATCACAATGCCCACAAGCATATCCAGCGCGATGATACGGTCAGGAAGCGATGGACCCTTGATAACGCGATAAACTGTCAGCAGGAAGGAAAGAGACAGAACGACCAAGGCAATGACGGTTGCCCAGGACACGACCAGAGATGCCGCACTCATTGAAACGCCTCCATGATCTTGCGCTCAAAACCATTGGCAATGTCGTGTTTGGTGGCTTCTATGTCAGTGCAGTCAACGGCGTGTACATAGAGGAACCTGCGGTCATCAGAAACATCTACTGACAGCGTTCCAGGGGTCAAGGTAATGAGGTTGGCAAGCAGGGTGATTTGGAAGTCGCTGGTGACTGTCAGCGGAAAGGCAAAAATTCCCGGTTGCACATTCATACGCGGCTTGACGACCATGACTGCCACATTCCACGCTGACAACATCAGTTCTTTGAAGAACAGGCAGACCAGCGAGGCAATACGGCCAATCCTGATCCAATAAATGCGCCCACCGACCTGATCGCGGATCAACCAAAGCGCAAAAGCTGACAGCAGGAAACCAAAGGCAATATTGAGTATAGTCGCACTGCCTGTGATCGCCACCCAGACAACAACAAAGAGAACATTGACGATAAGCAGGGTCATCTCAGGCTCCCTTCAGGAAACACGGACCGGATATAGGCAGCCGGGTCGACCAGACCTTCCGCTGCCTGCTGGCTGAGGCGGAAGATGGTTTCCGGCAGAATGCCGCCAACCACAATAATCAGCGCCAGAATGACAATGGCAGATATTGCCGAGGCGGAACTGGCGCCTTGCACAACAGCGACTTGCGCCCCACCTGTTTTCTGAGGTTTGGGACGCCAGAATGCCAGGAGATAAAGGCGGCCAAAGGCCAGAGTGACCAAAAAGCCCGAGACCAGAATGGAGCCAGCCAGCCACCAGGCGTCGATATCGATCGCCGCCTTGACCAACATTGCCTTAGGCCAGAAACCAACAAATGGTGGCAGGCCGGCACCGGCAAAGAATAAAGCCAGTGCCAGACCGGAAAACAATGGCGCCAACTTGTAGAGACCACCAAGCTCGGACAGTGACCAGGTGCCAGCCATGCGGGCAACAATGCCGACCACGAGGTAAAGTGCTGTCATCAACAATACTGACTGGGCAGCGTAAAAGACGGCACCACTGATACCGCCCACCGTACCGATGGCGATACCCGCCATCATGTAACCGATGCCAGAAACCACGATATACCCCATCATGCGGCGGATATCATTCTGCGCCAAAGCACCGAGCGCGCCAAGAACCATGGTCAAAGCGGCAACAATGGCGATGACCAGGCTTAGTTCTTGTCTTTCAACCGGGAACAGCATGACCATGACGCGCAGCAGAGAATAGACGCCGACCTTGGTCAACAGACCGCCAAACAGAGCAGCCACCACGATCTTTGGTGTATGATAGGAAGCAGGCAGCCAGAAGTTGACCGGAAAGGCCGCTGACTTCATCGCAAAGGCGAGCGTAAACAGGCAGGCCAGCGTCATCATCGGCGCTGTACCGCGCATCTCTCCAGCCTTCAACACGATATCGGCCATATTGAGTGTGCCGAAGATGGCATAGAGGTAACCGACCGTAATCAGGAACAGCGTTGTGCCAATGAGGTTGAGCACAGCGTATTTTAATGCACCGTCGATCTGCTCTCTTTCCGATCCCAGCACAAGCAGGCCAAATGACGAGATCAGCAAGACTTCGAACCAGACATAGAGGTTGAAGATGTCACCGGTCAGGAAGGCACCGGACACACCGGCCATCAACAACATCAGGAAGGGGTAAAAACCGTAACGTTTGCGGTTTTCATCAATATCCGACAGGGAATGGAGGCCACAGGCAAGTGCCGACAGCGCTGCCGCAAAGGCAAGCAACACACCGGTCAGATCTGCGGTAAACGCAATGCCGAACGGCGGCAGCCAACGCCCCATGACCATGGTGAATGGGCCTTCTGTTGCGACCTTCCATAACAATGCCGCATCCACGGCAACAAGCAAGACAAGTCCCGTCAGCGCGATGCGGGCATGCAGCCATGTGGAATGACGTACCATCATCAGGATTGCACCGAAGACGATACACACCGCAAAAGGCAGAACGATCAGCCACTCGGACGCAGCCACGGGCTGCATGATCATGGCGGCGGTGTAATCTGGCGTAATAGAGGAAGGAGCGGCCATTTGTTCTTTCTATACGGAAACGTCAGTAGCCAAGCGGTGGCAACGGTTCGTTGGCAGGTTCGGCAGTGCGCATTTCATCCGTGTCATCGGTTTTCAGTTCCTGAAATGCGCGCCAAGTCAGCACCAGCAGAAAGCAAAAAAACGAAAAGGAGATCACGATGGCCGTCAGGATCAGCGCCTGCGGCAGTGGATTTGCGGTACCTGCTGGCAGGGTATCCATGCCCGTCCCGATGATCGGCGGGATTTCGCGGGTCAGTCTACCTGAGGTGAACAGCAACAGGTTGACGGCATTGCCCAGCACCGCAACACCCAGCAGAATGCGAATGCTGTAACGCGACAGCATGAGATAGATGGCAACGGAAAAAAAGATGCCGACAACGATCGAAAGAACGGCTTCCATCAGTCACTGTCCCTTTCTTCCAGCGCAAGCGCTATGGAGGTAATGCCTCCCACCACGACAAGATAGACACCGATATCGAACGACATAACGGTAGCCAGCGGCACCTCGACGCCAAACAGGCTTGGATAGATCCAGATCCCGGTCATGAAGGGCACACCGGCGACCATCGAAACGAGACCGGATACCGTCGCCAGCAGTAGGCCTGAACCGGCAATGGCCAGCGGGTGAAAACGAATGGCCCGGCGAACGGCATCAACGCCAAAAGCAATGCCATAAATCGCCAAAGCGGAAACGGCGATCAGGCCACCGATAAAACCGCCCCCCGGCTCGTTGTGACCACGCAACAATACGAAGATCGAAAACAGCGCCATGAGGCTGGTTATGACAGGCGCAATGGTGCGCAGGATGATGGTGTTCATGCACGCTTTTCCTTAGGCCCCTGATCCTCATCCAACGGGTGAATACGTACCCCTGCCCGCAGCCGGATCAGCGCCAGAATGGCAAGGCCAGTAATCATCACGACAGAGATTTCGCCCAGCGTATCCGTGCCACGGAAATCCACAATGATGACGTTGACCACGTTGGCGCCGTGGGCAATGACCTTGGACCACTGATTGAAGAAGTCGGTAAGACTATTGTTGAACGGCAATTGCGTAGACTTGAGCAGCATAAGTGCGAAGCCTGTGCCGCAGGCAATGGCAATGGTACCGTCGAGAATGACCTGCCCAAAAGAACGATGATCAGCTGCCGACAGTCGCAACCGGGTCATGACCAATGTCAGAATGACCACGGACAGGGTTTCGACCATGAACTGGGTAAAGGACAGATCAGGGGCGCCAAACAACAAGAACAAAACAGCGACTGAAAACCCCTGAATGCCAAGCGCGACAATAGCATTAAGGCGTGTCCTGGACATCAGGATGGCCACCAACCCGAGCAAGGCAATGACGATAAAGGTCAACTCATGGAAAAGAATGTCCTGCGGCCAGGAGGGCATGTCAGGCAATTCGCCATAAGCGAACAAGGGAACGAGCAGCGCAAAGGCCAGAACGGCAAAGGTTGCGGTGACGTAAAACTCCATACGCCCCGGCTGAATGAACCGCGTGATGTGAAACGCCAATTTAACCAGAAGGGCGACGAAACAATCAAACCACTTGTCAGGACCGCCACCGATGGCATTGAGCGACGAAGCGATCAATGTCCGCAGTTTTGCCAGGCTTACATAAGCCGCTATGCCCAGCACCACAGTCAGCAGCGATAGCGCCAGCGGCACACCAATATGTGGAACAAGCGATATTTCAACCGCCCTTGCCTCTCCGGCAACAGCACTTGTCATAGGTGTCGACAGGAAATTATGCGCAATGCCGGAAAAAAGCGCCAGCAGAAGTCCGAGAACCGCCAGAACAACCGGTCCGAGCCACAATAAAACCGGCCCCTCATGTGCATGTTTCGGTGTTTTGACCGGTTTTCCGAGGAAAGGTTTCAGCGCCACGGCAAAGGCAATGGCGAACATCAATGCATTGCCAATGATTGCGACGGACACGAACAGCACCGAACGCGGATCATTGTGCGCCATCGCATAATAGATTTCTTCCTTGGCCAGGAAACCAAACATCGGCGGCAGGCCACCCATGGAAATGGCTGAAATCAGTGCCGCTGCAAAGGTAATCGGCATGGCCTTGCGTAAACCGCCGAGCTTGGTCACGTCGCGGGTACCCGCTTCGTGGTCAATAATACCGGCGACCATGAACAGCGCGCCCTTAAACAACGAATGTGCGATAAGATAAAGCACCGCAGCCTCTATGGCATGGGGTGACCCAAAGCCGGTCAACATCACCAGGAGCCCCAGCGACGAGACGGTGGTATAGGCCAACATCAGCTTGAGGTCAGTCTGTCGTACAGCAAGAAGCGCACCAACCAGCATGGTTACGCCGCCAAACAACGGCAACAGAATTTCCCAGGCAGGCGTATCGCCGAATACAGGGTTGAGCCGCATCAAGAGATAGACGCCCGCTTTGACCATGGTCGCCGAATGCAGGTAAGCCGACACTGGCGTTGGTGCCTCCATGGCGTTTGGCAACCAGAAATGAAACGGAAACTGCGCGGATTTGGTGAAAGCACCACCGAGCACAAGCGCCAGAGTGACGAGATAAAACGGGCTTGCGCGCACGATATCCCCGCCCTGCACCAGCTCGGAAAGCTGAGTGACACCACTGATGTTCCAGATAAAAATCAGGCCAGCCAACAGCGCCAAACCACCGCCACCGGTGACCAGCAAGGCCTGCAAAGCGGCGCGGCGCGAGGCCTCCCGCTCATGGTCAAAACCAATCAGCAGGAAGGAGGTAATCGAGGTCAGTTCCCAATACACAAACAGCATCAGGAAACTGTCTGATATGACCACACCGAGCATGGCCCCCATGAACAACAGCAGAAAAGACAGGAAGCGGCCCTGTTGCGGGTGACCCTTGAGATAACCGCCAGCGTAACAAACGATCAATGTGCCGATACCCGTAATCAGCAGCGCGAAGGTCAGCGACAGGCCATCGATAAGCCAGGAAAAACTGAGATTGAAGCTTGGCACCCAGACATAACCGCCCGTGATGGCCTCACCTGCGGACACCGCAGGTAAAAACGACGTAAAATGTACAAAGGCAAGAGCCGGAATAATGGCAAGTAACCAGGCCGCATTATGACTGAATCTGCCAACCAGAAACGGCGCAAAAATCGCGCCAGCAAATGGAAGAAACAGCACGATGAATGTCATCAGCGTGACATTTTCAGTCATCAAACCTCCTGCGGATCTAAAAGAATCCCCCTTGAGAAAAGCCCATTCTCAATAGGGGAACAGAGGGCGAGCCTCAACCATTTTCGATAAAAATCGGACTATTCACAGCCTTCTCCACCAAATGCGTAGAACACAGGTCCGTGGGCTTTTTTCTTGACCTAACGCATCTTATCTAAGGGACAACAGAAAGGATCAGACCATGGGCGACATCAAGACACCGAAACTCGTCAAGACAGATGCGGAATGGAAAGAGCAACTGACCCCGGAGCAGTACCACATCCTGAGGGAACACGGCACAGAACGTGCATTTACCGGTCCTTACTGGGACAGTAACGAAAAGGGCCTCTATCGCTGTGCAGCCTGCGACGAGCCGTTGTTTTACTCCGACACCAAATTCGATGCGGGATGCGGTTGGCCCAGCTATTTCGAGCCCGTCAAGGCAGATGCCGTCAGCGAGCATCGCGACACGAAATATGGCATGATCCGCACGGAAATCCGCTGCGCCAACTGTGGCGGACATCTGGGCCACGTATTTCCGGACGGTCCCAAGCCGACAGGATTGCGCTATTGTATAAACGGCCATTCCATGGTGTTTGAGCCGCAATAACAAACAGTATATTTGAAACGATGGCAGGGGGCGAGATCACATTGATCTGCCCATTGTCTCTTGCAGCATTTCCGATGCGTGGAAAGCCTGTGACTATCATCGCCACACTGATCTAAGCTGGCGCGATGGATTTCCAACCGCTGACAACACGTTGTTCTTGGCGAGACCAGGTCCAGTAATGTCCCTGAAATGGCTGGTCATAGGAACGCTCGATTTCGACATTACTTAGTGCACACAACAGCAACGTGCCGACGCCACCATGGGCAACGATGGCAACATCGCCATCGCGCGCTTCAGTTTTTGCAGCAATGTCGTGAAAGGCTCTCAGAATCCGGGCCTGCGCATCCGCAGCCCGCTCCCAGCCTCTTACGCTTTCATTTGGCGCGGAAAAAAAACGATCCGCCACGGCTTCGAATTCATGCGGCGGCAAAAAACCGGTCGCACTGCGATCATTTTCATGCAGCGCATGGAGTACCTGAACAGGCAAACCATGAAAGCCCGCGAGAATACCGGCGGC
The DNA here is from genome assembly GCF_032092815.1 of Agrobacterium sp. GTDB lineage: Bacteria > Pseudomonadota > Alphaproteobacteria > Rhizobiales > Rhizobiaceae > Agrobacterium. The sequence goes on along the minus strand of NZ_DAMDBP010000014.1, from coordinate 40,386 downwards.
TTCAATCGCTTTTGTTTCGTCACTGGCCCAGACATCGGTCACACGAGCCATGACAGGTGAGGCTGCAAAAAGCCGAATGCGCGCAATGCCTTTGTCAGACAGGCACCAGCGCGGTACTGGTTTGGCCGGGTCGACGACGACCTCCGGATGGGTGATGAAATGGATGTTGCTCACGTCGGGTCCGCTTCGCCAAGACGCAGTTCCATGCAGGTCAGGTCAAGCCAGCGACCAAACTTGATGCCGACCTGCTCAAACCGGCCGACATGGCGAAAGCCCATTTTTTCATGCAGGCGAATGGACGCGGCGTTTTCCGACTCGATTGCTCCGATCAACACATGCACACCATTGTCTCTGGCGCGCAGGATCAACTCCTGCATCAACGTTTTGCCGGAACCGGTGCCGCGCGCATCTTTGTGCACATAAACCGAATGCTCCATGCTGCGACGGAAACCATCAAACGCACGCCAGTCGCCGTAAGAAGCGTATCCCATGCATTTGCCATCGAGTTCAACGGCCAGAACGGGGTATCCCTTGTCTTTGCGCGCCTTGAACCAGTTCAAACGATTGTCCAGATCAACCACCGCGTCATTCCAGATGGCCGTGGTGTTGAGAACCGCATCATTGTAAATATCCATGATCGCAGGCAGATCTGCTTCCGTTGCGTCACGCACTATCAGTGTCATCGGGTATGTCCATCACATGTAAAAGCCGGAATATGGCTCTTATGTCTCACAGGCCGGTGGCAGGCGAAAGGCTGAAACAGGTCATAACTGCAGAATAATGCACGGCCGCGGCCGCCACCACAAAGCCGTGCCAGATGGCGTTTTGAAAACGCAGTTTTTCCCAGACATGGAAAATCACGCCCAGCGAAT
>NZ_DAMDBP010000014.1:29941-39504 GCF_032092815.1 Agrobacterium sp. | reverse complement strand
ATGACGCCGCCCGCCACAATCAGCCAGATGGTGACCGGTGACAGATATTGCGAAAGTGGAGCAGCAATCAGCACGCCACTCCAGCCCATACCGAGATAAAGCAGGATGGCCAGCCGGTCATAACGGCCGGGGAACAGACATTTCAACGTAATGCCGCCAATCGCTGCCGCCCAGATGAAAGCCAGCATCAGCGCAATCAGCGGCTCATGCGCACCCGCTTGCAAAAACGGGGTATAGGTGGCGGCAATCAGCAGAAAAATCGCCGAATGATCGAGCCGCCGCAAATACCATTTGGTGCGCGAATGCGGCCAGATATTGTAGGTAAAGGAGATGGAGAGACACAGGACCAATCCCAGCCCGTAAATCCACGCGGCGGCGATGCCGCTGACAGTACTCCAAACCGTTGCATAAAAAATCAAAGCGGTTGCGCCGATCAGGGCCAGCACGATCCCGACGCCATGAACGATGCCGTCAGCGACGATTTCATGAAAGTCGTATTTGCGCCCTAAACGCCAAAGCTCACTCATTGGCCTCTTCCCGCCTATTCAAGGGGATGAGCATGCCGACAACTGGCTACAACGGCAAGTCATGTCTTAAAGAGGCACGATCACATTACGTTCGGTTATGTTGCAGCCTGTCATGTGGCAAGTCCATGCGGACATGGCTGCAACCTTATTCGGCCCCGATATGATCAGAGTTCAGCTGCGCATTCCTGGCAGAACGGCGTATAGGGCACGCTGGCAAGACGATCGGCAGAAATGGGCTTGCCGCACTTCACGCAAGTGCCGAATGTACCCTTGGCGATGCGATCAAGAGCGGCGTCAATCGCCTTCAATTCTTCCTGCCCCACCTGCCCCAGCTCATCAAGCACTTCGTCATTGTTGCGTTCAACCGCCCGGTCTTCATCGTCAGGGTTGCTGGGCTGCTCAAAATCATCCTCAATTTTCCGTAACCGCCGGAAAAGTTCCCGCTGCCTGTCGCGCAGAATTTTTTCGTAACCAGACGTATCCATGAGCTTTTTCCTCCATTTTTTTACAGCCGTGCGACCATCGGAAGCGATGCCCGCACGGAATGTCATGCCAAAACCAAAGCCGACCTTAACGGTCGATCAACACCGAGCATTTTGCGTGTCGCACAACACGGTCCGCCGTCGCACCGATGAAGTAGTTGGTGAAATCGGGTGTATGCGATGCGACGATGATGAGATCGGCCTTATGTTCCTCAGCGCAAGCGAGGATTTCGCGCGCAGGAGGGCCACTGCGGATCTCCACCTTGGCCTGAATGCCGGAACGTTCTTTCAGTTCCACCAACTTCGCCTTGCCGTCCTTGATGGCGTTTTCAATCAGGTCAACAGGAAGGTCTATCGCAATGTATCCTGGCAGTTGCTCAACCACATTCAGCAAAATGATCTCGCCACCGGCATCCAGCAAACCCGACGCCTTGCTGATGATCTTTTCACCCTTTTCGATGGCACTCATGTCAACAGGCACAACGATCTTCTTGTACATATGCTTCTCCTTCCACGTTAAGGCTGCGGCTATTTGAGCCGATCACAGCCCCAGTTCCCAAACCCCGACGCGGCGCAAAGCCAGTCGCCGCGAGAATTATAAGTCGGTTCCGCAACCGATAAATGCAGTTTCTCAAATCTGCGGCGCGGCGCCTTGATTAAGGTCAAGCGCGAAAGAGATCATTGTCAACAAATAGTGCACGCTCAATCATCAAACGTCGATCTTTCCTGAACGTTCCAGAGCAATCATATTCAACGCAACAAAAAGCGCCGCCGGAACGGCGGAGGTGCTGAAAATCCGCCTGTTGGCAAGCCAGCATGGCAAAGATGGAGTTCGTGACATCATGACAGAAGCCTCGCAATTCGCACTGACACGGCCCGCCTATGTGGGACAGGCACATCTGGTCGTGAATGATCTGGCGCACGTTTCCGACTATTATCAAAAGGTCATTGGTCTCAGCATCATTGAAAAACTGCCCAGCGGTGACGTGCTTGGTGTGGCAGGCCAGCCGCTGCTGACACTGTCCACCTCCAGTAATTCCGAACGTGCACCGCGCACGGCCGCCGGCCTGTTCCACACCGCCTTCCTGCTGCCAAGCCGCAAGGACCTGGCGCATTGGCTGGCCCATATTGCGCATAACAATATTCAGCTGGATGGCGCCTCCGACCATCTGGTCAGTGAAGCGATCTACCTGTCCGATCCGGAAGGAAACGGCATTGAGGTCTACCGCGACCGCCCACCACTTGAGTGGAATTACCAGCAGGATGGCACGGTGGAGATGAGCACGCTACGCCTGAACCTGCAGGAACTTTATAATTCGGCACCGAAAACGCCCTGGGAAGGCGCCCCTGTGGGCACGGCCATTGGCCATATCCATTTGCAGGTTGGCAATATTCCACAGGCAGACGAGTTCTATCAGGATGTGCTTGGTCTGAAGATCATGGCGCGGTATCCCGGTGCCAGTTTCTTTGCGACAGGATCCTATCACCATCATGTGGCCGCCAATATCTGGAACAGCCGTGGCGCATTAGCAAGACGTGACAACATGACCGGTCTTGCCGGTTATTCTCTGCGCTTCAACGAAAAGGGTGCGCTCGACAGCGCCATTGCTGCTCTCGATCGGTTGGGTATTTCCAGCGAACGGCAGAGCGATGGCGTTGTGCTGAAAGACCCATGGGGTATTGGCCTCAAGCTCGCCGCCTAAAAATATCTGCTGTTCTCACGTCTCCTCCTGGAACCGTAACTGTTGTTGAACGTTACTGTCCCGGATGGGGATGTGAGATCATGAGCGGCACCATAAAAATCGATGAAAAAGCCGCAGTGACGCCGAATATTGAGGCGGCACTGCATCGGTCAGATACAAACAAAAACACATCCAACGATGATGTGCGCAGCCAGCAACCATTGGGCCGCGAAGCGCTGGAAGTGGCTTCGAAGTGGTCGATCGTCGGACTTTTCACCATCGTGCTTCTTGCCTGTGTACACCTGCTGTCCGTCGTGCTGATCCCAATTGTCATGGCTATTGTTGTCGGCATGATCCTTGGCATGGCAGCCGAAAAGCTGGCTGACTACGGCATTCCAGGTTTTGGTGTAGCGCTTATCCTATCGGGCTTTGTGGCGCTGGTGTTTATCTTCGTCATAAACTCGCTGGTCGATCCGCTTTCCATGCTTGCGTCTGAGGGACCGCAACTCCTCAATCAAACCGCAGAACGTTTCCTGCCCTATCTTGAGCGAGTAAGGTGGCTCAATATTTCTGCAGCGACTTTCAGCTTCGGAACAATTTCGATGGAATCACTGCTGGATCGCAGCACCGGTATCCTTTCCATCGTCACCACAAGCCTGACACCAGCGATTGTACAAGGGTTGATTTTCTTCGCTGGCCTATTGATGTTCCTTTACAGCCGTGTGCGACTGAGAAAAGGTATCATCATGGCATTTCCAGCTCGCCACCAGCGTCTGCGCACCATCCGGACCATAGGGTCAGTGGAACATGTGCTTGGCACCTATTTTGCTACGGCCAGTCTGATCTATGCCGGGCTTGGGGTTACCATGGTCCTCATTGCCTATCTCGGTGGTTTGGCGATGCCATTGCTGTGGGGGCTGTTTGCCTTTCTCTCCAGCTTCATACCGTTTATCGGCATTACTGTGATGACCATCTCACTGACGATTGCCGGCATGTTGACGCACGACACGTTGCTGCTTGGCCTAATGCCCGCCTTCGTGTTTTTCACCATCCACTTGCTGATGGAAAATCTGCTTTTTCCGGCTGTGATTGGTCGCAACCTCGAGATCAATCCGTTCATCGTGTTCGTGGCGATTATTTTCTGGACGTGGATGTGGGGTGCGGCCGGTGCGATGCTGGCTTTGCCCCTGTCGCTGATCGGCATGACGATTGCGCAGGAACTGTTCCCATCACAGAAGGTCGTGCCGAACCTGCCTGACTGACAATCAGTTGGTTTCCGGATCGAAACCCGGATCATCAAGGCGCACGAATGTCACGCCGCGCGTCTTTAGGGCAAGCAACCCTTTTGCAACACCCTCGCCGGCCTCATGGGTTGGCTGATTGATATGGGCAATCACCACATCACCGTCCCTGGCTGCAGCAATCCGCTTTTGCGCAATACCTGCGCCCAGCAGTGAACCTCCATCACCATTTATCGAATATCCGGCAATACGCTCGCCAATATCGTTGATCCCGACCATAGCAGAATTGGTGTATTTGGCCGTTGCCCCACGGAACCAGCGTGGCTCCTTGCCGGTGGCTGCAATAATGGCCTCACGACCACCATTGACTTCACGCATGACACTTTCCAAGCTGCCAGCAGCGGCAATGCCATAGACCGACACCTGCCTGTCGATAGCGGGGATATGGTCCTGACCGTGGTTTTCGATTTCAAACAGATCTGGATTGGCAAGCATGATAGCCAGCGCATCGCGGTTGCGGCGAATCCAGCGTGCGGTCACAAAAACGGTGGCCGGGATACGTTCCGAGACCAGCGTATCGAGAATGCGAAAATCGGTTCGGCCCATGCAGGCGTCCAGCGTGATGGCAACGCGGGTGACACCACTTGCTACCGGGCGCATTTTCAATGTCGGCTCAACCAGCTTGGAAGATGCCAGTGCAGAACTGGACCACAACGCAACGAGGCAGAGGCTGGCGAGGATAGAAAGAGCGGAACGGCGCATGGCAGGAACAATTCAGACGGGGAGGCACAGAAAGCGAATGCGCCGGATAAGCGCCTGAATTATGGCGCGGTCAACCTGCAGACCACTCAATTGTAGAGGTAATATTGGCCCCATTGCGATTGCGGGACTTTTTCGCCAACCCGGTAGTCGAAGGACTGGATGGTCAGGTTCTGCTCGCTGGTGCGGCATTTGTATTTCAGCTTGTACCATTCGCCACTGCTGCGGAACACGGCTCCTGCCGCCTTGATTGAGTTTTCCGTGACTTGCGGCTCGCCGAATGTATAGGCGATGACCTTGTCTGGTCGCATACCCTTCTGCTCGGCTGCGATCCGCTCCATCGCCTCAATATCGCAACGTTGCTCAAGGCGCTCTTCCGGAGCCAGTGCGTTCAACTGTCGCTTGATGGCACTGTCCAGCGCGAAAGACGGCACTGCAGACATAACAACGAGAAGAACTGCCGGGAGAAGATGGCGCATTTTTTCCTGACCTGATGATTTCGATTCCCTGGAAAATAAAAACTGCAACAGTTCTTTTCCACGTACCTATGGGTGTATCCCCAAATTGTGCCCGAAACAGGGTAGGTCTTGCCAGCCGGCAAAAGAGGTTGTGGATATTTCAACCTTGATCCTGCCCCCGCCCCTCTCTACATCTTTTGACACTGGCGCGGTGGTCTCGAAACGACCGCAGGCGCTGTCATTCATTTCCGATGAAAGCGAGTTTGTTTTGTCGATATTCAAGAACCTCCCCGCCGCTCCTGTTGCAGAAAAAAAGCCGGTAACAGATACGCGCCACGGCATTAGCCGCACCGACGACTATGCATGGTTCCGGGCAGACAACTGGCAGGCCATGTTCAAGGACCCGACCTTGCTCGACCCGGCCATTCGCGCCCATCTGGAGGCCGAGAACACCTATATGGAGGCGGCCCTTAGCGACACCAAACCGCTGCAGGAAAAGTTGTTTGAGGAAATGAAAGGTCGCATCAAACAGGACGATTCCTCCGTTCCGATGAAGGACGGGCCTTACGCCTATGGCACGTTATTTGTGACCGGTGGCGAACAGCCGCATTATTTCCGCACCCCACGTGACGGCGGCGACAAGCAGGTGCTGCTGGACGGCGACAAGGAAGCGGAAGGCAAGGATTATTTCCGTCTTGCTGGCATCGACAATTCCTCCGACCACTCCCACGGCATCTGGGGTTATGACGACAAGGGCTCTGAATACTTCACGCTGCGGGTTCGTAATCTCGCAACCGGCGAAGATTTGGCCGACGTGATTGAAAACACCGGTGGCGGCGGGGCATGGGCACCCGACGGCAAGAGCTTTTTCTATACCTTGCAGGACGAAAACCACCGCCCGTCGAAGGTTTTCCACCACATCATCGGTCAGCCGCAGTCAGCGGACCGTCTGGTTTATGAAGAAAAGGACCCCGGTTTTTTCATGGGCGTTGGTGGATCCCTGCTGGATGACTGGATTTTCCTCGACATTCACGACCATGAAACCAGTGAATACCGTCTGCTGTCCACCTCCGACCTGACTGCCGAGCCTGTTGTGGTGGCCGAGCGTGAGGAAGGCGTGGAATATTCCATGACCGAGGGCGGTGATGTTTTCTACATCCTGACCAATGACGGGGACGCCAAGGACTTCAAGATCATGGAAGCGCCGGTGACGGCACCGGGCAAGGAAAACTGGAAAGAGCTGGTGCCACATGAGCCGGGCCGCCTGATCCTGTCGCACCTTGCCCATGCCCGCCACCTGTTATGGTTGGAGCGCCGTGATGGCCTGCCGCGCATCGTCATTCGTGACCGTGCAACCGGTGAAGAACATGCCATTGCCTTTGCAGAGGAAGCCTATTCGCTGGGCCTGCAGGGTGCTGCCGAATATGACACAGACACCATCCGCTTCTCCTATTCCTCGATGACCACGCCAAGCCAGTTATTCGATTATAATATGGTGACGCGCGAACGCGTGTTGTTGAAGACACAGGAAGTGCCATCCGGCCACAATATCGATTATTACGTCACGCGCCGCGTCATCGCGACATCCCATGACGGCGCGCTTGTGCCGGTTTCCCTGCTCTACCACAAGGACACCAAACTGGACGGCTCGGCCCCTTGCCTGCTTTACGGCTATGGCGCCTACGGCATCAGCATCCCGGCCTCGTTCAGCACCAACAATCTGTCGCTGGCAGATCGTGGTTTCGTCTACGCCATCGCCCATATTCGCGGCGGCAAGGATAAGGGTTTCGAGTGGTATGAAACCGGCAAGATGGAGCACAAGCAGAACACCTTCAAGGACTTCATCGCCGCAGCCGACCATCTGGTCACGGAGGGTTTCACCTCCTACGACAAGATCATCGCCGAAGGCGGTTCGGCCGGTGGCATGCTGATGGGCGCCGTTGCCAATATGGCACCGGAAAAGTTTGCCGGTATCATTGCTGCCGTTCCATTTGTCGACGTGCTGACAACCATGCTGGACGACACCCTGCCGCTGACACCGCCGGAATGGCCGGAATGGGGCAACCCGATCGATTCTGAAGAGGAATATAACTGGATTGCGGCCTATAGCCCCTACGACAATGTCGGTGCAAAGGCCTATCCGCCGCTGCTGGCGATTTCCGGCCTCACCGACCCGCGTGTGACCTATTGGGAACCAACGAAGTGGGTGGCAAAGCTGCGTGAATATACGACCGGCGACGCGCCAATTCTGTTGAAGACCAACATGGCGGCAGGCCATGGCGGTAAATCCGGACGCTTCCAGCGACTGGAAGAAATCGCTTTTGAATATGCCTTCGCGATCAAGGTTGCGAACAAAATGTAAGGCAGAGATGAAACGCCGCCGCGTGATCCATAGACCCCATGCGGCGGCGTTTTTTATCCGTTATTGGCTTCGACTTTTGAAGCCTGCAGGCTTGCCCGCACGAAGGCGACCACAAACATCGCCGACAGCAACAGCACGATTGTGGGCGCCGGTGCACTGTCGATGAAGAATGACAGATAAACACCAAGCAGCGATGCCACCAGGGCAATGATCACCGACAGAAGCAGCATGGTCGAGAACTTGCGGGTGAGCAGGAAGGCGATGGAGCCGGGTGCAATCAGCATGGCAATGGCCAGAATAATACCGACCGCCTTCAAGGCGCCGACAATGGTCAGCGATATCAGGCACAACAGGCCGGAATGCAGCAGGTTGACACGAAGGCCGACGGCCTTTGCCTGGGCCGCATCAAAGGCATGCAGCAGGAAGTCTTTCCATTTGAGGCCGATGATGCCGGTGGTGATCAGCGCAATCAGTGCCGTCTCGGCTATATCCTGCCAGCTCACGCCCAGCATGTCACCAAACAGGATATGGTCGAGGTGCACGTCCGACTGGATCTTGACGTAAAGCACCAGCCCCAGCCCGAACATGCCGGAAAACACCACGCCCATCACCGTATCCTGTTTGATACGGCTATTATCCTTGAGGTAACCGGTGGCAAGCGCACAGACCATGCCGGCCACGAATGCACCAACCGCAAATGGCAGGCCAACGATGTAGGCGATGACGACTCCGGGAAACACCGCATGGCTGATGGCATCGCCCATCAGCGACCAGCCTTTCAGCACCATGAAGCATGACAGGACAGCGGTCGGTACGGCCACCAGCGCTGCAATGACCAGCGCATTGACCATGAAGTCAAACTCGAAGGGTTCGAAGAAGTTCATAGCGCTACCTCCTGCGCCCGTGCGGCTCTTCTGCGCGAGGCGAGAAGCCCGTGCTTGGGTGCGAAAAAGAATGCGATGAGGAAGATCAGCGTCTGCAATACAACGATGATGCCGCCGGTCGCGCCATCCAGGAAATAGCTGGCATAGGCACCGGTGAAGCTGGTGATAGAACCAATGGCAACGGCAATGCCGAGCAGGCGCGGGAAACGGTCTGTCAGCAGATAGGCTGTTGCTCCCGGTGTGACCACCATACAGATAACAAGGAACGCGCCGACGGTCTGCATGGCGGCAACGGTGGATGCTGCGAGCAGCGTGAAGAACACGGCCTTCAGAAAGGTTGGGCGCAGACCAATGGAACGGGCGTGGTTTTCGTCAAAAAACGTCACCATCAGGTCCTTCCACTTGAGAAGCAGAATGGCCAGCGACACAAACCCAATAATGGCAAGTTGCAGCGTATCGGCAGGCGGGATGGCGAGGATATTGCCCAGAACAATCGTCTGAATATTCACGGCCGTCGGGTTGATCGACATCATGAACAGGCCAAGGCCAAAGAAGGACGAAAAGATCAGGCCGATGATCGCGTCTTCCTTGAGTTTGGTGCGCTGGTTGAGAAACAGCATGGTCACTGCCGCCAAACCACCGGAGAAAAACGCGCCGATGGAAAATGGCAGGCCGAGCATATAAGCACCGGCCACGCCGGGCACGATGGAATGCGAAAGTGCATCGCCGATCAACGACCAGCCTTTCAACATGAGATAACAGGACAGGAAGGCGCAGACGCCGCCGACCAGTGCCGACACCCACATGGCATTCAGCATGTAATCATAGGTGAAAGGTTCAACGAGGGCGTTCATCATGATCCGCCCCTTCCGATGTCACGCTCTGCCCGGCAACCGGACGGCCGTCGCGCAAAACCAACGGCCGTTCATCATCCGTCATCACACCGACCGGCCATGGCTTTCCGCCATCCGAGCCATTGAGAACGAAATGGCGCAGCACGCCACCAAAGGTCTTTTCCAGATTGTCCTTGGTGAAGGTTTCATCGGTCGGCCCATAGGCCAGCACCGTACCCTTGATCAGGATGGTGCGATCACAAAACTCCGGCACGCTGCCGAGATTGTGGGTCGATACCAGCATCACCTTGCCTTCATCGCGAAGCGCGCGGAGA
>NZ_DAMDBP010000014.1:0-29931 GCF_032092815.1 Agrobacterium sp. | reverse complement strand
CGGTTTTCACATCAACGCCAGTAAAGGGCTCATCCAGCAGAATGACCTTGGCGTCCTGCGCCAGCGCACGCGCCAGAAACACGCGCTTTTTCTGGCCACCGGATAATTCACCGATCTGGCGACCACGAAACTCGCTCATGTTGACGCGGACAAGTGCTGCGGTCACCGCCTCACGGTCGGCGGCCTTGGGGATGCGCATGAAACCCATGTGGCCGTAACGACCCATCATCACCACATCTTCCACCAGCACCGGGAAGTTCCAGTCCACTTCCTCGCTTTGCGGCACATAGGCCACCAGGTTTTGCCGCAGGGCGTCCTTGACCGACTTGCCGAGGATGGAAATAGAGCCTTGGGCGATACGCACAAAGCCCATCACGGCCTTGAACAGCGTGGATTTTCCAGCACCATTGACACCAACCAGCGCCGCAATCGTACCAGTTGGAATTTGAAATGTTGCATTCTTCAGGGCCGTGTGGCCGTTGCGATATGTCACGGTGGCGTTGTTGACGGAAATACCGGAACCGTCCGTTCCCGTTTGCCAGCCGGTGTGCGCATTCATGAAAAGCATTCCTTTTCAGCGGTGATAAAAACAAAACGGCCTGCAAAAATTGCAGGCCGCTTAATATCGGATCATGTCAGGAGGACGATGCAAGTCCCTTGGCAATGGTATCGGATGTGACCTTCAACAGGTCGATATAGGTTGGAACGGGGCCGTCCTCTTCGGTCAGCGAATCCACATAAAGAACACCGCCGTATTTTGCGCCGGTTTCGCGCGCCACCTGCTCTGCCGGTGCGGCGGAAATGGTGCTTTCAGAGAAGACAACACCGATGTTGTTTGCACGAACCGCATCAATCACCTTGCGGACCTGCTGTGGCGTGCCCTGCTGGTCGGCATTGATCGGCCACAGGTACAGTTCTTTCAAACCGAAATCGCGTGCGAGATAGGAAAACGCGCCTTCGCTCGATACCAGCCAGCGCTTGTTTTCCGGCAAGGCTGCCAGCTCCTGACGGATCGGTTCGATGGCGTCCTTGATCTTCTGCTTGTAGGTTTCGGCATTGGCCTTGTAGGCCTCGGCATTGGCAGGATCATATTTTACGAAAGCATCGCGGATATTGTCGACATAGATGAGCGCGGCATTGGGCGACATCCAGGCATGCGGATTGGGTTTACCTTCATAAGGTCCCTCTGCAATACCCATAGGCTCAACGCCGTCGGACACAACGGCGCTTGGCACGTCTTTCAGCTTCACGAAGAATTTCTCGAACCACAATTCGAGGTTAAGACCGTTCCAAAGAACAAGCTGCGCGCCCTGAGCCTTGCGGATATCGCCCGGTGTCGGCTGGTAATTATGGATCTCAGCGCCTGGCTTGGTGATACTTTCAACAACTGCTGCATCGCCAGCGACATTGCGGGCAATATCGGCAATCACCGTAAAGGTCGTCACGGCCTTGAACTTTTCCTGAGCTATCGCAACGCCACCGGTTACGCCGAGAACCACAGCGGCCGCCATTCCACTTAAAAGCCCGCGCCTGACAATATCGAACATAAGTCACTCCTTGGTCACACCAACATTACGCTATTAAGAACCATTTGCAACAAGGTGGCATGTTTATTTTTGAAATGCAAATGCGAATTATTTGCAACTGAAAAACTTAACGTATTTGGCGGCAAGATGGTTCCAAATTGCTGGGCAAAGCGTCTGGACTGGCGTGGCTACCCCTTACTGGCGGACAAAAGCAGTAGCTAGCGATAGCACGAAGCGGTCTTGCGCTAGGCGGGAGAAGTGGAGCTAAAGGTCTGCGCTTTATTCCAGAGAGGGAAAGCTTTGAATGGCAGAGTTGCACGCGAGAAGTGCTGGCCAAACAAAAAGGGCACCCAATGGGGTGCCCTGATTTATTCCTTAGGCTGCGTCGGCAGCGGTCTCGGTTTCCGCACTGCCCTTGCCAGCTTTTGCCTTGAAGTGCAAACGGTCGGTACCGGAGGTTACCTTGACGCGAGAGCCATCCGGCACCTCACCGCCAAGGATCATTTCTGCCAGCTTGTCTTGCACGGTCTTCTGGATAACGCGCTTCAACGGACGCGCACCATAGGCCGGATCATAGCCCTTGTTGGCAAGCCAGACACGGGCATCATCATCCAGATCAAGCGTGATCTTGCGCTCGGACAACAGGGCCACCAGTCTCTTCAACTGGATATCGACAATGGCGCCCATTTCCTCACGCCGCAGGCGGTGGAACAGGATGATATCGTCGATACGGTTGAGGAATTCTGGCCGGAAGTGGCTACGCACCCGTTCCATCACCAGTTCCCGCACCGATTCCACATCGTCATTGTCGCCCATCTGCGTCATGAATTCAGAACCGAGGTTCGAAGTCATGATGATGATGGTGTTCTTGACCCTGACCATCGGTCAGGCGGCCATCATCAAGAACCTGCAACAGCACGTTGAACACATCTGGATGTGCCTTTTCGATCTCGTCGAACAGCACGACCTGATATGGACGGCGACGCACGGCTTCCGTCAGCGCCCCACCCTCTTCGTACCCGACATAACCGGGAGGCGCACCGATCAGGCGAGCCACGGAATGCTTCTCCATGTATTCCGACATGTCCAAGCGAACCATCGCGGTTTCGTCGTCGAACAGGAAGCGGGCCAATGCCTTGGTCAACTCCGTCTTGCCAACGCCGGTTGGGCCAAGGAAGATGAACGAACCGATTGGGCGGTTGGGGTCCTGCAAACCGGCACGCGAACGGCGCACCGCCTTCGAAACCGCCTGCACGGCTTCACCCTGACCGACCACCGACTTGGCCAATTCGTCTTCCATGCGCAGCAGCTTTTCACGCTGTCCTTCCAGCATCCGGTCTACCGGAATGCCGGTCCAGCGCGACACGACCTGAGCGATATTGTCCGCCGTCACCACTTCCTGCACCATCGAACCCGCACCGCTTGCATCACGTGCTTCCGCAGCCGCAAGCTCCTTTTCGAGGCCTGGAATGATGCCATAGGTCAGCTCGCCTGCCCGCTGGAACTGACCACTGCGCTGGGCAATCGCCAATTCATTGCGTGCATCGTCGATCTGCTTTTTCAGGTCTGCCGCGTGGCCGAGTTTCTGTTTCTCAGCCTGCCAGCGCGCCGTCAGCGCATCCGCCTTCTCTTCGGTTTCAACCAGTTCGTCTTCCAGCTTTTTCAACCGGTCAGCAGAGGACACATCGGTCTCCTGCTTCAAGGCTTCACGCTCGATCTTGAGCTGGATGATACGACGATCCAGTTCGTCCAGTTCTTCCGGCTTGGAATCCACCTGCATACGAAGACGAGAGGCGGCTTCATCCATCAGGTCGATGGCCTTATCCGGCAGGAAGCGGTCGGTGATGTAGCGGTTCGACAAGGTAGCAGAAGCCACCAGAGCCGAATCCGAGATACGAACCTTGTGGTGCTGCTCGTATTTTTCCTTCAAGCCGCGCAGAATGGAGATCGTGTCTTCCACGGTCGGTTCATCCACCACAACGGGTTGGAAACGGCGGGCAAGAGCCGGATCCTTTTCGACGTGCTTGCGATACTCATCAAGCGTCGTTGCGCCAACGCAGTGCAACTCACCACGGGCAAGCGCCGGCTTCAACAGGTTGGATGCATCCATAGCACCATCTGCCTTGCCCGCACCAACCAGTGTGTGCATTTCGTCGATGAACAGGATGATGCCGCCATTTTCAGCCTGAACCTCGTTCAAAACAGCCTTGAGACGCTCTTCGAATTCACCGCGATATTTTGCGCCGGCAATCAACGCGCCCATGTCGAGCGCCATAAGCTTCTTGTCCTTGAGGCTTTCCGGCACGTCACCATTAATGATGCGCAGGGCCAGACCTTCGGCAATCGCCGTTTTACCAACGCCGGGTTCACCGATCAGCACGGGGTTGTTCTTGGTGCGGCGCGACAGAACCTGGATGGTCCGGCGAATTTCATCGTCGCGGCCAATCACGGGGTCGAGCTTGCCTTCACGGGCTTCTGTGGTCAGGTCGCGAGCAAATTTCTTCAGCGCGTCAAAACCTTGCTCGGCATTGGCGTTGTCTGCTGTGCGTCCCTTTCGGATGTCATTGATGACCTGATTAAGGCCCTGCGCGGTCACGCCTGCCTTTTTCAGGGTTGCCGAAGTTGACGTGCTACCTTCAATGGCGAGAGCCAGCAATAGGCGCTCGACGGTCACAAAGCTGTCGCCAGACTTTTTGGCAGCGTCTTCGGCCGTGGCAAAAACCTTGGCAAGCGGAGCCGTCAGGGAAAGCCCACCATTGCCGCCGGAAACCTTGGGCAGCTTAGATAGCGCAACATCATTGGCAAGCCGGGCTTCCTTGGCGTTACCGCCAGCGCGCTCGATCAGCGACGACGCCATTCCTTGGTCGTCATCCAGAAGTACTTTCAGCACGTGCTCAGGCGCGAACTGTTGATGATCTTCAGACAGCGCGTAGGTTTGAGCGGACTGCAGAAATCCGCGAACGCGCTCGGAGTATTTTTCAATATTCATAATATATGCCTCCTTGAACCGGCCCGCCCTCAATCGGCACAGATCCGGATGTTAGGGTAAAGGCTCCCGATAGCGGCAAGCCCCGTTACGACGGTTCCGGATATCTCCGTAGCGTCGCCTCTTGGTTTTGCATGTCTTCCCAAAACCGGTGAAGTCTTTGGGCGAGATGCTTTGGCAAACGACCTGACGGCGCTTCCCGTTGTGCTTGATATGGTAAGCGATTTTTGAGGTTTAAAGAGGCTGTGAGCTGCTTGGCGAAGAAAAACGCACGGACCTGACAATCCTCAAAAATCGGCCGGTCCATCCTGACGACCATACACGATGCCCAAAAGCAGAAAACCCCGGCAATGCCGGGGTTTTTCATGATCACATATCTGACATCATGCCGATTATTCGGCTGCGCCTTCAAGGGCGGCAGGTTCAGCAGCAGCTTCGCCGCCAGCATTTTCACCTGCAGCGCCTTCACCACCTTCCGCATTTTCCGCAGTGCGGCGTGGACGACGCTGACGTGGGCCCGTGCTGCGACGACGCGGCTGGCGTTCGGCACGCGGTGCTTCTGCAGCCTGCGCCTCTTCTTCAACAGCAACCTCAAGCGGTGTGCCTTCGATAACCGGCTGTGGACCGCTGCCATCGTCGTAAGATGGCTGCTCGTCGTCATTGCCAACCTGCTGTGCCTGCGGCGCAACAGAACCTGTGGTCTCGTCGTTGTCGTTGCCGTCAACGTCGTCGCCATCGCGTTCGTTGTTGTAGTCCGGGTTACGCTCATCACGCTGGAACCGTTCCTGCATATGCGCCTGTGCAGCAGCAATGATGCGGTTGTAGTGTTCTGCGTGCTGCAAATAGTTTTCAGCCATAACCCGGTCACCGGAGCTTTGCGCATCACGGGCCAGTGCGGCATATTTTTCAGCAATGTGCTGGGCAGTACCGCGAATTTTTACATCCGGGCCGGAGCTGTCATAGGTCCGAGTAAGCGGATTCCCGCCCTTGCGGTTGAAGTTGTTGTTACCACCACCACCGCCATTGTTGTTATTGTTGTTATTTCCACGCCCTCGGCCGCGCTTGTTTTGCTGTCCTGGCCTCATCAATTGCTCACCTGAATTCTGTTGTGATGACGAACTAATTACGCGGCTTGCCGGACAGGCCGGATCAAGACCTCGCCTTCGCGACCGGATTGCCCCCAATGGCTTAACCGGGTTGCTTGCGAAATGAAGTTTATGATTCACATGCCGGAAACGCCCAGCCTTTCAGAGTTCTAAGGAACTCCCGTAGGGACTGACCCAAACCCGGGCGAATCTAATTCGCCCCCAGTCACCCTGCATGTGGCTGCAAACTATCCCGCTTCATGCGGAAATCCAAGTCTTTTCTTTTGCTTTGCAAAATATCCTTAAAACAGGAGGGAAGCACACGGGCTCCCTTACTTTCGAAATACAAGAACACGATCATTTCCACCGTAATCCTTCACCGCTGCGATGCAAGGAAAACCAGCCGACTTGAAGATCGTTTCAACATCTTGTCTCTGATCATAACCGATCTCGACACCGACAAGGCCATTTTCTGTTAGAAATTCGCCCGCACCACTGGCAATTGCCCTGTAGGGTTCCAGACCATCCGGCCCGCCATCCAGCGCAGCCATGGGATCGAACTCTCTTACGTCACGGTCCAGCGTTTCAATGACAGAGGACTGTATATAAGGCGGGTTTGACACGATTATGTCGAAACAGCCCGCGATTTTGTCAAACCAGTGACTTTTCACAGTTTTAAATCGCTCGGCGACACCATTTTCCACCGCATTGCGCCAGGCGGTCGCCAAGGCATCATCGGAGATGTCACTACCGGTGCCATGAGCACCCGTGCATTCATGCAGCAGCGAGAGACAGATTGCCCCCGTGCCCGTCCCCATATCCAACACCTGCGCCGACCCATTGTCAGCAACCATGGTGCGCAGATGCGGCAGTAACGTATCGACAAGAATTTCCGTATCGGGCCGCGGCTCCAACGTGCCAGGCGACAGAAAGAACTCCAAGCCATAAAAGGCGCGCCTGCCGAGGATACGGTGAACCGGCTCTCCGGTTTCGCGTCGTGCAACAGCTGTCAGTACCCGCAGCACTTCATCCTCAGTGACACTGTCACTGCCTTTCAGCACAATATCGGTGAAGGACAGTCCGATAATGCCGCTGACCAGCAGGCGAGCATCGAACACCGGATCAGCCACACCGGCCTGCGCAAAGCGCTTGCGCGCCTGCGTCAACAGACCGGCAATGGTGTGTGTCTCAGTGCTCATCCACGCTGTTCGCCCAGTTGTGCCAGCTGGCCTGCCTGATAATCGGCAATCAGTGCATCCACCATTTCGTCAATCTCACCTTCAATCATCCGATCAAGCTTGTAGAGCGTGAGGTTGATGCGGTGGTCGGTGACACGGCCCTGCGGGAAATTATAGGTGCGGATGCGTTCCGAGCGATCCCCGGAACCAACCTGGCTCTTGCGATCGGCAGAACGTTCGCTGTCGGCCTTCTGGCGTTCGATATCGTAAAGGCGCGAACGCAAAACCTGCATGGCCTTGGCACGGTTCTGATGCTGCGATTTTTCCGAACTGGTCACGATCAGACCTGTCGGCAAGTGGGTGATACGCACTGCCGAATCAGTGGTATTGACGTGCTGCCCGCCAGCGCCGGATGCGCGCATCGTATCTATGCGAATATCTTCGGGGCGAATTTCAATATCGATTTCTTCCGCTTCCGGCAGCACCGCGACGGTAGCAGCCGAGGTGTGAATACGGCCACTGGCCTCGGTATCGGGTACGCGTTGAACACGGTGAACACCGGATTCGAACTTCAGCTTGGAAAACACACCGCGCCCGGTAATGGTGGCGATAATTTCCTTGAAACCACCGGCATCACCTTCGCTGGACGACAGTACTTCCACCTTCCAGCCTTTGGTGCTGGAAAAGCGCTCATACATGCGGAAAAGATCACCCGCAAACAGCGCGGCTTCCGACCCGCCGGTTCCGGCGCGAATTTCCAGGATCGCGCTTTTTTCGTCGGCAGCATCCTTGGGCAAAAGCAGGATCTGCATGTCCTTCTCCAGCGCTTCGATGCGCTCGGAAAGGTCAGGCAATTCGGCTTCGGCCAGTTCACGCATATCTCGGTCTGTCGACTTGTCAGCCAGCAGGGCCTGCAGGTCTGCCTGCTCGACCAAGGCCTTTTCATAGTCCTGAATCTTCTTCACCACAGGCTGCAGTTCGGAATATTCGGATGCCAGCTTGACGTAAACATCAGCGGCGGGACCTGCAGACATACGCGCTTCGATTTCCTCAAAACGCCTCGAAAGCTCACGCATTTTTTCGACGGGTAGCTTTGCCAACCTTCGCTCCGGTATTTGAATTCAAAAAAATCTGAAACACAGTGCGTTCAAAACGCGCGAAATCCTGTATTTCAGACTGGAATGGAATGTTCAGCGGCGAACCGTTGCAACAGCACGCGCGGACTTTCCAGAGATTTATGGTCGTCGAGCGCTGCATTCAACTCGGTTGCCAACGCACCAACATCCAGCCCCAACAGCATGGCCTTGACCGGACCAATCGAAGTGGGCGACATGGAAATCGAGCGGAAGCCAAGACCGATCAACGCCATGGCCGACAATGGTCTGCCCGCCATTTCACCACACAACGTCACCGGCTTGTTGTTACGTTCCCCTGCCCGGACAATGTCACGCAGGATACGCAGAAACGGTTTGCCGAGAATGTCGAAACGATCCGACACACGCGCATTGCCACGGTCAACCGCCATGGAGAACTGGAACAGGTCATTGGACCCCACCGACACGAAGTCGACTTCCTGCATCAGCTCATCAAGCTGCCAGAGCAAAGCCGGGACTTCCAGCATGGCACCGAATTGCAGCTTTCGCGGCAAGGCATGGCCAAATTTGGAGAGATGCTGGATTTCCTTCTGCATCAAGTCACGAACTGCGTGGATTTCCGTGACTTCGGTAATCATCGGCAGCATCATTTTCAGCTCGGCACCCGAGGCAGCACGCAACAATGCACGCAGCTGTGTACGCAGCAAACCCGGCCGATCCAGAGACAGGCGGATCGCGCGCCAGCCAAGCGCCGGGTTTTCCTCTTCCTGTCCACGCATGTAGGAGACGACCTTGTCGCCACCGATGTCCAGTGTCCGGAAGGTGACCGGCTTGCCTTTGGCTGCGCGCAGAACGCTGCGATAGAAGGCCTCCTGTTCCTCACCTTTCGGCATGGTGGAAGCGATCATGAACTGCAGTTCGGTGCGGAACAGGCCAATGCCATCGGCGCCGGATTCCGCCAGCTGCGGCAGATCGACCAGCAGACCGGCATTCATCTTGAGATTGATGAACTGTCCATCCTTCGTCACCGGATCAACGGAACGCAAGGCACGGAACTGTTCCTGACGGCGGGCGCGCAGGCGCACCTTTTCTTCATAGGCGCGCTGCAGGTCCACGATGGGACGCAGGTGCACCTGGCCATCATCGCCATCAATGATGATCGCGTCATTGTTTTCGGCCAATGCCACGATGCCTGTAGCCTGGCCGATAACGGGAATACCCATGGCACGCGCCACGATGACCACGTGGCTGGTGATCGCGCCATCTTCCAGCACCAGACCGCGCAGCTTTTCACGCGGGTAGTCCAAGAGTTCGGCCGCGCCCATGGCACGCGCCAGAATGATTGCGTCGCTTGGGAAATCCTCACCCGGACCACGACCGTTGAAACCGATCAGCTGGCGCAGCAGGCGATTGGCCAGATCGTCGAAATCATGCATGCGTTCACGCAGGTAGGGATCGGTCAGGCGCATCATACGCGCCTTGGTATCGCTCTGCACCTTTTCCACTGCCGCTTCAGCCGTCAGACCGTTGCGGATGGCTTCTTCCATGCGCCGCACCCAACCCTGGTCGTGGGCAAACATGCGATAGGTTTCCAGCACCTCGCGGTGCTCGCCCTCGGTCGCCACATCGCGCCGCTGCAGCATGTCGTCAATCGAAAGGCGCAGTGAACCGATGGCTTCCGCCAACCTGCGGATTTCAGTATCTGCGTCTTCGTTAAGCAGGTTGGTGACCACGATGCGCGGGTCATGCAGCACGACATGGCCAAGGCCGATGCCTTCGCTGTAGCCATCGCCATCCACACTGACGGCACGCGTCAGATCCAGTTCCACGCCGGGTTTCGTTATCTTTTTCAGTTCACCACTCGCAACGATCTCGGCAATCAACATGGCTGTTGTTTCAAGCGCCTCTACCTCGTCTTCGCGGTAGTTGCGGCTAACCTTGTTCTGTACGACGAGAACGCCCAAAGTGCGGCCAGAACGCAAAATCGGCACACCCAGGAACGAATGATAAATTTCTTCGCCGGTTTCCGGCAGGTAACGGAAGGCGGGATGCGATTGCGCATCGGAGAGATTGAGCGGTTGGGCCGAAGCCGCGATGGTACCGACAAGGCCCTGCCCCATTTTCAACTGGGCAAGGTGAACAGCACCCTTGTTCAGGCCTTCTGTAGCGTAAAGTTCGAGAACGCCATCGGAGCGCAGCACGTAAACGGAACACACTTCCGCGACCATGTTCCCGGCAATCTGCCGCACAATCTGGTCCAAGCGCTCCTGAGGCTCAAGCTGCTCCGCCATCATCTCGCGGAGCTTCTTGAGGAGGACGCGGGGACCGGCTGCAAGGTCTCTCATCGCGATGCTCCTTCATTCGCTACAGCATCCGCACGAAAACGGTTCACGTTTTGAGTGATGCACACATCAAACAAGTTGGAGCGTGCTTCGTATCACGCCCACTCCTCAAGGCATCATACAAAGCACGCTCCAAACGGGGGACGGTTGCTTCAGCGCGCCGAAGCAAAACGAACCACCGCTATGGAATCAACTTTTATCCAGACCGTAAGCGGAATGCAAAGTGCGAACTGCAAGTTCTGCATAGGCACCGTCAATCAGGATCGAAATCTTGATTTCCGATGTGGTGATGGCATTGATGTTGATGTTTTTGGAGGCAAGAGCCTTGAAGGCGCTGGCGGCAACGCCAGCATGGCTGCGCATGCCGATACCGATAACGGAAACCTTGGCAAGGCCTGGCTCGCTCTGGACAACGT
The DNA here is from genome assembly GCF_032092815.1 of Agrobacterium sp. Classification (GTDB taxonomy): domain Bacteria; phylum Pseudomonadota; class Alphaproteobacteria; order Rhizobiales; family Rhizobiaceae; genus Agrobacterium. The sequence continues at coordinate 19,304 of NZ_DAMDBP010000014.1, read as the reverse complement.
CAAAGCCGATGTGAGCCTTGTTTTCTTCCAGAATCTTGAGCGCCTTGTCCATGTCGCCAGCCGGCACGGTAAAGGTCATGTCAGTGCGCGAACCATCTTCGGAGATGTTCTGCACGATCATGTCGACGTTGATGTGCGCTTCAGCCAGCGGTCCAAAGATGGCTGCCGATACGCCCGGGCGGTCTGCCAGACGACGGAGGGAGATCTGCGCCTCATCCTTGGCATAAGCGATGCCGGTGACTACTTCCTGTTCCACGATTTCATCCTCGTCACAAATCAACGTACCGGGCGGGTTGATAAGGTCACCCATGCCCGGCGCATCGGGATCCTCGAAACTCGAACGCACGAAGGTACGAACCTTGTGCACCATAGCCAGTTCCACGGAACGGACCTGCAAGACCTTTGCGCCAAGCGATGCCATTTCCAGCATTTCTTCAAACGCAACCTTCTTGAGGCGGCGTGCCTTTGGCTCGATACGCGGGTCGGTGGTGTAAACGCCGTCGACGTCGGTGTAGATGTCGCAACGGTCCGCCTTCACGGCAGCAGCAATCGCAACGGCAGAGGTATCAGAACCGCCACGGCCAAGCGTTGCGATGCGGTTATCCGGGCCAATACCCTGGAAACCGGCAACAACGGCGACCTGACCTTCGCCCATGCGGCGAATGATGTCGGAACCATCAATGTCGAGAATACGGGCAGCGCCATGGGCATTGTCCGTGTGGATCGGGATCTGCAATCCCTGCCACGAGCGAGCGTTGACACCCAGCGACTGCAGGGCGATAGCCAAAAGACCTGACGTTACCTGCTCACCGGACGCAACGATGGCGTCATATTCGCGCGCATCATAAAATGGCGAGTCTGCACCGGCGACCTTGGGCATATTCTGCACCCAGTCGACCAGTTCGTTGGTCTTGCCAGACATGGCAGACACAACAACGGCCACTTCGTGACCGGCATCTACTTCACGTTTTACATGCCGCGCCACATTGTGGATGCGTTCGAGATTGGCGACGGACGTTCCGCCGAATTTCATGACAATGCGAGCCATAGTCTTGACCAGTACCACCCGTTAACGCCGTCCGCACGGCGGATACGGCACCTCATGCCAGCTCAACATGATCTTGAGCCTCAAGTTGGGGGTCTATTACCGAAAACGTTAACTGCGCGCAATGCCGGTTTTTCGCAGATCGGTTCGCTTGCCCAAAAACCTGCACAACAACAAGGTGAGGTAAATATCGCACATATAACAAAGTCATCATGCGCTTTTACCTAGACCTGTGCTGGCATCAGGCTCACAAACAGGCCAGCGACCGCATAATATGGGATCGCATTATGAACTATAAAGCCTCCATTGTTTCATGACCGAGCAACGAGGTTGTATCGACTGGTCAAATCACTACTGCAATTTTGGAGCAAATCCGCCCGGCATCCAGTCGTGAGCCCAATGACATTTTTCTCGGCAATATTCACCATGTTAGGGTGCTTGAAGCGTTGTTTTCAGGCATTTTCGACTGCCGGACTGTACAAAGCCGCGCTTTCAAAGTAGAAGCGCGCGCAATGAACCGGTATTTCCGGGGCTGAATGGTTCACCAGCACTGTTTCCCAAGACCTGTGCAGGTGGACGCTCTCCAATTCCGAAAGACAATAGATGACAGACATCCAGGGCCTTGCCCCGGCGCTCGCACAGGCGTTGCAAAAACGTGGCTATACTGATTTGACCCCTGTGCAGCAGGCCATGCTTGCACCTGAGCTGGAAGGGGCCGATGCGCTCGTTTCCGCACAGACTGGCTCCGGCAAGACCGTAGCCTTCGGCCTGGCGCTTGCCTCCACCCTGCTGCAGGACCGCAAGTCCTTTGGCCCGGCTGGCGCGCCTCTGGCGCTTGCCATTGCGCCAACCCGTGAATTGGCCATGCAGGTCAAGCGCGAACTCGAATGGCTTTATGAAATTGCTGGCGCATCGATTGCCTCCTGCGTGGGTGGCATGGATGTTCGCAGCGAACGCCGCGCGCTTGAGCGCGGTGCGCATATCATCGTTGGTACGCCGGGCCGCCTGTGCGACCACATCAAGCGCGGCGCACTCGACCTTTCATCGCTGCGCGCCGTCGTGCTGGATGAAGCTGACGAAATGCTCGATCTCGGGTTCCGTGAAGATCTCGAATTCATTCTGGAATCCTCACCGGAAGACCGCCGCACGCTGATGTTTTCGGCTACCGTACCGCGCAGCATCGCCAAGTTGGCGGAAAGCTACCAGAAAAACGCCATTCGCATCGCGACCGCTGCCGAACAGAAGCAGCATGGCGACATTGAATACCGCGCCATGCTGACGGCACCTGCCGACCGCGAAAACGCAATCATCAATGCACTGCGCTTCTATGAAGCTCGCAACGCCATCGTGTTCTGCTCGACCCGTGCAGCCGTCAATCATCTGACCGCCCGCTTCAACAATCGCGGCTTTTCCGTCGTGGCTCTGTCTGGCGAACTGACTCAAAATGAACGCACACACGCGCTGCAGGCCATGCGTGACGGTCGCGCCCGCGTCTGTATCGCAACCGACGTTGCTGCCCGCGGCATCGACCTTCCCGGCCTGGAACTGGTGATCCATGCCGACCTGCCGACCAATTCGGAAACACTGCTTCACCGCAGTGGCCGTACAGGTCGCGCTGGCAACAAGGGCGTTAGCGCTCTGATCGTGCCGGTTAACCAGCGCCGCAAGGCTGAGCGCCTGTTGGACGGTGCGCGCGTACAGCCACAATGGGTTCGCCCGCCATCTGCCGATGAAATCATCGAGCGTGATGCCGAGCGCCTGCTTGCTGACGCCTCGCTGTCGCAGGCCGTCAGCGACGACGAAAGCGGCTTTGTCAAAACGCTGCTGGAGACGCATGGCGCTGAACAGGTCGCTGCCGCCTTCATCCGTCTTTATCACTCTGGCCGGTCTGCACCGGAAGAGCTTGCCGAGGTTTCGATTGACAACAATCGCAAGCCACGTCGTGAGAACCCGGAAGGCGACAACAACACGGCACCACGCCGCGATCGCAACGAGTTTTCCGACAGCGCATGGTTCTCGCTTTCGGTTGGCCGCAAGCAGAGCGCCGAGCCGCGCTGGCTCATTCCAATGCTGTGCCGCTTTGGCAAGCTGACCCGCCAGGATATTGGCGCGATCCGCATGCAGCAGAACGAGACCTATGTGGAACTCGCCGCTGACGCTGTGGACCGCTTTGTTTCGTCCATCGGCAAGGACATGGCGCTGGAAAAGGGTATTCGCGTCAAGACCCTCGAAGGCAAGCCTGACATGTCTTCCGAGCGTCGTGAGGACCGCAACTTTGAGCGGCGCGATGAGAAGCGTGGTGAACGTCGTGATGACCGCCCCGCCTCCGGCCCAAAGAAGCTTGGCGGCAAGCCTGACTTCGCGGCCAAAAACAGCGACAAGCCGTGGAAGAAAAAAGACGGCAAGCCGCGGTTTGAAAAGTCCGGCGACAATGCTGGCAAACCGCAGGGCAAGAAGGACAAACCCTTCGCCAAGCGCAAGCCAAAGGCCTGATACACATTCCCTGCCCCGGCACTGCAAACGCAATGCCGGGGCAGTTGCTTTTGACGATCTCGATTTCTGACGATCGCTGTTTTGATGGATATCATGCTGCCGGCACTTCAGTGGCCTTGAAGCAACCGATTCTCCCCCGACTCAATAACCAAATAAAACTGCAGGCGATTCTTGGCTGAAGCAGTCATTTGCCCGCAAAACTGCTGCCGACCCCAAGTGATGACCATTTATTTCTTTCGGGATGCGTGTTTTTAGCGCCACGAAGCAGCACCTTTGCCCCTGTCAAGCCCGGAAAACCAGCAAAAACCAGCCTGACGCAAGTTCTGGGCGGTAGATAATCGTTATATTTTTCAACGCAGGATTAAGCAGCCATGCAGATTGAAAGCAGCATTAGCGGCAACCCCTATCAGGGCCGCATTCAGGAATTGGACAAGAAAATTGTCGAACCTGCACAGCAGGAACAGGAGCAGGGCAGACGCAGTGGCACGCCCACAGTCAGCAGCACCGTGCTGTCCAGCTCGCTTGCCAACGTGTTGTGGGCTGTTGGCGGCGCACGTGCACCGGTTGATAAGGACGCCTCCAAACCCATCTCGGCAGAAGAAAAGGTTGCCGCCAAGATGGAGTGGGTTCAGGGCGCCTATCAGGAATATGAAGAGTTCTGAGATACCGTGCCGCCTTAGGCGGCAGCGGAGACCTCCACAGTAACATGCGCCAGTTTCGGAACTTTACTTAATTGCTTTTTATAAAGCTCGGGGCCTTTTCCTGCCGGAGACACCAAGGCAACAATGGTTGCATAATGCCCCGGCCCCACCTGCCAGACATGCAGATCGGTCACCACATCACCGTCCTTCTCAACGATGTCGCGGATTGTTTTGGGCAGACCCTTGTCGCACGGCGTGGCATCCAGCAGCACACCTGATGTGGCGCGAATTAACCCCCATGACCAGCGCGCAATAACAAGGCCACCAACGACGCCCATCAATGGGTCCAGCACCACCCAGCCCTGCCATTTGCCGAGAATAAGCGCGACGATCGCCAGAACAGAGGTCAGGGCATCCGCCAGCACATGCAGATAGGCGGCGCGCAGATTGTTGTCGTGCCCTCCGTGACTGCCGTGTGATCCATGCGACCCGTGAGCCCCGTGCGAGGCATGGGCGTGATGGCCGTGCGCCTTGTGATCATGATGGTCGTCATGATCATCATGTCCGTGACCATGATGCGAATGATCGTCCTTCAACAGCCAGGCACTGACCAGATTGACGCCAAGCCCCAGCACCGCAACAAGAATGGCCTGGTTAAAATCAATCTCGACCGGCGTGACCAGGCGGACAACACTTTCCCAGGCGATCAGCAGCGCCACCAGCGCCAGGATAACCGCACTGGCAAATCCTGCGAGATCACCGAACTTGCCGGTGCCGAACGAGTACCGGGGATCACGGGCATATTTGCGGGCAAACATGTAAGCTAGCGCCGAAATCAGCATGGCGCCGGCATGGGTGGACATGTGCCAACCATCGGCCGTCAGCGCCATTGACCCGTAAATCGTGCCGGCAGCAATTTCCGCCACCATCATCACACTTGTCAGTGCTATCACCATCCACACACGCCGCTCGTTACGCGCGTGATCGCGGCCCAAAAACACGTGCTCATGCCGTGCAGTGTCCGCAAATGTTCCATCAACAGCCATGGCCGTTACCTTTCGCTCATCGAATATAGGTTTTGAGTACCTGCGCGAGTTCATTGGCGGCTTTTTCACGCTCGGCGTCGCTTTCAGCGTGCACGACATGTTCATGCAGGTGGTCATGCATGATCTCACCGGTCAGCCCGGACAATGCGCCACGCACCGAGGCCAGCAATTGCAGGATTTCACCACAGGACTTTTCAGCCTCAAGACCACGCTCGACCGCTTCCATCTGCCCCTTGAGGCGACGGACCCGGGCCAGCAGTTTTTCCTTGTCACGAATGGTGTGAGACATGGTGTTCTCCTAAAGATAATATAGTAGGGTATACTATACTGATTGACGTTTGAAAAGCGCCCTCTCCTCTTCTGGACATGGTGGACGCAGCCTTCGCGAATGCTTCGGCGCGTAAGGCTTGGTCATCGAGATTCCAGAAGGAAGAATCATCATGACCACCATCTCAGGTCTGGACAGCTATTACCCCTCTCGTTCGCGGCTGCGTGACGCCAAGACGGAAGAGGATTTCGCGTCTGTCGCGCCGGCGACTTCGTTCACTGCCGATGATGAAAAGTCATCCGAGCGTGAGCGGGAGACGGTCAGCAGTACTGTCAACAGCTTTGCTTCCCTGGCGTCTTCACTGTGGGATATCGAGCAACTCAAGTCGGATCCGACCACACGTTCCTGAGAAACAGTGGACACATCAACCAGCGACAGCCTGTTGGAGGAATTGCAAAAGTGGTCGCAAATGTCTCCCGGTGAGATGATCCGCGCAAAGCTGCTGGAGCAAATGGGCCTGTCAGAAGAAGAGTTTGCCGCGCTGCCTGCCGATGAAAGACAGGCAATTGAAGACAAGATCAAGGATGCTATTAAGCAGTCGCTGACCGGCGATGACGGACAATCCGGCGCGTCCGGTGACGACCAGGTATCGGCCGTCTCTGCCCTGTAAGGTTGCAAAGCGCCCTCAAAAACCTTAAGTTCGCTAGAGCTATAGATTTGAAAGGGCGTGCCATGCTGTCGATCGGCGATCTTTCCAAACGAACCGGCGTCAAGGTTCCGACCATCCGCTATTATGAGCAGATGGGGTTGATCGAGGCGGCGGAACGATCCGAAGGCAACCAGCGCCGCTATGAAAAGGCTGATCTTGAACGATTGGCCTTCATTCGCCATGCGCGTGATCTTGGGCTCAATATCGATGCCATTCGCGAGTTGATCCGGCTTAGCCATCACCGCCATGACCCTTGCGAAGGGGCCGACCGAATTGCAGCCGATCATCTGGTGGCCGTGCGGGCCAAGATTGCCAAACTGAGGAAGCTGGAGCAGGAACTGGAGCGGATCGTCTCGCATTGTGACGGTCATTCCATTGAAGATTGCTATGTGATCCGTGCGCTTTCAGACCATACGCTGTGCGAAAGTGAGCATTAATTTCAATCGCTTCCAGTGAAACGAAACATCTGCAAAAATCCCGATTGACAAATTTTCGATTCAGGCGCATCTAGTCGCCCATGATCACGAACCGCGCACCAATTTCCTGCACGTATTTTTGGGCCTACCTGTAAAGGGCGGCTCGACAGATCATCATGTCAACAAGCCGCCGTCAGGCGGCTTTGTTGTTTTTCAAGCGTCCTGATGGCATCCAAGAACCCGAAGGACCTAGAAATGACCGAAGATACCGCCATTACCCTTCCCCGTCCTGCCGTTGTGACCATTCGTGGTGCACGCAAGACCGACCTGCCACAACTGAACGAAATGATTGCCATGCTCGCCAAACACCATGGCGATGCGTCTGCCATGACGCCTGAGAAGCTGGAACTTGATCTGTTCAGCCCGATCCCATGGATTACCGCACTTGTTGCTGAAGCAGGCGACGAACTGATCGGCTACGCCATTCTCGTGCCACTCTACAGAGCGCAGGAAGCCCGTCGCGGCATGGAACTTCATCACCTGTTCGTTCGTGATGGTCACCGTGGCCATGGCACCGGTCAGCATCTGGTTTCGCGTGCCCGTGATGTCGCCAAACGTTGCGGCTGCGATTACCTCTCGGTCAGTGCTGCGACCGGCAATGTTGCCGCGCACCGCTTCTACGAAAACATGGACTTCACACCGCGGCCAGTCACAGGCATGCGCTACATGCAGGCTATTGCGTAACATTGGATTGCTGTCAGCAAGGACAAAGACAATGACCCGTATTGCAATTGCACTGACGCCCGACTTTGCCGACTGGGAAAGCGCCCTGCTGAGTGCTGTGGCGCGCAGCTATCTGGGTGCCGAGATCATTACCGCTTCACCGGATGGTGCACCCGTGACCTCGATGGGCGGCCTGAAAGTCATGCCTGACGTGGCTTATGGTGCGCTTGATCCGGCATCCATCGATGCGCTGATCGTTCCCGGTGGCCTGAGTTGGGAGAGTGGCAGTGCGCCGGACTTTACCGAGATGGTGCAGCGCTTCCGCCGGGAGGGACGTGTCGTTGCCGGCATTTGCGCAGCAGCCAGCATGCTGGGCGGCACAGGCGTTCTGAATGATGTGGCCCATACCGGCAATTCGCTGACCTCACATCAGGCATATCCAGCCTATACGGGCACGGATTATTATCGCGATCAGCCGCAGGCGGTGAGCGACAAGGGCGTGGTCACCGCAGCCGGAACCGCGCCGATCAGCTTTACCATGGAGGTTCTCAAGGCTCTCGACCTGTGGGGACCGGAAGCAGAAGCGGAAATAAAGGCCTTTGCCGCTGAACATCGGTGACCAATATCAACCGTCAGAATTGCGATCCAGCACGCGGCAGGCGCGTTGTGGCCCTGCTGCCATATCGGCACCAAGCGCACGGCGAATATCCCGACTGTTGAGATGCAGGCTTCTGTCGATCGCTATGTTCTGCCGCTTGATCTTATCCAGTGCCGCCGAAACGAAGGCCGCTTGATAGTGCGCAAAACAGGCCAGACAAGTCTCCTTTTCAGGAGACACATCCAGAATGGCCTTAAAGGCCAGGCGATGCACCGAACAGGGTGCATCATGACCGGGCACGAAAAAGCGCAGCGCATCAAGCGCCACGCTCCATTCGGCAGAGCCGTCTTTCCTGTCAGACAATGTCAGACCAGACGCGCTCACCTTGCCGCTTCAAACCTTTTCAGGAATGTGCCGCTCAATGCCCCGAGCAGCACCCAGAACACGAAGCTGGTCAGTGTGGCTACGATGATGAAACGACGCTCCAGCGGCAGTGGCGCCAGCGCATGTTCACCTTCCGGCGGCAGTGGCGCACCAATGACATGCGGTGCTGCAATCAACAGGATGGCAAGCACAGCAGCCCAAGGCTCGCGGCGGAAGGCAAGCAGCGCAATGCCACCTGCTGTCGCAACCGCCGTACCAATCCACCACGCCTGACGGGCAGCCAGCTCACCGGCCGGGCTTCCCGGCAATTCCGGTGGCAGACCGACCATTGGTGCCAGCGCGACAGCTGCAAAACCGCCCAGTCCCCAGAGCAGCCCTTCACGCCAGCCGATGCTGGTGCCACGCAGTGAAATCAGACCTGTCAGCACCAGTGCATAACCGATTGCCGTCAGAATATTGGCGGCCGCCGTATAGGCGTTGCGCTCAAATCCATCGGCGGGTCCCCACGCCTCTTCATCATGCGCATGACCAGCAGCAGGTGCTGCCGTTTCACCGGCGGCCTGTGCCACATCGTGGCGATGACCAGCCTCACCCCCTGCGGTTTCGAAGGTTTCCGCATGCAGGATCAACGGCGTTGTGCCGACATATTGCATGAGGCTGACGGCCAGACCGCAGATCAGGCCAACCAGCACTGACGTAAAAACGATGTTACGAAATGACGACATGCTTCACGCCCCCTCAGTGGCAAGGGAAGGCATTGGCATGGCGCGTATCATGCGCCGCATTATGCACGGCCTCGATATGCGAAAAACCGACAAAACCGATGATGAACAGACCGCAGAACACCGCCATAAGCGACTGAACCGCACTGGCAGATTTTGCAGAAACCACCTGGGTGGCGGCATTGTTTTGGACAGACATGGTGAACCCTCTCGCTCAATGCATACGCAGTCTCAAGAACGGAACCGGCAGCGTATGCAATGGACACGCGGATCCGCAATCGACATCCGTCACCACGGGGAAACACACGAAAAGAGAGGAAATACCCAAAGCATTCCCGCAAAACCGCGCAAGTTCCGGACACCCCGCCGGCATGGACACTCTTGCAATGGCAGGTCTCCTGGCTCGCGGGTCGTTACCTGAAAACACCTTCCCGGTCTGTTTGCATTTTCGCATCGCATGGGTCGAAATCATGTTTTGATTTCAGCCCTGCGCCAGACCAGTGGCTTTCCGTTTTCAGGCTCTCCGCTCACAGTTGCGGGGGCAGCCACGAATGAGGACAAGTCCCTATCGTGTTCCCTTTTCATCCAGCCGGAATGTCCGGCAAGGAACCATCACGTGTTTGTTATCCGGCGCTGTAAGGTTTGAGTCAATGGGTGACGTTTCAATCGGCCAATCAGGATCGCCGCGTCATAAGATGATTGTGCCGTTTGAACTTAAAATGCGGAAATCTAATCAAAGTTTTAACTAAAATTTGTCACTGGATATTACTCGGAACATTAACCAAATCATTCGGGTGCTTCTATGGGGTTTGATCGCATTTTCAGCACGGAAGCTTCGGCTATTCTGTCTGCCTTCAGCCGGTCACAAGCGATCATCTCTTTTACCCCTGAGGGCAAGGTTCTCGACGCCAACGAAAACTTCTGCAAGGCGCTCGGTTACTCCTTGAGCGAAATCAAGGGTCGCCATCACAGCATGTTCATGCGGCCCGACGAGGCGGCCACCAACGAATACAAGGCATTCTGGAGAGGTCTGGCCTCTGGTCAGTTTGAACAGCGCCAGTTCCGCCGCCTGACCAAGAGTGGTGAAGAAATCTGGATTCAGGCCTCTTACAACCCGGTTGTCCGTGGTGGCAAAGTGGTCAAAGTGGTCAAGATCGCCACCGACATTACCGCTGCCAAGCTGGAGAGCATGGAAAGCAAGGGCAAGATTTCCGCCCTGTCGCGTGCGCAGGCAGTGATCGAGTTCAACCCCGATGGCACCATCCTGACCGCCAACGAAAACTTCTGCAATGCTCTCGGCTACAGCCTCAACGAAATCAAGGGACGTCATCACAGCATGTTCTGTGAGGCAGACTATGTGGCTTCAAGAGAATACGCCGGCTTCTGGCCACGCCTGGCCGCCGGCGAGTTTTACGCTGACGAGTTCAAGCGGATTACCAAGGATGGCAGTTCGATCTTTATTCAGGCCACCTACAACCCGATCCTCAATGACGAGGGCAAGGTCATCAAGGTGGTGAAGTTTGCAACCGATGTGTCAGGTCGCGTCAAGGCACTTCAGGAAGTGGGGGCCGGTCTTGAACGTCTGGCAGAATGCAATATTCGCATCACCATCGATGACCCCTTCGTGCCCGAGTTTGAACATCTGCGCCATGACTTCAACCAGTCACTGGCCAAATTCCAGGAGACGCTGGAGCAGGTTTTGGCCGAGACCGCAATGTTGTCGACCAAAAGCGGTGAGATGCGTGCCAGCGCCAGCGGTATTGCCAACCGTTCGGAACAGCAGGCGGCAGCGCTGAAAGAAACCTCTTCGGCGCTTGAACACATCACTGTCAGGGTTCGCGAGTCGGCCGGTCGCGCCACGGACGCCCGCAAGCTGGTCCAGGAAGCCCGCGTTGCTGCGGTTGATTCCGTCAAGGTCGTGGCCTCCACCGTAGATGCCATGGCACGCATTGAAAACGCATCACGCGAAATCTCGAAGATCATCGATGTCATCGACGAAATCGCTTTCCAGACCAACCTTCTTGCTCTCAATGCCGGCGTTGAAGCAGCACGCGCGGGCGAAGCTGGCAAGGGCTTTGCCGTTGTGGCTCAGGAGGTACGTGAGCTTGCACAGCGCTCCGCCTCTTCCGCCAAGGAGATTTCCGGCCTGATCCAGAACTCGACCAGCGAAGTCAATGAAGGTGTGCGACTGGTCGGCAAAACAGGCGATGCCTTGAAAAAAATCCAGGATTTCGTGCAATCCATTGAAAGCAATGTCGACGCCATCGCCAATGGCTCTTCAGAACAATCGACCAACCTGTCCGAGATCAACTCGGCCATCGGTTCGCTTGACCAGATGACGCAGCAGAATGCTGCGATGGTTGGCGGCATGAGTGAAATTTCCGAGGCCCTGGCCGAAGGTGCCGGCGAACTCGAACATCTCGTCAAGCGCTTCAAGCTGAACCGGCGTCAATGGCAACGTGAACCGGGTTCGGATGCCTCCAAACTTGGGCCTGAAGACCGCGGTTACGGCAAGAACACGATCTACCAGCCGAAGACATCGATCAAGGGACTGGCGAAAGCATCCTGAAACGAAAAATGAGGCGGTAAAACCGCCTCATTCTCAATGGCCCCAGATATTCAAGCGATAAAAAAGCCTCTCCGCACCGGACGCGCGAGAGGTTTTTTGTTTGTCCAAGATTATGAAACTTTGCTCAGTCCGAAGATGTGCGGGGCAGCGGCAGACAATTGATCGCGGGTTGCCGGCCTTCCGAACAGGAAGCCCTGCACCTCATCGCATCCTTCCGACAACAGCACTTGCAACTGATCCTGCGTTTCGACACCTTCTGCCAGCACAGCAACCTCAAGGCTTTTTCCAAGCGCCACGATGGCCCGGACAAAGGCTTTGGACTGTCGGCTTTCCAACTCATGCACGAAGCTCTTGTCGAGCTTGATCTTGTCGAAAGGGAACGAGCGCAGCGTTTCCAGCGATGAATAACCGGTACCGAAATCATCGATCGCGATGGTCACGCCCATGGCCTTGATCTGCCGCAGGATGTGCAAGGCACGCGCCTTGTCACCAATAATCGCACTTTCGGTCACCTCAAGCTCAAGGCGTGAGGCCGGCAGCCCGGTTTCCAGAAGCGTGTCACGCACCTTGTTGACCAAGATAATGTTGTTCAACTGCAGCGGAGACAGATTGACGGCGATCTTGTGCGGGATTTCCCATTCCGCAGCTTCACGGCATGCCTGCATAAGCACCCATTCACCGATGGCCGAGATCGCACCGCATTCCTCAGCAATCGGGATGAAATCGACAGGTGAAACAAGACCTCTTTCGGGATGCAACCAGCGCAGCAGCACCTCGTAACCTGTCACCTCATCTGTCTTGACCGAACGCTGTACCTGATAGGTCAGGAAGAACTGGTTCTGTTCCAGGCCGTTCCAGATATCGCGCGCCATGGCGCGGCGCTCTCTGGCCGCCTCATCCATCGTCGCCTCGTAAAAGCTGATCTTCTGATCAATGCTGTCTTTCGAGCGATACATCGCCATGTCGGCATTGCTGAGCAGCTTTTCCCTGTCGCCAGCGTCCTGCGGATAGATTGCCACCCCAAGGCTGGCGCCGGGGACAATTTCCGTGTGCGCCAATTCAATTTTGGCGGTCAGAAGACCGTTGATACGGCGAATGAACTCATCAAGCTCGGATTGATCCTTGAAGCTTTTGACGGCAACAAACTCGTCACCACCCAATCGCCCAATCGTCTCGCCCGGCATCAGCCCTTCGCGCAGCCGTTTGGCAAGGGTCACCAGCACCATATCGCCTGCTGCATGGCCGAGCGTGTCATTCACTTCCTTGAAATTATCAAGGTCTACGGCGATGACGGCCACCTTTGAAGATAGCGTGTTAGCGCTATCAATTGCGGTATCAAGTGTCTCGACAAATTGCCGGCGGTTGGGCAGACCGGTCAGCACATCATGGCGCGCCAGATGTGCGATCCGCGCTTCGGACTTCACGCGTTCGGTAATGTCTTCAACCGTTGTCACCCAGGACCCACGGGCAACCGGACGATGGATGACACGCACCGTCCTGTCATTTTGAATGGTGCGAATGGTTTCACCGCCACCTGGCATCTGAATGAGGTGGATATGGCCATCATAAAATTCGGTGACATCGATCTTGCTGCCGGAATCATGGCCATAGGGCAGCTCGCAAATCTCCCGGAATGTCTTGCCGACCAGATCGGCATCATCAGGCATTCCGACAATTTCTTTCAGGCGGCTGTTTTGCAAGACAAGTCGCTCATCCTTGTCGAACAGCATGATGCCATTGGCCATATTGTCGAGCGCCAGTGCGAGATTGTCGTTGGCTTCCTGCACACGTTGGGCCGCTCGTTTCTGTTCCGTGCAGTCGCGCGTGATCTTGGCATAACCGGCCAGAGTGCCGTCCTCATCGTAGATCGGGCCGATAACAACCAGCGCCCAGAAAGACGATCCGTCCTTGCGGTACTGCAGCGACTCGGCTTCAAACTTGCCCAGCGTCTTGGCCGTATCCAGTGCCTTTTGTGGTAGACCTGCAGCCCGGTCCTTCGACGAATAGAAGCGCGAAAAATGCTGCCCGACGATTTCGCTGGCCGTATAGCCCTTGGCGCGCTCGGCGGCGGCATTCCAGTTGCTGACCCGGCCTTCGGTGTCGAGCATGTAGATGGCGTAATCTGTCACGCCCTGCAGCAGAAGGCGGAAATTGGTTTCGCCAGCTGCGGTCGCCATTTCTGCCTTCATCGCGAACATGGCAGCAGCCAGCCCTGCAAACAAGAAGGAAAGCGTCACGCAGGTGATGATCAGCACCATCACGCCAGCCGAAATGACATTGGTTGCGGGCGCGGAATTATCCGGAACGATGGTGATCGCTCCCATCGCGGTGAAATGCATGCCGACAATGGCCAGCGTCAGCAGCAAGGCCGGCAGGATAACACGTGTGCCCTTGGTTTTTTCAGCGCGGCGGGTGGCGAAAGCAGGGACCGACAGGATGACGGCCAGAACAGATGCTGCGATAACCAGGGAGCGATCCCAGACAATGGCACCCGGCAACTCGATGGCGGTCATGCCGATAAAATGCATGCTGGTGACGCCAATGCCGAACAACACGCCAGCTGCGGCAGTGCCGTGACGGCTGGTGTCATAGGTCGCGCAGGCAGCCGCAGCCACTGTCGTGCCGATGGCAACCGCCAGGGACATCAATGTTCCATTGATTTCGTATCCAAACACAAAACCGGGATCATAGGCCAACATGGCAACGAAATGGGTTGTCCATATGCCGAAACCGCTTGCTCCGCCGGTGGCAGCAATCCAGATGACCCGAGCCAAACCTGAGCTTTTGACGGCTCGACGCAACAGCAGCATCGCGACCGTTGCAGAAAGAAGGCACAATATGCCCGCAAGGACCACCAGTCGTGCATCGTGCTCATACACCAAGCACGTCAGTATCGAATTCATTTCATACCCCGAAGATGCGGGAGGAAATGCTTGGCCGAAATCAGCAAAAACATCGCCCCTGTAGAGCAGGCATTACTGAAGGCAACAGCTTACGAGATGATTAAATCCGCAGGGATCTCAAGGGTGTGGTTAATGGAGTCAATCCAACTTCAACGCAACATTATACAGCCACTAATGGTTTGCACGCCAAGAGCGTTTTTTGTGATTTTTAGTTGTTGAGGAAAACAAACACACCGGTGGATGATGGTGGTACTCGTGGTGAGCATGGCGTGTGGTTGCACAACCTATTTCTACGCCCGCAAGATCGCCAGAGAAGATGGGTTGGATGACCAAAGCCAACATGGTACAGCGGATGGCGGAATGTTTCGAAGATCAATACCATCCTCAAACAACGCGCCGAACAAGGTGATCCGCTGGCCACGGGCATGCGTGTCCCGCTCATAGCCTCGACCGCCTTCATACCGCTTTTCATTCTTGGCATTTTTATTCGCGATCTGTGGCTGCGTTGACATCACCTGCCTCCAACCGACGATGTCAGCCGCATAGAACTAACGGTGGGCGACGGTGCTTTGCTTGACCATTCGCTCACCCGTATTTGTACTGGATGTTACCGTGCCGGAATGGCCTTGAGATAGGCGGCAATAGCATCCCGGTCGTCGGTTGAAAGACGTGCCATATTCTGCTGCACCTTCACCATGGAGCCACCAACGCTGTCGAACTCTGGCGTAAAACCTGTCTCCAGATAACTTGCGATATCCGCATCTGCCCAGGCTTCCATGTCGCTGGAACCCGGCGTGATGTTCGGAACCCTGCCCTCACCTTCCGGATTGGGGCCGCCAGCCAGCCACTTGTCCTTCAGGAAACCGCCAAGCAGGTTACGTGGCGTGTGACATTCGCCGCAATGGCCAGGACCCTCGACCAGATACTGACCGCGCACCAGTGCCGCATCGGCATTGGCCAGTTCAACGCGTGGTGCACCTTCGTCGAAATAGAGGAACTTCCAGCCACCCAGAGCGAGGCGAATATTGAACGGGAATGGCAGATCATGTCCCTGCGCGACGTGATCGCTGACAGGCAGGGTTTTCAGATAGGCAAAGAGATCGCTGATGTCCTTGGCGGGCATGCGGGCATAGGAAGCGTAAGGGAAGGACGGATAGAGATGTTCGCCGTTGCGACCGGTGCCACGTGTCATGGCATCACCGAACTCGGCCAGCGTCCATTCGCCAATGCCGGTCTTTGGATCAGGCGAGATATTCGGGGCATAAAATGTGCCAAACGGGCTGTGTAACGGAGCGCCACCAGAGAGCAGCAACAAAGCATCTCCCGTTGCGTCGGGCGCGGCATGACAGCTTGCGCAACCGCCGGCCCAGAACAGATTTTCACCATTGACGAGATCTGGTGCACCAGCATTGGCCCAATGGCTTGGCGCCTGCCTTTCCGGTGCTGTCACACCAAGGAAAATGCCCGCACCTGCAACAGCGACCAAAGCCGCAGCGGCACCAAGCTTTAAAAGCTTCGAAGCCATATCGTTCTCCCGAAATGCACAGTCTGAAAAACAGTCTGAAAATTGCCGGCCTGCGCGCACCCCCAGCGATCGGGATAACAGGCCATGGATATCGTCAGCAGAATGGGCGGCTCATGCTGAACAGCCGCACATTCTTGGCTAGCCTTAGAGCTTATCGCTTCAGGCGGTAGGTCTGATGGCAAACGCCGCAATCAGCACCAAGCGACTGCAGAGCAGTTGCAACGCCAGCCTGATCGGCAGGAAGTTGCGCCAGCACGGCATCGGCGTCTGCGCCGAGTTTCTCGGACTTGGCCTTGAAGTCGGCGAAGTTTTCCCAGATGGCGGGAGCAGCAGCGCTGCCGGTTTCCGTGCCAGCCGGGAACTGGTCAGGGAATGCCTTGGCATTGGTGCTGATGGTGGTGACGGCAGTCTTCACGGTTTCAGCGTCAAAAGGCTTCTGGCCCTTGGCAATCGCATTCAGCGCGCCCATTGCGCCACCGATCTGCTTCATCATGCCTTCACGCTTTTCAACTTCGCCAGCAGCGGAAACCGCCCCGGCGCAAAGACAGCCGAACAACATGGCAGCCGCAATGGTCTTCAATTTCATATGGTTCTCTCCTTGATACCGGCCAAATGTTCGATTCAAACATTCAGGGAGGCTTGAACATGCCCCGTTTGGCATGGGGATAGAAGTCACAAT
The DNA here is from genome assembly GCF_032092815.1 of Agrobacterium sp. Lineage (GTDB taxonomy): Bacteria > Pseudomonadota > Alphaproteobacteria > Rhizobiales > Rhizobiaceae > Agrobacterium. Next base: position 2,583 of record NZ_DAMDBP010000014.1, on the reverse strand, counting down.
AAGGTGATTTTTGGTGATTTTCTCTTCTAAAACAGTCTTCTATGAGACTTTTGTCAATTCCGCCCACAGGGTTAGGAAAGACACCACCACCAGCAGGAAGCCGGCCGCACGCCCAACAAAAACTGTCGCAGTCGGAGAGGAGACCAACAGTTTGCGGCTTCTATCGGCCGTCAGCGCCAGCGCGCCGTACACGCTGAACTGGGTTGCCGCGACCATGGCGCCCATGATCAGCCCCTGGCTCCACACCGGACCATAGGCCGGTTTGAGGAACTGCGGGTAGACGGCCAGCATGAAGAGATAGGCCTTTGGGTTGGCAAGGCAGGTCAATACGCCACGCCGGAAGGCACGCCATGCGGATTTTGCCGATGCGGCCTCGTCACCCTGTACGGTGATTGAACTGCGCATCAGGCTGATTCCGATCCAGATCATGTAGCCTGCGCCAAGCAACAGGAGTGGCGTGAAAAGGCTTGGCATCCAGTTTGCCAGCAAGCCAACCCCTGCGGCCCCGTAAAGCGAATGAACAATGCCACCGACCACAATGCCCATGATGGCAAAAAAGCCGGTTCGTTTGCCGCCGGTCAATGAACTTGCCAGCACAAACAGCATATCCATGCCAGGCACGATGATGATGCCAAACAGCAGCAGGAAAAAAAGCCATAGGTTTTCGGTATAGGTCATGTCAGTAGATCCAGGTGAAGAAGCGGGACATCAGAAACTTTTCTGTGGTTTTTCAAGCCATTCCTGTTGTCTATATTCTCCTGCTACTGACAGCGTTCTGTCAGTAGCCTGCACAGGGAGCCAGAAATGCGCAAAGCCTCGCGCCTTTTCGAGATTATCCAGATTTTGCGTGTCGCACGCCAGCCGGTTACCGCCCAGCAGATGGCCGAAACGCTGGAGGTCACAGCGCGCTCCGTCTACCGCGACATCGCCGCCTTGCAAGCCATGCGCGTGCCGGTCGAAGGGGAGCGGGGTGTGGGTTACATCATGCGGCCAGGCTTCAACATGCCGCCCCTGATGTTTTCCATCGAGGAAACCGAGGCAGTCGTGCTGGCGCTGGCGCTTGTCAGCAGAACCGGCGACGTGGAACTGCGACAGGCGGCAAAACGGGTCAGCGACAAGATTGCTGCCTCCATTCCCGAACCCTTATCGCGCATTCTTTCCACCACTGCCCTGCATGCCTGGGGCAGCATTGCCAATGCGCCCGATGGTGTCGACCTATCCCGCGTCAGGCGTGCCGTCCGCACGGAGGAAAAGCTCGATATCTCCTATCAGGATGAAGCGGGTTCATTGACGGAACGGCGCATTCTGCCGATCGCAGTCATCTATTATTCTGAAACGGCCAACATCGTTGCCTGGTGTGAGCTGCGGCAGGCGATCCGCAATTTTCGGGCAGATCGTGTCAAAACCTGCGCTGAAACACAGGCGTTTTTCAAAAATCAAGGAGAAACCTTGCGCCAGCTTTGGATGGCCAGTTGGCAGTATAATCAGGTGGCAGGGACAAGCGCCTGATCGAAAACAAGGCTGCGGCTGTCCTCGCGTCCAAAACCACTGATCTCGATACGATCTGCGTAAACATCGGCGATGGCAAAGGTGTTTTCATCTGGCGTGTCCACCATGCCCTTGAAGTTTAGGAAATGGCTGCCGTCTATCTCACCGTAATTGCCGACATGGTTATGGCCGCAGAACCATGCCGCAAAACAATCATGCTCTGCCAGAAGCGACAGGATGCGCGGCGCATCCCAGAGATTATGAGCGTTTTCCGGAAAGATCGGATAGTGGCAGAAGATGATGACCTTTTGTTTCAAGCGACCGGCATCGGCCAATCGGTCTTCCAGCCAGGCAAACTGCTCATCTCCCAGTGAACCATTCCACGTCTGTGCATTAATGGCACCGACAGCCTGCAAGGTTTCAAGCCGTGTCGCAGCTATCTCGCGTCTTGGGTCCTGTCTGGGTGGCGCAAACAGGCTGACATCGGAACCATCCAGCACGATGAAACGCACATCCTGTTCCACAAAATCATACCAGGGTGACGGCATGCCCAGTCGCGCATAGACCTGCGGCAGCCTATCAGCATCAACTGCGAAATCGTGATTGCCGGGCAGCAGGACGGAGCGATGCCGCAGCCTGTCATAACAGGAGAGAACGGCACCGAAACTGTCCCAGTCACGGTCGATCAGATCGCCCAATGTCACGACAAAGGACAGGTCCTCGCCGTTGAATGTGTCGATGGCCGCGTCCAGCTTTTGCGGGCTGTTGGCGTAATAACGCCCCATGTCAGGCTTCGGCTCGATATTGGCATATTGGGGATCGGCGACAATGCCGAAGGAAAACAGCGGTGCAGCAGGATGTGTCATGACGGCGGCTTTATGCCTCTCAGATGACAGCGATATGACAACGAACTGGCGACGAATACCTCATAACAAAACACCCGGCACAAGGCCGGGTGTTTCGCAAAATCGAAGGTTGAGACCTTACTTGGAAGCAGCTTCGAAGCGCTCCAGAACGTAGTCCCAGTTGATCAGGTTATCTACGAAGGCTTCGAGGTACTTTGGACGCAGGTTGCGGTAGTCGATGTAGTAGGAG
>NZ_DAMDBP010000013.1:125082-126776 GCF_032092815.1 Agrobacterium sp. | reverse complement strand
GTATTGGTGCCGCCAACGTCAATACCGATGCGTTTCATGGGAATACCGATCTGAAATCTATATCATAGCCAAATGCACGTGGACCGACCGCGGCGATACCGGCTGGTGTTGTCAGAAGTTCCGGCGCCGGCAGGGCGACAACAGTCACGCGCTGGCCATAACGCACGGATTCCGTGCCGATAGCGCTGCCAGATACCGTATCCAGCAGGCACAGCAGGTCAGGTGTCATGGCAACGGGCGCACCATCACGGAAGGCGACGGCCCATTCATTCTGGAAAGCCAGTTCCATGCGGGATCCCTTATCGGCATCCATGCCCTCGATCACCGTGCTACCGCGCAGGAAGCCGCCGGTGGTCTCACGCGCGACGTCAATTACCTTACCGCGGAAAAGCTGCTTGCCGCCTTCATGGTCAAGCACTGCCTGCACAGGATCAGCATGCTGTGCACGCGCATCCATGACGGCACGTCCAAGCTCGACCGCCTTGGTGACGGTGTAATGAATGCCCCATTCCTTGACTTCCTTGCCAGTGCGTGGCGCCTTGCAGGTTGCAGCCGTCGAACCCACCTCGGTGCAGACTTTACGCGAAATGCGCTCCATCCATTTCCAGGAGGCCGCACGAGTGACGATCACTTCATTGTCGCGCACGTCGACCAGAGAGAGCGGAAACATCGGCAAATTGCCAATCGCAAATGATGTCATCTGCGCTTCCGGATAGGCGCGTCCCATGGCGTCGGCATTCACAACCGGCCGGTCCAGCATGGCAGCCGCCAGGAATGACGACAACGCATTGGATCCGCCGATCTCGACGCTCATGATCGCCCGGAAAGGCTTGCCCAGATAATCTTCCATAACCTCAACCGCACGGGCCAGATGGACTGGATCGCCAAGGCGTTCCTGTCCCACCAGAGGCGCACCCATTTTGGAGACAACAGCAACCATGTCGTCATCTTCAAGCGCCATGGGGTCCATGACCTGCACGCGGCGACCTTCAGCATAAAGCCGGCGAAGGTTCAGCGTGGAGATATACGGATTGCCGCCACCACCTGTGCCCAAAATCCATGCGCCGGTGGCCAGCGGTTCAATGTTTTCTTCTGCGAATTCCTGAAGCATGTCTCACCCTAGAGCAATTCCGGCAAGGAAGCGCGTCTGCGCTTGGCATCAGGAATTGCGTGAAAACAAGGAGATAGAACGATTTCTGCAGTCGAAACATGCGGAAATGTTCTGAGCAATTGTGTTTCCGACCCCGCCTGTACGGGGCCGGATTTTTGTGTGGCTATCAGTTAGCCGAGCAATCCCAATGGAAATTGGAGAAGTTCAGATCCCAGCTCTGCATTGGAACGAACTCGTAGCCCTGCAAGCACTTGTTGGCGCCGTAACGGCGGTTTGGTGCCACGGCCCAGACGTCGGGCTGCAGGTCTGCAATCTTCGTCTGCAGTTCCTTGTAGGTTGCGTTCTGTTCAGCAACGTCTGTTGTCGCACGTGCCTTGTCGATCAGCGCATCGATTTCCGGGTTCTGCAGCCATTCCATCGACATCCATGTGCCGGATGCCTTGGAGTGGTACTGATTGTAGAACATTGCGTCCGGCGATGGGTAGGTCGGGGAAATGTTGACCTGCGTCGAAGCCGGCGTGGTTTCTGGCTTTGAAGACAGTTCCACGATGCGGTTCCATGGCTCAGGCTTGATGTCGAGCGT
>NZ_DAMDBP010000013.1:86682-125072 GCF_032092815.1 Agrobacterium sp. | reverse complement strand
GCTCCAGATTGGCCTGCAGCATCAAGGCCACTTCAGCTTCGAATGCCAGTGAGGCAACATAGCTGTTGACGAGCGTGATCGGCTGACCAGCATATTTCGACTTTGCCAGTTCTTCCTTGGCCTTTTCGAGATCGAAAACGCCGGGCTCGATGCCATCATTGTGGGCATCCTTGAAGGCATCCGAAAGCGGACCCTTCATGTCAAAGCCCGGATAGATCACTTCCTGGATCGTCTTGTAGTCAGTCGCATAGGCAATGGCGCGACGAACATGAACGTCGTCGGTTGGGTAAGCCTTGGTGTTCAGCTTGATGACAAAACCGCCGGCCGTGCGGGTCTGGATGATCTTGTAACCATCCATCTTGCCGATGGATTCGTAGGTATCGTTGCCGAGACCATGCGACGTCAGGCCGAGTTCGCCCTTTTCAGCCAGGGCCTTTACCGTGGCATCATCGCTTGTCTGAACGAAACGAACTTCGTCAATCGGCTTACCCTTGTTCCAGCCACCGAAATAATCCGGGTTGCGGGCAATCACCATATCGGCAGAACGGTTGTAGCTGACGAGGCTGTACGGCCCGGAGCCGGAAGAATGCTCGCCGACATAGGCTTCGCCCCACTTGTCTTCAGCGGTTGCGTTTGCCGTGATCAGCTTCTCGTTCAGCGCAACCATCAAAGGCGTGACCGCCATGAATGGCGAAAACTGGCGGTCCAGCTTTACAACCACGGTCTTTTCGTCAGGGGCAGTCACGTTTTCAGGTTTCACCAGACCAACCAGCAGGTTGGAAGGTCCCTTGTTGATGCCGATCAGGCGCTGGATCGACCACACCAGATCGGATGCCTTCACGGCAGTGCCATCCTGGAATTTCACGTCTTCACGCAGGTTGAATGTGTAGGTGAGGCCATCTTCCGAAATGTCCCAGGACTTCGCGAGATGTGGAACAACTTCGCCCGACGGGCTGACGGTGGTCAAACCGTCATACATGTTCACAACGGCCATGTAGCCGGTGTAGTCGGTGACCTTGGCTGGGTCGAGCGAGCTGAAAATCTGCATCGTATTGACAGCAATCGATACTTTTTCGTCAGCCGCATGCGCGGAAAGACCCGAGGTCAGGGCCATTGCCGTGCCAAGTGCCAATGCCGCAAAACGCTGATGTCTGGAAAGCATTTTCATGGAAGTTCTCCTCTTTGTAATGCGGGAAAATCCCGCTTGTTATTCCGCAGCCTGACGCATCGGTGCAGGCAGGGGTGAGTAGGCAATATCGGGGTATCCAAAGGCAGATGGACCAACGACCTCAAGGGCGCGGGCGCTGCGCAGCAGATCGTGGCAAGGGATGGCGATAACCGCGACACGCTGGCCGTAACGCAGCATTTCCGTGGTGATTGGGTAACCAGTGTCGACATCCAGCAGAACGATCAGGTCTGGCACGCAAACCTCAACTTCGCCATTGCGGCGGAAGATCAGGAATTCGTTCTGAATGGCAACGCCAGCTGTCTGGCCGTTAAAATCATCAAAGCCCGCAAGCTCCAGATCACCCACGGCAAAACCGCCACGCAGATGTCGCTTCAGGTCGGTGATCTTGCCATTGAAAATGCGGCGGCCGCCTTCCAGTTCGCAGACAGCAGCAATCGGATCTTCCTGTGCCTTGCGCGCCTTGATAACGGCCTCACCAATGGCAATTGCCTTGGTGTAGCTCTTGGGAATACCGTATTGATGAACGTAATGGGCCTGCATTGGCGCCGTTGCCAACATGGCACCACCGCCCTGGGCAACAACGCAGGCACGCGCCATACGTTCATGCCAGACTTCAGAGACGGCATGGCTGAAAATCACGGCATTGCCGTGCAGGTCACACATGACAGACGGCGTGGAGCTGTGGCCGTAGATCGAGAAGGTGGTCATCTGCATTTCCGGGAAGGCGCGGCCCATGCCGTCGCAGTCCAGAATTGGCAAACCGCCCAATGCCGCCGTTACCAGCGGATTCATGGAATTCGCGCCACCGATTTCTTCGCAGACGATCGCGTCGATTGGCGTGCGGATCAACTCTTCCATGGCGCGTAGGCAACGCAGGCCTTCGCGACCTTCGCGAATGCGCTCAACGCCCACAACTGGTGCACCAATACCGCCAAGCGACATGCACAGCGCATCGGGTTCGATGGCATCGGTTGCGAGGATTTTCATCTCGTAACCGGCCTTCATCGCCTCAAGCACCAGCAACTTGCCCTGATAAGGATTGCCGCCGCCGCCCGTACCAAGAATACCAGCGCCGATTTCCAGCGCATCCAGATCCTCAACCGTCAGCGTGCGCAGGTTGGCCTCGTCATATTTCAACTTGCGCGCCTCAACCATGATGGCCTCCCATTTCTCCGACGACTTTCACATGAATGCGGGTCGCGTTACCCGGCAGGTAGGCGAGCGGCATGTCTTCGCGTTCGATAACCTCAAGCGTTTCAGGCAGAGCACCAGCTGCGATCGCCTTTTCACGGGCTTCGGCCTCGGCTTCCGCCAGCGCGCTTTCGCGGGTGCGGCCTTCGACCAGCGAGAACACGCGGTCGGTTTCGCCGCTGATCTGCGCAATTGCAGCACCAACAGCATTGGCAACAGCAAAGTTTTCCGGACGGATAACTTCGAGATCACCGATGCGGTCTGGCATCAGGATCGAGCCACCGCCAACAGCGATAACTGGAACAGGAGAGGACGAAATACGGCTGCGCTCAACGCAGGCTTCGAGCATGGCGTCAATCTTGGCGGCAGCCGCCTTCACCAACGTGCTGTCGAGGCTTTCGATCAAGGCCTTTTCGCCCACATCAGCCTTGCCAGAAGCAACCGCGATATCGGTTGCCGTCAGTGTGGCACCACCAAAGCACAGGGCTTCTTCACGAACGCGGTACCCAACGGATTTCGGTCCAACGCTGATATCGGTGTCGCCATTCACCACCAGAGAACCGCCACCCAAGCCGATGGAGAACACATCAGGCATGCGGAAGTTGGTGCGAACGCCGCCAATATCGACTGTTGTCGATGCCTGGCGCGGGAAGCCGTGTGACAGGGAGCCAACGTCTGAGGTCGTGCCGCCAACGTCAACAACGACCGCATCTTTGAGGCCAGTCAGAAACGCCGCGCCGCGCATGGAGTTGGTCGGACCGGACGCAAAGGTCAGAACAGGGAAAGCGCGCACGACATCCGCCGCCATCAACGTGCCGTCGTTCTGGGTGATGTAGAATGGGCAGGTGATACCGGCTGCGGCAAGGGCCTTACCAAAGGCGCTTACCGTGCGGTCAGCGAGCGTCAACAGGCTGGCATTCATGATCGCAGCGCTTTCGCGGGCGAGCAGCCCGTGGCGACCAATGTCCTTCGACATAACAACCGGAATACCCGGGCAATGTTTTTGCAAAATCTCTTTCGCGCGCAGTTCCATGGCATCGTTGATGCCGCTGAACACGCAGGTGACGGCCGCAGCCTTCAGACCCTTGACGCGAATATCACTGGCGATGCGGACGATTTCATCCTCATCAAGCGGCGAAATCTCGCGGCCATCGAATTCGTAACCACCCTTGACCTGATAACCGTGGTTGCCAACGATCTTGCGCAGATCTTCTGGCCAATCCACCATTGGAGGCAAGCCAGCACCGGATGGCAGCCCCAGACGGATCGCCGCAACCTCTTCCATATGGCGGCGTTCAATCACGGCATTGGTGAAATGTGTCGTGCCGATCATCACGGCAGAGATAACGCTGCGATCAACCCCCGATGCCGCAATTACCTTTTCAAGCGCTTCCAGCACACCGGAAGTCACATCCTCAGTGGTGGACGCCTTAACGCCAGCCAGTACAGTTTTCTCTTTCAGGACTACAGCATCCGTATTGGTGCCGCCTACGTCAATTCCAACGCGATACACGTCAGCTCCTCTCATCAGTCCGTTGTTTTCACCAGAAAGCGCAAGCGCTCTTCATCGGTGACGGTGGGTTTTTCGCGTTCTTCCTCGTCGGTCACGACGGGGATCGCGGCAATCAGTGCGCGGGTGTAGGCGTGTTGCGGATCGGCAAAGACCTCACGCGTTGCGCCTTCCTCGACGATTTCACCGCGCAACATGATCGCGATGCGCGAACAGAAATTGCGCATCAGTGACAGGTCGTGGGAAATCATCAGATATGTCAGGCCGAGTTCCTGGCGCAGTTGCTCCAGCAATTCGATGACAGTCTTCTGAACCGACACATCAAGCGCAGCGGTCGGTTCGTCGAGAATGAGAATTTTCGGTTCAGCCGCCAATGCGCGAGCAATGGCGACGCGCTGTTTCTGGCCGCCTGAAAGCTCATGCGGATATTTGGCAAGATAGGATTGAGGCAGTCGCACCAGATCCATCAGTTCGAACATGCGCGCCTCACGCGCCGCCTTGTCCATGCCAATGGATTTCAACGGCAATGTCAGTGTTTGGCGAACCGAACGCTTCGGGTTCAACGAGGTACCCGGGTTCTGGTAGACAATCTGGGTCAGACGCTTGCCGCGGTCAGGGGCGGGCGCATCAATGGACAATGTTCCGGAGGTCGGAGAGGTGAGGCCCATGATCATGCGGGCAACCGTCGTTTTGCCCGAGCCGGACTCACCCGCGAGACCGAAAATTTCGCCTTGACGCAAATTCAACGTGACATCGCGTACCGCGTGATAACCGTTACGCTTGCCGAAAATCTTGTTCAGATCATTGATCCGGACAATTGGCTCGCCTGCGCTAGCTGGAGCATCAACAACCCGCGGACCATAAAGCGGTGGCACGGCGTTGAGCAGCGAATTGGTATAGGCCTCGCGTGGCTGATGCAGAATTTCCGAGCATGGACCTGTCTCGACGATATCGCCGTGGTGCATCACCACAACCCGGTCGGCGACCTTGCGCACAACACCAAGATTGTGCGTGATCATCAGCAGAGCCATGTTTTCCTCAATGACCAGGCGATTGATCAGATTGAGAATTTCGTCCTGCGTCGTCACATCAAGTGCTGTGCCTGGTTCATCGGCAATCAGCAGTTTTGGACGGTGCAACAGGGCAAGGCCGATCAGAACACGCTGGCGCATACCGCCTGACAGTTCCGACGGATAGGCATTCATGACGCGTTCGGTGTCTGCAAGCTGCACACGACGCAACACTTCAGCGATACGGCTGCGGCGCTCTGCCTTCGATGACGAGATGCCATTGCGCTTGTCTGCAAAGCGCATCACGTCATCAAGATGCGTACCGATCTTGAATACTGGATTGAATGAAGACAGGGGGTCCTGCATGATCAGCGAAAATGCAGTGCCTTTCAGCGCCTCGCGCTCCGATTTCGGCAAGGTGAGAACATCCTTCTCACCCACAAAAATTGAGCCCGATGTCACGGTAGCATTTTTTGGCAGGGTGCCAATGATGGCCTTGGCAGTGACTGATTTACCCGATCCGGTCTCACCAATCAGTGCGACGCGTTCACCCGCCGAAACGGTAAAGCCGACATTGCGCAGAACCTGACGGGCGCGGCCATAGGTGGTGAAGGAAACATTGAGGTTCTCGACCTTGAGAAGCGGCTCACTCATTGATCAATTCTCCACGTCGAACATGTCGCGCAGGCCATCGCCCAGCAGGTTGAAACCGAGTGTGACGTAAAGAACCGCAGCACCCGGGCACAGCACCTCCCACCAGAAATCAGGCATGAATTGACGTCCGTCCGCCACCATCGAGCCAAGGTCAGGGATAGGTGGTTTCACGCCAAAACCAAGAAAGCTGAGCGTCGCCCCGAACAGGATGACAAAGGCCGCATCCAGCGTGGTCTTGACCGAAATGACCGAGACGCAGTTTGGCAGTATTTCCCGGAAAAGAATGTGCATGGGACCGGCACCGGCAAGCCGTGCTGCCTCGATATAATCTTCCGACGCAATGGACTTTGATACCGAATAGATAAGCCGCGCATGCCAGGTCCACCACAGAAGGGTAATGGCAATCATGGCATTCATCAGGGTCGGTTCCAGAAGATTGGACACGGCGAGCGCCATAACAAGCGGAGGCATTGCCAGCATGACGTTGGTCAGACCGGTGATGAACTTCTCTGTCCAGCCACCGACGTATCCAGCAATCAGACCCAGAATTGTGCCGATCGGAACGGAAATGCCCAGCACGCCAATGACTAGCAATAGCGAGATACGCAGACCAAACACGGTGCGGGAGAAGATGTCGCGGCCCGCCTTGTCTGTACCGAACCAATGCAGCGCATCTGGCGGCAAGTGTCTGGCGCGAAAATCAACCACAGCGCCGACGTGCTTCGGATAGGGCGTCAAAAATGGCGCAAAGACAGCAAGAATGACGACGGACAGCAGGATCAGTGCGCCAACCACCGCAGCCGGATTGCGGCTGAACCGGTACCACATGATATATCCGGTGCTCAGCGCCTTGTCGGATGTGTCGAGCATTTTCATATCGGCCATCAGCGTGCCTCCTTGTGGCGCAGGCGTGGGTCGATGATCGAGATCAGAATGTCGACGATCATGTTTGCAACGATGAAGAACAGACCCGCCACCAGAACCACGGCGGTCACTGCGTTGAGATCTTTCTGGAGAATGGAGTTGAGGCCGTAGGATGCGAAACCGCCCCAGGCAAAAACCATTTCGATAACGAAGGCATTGCCAATCAGCGATGCAAATTCCAGTCCCATGATTGTCAGCGGCGCAATGGATGACAGCTTCAACAGGTACCGGAAGATGATGACCCGTTCAGGCACACCGAAGCTCTGCAGCGTCAGCACGTGATCCTTGCGCTGGTTCTCAATCATGGAAGAGCGGGTAATGCGGGTGATCTGGCCGATGCCTGCCATGGACAGAGCAAAAGCGGGAAGGGCAAGATGCTTGAGCGCGTCAACCACCACATCAAAGCGCCCGGCCAACAGGCCATCCAGCAGAATGAAACCAGTCGGTCCGCCTTGCCAGCCGAGCGAATGATCCAGTCGACCGATGATCGGCCAACCGCTGATGAATTTTGCCGCCAGCAATTGCAGGGTAATGGCAAAAAGAAAGCTTGGAATGGTGACGCCGGTCAGGGACAGAATACGTCCGAGGTGGTCGATGCCCTTGTCACGATAATGTGCGGTGATCACACCAAGCGGTATGGCGACCAGAAACATGAAGATGACGGACACCAGCACAAGTTCAACAGTTGCCGGCACGGTCTGCGCAAGGTCGGTGGTAACAGGACGCTGGGAAACCAGCGACATGCCCAGATCACCATGCAAGGCGTTTTTGACATAGTCGACATATTGAAGGGCCAGAGGCTTATCGAGCCCCATCTGCAAGCGCAGGGCATCGACCTGTTCCTGCGTTGCCGCAGGTCCGAGTGCCATACGTGCGGGGTCACCCGGAACAACACGTGCCAATGCAAAAATCATGATGGAGAGCGCGATCATGACAAGCACGAATGTTCCAAGCCGGGTCAGAATTGCGATCAACGGATGTTGCTGCATCAGCGGGGCTTTCCTTTGTGCATCGGCTTTTCGATGCGCCAACATCACCACAGAACTCGCGTTCAGCAACCGTTTAAAAGTATAGTTTTTTACCGACATGGTATAGGTTTTTAAAAAGCGATGCCCTATCCTGCGGCCATGAATTCCCTGCTTTCACGTCCTCAACTTTGCGACCGCATCCTGCAAAAACCGGCAGGGGTGGTCTTTCTTCGCGCACCGGCTGGTGCCGGGAAAACCGCGCTATTGCAGATGGTCGCCAATATGACGGGCAGGGTCGTCTGCACCTCACACCACCCCACACTGGAGGATGTGCAGGACGGCTGGCTGCTGTGGGATATCCCGGTCGCGATGCGAACGGCCCGAATGCCACTTGCTACACTTCAGACAATCGACACAATCGTCATTGCCTGCCGCCCGGAACAACGCATCAGCGGCCTTGGTCGACAAATCCTGCATCACGGCTCAGCAACGATTGGCGCGGAAGACCTGACATTTTCCGATCTTGAGTTGGAAAACCTACCCGCGGAACAGGCCAAATCGATGCGGGAAGGCTACGCAGGCTGGCCCGCCTTTCTGGCGCTACAGGACCACGTGGATGACGACGTCTGCATTGACTATATTAGGGAAACGTTTCTCAGCCATCTCTCTCCCGAACAGACAATGGCAATATCCATTTGGCTGGAAGCGCCTGTACCCGCCACCCGTCAATCATGGGCGAGTCAGTTACCGCCATTTCTGACACAATATCCCGAGAAACATCAGAACCTGCTGAGACTGCTCGCGATTGCGGTAAAGGACCGCGTAGAGGTGCTGGAGGCTGGCCCAGCCGTTGTGGAAATTGCGACAGCACTGGAAAAGACAGGCCGCTCGCTTCAGGCCATGGCCCTTCTGCTTGACAGGGGATACGAGACCCATGCCGCCCAAATTCTGGCTCGTGCGCAGGGGCGTGAACTGATCTATCGCAGCAGTGTCAATGCGTTTCAAAACATCATCATGCACTTCTCGCATGACATGATTTCCACCAATGAAACCGTGTTGTTTGCGGTGTGTCGGGCCCTTCTCAAACAGGGTGAGTTACAGCGCGTGCGCCACCTCGTTGGCAAACATTTAGGCTCGGATTATCTCGACCCGTTCAAGGCCATGGCAAGCGGCTCACGCTTTTCCTTTGCAGCGCGTACTTTCCGTCTCAACCTGATGATCACAGAGGACCTCACGCCCAATGACGCGATGATTAACCGGCTGGGTGAATTCATGGCGGATTACCCGATGGGTGACCATGGCAAGTGGGCTGGTTATTATAACGCACTTCTCGAATTCGAGATTCGTCGCCGCAATTTTCGTGAGGCGGAAGCCGCCGCTGCCCGGGCACTCATCTACCTCCGCAAATTGGGCGGGCAGCCACTACTCGAATTCTTCATCCACCTGCACCAGATCGTTCTGCGTCTTATGAGTGGTGACGCGCTAATGGCCAGACGCGCCGCACGGGATGCCCGTAACCGGCTAGAGCAGGTGCCTCACGAAATCCCGCAGGAGATGCGCATGTTGCGGCTGGCTGAAGCCTGCATCAGCTACGAATCCGGCAAACCGCGTGAATTGCTGGAATTCGTCCAGAAGGATTTCGAACAATTTGCCGCGGCAGAAATCTGGCCTAGCCTCATGCAGTTTGCGCTGCATTACGCAACACAGATCGTTATGGACCATTTTCCAATGACCATCAGGCCGGGTTTTCTCGACGGCTTATGGATTCATCTGTCTGAGGGCTTGCAATTCCACGCCATGATGGAAATCCGAACGGCGATTGCCTACCAAAACACCAACCGGTGGTCGGAGGCCGCTGCCACGCTAACCTCGATCCGCATGCCAATGGGCAGGAACTGGGTTGAAAGTGCCGAGGAAGAACTGACGCGCCTGACACGGCGCGATGAGATTGCCTACGTCATGGCATGGTTGCGCGACGCCGTTCGCGTCTGGACACCGCGCTTCTATCTATCTCGACAACTCGATGCGCTGATTGCCAACCCAAAGGTCACCAATCGGGAGAGGGTAGCGCTGCTGATCTGGCAAAGTTACACGGCCCATCAAAGGCGCGACAATGCCGCCGCTCGATCCCATATTCTTTTGGCACTGGAAACAGCAACGCGCCTCGGCTGCAATGGTGTACTTTCTGAAGAGAGGATTTTTTTATCACCGCTTCTCGAAAATCGCCGTATCCGCAGTTTCATAGAAACATCATCGGATGTCCGCAGCGCACTCGCTATTTTTGCAGCCTCGGTCAACTCCCCGCAAGCCCGCGCCATTCATGGCGGCCTGTCACAACGCGAAGTGCAGATGCTGCAGTTTCTGGCAGGCGGCATGTCCAACAAGAAGATCGCCCAGGCACTGAATATTTCTGAGGTGACGGTCAAGTTTCATCTCGGAAACCTGTTTCGCAAACTTGGTTGCAACCGCCGTGCCGAGGCGATACGAGCGGCGATTGCACTTGGCTGGCTATAATAACAAGCCTTCCATCAACCGCGATAGGCAACCAGAACTGCACCGCAGGCAATAAGCACAACACCCAACCAGTTTGGCAGTGACAGCTTTTCACCCAGAAACAGAACGGCAAACACGGCAACGAAGACGACACTCAATTTGTCAATCGGCGCCACGCGCGCCGCGTCTCCGAGTTTCAGTGCACGGAAATAACAAATCCACGACGCACCTGTCGCAAGACCGGACAACACCAGAAACAGCCACGTCCGGCCTGATATCGCTGACGGCTGCTGCCAGTTGCCCGTGATGTAAACCATCAACCCGGCAGCACATAAGATCACGATGGTACGAATGAATGTCGCGAAGTCAGAATTGACATTCTCAACGCCAACTTTGGCGAAGATGGCGGTCAGCGCAGCAAAGACAGCAGACAACAATGCCCATAGGGGCCATGAGGTGAGAAGGCTTTTCATCATCAACAAATCTCGGTGATTTTGGCTGAAGATTGTCATGGCACTGCAGTTGCACTGCCGCAACCCTGTTTCTGGCAGACGGCGCCGGGTAGGTCGATGGAGTGCGAAAACAACCCAAAGAAAAACCCGACCTTGTGAAAGACCGGGTTCTGTCTGTTTTTGCTGGCGATGTTACTCGGCAGGCTGCGGCATTGGGGTTTCATCAGTGACTTCGCTGCTGGCGGTTTCTTCACCGGCCAGAACGCGCTGCAGCTGCGCCTGGTCCAGTTCGCCTTCCCAACGGGCAACCACGATGGTGGCAACAGCGTTACCAACAAAGTTCGTCAGCGCGCGGCATTCGGACATGAAACGGTCGATGCCGAGGATCAGTGCCATGCCGGCAACCGGTACAGATGGAACAACCGACAATGTCGCTGCAAGCGTGATGAAACCTGCACCAGTGATACCGGCTGCGCCCTTAGAGCTCAGCATTGCAACCAGAAGCAACAGGATCTGCTCACCGAAGGAAAGGTGAATTCCGGTGGCCTGCGCAATGAACAGGGCAGCCAGCGTCATATAGATGTTGGTGCCATCAAGGTTGAACGAGTAACCGGTCGGAATAACCAGGCCAACAACAGAACGTTTGCAGCCCGCCTTTTCCATCTTGCTCATCAGGCCCGGAAGCGCAGCTTCAGAGGACGATGTACCAAGAACCAGCAGAAGCTCTTCCTTGATGTAACGAATGAGTGCCAGAATGGAGAAGCCGTTGTAACGAGCAACCGCGCCCAGGATCACCAGAACGAAGATCAACGAGGTCAGGTAGAAGGTACCGATCAGCATGGCCAGATTGGTAACGGAAGAGATGCCGTATTTGCCTATTGTAAAGGCCATTGCGCCAAAGGCACCGATGGGTGCGGCCTTCATCAAGATCGCAACCAGCTTGAAGATCGGGTACATCATGGCATGCATGAAGTCGACGACCGGCTTGCCCTTTTCACCAACGATACCGAGCGAAATACCGAACAACACCGAGAAGAACAGAACCTGGAGAATGTCACCGCTTGCAAACGCACCGACAATCGTCGTCGGAATGATATTCATTAGGAAGCCGGTGATCGTCTGCTCATGCGCCTTGTCGGCATAGGTCGCAACGGCCTTGGCATCGAGTGATGCGGGGTCAATGTTCATGCCAGCGCCCGGCTGCACGACATTGGCAACGATCAGACCGACCACCAACGCCAGCGTGGAGAAGGTCAGGAAGTAGATCATTGCCTTGCCGGCAACGCGGCCGACCTTCTTCATGTCATTCATGCCGGCGATGCCGGTCGCAACGGTCAGGAAGATGACCGGTGCAATGATCATCTTGACGAGACGAATGAAACCATCACCCAATGGCTTCAGCTGCTCACCGATGGATGGCCAGAAATGGCCAAGCAGAATACCGGCGACAATGGCAACCAGCACCTGGAAATACAGATGGCGGTAAAATGGCATGCGGGCATGGCTAGCAGCCACGGCTGTACTATCAATCATGAATTTTTCCTCCTCGGCCGGACCTGCCTTTTTATAAGGGGCCTCCCGGTTCAGCCGTGTGTTGGTCTGGGCCTCGCGACCGCTTGATGACAGTTATGCAAACACCGTGCCAAACGCGGAAAAATCACATAAATGACTGATATTAATCGTTTTAATTTCACACCACAGCGCCGAAACCCTCTAATATGCGTAGATTTCCACACAGAAATATTGCCTTTTGTGTAGAAATGCGCACAAGGTGAGATATGGACACATCAACCTCAACCGGCTTCAAACAACCAGACGCCTCGCAAAGGCCGTGGTGGCTTTTCGGGACTATCTGGGCAGCCATTGTGGTGGTGGCAATTTATGTCGCTGGCGAGCTTGGCCGGACTGAAACCATCAAGGCATTGCAGCAGGACGCCTCAACGGACGGCCAGTTGAATGTCGCGCTGGAGCGACCACGGGCTTTGCCGTTGGTGTTATCAGGCGACAGGGATCTCGTTGCTGCACTGGAAAGTGGTGGCGCTGCTGTCGACCGCCTTAATCGCAAACTGGAAGGGTTGATCGAGGGGACACAAGCCTCGGTCATTTACGTGACTGGACCGAACGGCGTTGCAATAGCCTCCAGCAATTGGCGGGCTGCAGACAGTTTTGTCGGCACGAGTTATTCTTTCCGCGATTATTTCAGTCTGGCAATGCGCAGTGGCATGGCCGAACACTACGCTTTGGGAAATGTCAGCCGCAAACCCGGTCTTTACATTTCGCGTCGTGTCGATTCTGAAGACGGCAGGGCACTGGGTGTCGTGATTGCCAAAGTCGAATTCAACCGCCTGGAGGCTGATTGGCGAATAGGCGGCAAACCGGTTTATGTCGCGGATGCCAACGGCGTTGTGCTGATGACGAGTATTTCGGAATGGCGTTTTGACACAATTAAAACCATAGACGACCAGACCCGCCGCAGCATTGCCGACAGCCTGCAATTTGGCAATGAAACACTTGATCTGCTGCCATTCTCCGCGTCCCGCTTCATCGACACCACGACAGAGCTGATCCACATCAATTCACCCCCTATCAACAGTGGTGATTATCTACGTTTCATCCTGCCGGTACCCACCACCTCATGGCATCTGCACTATCTGTTGCCGGTGCAGCCGACGCTGATGGCTGAAGTCCAAAGGATGCGTCTGCTGGTGTTGGCAGGCATGATGCCGATCATCGTGTTGTCCGGTCTTTGGTTGCGACGACGCCAGAAAGCTCGCCAGGCAGAACAGATCGCCGCCAAGGCCCGCGCAGAGCTCGAACGCCGAGTAGATGAGCGGACCCGCGACCTGCAAAGCGCCATGGACCAGTTGGAAACGGAAATCAGCGGTCACCAGAAAACCGGTCGCGAGTTGCAAAGTGTTCAGCAGGAACTGGTGAAAGCCAACAGGCTGGCCATTCTGGGACAGGTTGCAGCCGGCGTTGCCCATGAAATCAACCAACCCGTTGCAACGATCCGCGCCTTTGCCGACAACGCGCGCACCCTCATGAACCGAAGGCGACTGGAAGAAGCCGACGAAAACATGAAGGACATCGCGGCGCTTACGGAACGCATTGGCGTCATTACCAGCGATTTGAAGATACTGGCGCGCAAGGGCAGGGCCGCTGCACAGCCGGTGAGCGTCAGAGCCGTTATCAAAGGCGCGGTGATGCTGCTGCGAAGCCGTTTTGCCGGTCATATGGAGGCATTGGATATCGCGCTTCCCGATGACACGCTGATGGTGTCAGGAAGCCCCATCCGGCTGGAGCAGATTGTTATCAACCTGCTGCAAAACGCTCTTGAAGCTGTCGAAGAAAAAAGCGGCGGCCAGGTGAAGGTTAGCGTAGGAGACGCCGTGGAACAGGTGGTTCTCCGTGTGGCCGATAATGGACCGGGCATTGCGCCTGATATTCTCGAGGCACTGTTCACACCGTTCAACACCTCCAAGGAAGGCGGCCTAGGTCTGGGACTGGTCATTTCGCGCGAAATTGCCGTCGATTATGGCGGACGCATCGAGGTGGAGAGCAACCCCGGTGGAAGCTGCTTTTCCGTATATCTCAAGAAGGCGTGATGATGGGCATTACAGGCAGTGTATTTCTGGTCGATGACGATTCAGCGTTGCGCAAAGCCATGCGCCAGACGCTGGAACTGGCCGGTCTCGAGGTAACGTCATTTCCGGGCGCGCAAGTTGCCCTTGAAGCCCTGTCTGCCGAATTTGACGGCGTTGTGATCAGTGATGTCCGCATGCCTGGCATGGACGGGCTGGAATTTTTCCAACGCGTTCGCAACGTCGATGCCGACCTGCCAGTCATCCTGGTGACCGGTCATGGTGACATTCCGATGGCCGTCGAAGCGCTGCACAACGGCGCCTATGATTTTATGACCAAGCCATTTGCCGCAGAGCGCATGGTAGAAAGCGCCATGCGTGCTTTGGAAAAACGCCATCTGGTAATGGAAAACCGCGCGCTTAAGCTGGCAGCAGAGCAGGCGGAAGGCGACTTGCCGTTAATTGGCCAGACACCGGCCATGCAGCGTCTTCGTGATACGATCCGCCATATTGCTGATGCTGATGTCGATGTGCTTGTGGCCGGCGAAACCGGCAGCGGCAAGGAGGTCGTCGCGACAGCCTTACACAGATGGAGCAAAAAGCGCTCCAAGGGCAATTTCGTCGCCTTGAATTGCGGGGCTTTGCCAGAAAGCGTGATTGAAAGTGAACTTTTTGGCCATGAGGCCGGCGCCTTTACCGGCGCACAGAAAAAACGCGTTGGCCGCATAGAACATTCCAGCGGCGGCACGCTGTTTCTCGATGAAATCGAAAGCATGCCGCTGTCCGTGCAGGTCAAGATGCTGCGCGTTCTTGAAATGCGTGAGGTGTCACCGCTCGGGTCAAATGACGAGAGGTCTGTTGACATCCGCGTGGTTGCTGCGGCCAAGGTCGATCTTGGCGATCCATCACGCCGCGACCAGTTCCGTGATGACCTCTATTATCGGCTGAATGTCGTCACTCTTTCCATTCCGCCACTGCGGGAACGCCGGGAGGACATCCCCATGCTGTTTTCGCATTTTCTGTCGCGTGCAACAAAGCGCTTTAACATGCCGACACCACAGATTTCCGCCAGCGTATCACGGCACCTGATGGACCACGACTGGCCGGGAAACGTACGTGAATTGGGGCATTTCGCCGAACGAGTGGCCCTTGGGCTGGAAAATGGCGTTTTGAATAGCGCACAACAAAAGGCTGACGAACCAACCTCTGCAACGCTTACCGAGCGCATTGATCGTCACGAAGCACAGATCATCCACGAAACGCTTGTGCAATATGACGGTGATGTCGCCTCAACCATTGCAGCACTCGGCATCGCACGCAAAACCTTTTACGACAAACTGCAGCGTCACGGCATCAATCGCGCCGATTATACGGCAAAGAAAAACACCGCCTGACACCTATGCCAACGTCCGTGCCTGTTCTTCCATAAAACGGGCGCGATATTCAGCAGGGCTGATACCGATTGTCTGGCGAAAATGGTGCCTTAAAGTATGTGCGCTACCAAACCCGACGGCCAGAGCGATCTCCTCCATCTGTTCGCGCCCCTGACAAAGGCGCTGCTTTGCAGCATCTACCTTCACATTGGTCAACCATTGCCCGGGTGCGGCACCGGTTGCCTCGGTAAAACGTCGCAGAAACGTCCGTTCACTCATTCTGCAAAAACGTGCCATTTCGGCAATTGTCCAAGCACGTGACAAGTCAGACCTGATCGCATCCGGCAGCGGTGAGATTTCCACGCCATCCCTCTTGGCAACAGGGCGCTCTAGAAACTGCGCTTGCCCGCCGGTGCGGTGCGCGGGCATAACCAGACGACGCGCGACAGAATTCGCCGCAGCAGCACCAAAATCCTGACGGACAATCTCAATCATCAGATCAATACCGGCAGCACTGCCGGCGGACGTATAAATACGATCATGGGAACGATAGAGGGACGCATCGTCCACTGTCACATCAGGATACTGTGACCGCATGGCATCAGCGTAGCGCCAATGGGTTGTGGCAACGCCGCCATTCAGCAGTCCTGTCGCCGCAAGCACGAATGCGCCGGAGCAGATGGATGCGAGACGTGCACCGCGCGCATGCGCGGCGCGTAGGCGCAAACACAGGTCGTCCGGCACGCTGGCATTGGCGCCTTTCCAGCCCGGCACGATGATGATGTCGGCACGATCAATCAATTCGGGACCAGCATCGGCGGTAATCTGTAGACCACCATGGGCACGCATCGGACCATCATCAACGGCGAAACTTGCAAAACGATACCAGTTCTCCCCCATTTCCGGACGAGAAAGCCCAAAGACTTCGGCAACAATGCCAAATTCAAAAGTACAGAGTTGGTCGTAAAGCAGTGCAACGACCAGGGGACCAGTCAGGCAGGGTAGGTGGCTTGATGTGTTTGGCATGATTTATACGTATATTGGCATTTACGCCAATTTGCAACAAACGGCAGTTTTGCAAAAATGGCGCCAGCAAAGGAGAACACACGATGACCACCGCCGTTACTGCCGTCCCGCCAGCCCCCAGTGAACTTGCCATTGAACATTTCGCTGCCGAATTCAGCTTTGAAACGGACTGCTGGGATGTCCACGACTCGCTGTCAAAAGGCGCTGACTTTGTGTTGCTTGATGTTCGTGGACCCGCGCTTTACGCCAAGGGCCATGTTCCCGGCGCGATAAGCCTGCCGCATGGCAAGATGACTGCCTCGAAGATGGCAGCCTGGCCTGAAGACACGGTCTTCGTGACATATTGCGCAGGGCCACATTGTAATGGCGCAGCCAGAGGCGCGCTCAGATTGGCACAGCTTGGCAGGCCAGTTAAAATCATGGCTGGCGGCGTCACAGGCTGGCTGGACGAAGGTTTTGAGCTGGTTCAACCGTAATCGAAAAGAAAAAGGCTCGCAGACATCAGCCGGCGAGCCTTTCAAAATTCCAATTCCCTTAGCTTTTAGCCAGCGGTGCAGAAATGGCGCTGACCGCTATAGTCAGTATAGGTGCCTGTGCGTGCATTGAAGCTTCTGTAACGCTGCGAGCAATAGTCATACCAGGACTGCGACCATGGCTCGATGGTGCGGTAAACGGTACGCGGCTGGTAAGCTGGACGTGTTTCATAAACAGGCTGTGCCTGGTAAACCGGGCGAGGGCGCTGATACACCGTGCGCGGAGGCTCTGGGTAATAGCCATCATTCGCGTAGGGATCTTCGTAGACATATTCCGGCTCAGCATAGACCGGGCCACGGCGCGGCGGGTCGATGTATACGGGACCATCTGGCTCAGATGGACGCGCCAGAGCCGAACCAACGGCCAGACCGGCAGCAAGACCAATCACACCGAGTGCCGCAGCCTCGTTGCGGTGACGGCGGTTCCAGTCACCAGCATTTGCCGATTGAAGCGGAACAATCACCGTGGCAGCGACTGCAAGTGCCAGCACCGATTTCTTTGCGATTGTGAACATTGTCTTGGTCCATCCAGGGGGCAATCTGTTGCCCGTTAAAACGTCATGTCACAAGAAATAGTTCCTGCTGCCTGAATGGATGCTGAATGAATTAAGGCACAAGCGCGGCCTCTCTGAGGCTCAATCCGCACCGCGACCTGGCGCGACTGTCACCCCTATTTATCGCTGCTTAAAGCAGCTCGAGAACCTCGAGATAGGGGAGCTCATCCGGCGTCATCGAATGGGTGACAGCCTGAATACGCATCATGGCTCGTTGACGCGAAATCTGCAGATGCGATGTCATGGCCTGTTTTGCCTCGGCGATATTGCCATTCTGAATATGGCTCAATACCTCCAGATGTTCCGGTAAGAACGGCTCCGTCTCAAACAGGTCGGTTGTTCTTGGATACAGGAAATGGTGGGCGATCAGCAGGGATTGCGGCAGGCTGATTGCCCGCATCAGCGAACTGTTGCCGCAATATCCAAGCAACTCGACATGCAGTTCCTGTTCAAACCTGTCCAGCGCAGCACCCGTAGACGGTGTTTCGTGTCGTATGGCCGCTTCAATATTGGTACGTAGCCGCGCTAAAAATCCTTCAGGCAGATTGGGCACAGCCTTTTCCAATGCCAACGGCTCAAGCACCCATCGCAATTCATAGAGTTCGTCGATGTGTTGCATGGTCAGAGCCGGGGCAAACCACCGCGCACTGTCATCCTTCTGGACAATGCCTCTCTGCTGCAATCTGGCAACCACGTCCCGTGCCACTGTCCGGCTGACACCATAATGTTTGGCCAGGATCGCCTCATTGATCCGCCAACTTGCAAAGGTCGTTCGCGACACAATCTCCATCTCGATCTCGGAATAGATCAGTTCCCAGCTTGGCAGAAAATGGATCTTGGGATCATCGCTCGGCGCAGATTTCGCAATGGACACGGCATTTGACGGATGGGTGACAGCAAGCACGTCGTAACCCCGCGACGAGGACTTGCGGATCAGCCCTTTGCGCTCAAGCTCCATCAATGACTGCCGCGCGGGTGCACGACTGATACCGAATCGCTCCGCGACGCCAGTCTCAGTCAGTCGGCTTCCAACTTCGATGACACCGCTGCCTATATCGGCCTCCAGCACTTCGCAAGCACGCTGATAGAGTTTGGGGGCAGGACCGGACACAATATTGGGCATGGGTGATAAGGCTCGGGTTTGATCCGTTTGAAGATGCGGGAAGGGGCTGTTGCTTGCAACCACTTTGGCAACAGTTTTTTCCAGCCACTGGCATTGCGTGACTCAAAAATAATGTCTAGTGTACACATAGTACATTTTGGAGGGGAGGAACCGGGATGTTGCAAACCAACGCACAGCCTTATGTGTCGCTGGACGAGCTCGACCGGTTTTGTCGTGCCGTGTTTGCCGCCGCTGGCGCGAACACGGCAACGGCAACTTCTGCAACACGCGCCATGATGCACGGCACACGCCATGGCGTGGACAGCCACGGCGTTCGTCTTCTTGCGCATTATATCGCAGCATTGACCGGCGGCCGTATCAACGGTGTTCCAGACCTCAAGACAGTGACTGCCTTTGGCGCCATTTCCACTCTCGATGCGGACAATGCTCATGGTGCATTGGCCACCTATACGGCGATGGATAATGCGATCGAACTGGCCAGCAAGTTCGGCATCGGCGCAGTTGCCATTCGCAACACATCACATTTTGGACCTGCGGGCGCTTATTCAATAGAAGCGGCAAAAAAGGGCTATATTGGCATCACTTTCTGCAATTCGGACAGTTTTGTACGGCTGCATGACGGCGCCATGCGGTTCCATGGCACAAATCCCATCTCAGTTGGCGTACCGGTTGAGTCGGGTGATCCCTGGCTGCTCGACATGGCAACCAGCTCAATCCCCTACAACCGTGTTCTCCTGTATCGCAGTCTCGGCCAAGCCCTGCCCAACGCAACAGCGTCTGACGAAAACGGTGTAGATACCACCGATCCACACGCGTCGGACATGCTGGCGCCGCTCGGTGGTGAATTCGGCTTCAAGGGCGCGGCACTTGCCGGCGTCGCAGAGATTTTCAGCGCAGTGCTGACAGGCATGAAACTCAGTTTCGACATAGCCCCAATGGGTGGTCCGGATTATTCGACACCACGAGGCATGGGCGCATTCGTAATGGCGCTGAAACCAGAAGCCTTTGTTGACCGGGAAACATTCTACGCTGGCATGCAGCGTTATCTTCATGTCTTGCGCACATCGCCGACCCGCGAGAATTGCAAGGTCATGGCACCTGGCGACCGGGAATGGCTGGTCGCGGCACAACGCCAGAGGGACGGGGTCGTACTGGACCCCGCAACACAGCAGGCTTTTGAAGAGCTTGCCGAAAAATATGGCTTTGACATGACTCTCAGCTGAGGGGGAAGCCACGGTCACATTGCTGTGGATTACAGACGGCAACAGGTTTGCCGTCCCTTATATTTTTTCCATTTAAAATCATGTAGTTAAACTTAATAATATTGGATTTTCGGCTTGACTTATTTGATCAGCCAGCTTTAATGAAAAAATTGGTAAGGCCATCTTACCAGATATGCGCCAGGGGAGTGGCGCATGGGAGGATTTAAATGTTTGTGGCTTTGGAACCGCGCCGTCTTTATCGGCAGGTCGCGGACCAGATACGTATACTTATTGAAACCGGCGAGCTTTCGGACGGTGCACGTCTGCCGGCCGAGCGTGAGCTTGCAGAACGGTTCGCTGTATCGCGACCGACGGTCCGGGAAGCATTGATCGTTCTGGAAGTCGAAGGACACATCCAGATCCGCATGGGTTCTGGTGTCTACATCAACCACAAAGCTAGCCCGTCCAAGACCATTCTGCCCGCTGATGACAGTGACGGCCCATTCGAGATCCTGCAGGCCCGTAGCATCATTGAAAGCGCAATCGCTGAAGAGGCAGCTCGTCTGGCAACGCCGCAGCAAATCGCAACGCTGGATGATAATCTCAAACGCATGCAGCAATCGTTGCATGATGCGAAACGCGCCTTGGCCGTTGACAGGGAGTTTCATACAGCCATCACAGACATTATCGGCAACGCAACCTTAAACCGGTTCACGGGGCTGATCTATGACCAGCGAATGACGCCCTATTTCGAAAAACTGGCGGGTTATTTTGAGGGCCCACGTACTTGGCGGCTTGCACTGGAAGAGCATGTTGTCATTCGCAATGCGATTGCAGCCAAAGATCCGGCCGCAGCGCGTGAGGCCATGCGCCTGCACATGATACGGGCGCAAAAGAGATTCTCTGAAAGCTTCGGCGAGGAGTCGGGAGGAGAAGAATAAGCCCACCACACTCTGCGTGGCGGGTCAGGAGAATATCAAGTCAGACATCAATTCGGGAGGATTTGAGAATGAAATTCAGATTGACAACTTTGCTCGGTGCAACAGCCATGGTCATGGCATCTGCACTCGCAGCACAAGCACAAACCGTTCTGAAATGGGCACACGTCTATGAAACGAGCGAGCCATTCCATACTGAATCGGTCTGGGCTGCAGAGGAAATCGCAAAACGGACTGAAGGACGTTACAAGATCGACGTTTTCCCGGCCTCGCAGCTTGGCAAGGAAGCGGACATCAATCAGGGCCTCAAGCTCGGCACTGTTGACATGATCATTTCAGGCTCCAGTTTCGCCGCACGTGATTACAAGCCAATCGGCGTGACCTATTTCCCTTATATTTTCCGCAGTCCTGCACACCTTATCGCTTATACAAAAAGCGACGTCTTCAAGCGCCTTGCAAAAGGTTATGAAGACAAAACCGGCAACGTGATCACGGCAGTGAGTTATTATGGCACGCGCCACACCACATCAAATACACCTATCGCAAAATGCGCCGATATGGCTGGCCTGAAAATGCGTGTCCCTGATGTTCCTGCTTACCTCGCGATGCCACGCGCTTGCGGTGCGAACACGACACCAATCGCATTTGCGGAAGTCTATCTCGCGCTTCAGAACGGCACGGTTGATGCCCAGGAAAACCCGCTGACCACCATTGAGGCCAAGAAATTCTACGAAGTTCAGAAGAACATCGTTTTGACGGGCCACATTGTTGACCATCTCAACACTGTTGTTTCCAAGAGCCGTTGGGCAAGCCTGTCGGATGAAGACAAGAAAATCTTTGTCGAAGTCATGCAGCAGGCTGCAGAACGCACCACCAAAATCATTGAGGAGCGCGAAAATGCACTCGTTGAGGATTTCAAAAAGCGTGGTCTGACCGTGACTGAAGTCGACAAGGCAGATTTCGAGAAGACCGTGCTCGAAAAGGTAACCTTCGAAGAATTTGGTTACGACAAGGCAGATTGGGAAGCCATTCGCGCGATCCAGTAATTGCAGAGCCCGGTGCCTAAATGGCACCGGGCATCCCTTTGGCATTGCCCAATGGAGCTTTCCAAATGACAGATCAAAAAAACGCGCCTATCAGCGTCGAAGAGATGGCGCATGCCTTTGAAGAAGAGGTCGCAGATGTCGACTTGTCTCCTTATGCAATTGAAGACTGGCTGACCATGTTGGTGTTTTGGGGAATGGCGGCGAGCGTCTTCTTGCAGTTTTTCACCCGGTATGCGCTCAACAACAGCCTGGCATGGACAGAAGAAATCGCCGCCAACTGCCTTGTTGTCGTGGTATTTCTCGGCTCGGTCATGTGCGTACGTCAACTCCGCCATATCCAAGTAGACCTGATCTATCGCCTTCTTTCGAAACGGACCGGACGGGTATTGGAGGTCATTGTTGACCTCATCAATATCAGCTTCTTCGCATACATCACATGGTTGATGTGGCGTTACCTTGAAATCGTTGGCGATGAACGAATGGTCACCGTCGACCTGCCACGTGGCATTGTTTTCTATACCGTATTCGCGGCCTACGTATTGATGTTCCTGCGTTCGGTTCAGAACTTCATCAAGGACATGACAGGTAAAAAAACCGTCCGCGAGCAGGCTAACGAAGCGATTTATACACAGGGAATATGAGCATGCTGCTTCTGATTGGTTCATTTCTGCTGCTCATGATCATCGGCACGCCTGTTGCCGTTTCTATGGCGGTTTCCTCACTCCTCTATCTGGTCCTTTATGGAGTTGCACCTGACATTATCGCTGCACAGCGAATGATCGCTGGCGTAGAAAGTTTCCCGCTTATTGCCGTGCCTTTCTTCATTCTGGCAGGCAACCTCATGAACATAGCTGGTGTGACCGGCCGAATCTACCACTTCGCCTTATCACTCGTTGGCTGGATGAAGGGTGGGCTGGCGCAGGTGAATATCATTGGCTCCGTCGTGTTCTCCGGCATGTCCGGCACTGCACTTGCTGATGCTGCAGGCATTGGCACTATCGAAATCAAGGCAATGAAAGACCACGGCTACCCTGTCGAGGCTGCCGTCGGTGTAACCGCAGCATCGGCAACACTTGGCCCGATCATTCCGCCATCTCTGCCCTTTGTAATCTATGGCATGATGGCCAATGCCTCGATTGGCGCATTGTTCATGGCCGGTATCATACCTGGGATTGTCATGACCGGGCTGATGATGCTGACGGTTTACATATTCGCGCGTCGCAAGGGCTGGGGCTCTGATACGCCCTTTGAACTCAAGCAACTTATGAGCGCATCGCTTGAAGTCGTAATCGTACTGGCATTCCCGGCTGCGGTCTATCTCCTTATCCTGGCAGGACTGTCCGTCAATGTCGCAGTTCTAATTGGTCTCGTCGCACTGGTCGCACTCGACTGGTACTTCGATTTCTCGGCCGTAATGGCCCTGATGACACCGGTCCTTTTGATCGGCGGCATGACAATGGGTTGGTTCACCCCCACAGAAGCAGCCGTTGCAGCGGTCATGTGGTCGATGTTCTTGGGTCTGGTTCGTTATCGCACGATGACATTCAAAACTCTGGCAAAGGCGTCCTTTGACACCATTGAAACCACCGCATCCGTTCTATTCATCGTGACGGCAGCGTCAATTTTTGCATGGCTTCTCACGGTCAGTCAGGCAGCACAATTGTTCTCTGACTTCATCTTTGGCCTGACAGATAACTGGTGGACATTCCTTATTCTCGTCAACGTGCTGCTGCTGATTGTTGGTGCGTTTCTTGATACCATTGCAGCAATCAGTATCCTTGTCCCGATTCTGATGCCGGTTGCCGCGCGTTATGGGATTGACCCGGTTCATCTTGGTATCATTGTCACATTGAATTTGATGGTTGGCCTACTTACCCCACCGGTTGGCATGGTGCTGTTTGTTCTTTCACGCATATCGAAAATGTCGGTCGAGCGAACAACAATGGCCATTCTTCCATGGATGATACCTTTGTTCATCGCTCTATTGCTGATCACCTTCATCCCCGCGCTGACATTATGGCTGCCGACCCAGATGGGATTGATCCGCTAACTCTCAATCCGCGCGGTAAACCGCGCGGTATTCCGTTTTTTTTGCAAAATAAGGCAGATTGAATGCTCACTCGTGTCGCGCGTCTTTATGGTAAACAGGACCTCAAGGTCGAGACCCAGGAATCAGGTGAGCCTGGCGCAGGCCAAGTGCTACTTCGTATGGCGGCAGGTGGCATATGCGGTTCGGACCTGCATTATTATCAGGATGGCGGCTTTGGCCCAATCCAGGTGCGCGAACCAATCATTTCAGGCCACGAAGCGTCCGGTTATGTGGAAAAACTGGGTGATGGCGCAAGCACTCTTACAACAGGCGCACTGGTTGCCGTCAACCCGTCACAACCCTGCGGTAAATGCCACTACTGCACGATCAATCAACCCATCCACTGCCTCGACATGCGTTTCATGGGCAGCGCCATGCGGTTGCCGCACGAACAGGGCATGTTTCGCGACTGGCTTGTCGTGCCACAATCCCAGTGCTTCGCATTTTCTGCCGACATTACGCCTGCAGAAGCAGCCTGTACCGAGCCTCTGGCTGTCTGCCTGCATGCAGTGGCTCAGGTCGGTGATCTCTCGGGCAAAAAGGTGCTTGTCACTGGCGCAGGTCCAATTGGTTTGTTGACGGTTGCTGCTGCTAGACATGCCGGAGCGACCGAGATTGTCGTAACAGACCTTGCCGACGCAGCACTGACCCGCGCACCTGCCATGGGCGCGAGCCATACGGTCAATGTCGCCACCAATCCGCAGGGCCTTGCCCCCTACCAAGAGGGCAAAGGGAGTTTTGATGTGGTGTTTGATTGCTCGGCGGCAGGCCCGGCTCTGCGTTCAGCATTCGCCTCCATCAAACCACGCGGCACCATCGTACAGGTTGGCGTAACCGGAGATATGACAATTCCGGTCAATGCGCTGGTTGGCAAGGAAGTTATCTGGCGCGGTTCGCAACGTTTCGATCAAGAGTTCGGCGAGGCTGCAAAGGCAATATCGTCACGCGCCATCGATGTTCGCCCCATCATTTCCCATCATTTTCCGCTAGAGAACGCCGTCGAAGCCTTTGAGCAGGCGGGAGATCGCTCTGCTGCCTGCAAGGTTCAAATTACCTTCAGCTGACCACATTGATTTTCAGAGGAATATCACAATGAAACATACATGGCGCTGGTTCGGTCCGGTCGACAAGGTCACAGTAAGGGATGCTGCACAGGCGGGAGCGGAGGGCATTGTGAGTGCCTTGCACCACGTCACCACAGGGTCAGCATGGCCTACCGATGAAATCCGCAAACGCCACGACGAAATCAAGGCGGGAGGTCTCTATTGGGATGTCGTGGAAAGCGTGCCGGTATCGGAAGAAATCAAGACGCAGACAGGTGAGTGGAAAACCCACATTGCCAACTGGCAAGAAACATTGCGCCGTCTTTCAGCAACCGGCATTCGCACGGTTTGCTACAATTTCATGCCGGTTCTGGACTGGACACGGACCGACCTGCGCTGGGAGACCCGCCATGGTGCCAAAGCGATGCGCTTTGATCTGACCGACTTTGCCGCCTTTGACATTAATATCCTGATGCGCCCGGACGCAAAACAGGACTATCCGGAATGGCTGGTGGAGGAGGCTGCGAAACGCTTTTCGGGCATGGCAGATACAAAGATTACGGCATTGGGCAAGAACATCGGCGCCGGCCTACCCGGCTCTGCCGATGGTTATACGCTTGAGCAGCTTCTGGAAAAATTGCGAACTTATCAGGGCATTGATCGCACAAGGCTTCAATCCAACCTCATAGACTTCCTGTCTGAGGTCGTGCCGGTGGCGGAAGAGGTTGGCATCAATATTTGTGCGCATGGTGATGATCCACCTTGGCCGCTGCTTGGTTTGCCACGCATTCTGTCCACGGAGGCAGATTACGCGCATATGCTGAAACAGGTCGACAGTCGCGCCAATGGAGTGACCCTATGCACAGGCTCGCTTGGAGCAAGAGCCGACAACGATCTGCCCTTCATCGCGGAACGTTTCGCAGATCGCATCCATTTCGTGCACCTGCGCAACGTCACCCGCGACACAGACACGGTGCCTTGCTCGTTCTTCGAAGACGAACATCTTGAAGGTGGCACGGATATGGTGGCGGTCATTGCCGCTTTGCTTGCCGAAGAAAAAAGACGCAAGCAAGAAGGACGCGAGGATCACCGCATCGCCATGCGCCCGGACCACGGGCAGGAAATTCTCGACGACCTGATGCGTGGTGCGCAACCGGGTTATCCGGCTATCGGACGCCTGAAGGGATTGGCAGAACTGCGCGGCATCGAACGCACTCTGCTTCACGCTCAGTTTGGACGTGTATGACTATGGAAACTCTCTCGTCATCCAGCATTCTGCCGGCCAACGTATCGCAACCGACTTACAATCGAAAGCTGCTTAAACCCGGCATTGTCCATATCGGCCTTGGCGCGTTTCACCGCGCCCATCAGGCGGTTTTCACCCAAAAAGCCATCGAGAAAACATTCGGTGCCTGGGGAATCGTCGCTGTCAATCTGCGCTCAGCGGACCCGGTCAACGCATTGCAGGATCAGGACGGACTTTACTCGGTCATCACCCGCAGCGCTGAAGGCGACAAGGCAGATATTATCGGCGTGACAGTCGACTGGATATTGGCCGCAGACCGGGGAGGGGATGTTCTGGCTTACCTTTCCAGCCCCGACACACGCATCGTGACACTGACGGTAAGTGAAAAAGCCTACGGACTTGATCCTGTAACGGGCGGCCTAGACCTTCAACATCCGGCAGTCAGTGCGGATATCGCCAACCCGCAGGCGCCCACGGGTGTCGTCGGTTTTCTGGTGGAGGGGCTGGTTCGTCGCCGCGAACGTGGACTTTTGCCCTTCACGGTTCTCTGCTGTGATAATCTGCCGTCAAATGGCCATGTGGTGCGTCGTCTGGTGCTGGAGATGGCGGAGAAACGCGACCCGGAACTGGCACGCTGGATTGACGACAATGGCAAATTCCCATGCAGCATGGTCGATCGCATCGTGCCAGCAGCAACGGAAGAGACACGCAACCGCGCCAAGTCCTTGCTTGGCGTTGAAGACCGTCTGGCAATTGAAACAGAACCATTCATGCAATGGATCATCGAAGATGATTTCGTTTCGGGCCGCCCGAGATGGGAGGCAGGCGGCGCAGTATTTGCCACCCATGTAGAGCCATATGAAAAGATGAAACTGCGTCTGCTCAATGGCTCACATACGTTGATTGCCCATCTCGGCATCTTGCACGATCTCGAATTTGTGCGCGATGTGATGGCTGTGCCGGAATTCGTCCAAAAGGTCGAGCGCCACATGGAGTCGGTGGTCGGCACACTCGATTCTGTACCGGGCATTGATCTTCCCTTGTATAGAAAGCAGCTTCTGGAGCGTTTCGCCAATCCGACTATTGCACATCGAACCGCGCAGATCGCACTCGACACCAGCCAGAAACTGCCACAACGTCTGCTTTCTGCCACCGTGGAAACCCTGGTATCGGGTAAGGATGCCAGTGCCTTCGCCTATGTCGTGGCGCTGTGGATCAAATCAATCCACAAACGTGGTGATCTCGACGATCCACGAAAGGCAGACATTCTTGCCGCTGCAGCATCCGCTGATCCTGCAGATCCGAGCGCCTCATTTTTTGCAATTAAAGGCCTTTTCCCGCCGGAATTGGTGAGTGCCCGTGACTGGCGCGATCAGGTGAATGCCGAATTGGCCAAACTTTAACGGGGTCGTTCAGCGCAATCGATAAGGTTTGAAAGCAACTTGGCGCGCGTCAGCGCGCCAACAGACCCGTGTCGTGGTGTGACCCAGCCGGCAATGGATGCCACATCATCGGCAATATCAGAAACAGCCTCGGAGTTGGCATTGTAAGAAATGCCGACACCAATAACAGCAGCACCCGGCTTGATCATATCAGCAGTCACTAGATCAGTCCGTCCGGTGGCAGAGATCACCACATCAGCCTGTTTGGTGTGCGTGGCAATATCAGCTGTTTTGCTGTGAACCAGCGTCACTGTCGCATCGATGCCGGGAAGCGACAACAGCATGGCAAGCGGTCGCCCAGTCAGCATACCACGACCGATGACAGTGATGTTCCTGCCGGAAAGCGGCACCTCATAATGGGTGAGAAGTGTCAGGATGGCCGCTGGTGTGCAAGCGAGTATCTTCGGAGACCCCGCGCAAAGGGCACCAAGATTGACGGGATGCAAACCGTCGATATCCTTTCGGTGATCGACGGCAAAAAGAGCCATCTCTTCATCGAGATGCGGCGGCAACGGAAGTTGCACCAGAAACCCGTGCACGGTCTGATCGCGATTGAGCGCATCAATCTGCTGCAGCAAGGCGGGCATATCGATCGTTTGCGGCAGCCGGAAATCAACCGATTCTATACCCAACTCCCTGCAATCTGCATGTTTCCGCGCGATGTAGCTCTGGCTGGCGGGGTGTTCTCCCACCAGCACAGTCACCATCTTTGGCACAAGGTCAGAATTACGAAGGGCGGTGACTCGGCTTGCCATTTCTTGGCGCAACCTTTCAGCCAGCATATCGCCATCAAGACGGATCGCCCCCTCGCTCATGACATCTCCCTTACTTCAGTCCGATGGACTGCTCGATGAAACGATTGGTGACGACCTGATCAGGTTTGACATCCGGATCGGCCCGCTCATCAAGCCGCGACTTGACGATGGTGAGCATTTCCGCGACGCGGTCCATATCGAAATCACCGACCGTCGCATTGGGCCCATTACCGATCACACCAGTTTCGACCATGACCTTGGAGGCATTGTCAATCAGGTCCATCGGTGTTTTCCACCAGCTGGCGGCAAATCCGGCCTGGTTGAATTCAAATATCAGTTTGTTTACTTCGGCCGGATCTTTCGCGTAGTCCACATGGGCCTGCTGGATCATCGGCACCAGTTTTTCAAGGCAAGGCGCTAGCTCATCAAGGCGGTTGGTCGCCACAGACAACATGCCCGTATAATTACGATAACCGAGATTATCGATCAGCAGGTAATCAAGTGGCTTGCCCCAATTGTTACCGTGGCTGAACTTGTAGACTTCGTTGGTCACAAAACCCTGATTGAGCCATGTCCCGTTGTTGGTGACAAAGTTTTCGCCATCACCGCGATAACCTTCAACGAAACTGTCGCTGGGTACGCCCTGTTCAACCAGATAGAGCCCAAAGGTCCTCTTGATGGTCGACACGTAAATCTTACCCTTATCACTTTCCGCGAAAGCTTTGAGATCAGCAATCGACTTGAACCCGTCTGGATAGGAGGCCTTATCCCAGAAGAGTGCGGTCGGGGAATTATCGAGTGGCGCCATGACACCGACAACAGGGAACCGTTTGGAGAAAATAAAGGCGTTGTCCAACTCCTGGAAACCGATCTGCGGTGTGACGCCTGCTTTCGAATTGCCGTTATAGAGCGCCGAATAGGCAGTCTCACCGTCACCCAGCCCAAGACCGCTGCCACCTTCCAGCAAAACCAGTTCAACACCAGTGGAACCGAGCGGTCCGGAATAACGCCCAGCTTCCATTTTACCGCCGGCGCCGATCAACTGGTAAAGTCCGCCATGTTCGGCCTGCGCCAGCCAGTCTTTCTGGATATAAAGGGGATCAGGACAAACGTCCTTGAGCGCTGTCGTATAATGCGCCTTGGCGAACGCACCAGGCTCCTGCGCCTGCGAGGCCGTTGCTGCACTGCCCGCTATCACGGCTGCTGCAAAAATCGTGGTTGTGTTTTTCATGCTGTTTTCCCTCATCCCGTTTGCCTTGCAGGCAGCAGATCATTTATTACGGCGCGCAGATTCATGCCATTGTGAGAACAGCCGGTTGCCCAGCCAGTTGAAGAACACATACACACAGATGGACAAGACAGACGCAACAATTAGCGCGGCATACATTTGTTCGTATTTGAAGTCGATCTTGGTGTTCATCAGCATCTGGCCAAGTCCACCGCGTCCAGACAGGAAGAACAGCTCGGATACAATGGCCGCGATGACAGCGAGACTGCCTGAAATGCGCAAACCTGCAAAAAGGGCAGGGGCAGCAGAAGGCAGGCCAGCCTTGCACAACATCACAAACCAGCTCGCCCCCTGAAGACGAAACAGATCGATGATACCACGATCAACGCTTTTCAGGCCAAGAAGAAGAGTCGTGGGGATGGCAAAAAAGGTGAAAAGCGCAACGATCAACACTTTCGGAAAAAAACCGAAACCAAGCGCACTTTGAATGAGCGGAATAATTGCCATGATCGGAATGGATTGCAGGGCCACCAGATAGGGAAAAACCGCCCGTTCCATGACATAAAACCGGAACATGACGATGCCGAGGAAAATGCCTGCCGGTATCGATATGCCAAGACCGGCCAAAGCGATCGACATCGTGGTAAATGAACGCGTTAGCAATTCCTCGCGGACCGCAGGCAAACCAAAGGCCTGCGTCCATAGATCACTCACGCTTGGCATCAGAAACTGCCTGTGCGGTTCAAGACTGTCGCGCACAACCACATAAACACAAAACAGCAGCGCGCCCATGACCAGGGGCGGCACAAAGGCCTTCAAAACAGGTCTGAAGAAGCCGGATCGTGGAACCGCAGACATGGCAGGCTGGCGCTCGAGCTTTGGTTTTTCTGCTCTCATCACGCTTCCATCACCTCGCGCAATGATTTTGATATTTGACCACAGAGAGCCGAAAATTCGGGTGTATAGCGTAGATCAGGCTCACGCGGATAGGCAAAGCCTACATCAAACACCTCGACGATACGGCCTGGTCGTTTGGACATTACCGCGACCTTGCTTGAGAGATAAACGGCTTCGGCAATGGAATGGGTGATGAACAGGCCGCTGAACCCCTGTTTGAGATAGAGCGCAATCAGTTCGTCATTCAAACGTTCACGGGTTATTTCATCGAGAGCACCGAATGGCTCATCAAACAGGAAAACATTGGGGTTCAACGCCAGTGATCTGGCGAGGGAGACACGCATCAGCATGCCTCCGGAGAGGCTTTTGGGATAATAGCCTTCAAATCCGGAAAGCCCGACCATCTCGATCTGCTCAAGGGCAATTTTCTGCCGCTCAGCCGGCGCGTAGCCACGCAACTCCATCAACAACTCGACATTTCCCAGCACCTTGCGCCATGGCAATAGCGTCGCATCCTGAAAGGTGTAACCAAGCTGCTTGCGGTCTACCCACACATCGCCGGCAGTCTGTTGCATCAATCCGGAAGCGACGCGCAGGAGTGTCGACTTTCCGCATCCCGATGGTCCAACGATCGAAACGAATTCACCGGTTTTTAGAGACAGTGAAACATCTTCCAGCGCCTGAACACCATCGGGAAAACGAACGGAAACCTGATCGAATGCAAGCGCGGCATTGGCGAGTTGCGTGTGTGGAGGGAAGGTCTCTTCTCCTGTTGTCATGGTTTTGTCGGGATCATGATGAGTAGCCTTTTTGTCGGTCAAAACCGTGACATGTCCCTGCGTATTTTTTCGACAAATGCTTCAATCCGTTCTGGCTTGGCATTGTTCATGTTGTAAAGAGCATTATAGCTGACCTTGACGCGAGGGTTACACACAACGCGCAGAAAACGGGTCGCATTGCGACGCGGTGTATCCCCAAGAAAAATGGCCCGCCAGCGCGGAGAACCGTAGGTGGTCACGGTCGTTAGCTTCTTGATATTGGCAAGGCCCGGACCAAGTTTGCCATCCTTTAAGACGAAGGACACATCAGGCAGAAACACCCGGTCAAAATAGCCCTTCAAAATCGCAGGCCAGCCGAAATTCCAGACCGGATGACAAAGCACCAACGCGTCGGCACTTTTCAAACGGTCAACATAAGGCGCTACGCGGCTGCGATTGATGCTGACATCATGATAATCGCGCCGGTCCGCCTCGGAAAGCACGGGATCGAAGCCTTCGGCATAGAGATCGAGGTCGTCCACCTCATGGCCTGCGGCCTTGAGGCTTTCAACAACGACGTCATGCAGCCGGGCGTTCAGGCTGTCTTTCAGTGGGTGCGCATAGATAACATGTACTTTCATTGCCGAAGCTTTAAGAAATTATCCCGAAAAAGGAAATGTCCCAGATCGGGCTGACATCAAATTTGTTATCAGCAATTCGAAACTGCATTCAGTTGCCTTGTCAGGCGTAGTACGGAGCCACCAAAGATGACGGTCATAATGACTGGCTTTGATATCGCCCGGGAGATCAACGAGGAAACTCGAATTCGCGTAGCGGCGAGAAAGCGCCCGCCACGCTGCACCGTTCTGCTGGATGCCAGCAACACGGGTATGAACGCATATGCCACCAGGTTAAAAACCATGGCGCAGGACGCTGGTATCGTGCTGGACACTGAAAATTATCCGGCAGGTAACGAAGGCGTTTTCAAGCGTATAGACGCGTTGAGAAAGGATGTTGGCGTCGATGCCGTGGCGACGCTTTACCCACTTCCGAAGGGCGTCAAACCTGTTGATCTTGCATTGGCATTAGGCTCTGAAAAGGACATAGATGGTTTACACCCGCTGAACGCAGGCAATCTTGCACTCGGCACAATGTCGCGACCACCGGCCACAGCCAAGGCGTGTCTGCTCGTTGCACAGCACCTAACAGGCTCGTTGCGCGGTATCAATGTTGCAATTGTTGGCGCCTCGAGCATCGTCGGGCGGCCGCTTGCACAAATGCTGCTGGACGAAGAAGCAACCGTCACGATCACGCACGCGGCCACCCGTGATCTCGCAGCCCATACACGGGGCGCTGACGTGATCATATCAGCAGCCGGCGTGCCCGGTCTTATTGCAAAGTCTCACGTCACCAAAGGCGCCATCGTGATCGATGTTGCCATTACACGCACCTCTGCGGGGCTTGTCGGGGATGCCGATCAGGCAGCGCTTTTCGGCATTGCATCTGTCATCACCCATGTTCCGGATGGTATCGGTCCAGTCACCACGGCATGCCTGTTTAAAAATATTCTTGAAGCAGCAGAAGCCGCATCGAGTATCGTTTGATTTGTAGCGAAGAAACGTATTCTTATGTCCGCCACATCCCGGCTCGCGGGTGGTGCTGGAAGGAATATGACATGTTTGGGAAGATAAGAACAATAGCAACGGCTACGGCCGTATGCCTGCTCATGCCTGCCACGGGCATTGCTGCAGAAGTGCGTACTGGCGTTACGTTTGCTGGAGAGGTTGAGAAGAACGCTGGCCGCGCCACCATGCAGAACCTCATTTTTGACCTAGCTTCTGCGTGGGCATCCTGCAACGCAAATCTTATGAAAAACACGGTGACCGAGGACGTGGAATTTTCCTATCCCACCAATCATGTTTCCGGCCGCGACAAGATGTTGGAAGATCTCGCGCAATTCTGCAAAAATGCCAAGGACACTAGCATCTACCTTCCGGCAGACGCATTTTTCATCGACATGGAAAAGGGTCGTATCGCAGTCGAATTGCAGTTCCGCACTTTTCAGCGCGGAAACCGCCAGGTGGTGAACGATGTCTGGATCGCCCACGTCAAGAACGGCAAGATCAGTATCATCAAGGAGTATCTCGACGGGCGGGTCAAAGACCTGCAGGCGCTGGGTGTTCTGCAGCTCGAGGAAAGTCCGGAAACCCTGACGCCCTGGCCACCTCGTACCGAACAGTGGAAGGGCTGTTTCCCTGTTGTGAAGGCTGCGCCAACCAACACTTGTCCTTAAAAAAATCCCCGGACAGTTTATAGAGCTGTCCGGGGATAACCACTTACATCAGATCGCGCTTGAAATTTTCGTCCCACTCGCGGGTTTTCACCGCCGTGCCATTTTCGTAGGCAGTCAATGCTCCTGTCAGATAGAAATTGTCTCTATCAGAGGTCATTGCTGTGCGGCTCTCAACCTTGATGCGCCAACCATCACGACCCATTTCGTAGGTCTGCGTCAGCACATATTTAGCAGTCAGCGGGTCGTTATCCTGAATGGTCAGTTCGCGACGCAAGCTGTGGCTGAGTTCTGTATCGATCTCGTCGAAACGCAGCACACCTTCTCCGAACAGACCGCCAACGCCTTCGGTGATGTATGTATTGATGCCGGTCTCGTGATCCTGTTCGGTCCAGCGGCGAACCGTACCGGAGTCGGTCTGTGTCACCGGTGTGAAAGGACCATGGGCTGCAGCTTCAAACTGCACCGGCAGGCCGTCGCCTGTGGCGCGCTGCGGTAGTTCCAGCGCGCTTTCGCCAACTGAAATACTCAAGGTTGCGTCATAAGGTGCCGTCCAAACCATTGGCCAGTACGCTGTGGCAATCGCGAGCTGGATCTTGTGACCCTTGGCAAAACGATAACCGCAATCATTCAGCTTGATTGCCACATCGTAGAACTCACCAGGAACCAGTGGCTCAAGGTTTTCATGGCTGTTGCGATGCGTCAGGTTAAAAACCTGATAGCTGACCCGTGTGACACGGCCATCTGGCAACACATCGTTCAAGCGCAGGCTGATCTGGGCAACCGGGCAATCTGCAGCAATGCGCAAACGCACAACTGGCGCTCCGAGAACGTCAACATCATCACCAAGGACAGCGGTTTCAAAAACAAGCGCACCACCATTGTCCAGCCGCTGGTCGGTTGGATGCTCGCCAGGGCAACCGGTCGACATCCATTCACCGCCAGCCTTGCCGTGGCTCTGCGGCGAGCGAATGGAAAGAACACCTTCACCCGACGCCGTCTCACCAAGGTTGCGATTTGCGCCGAGGCGCAGTTTTGTTGCGGAAATTTCGGGCGATGGCCACTGCGCTTCACCAACCCAACGACCGTTCGTCGTGGTACGGGTACCGGTTGGCTCAATGGTATCACACACGAAGGCACGCATCATTGGCTCGTCCATCATGCCGGTGTCATTGCCCTTCAGCCAATGATCCCACCAGCGTGTTGCTTCCTGCAGGAAGCCAATAGCCGGACCAGGAACGCCGTCCTGCGGATAGATATGGCCCCATGGACCAATGATGCCGCGGCGCGGAACTTTCAGGTTTTCCAAAAGACGCGACACAGGGTTTGTATAGCTGTCTGCCCACGCGCCGATTGCCAGAACCGGGCACTGGATATCGTTCCAGTCCTCGCAAACCGAGCCGTGTTTCCAGTAGTCATCGTAGCGCTGATGCTCGAGCCACAAGGCCGGGAAGAATGGCAGCTTCTCAAGACGTTCCAGCCAGCTGTCACGCCAAGTGTCACCAACAATCTTGGGGTCGAGTGGACGGCTCTGGTAGGCGAGCATGATCGTGCCCCACCACAGATTGTCGTTAAGCAACAGACCACCCATGTAGTGGATGTCGTCGGTGTAGCGGTTATCCGTAGAATAGGCTGTGATGATGGCCTTCAGCGCCGGCGGGCGACGGGAGGCAACCTGCAAGCTGTTGAAACCACCCCAGCTTTTGCCCATCATGCCAACATTGCCGCTGCACCATGGCTGACGTGAAATCCAGTCGATGACCTCAAGCGCGTCGTCCTGTTCCTGCTTCAGGTACTCGTCAGCCATGTGACCGTCGGATTCACCGGCACCACGCATGTCAACGCGGATGGCCGCATACCCCTGTGCTGCGAAATAACCGTGCATCGGCTCGTCGCGTCCACGGGTTCCATCGCGCTTGCGGTATGGAATATATTCGAGAATGGCGGGAACAGGTGATGTTTCTGCATCGTCGGGCAACCAGAGGCGGGCGCCGAGACGCACGCCGTCGCTCATCGTGATCCAGATATGTTCTTCAACACGTACGGTCATGGGGATATTCCAATTGAAGCTGTTGCGGTGAGGCGCTTGCCACCGCGAAAGGGAAGCAGAAGCGGCGGCCGACCTTCAGATCAGCCGCCGTTTGAAATCAGGCGGCAGTGATGCCGTCACGTTTTGCCAGTACGTCGTCGAGCCAGTCGCGGCGCAGTTCCGGAACAGACGTAATAAGCTGTTCGGTGTAAGGCTGATAAGGAGGCTTGAAGATTTCCTCCGTCGTACCGGTTTCGACGATGCGGCCATGCTGCATCACCATAGTGCGGTCAGCCAGACGACGAACAACGCCGAGGTCATGGGTGATGAACAGGTAAGATACACCGAGATCGTCCTGCAAAGACCGCAGAAGCCTCAGAATTTCCTCAGCCACCAAGGGATCAAGTGCCGACGTCACTTCATCGCAGATAATCAATTCAGGCCGGGCAGCAAGTGCGCGAGCAATGCACACGCGTTGCTTCTGTCCACCGGACAACGCCTTAGGCAATCTCTCTGCGAAATCCTGCGGCAGTCCGATCAGGTCCAGAATGCGTGCAACTTCGGTTTTGCGCTGGTCCTCATTCATGCCGAAATAAAACGACATTGGGCGACCGATGATTTCACCAACCGTCTGGCGCGGGTTCAGCGCAACATCCGGAAGCTGATAGACCAGCTGGAT
Source organism: Agrobacterium sp. (assembly GCF_032092815.1). GTDB lineage: Bacteria > Pseudomonadota > Alphaproteobacteria > Rhizobiales > Rhizobiaceae > Agrobacterium. The sequence goes on along the minus strand of NZ_DAMDBP010000013.1, from coordinate 88,849 downwards.
ACGGCGCAATTCCTCGCGCGAACGCTTGGTGTAATTGTCGGCAAGACGATGTCCGGCAAGCGAGATAACACCCGAGGAGTGTGGTGGCAGACCGGCAATGACCCGTGCCAGCGTCGATTTACCCGATCCGGATTCACCAACGACAGCAAGTGTCTCCCCCTTGCGGATCTGGCAATGCACGTCGGTCAGGACTTTTTTCTTGCCGTAATAGGCAGTCACATCACGGACATCGAGCAGCACTTCACCACCGGTGTGATGAGAACCGCTACCCGAAATGCTTGCCTCACGCTCCGAAACCAGACGACGTGTGTAGTCTTCCTGAGGGGTTTCGAGTACCTGCTCCGCAGAGCCTGCCTCGACCTGTTTGCCATGCCGCAACACAGTAATGCTGTCGGCAATCTGCGCCACAACAGCAAGGTCGTGGGTGATATACAAGGCAGCCGTGTTGTAACGCTGGATCAGGCTGCGCAGCAGTGCCAGAACCTCGATCTGCGTGGTCACGTCGAGCGCTGTGGTTGGCTCATCGAGGACCAGAATGTCCGGACGGCAAGACATGGCCATGGCAACCATGGCACGCTGCAACTGTCCACCGGAAACCTGATGTGGGTAACGATCACCAAAATTCTGGTAATCCGGGAGTTGCAGCGTCTGCAACAGCTCAAGCATCCACGCCTGCGCTTCTTGCCGGTTCATGATACCGTGGTAGAGCGGACCTTCCATGATCTGCTCACCAATTTTCATAGCCGGGTTGAAGGCAGCCGCCGCACTTTGTGCAACATAGGCAATACGGGCGCCACGCACGGCTTCACGACCAGCACGCGATACCTGCATCAGCGAAACGCCATCAACCAGGATATCGCCACCGACGATGCGGCAACCGTTACGGCCGTACCCCATGGCCGCAAGGCCAATAGTGGATTTACCGGCACCGGATTCACCGATCAGTCCCTTGACCTCGCCACGTTTCAGGTCGAGATCGACGTTGTCAACGAGGATGGCACCATTGGGAGCCGCGACCTTGAGGCCACGGATTTGCAGAACATTGCTATCGCTCATCTGTCTGCTCCCTGAACTGCGCTGCGGCCAGCCAGCAACCAGTCAACCACCAGGTTGACGCCAATCGTCAGAATGGCAATGGCAGCAGCCGGATAGAGCGGTGCGTAAAGACCATAAAGAATTGCTTGCTGATTATCCTTCACCATACCGCCCCAGTCGGCGAATGGTGGCTGCACGCCAAGTCCAAGGAAGGACAGGCCAGCAACGAACAGGAAGGTAAAGCAGAAACGCAGACCGAATTCGGCAATCAACGGAGGCAGGGCATTGGGCAGGATTTCCTTGAAAACCAGCCACAACAGGCCTTCGCCACGTAGACGCGCCGTTTCGGCATATTCAAGCACGTTGATACCCTGTGCCACGATGCGCGCCAGACGGAATACGCGGGTGGAGTCGAGCAGGGCAATGGTGATGATCAGCACAGGAATGGAAGACCCAAGCGCCTGTAAAACCACCAGTGCAGAAATCAGCACCGGAATACACATGACGGTGTCGACGATGCGCGACAGAACCGTGTCCAGCCAGCCACCAAAAATGGCAGCAACAAAGCCGAGTGTAATGCCGATGGTGAACGACAACAGCGATGCAGCAAGCGAAACACCAATCGAAATCTGCGCACCGGCCAGCAGACGTGACAGCATATCGCGACCATTCTGGTCGAGACCGAACCAGTGAGCAGCCGACGGAGCATCAAACGGCGCGCCGACAATTTCTTCCTGGCCGAAAGGTGCAATGCTTGGCCCCAAGGCAAACAGGATAATGTTGACGGAAATGATAAACAGGCCGATCCAGGCGGTCGGTGTTATTGAGCGAATTGTTTTCATCGAGGATGCCTCAAACGCGGATTGAGGGCGATTGCCGAAACATCGGCGATGATGTTCAAAATGACGTAAGCAGCACCAAAGACCAATGCAGCCGCCTGAACCAAGGGCAGATCGCGTTTAGAAACAGCATCGACCATAAATCGGCCAAGACCATTATAGTTGAACACCGCTTCGACCAGCACGACACCGGTGATGAGATAGGCAATGTTGAACGAGACGACATTGACGATCGGTGCAGCAGCGTTGGGAAGCGCGTGACGCATCACGGCACGTTTGGTACGCAAACCCTT
>NZ_DAMDBP010000013.1:63364-86672 GCF_032092815.1 Agrobacterium sp. | reverse complement strand
GCTTGGTCACGACGCGCTTGGTGCGAAGGCCTTTGAGGTATGCCGTTTCGACATAGGCCTGATCCATCACCGCCAGAACGGCCGTACGGGTCATGCGCAACATCTGAGCAACCGTCACCAGAACAAGCGTCAAGGCTGGCAAGGTTGTCGCCTTCAACCAGTCGGTAAAGCTCATGCCCGGATAGATATCGGCAAGGCTTGGCAGCAGGTTGTAATGCACCGACACGAAAAGGATCAGCAGCAGACCAAGGAAATATTCCGGAAGGGAAACAAATCCCAGCGCAACGACATTGATGATCCGGTCGAACAGGGTGCCGCGCCAGATCGCGCTGAGCAGTCCGAGAAGGATGGCAACGGGAACGCTGACGAGGGCAGCATAAAGCGCCAGTGCCATGGTGTTCCAGAAGCGCGGCCACAGAAGATCTGCGACAGGCTGACGGTTGGCCAAAGAATTTCCGAGATCGCCGGTAACAAAACCGCCGAGCCAGGTGAAATAGCGTTGCAAGAGAGGCTGATCCAAACCGAGATCGGCACGAAGGACGGCGAGGGATTCAGGCGTAGCGTTCTGACCGAGTATCGCTGACGCCACATCACCGGGCAGAAGCTGAGTGCCGGCGAAAATAAGCGCCGACACCAGCAGTAGCGTCAAAATACCCAAAGCAACGCGCTTCAGGATAAGTATTGTCATTATTCTTCCAACCAGACCTTTTCAGCAAGGCGTGCGCCCATGAAGTTGAACATGGGGTGGGTGGTCACACCCTTCAGTTTCTTGGAAGCAGCATCGAGATAATCGCCGAACATCGGGATCACTGCGCCACCTTCATTGGAAATCAGGCCCTGAAGTTCGGCGTAGATTTCCTTACGCTTTGCATCGTCGAGCATCCCCCGTGCTTCAACCAGTTTCTTGTCGAAGCTGTCGTTTTTCCAATGCGTATCGTTCTGTGCCGATGTCGAGGCATAAGCGATGGTCAGCATCTGGTCCGCAGTTGGACGGCCGCCCCAATAAGACATGCAGAACGGTGCCTTCATCCAGACGTTGTCCCAGTAGCCGTCAGCAGGTTCACGCTTGAGCGAAATCTCGATACCGCTTGCAGCAGCAGCAGTGCGGAAGATCGCAGCCGCATCGACAGCGCCCGAGAAGGCAGCTTCAGACGCAGACAGCTCAACCTTCAGGCTATCGAGACCCGCCTGTTTGAGATAAAACTTCGCCTTTTCGGGATCGTATGGACGCTGTGGCAAGTCGGCAGCATAAAAACGATCCGAACTTGGGATCGGATGGTCGTTACCGATGCGGCCGTAACCACGCAACGCGGTCTTCAGAAGCTGTTCACGATCGATCGAGTGCTTCAGCGCCAGACGGATGTTATTATCCGTGTAAGGTGCCTGCGTACAATCCATCAGGAATGTGAAGTGCTGGCCACCAGCGGACTGAACGATGTTGAGGTTCGGGTTGCGGCGCAGCAGGTCAACCGTCTTGAAGTCGAGCTGGTTGATCGCATGAACCTGACCGGACATCATGGCGTTGGTACGGGCAGAGATATCGTTGATGACGATAACTTCTACTGCATCGACGTGGGCCGCATTCGGCTTCCAGTAGTTCGGATTGCGCGTGAAGCGCGAACGGACGCCCGGATCGTAGCTCTCGTAAACGAATGGGCCAGTGCCGACAGGCTTGTTGAAGTCTGTCCAGCCATCTGGAACCACCAGGAAGTGATAGTCGGAGAGGATGTAAGGAAGGTCGGCGTTGCCGCTATCCAGCGTAATCTTGACTTCCGTTTCGGAAAGCTTCTCGACAGCCTTCAACGCCGCTGCAACCGAACGGGCTGCCGAGGTCGTGTCACCACGGTGCAGGTTGATCGAGTAAATGACGTCTTCAACAGTCAGGGTCTTGCCGTTGTGGAACGTGACACCTTGACGCAGCTTGAAGGTCCACTCCACGGCACCGGGCTGTGCTTCCCAGCTTTCAAACAGTTCAGGAACCGCCTGATTGTTGGCGTCGATTTCGACAAGGCCGTTCATGATCATGAAGGCCTGGTTGACGGGAACCCAGTCTTTCAGAATGCGTGGATCGAGGTTGTCAGTCGTGCTGCCACCGCCGATACCAAGCTTCAAAACACCGCCTTTTTTCGGGGTTTCGGCACCTTGGGCGCGCGCATCGGTGATGAAACCGGCAGAGAGCGCAGTCAGACCAGCGGCACCAGTAAGGAAGCCTCGCCGATTGATTGCAAAGGAAAAGGGTGAAGACGTCATACTAAGGGTTCCCTGTTTTTATCCAAGCCGCAGCAAGGCTCGGCCGAGGCCATTGCCCTATCGTACTCCATCGTTCGGTACTAGCTAACCGACGCTCCGAGGGGTATGATTTTTATGCATGGGGGCATGAAATCTCAATGTATTGGTTTCTTTTTCAGGCGGAGTAGATGAGCAGCGCCGGAGCCATTCCGGTGGTCATTATTCCCCTGAAACAAAGGGGTTATCGCGTATGGAGTGAACAATGGGGCTTGCTGATTTTGTTGGCCTTGCAGGAGCTTTTTTCTATCTCTTCGCCTATGCTCTGTTGCAACTGCGTTTCCTGACGATTGAAGACGGGCGTTATACGCTGCTCAACGTTCTGGGCGGGGTTGCACTCATCTATTCGCTGATGTGGAACTTCAATATCGGCTCACTCATCTCGCAGGTTGCGTGGCTGATTTTTACGATTATCGGCTACACGCGTTTCCTGATGGAAAAGCGTCGTAAAGCGCGTGTTGTGCCTGTCTAGGATTGATCGTTGACGAATGTCAACCGCAGCCAAAGCGCATCCATGAGACGGTGCGCTTTGGTTTCTACGTATGGTTTTAGCAAATAGTGCAACTGCACTGTATTACATATTTTCCCGTGTAGTTTCCTGATTATTGGCAATCAGCCAATCAGAAACCTCGCGCACAATTTTGCGCTGATGGCGGTCTGATGGGCGCATGAGATAGAATTTACCCTCCGAGCGCATGGTATGCGAGTGCATGGGAACAAGCGCGCCACTATCCAGCTGATCGCGGATCAGCCATGTCCAGCCCAAGGTCACGCCCAACCCTTGCGATGCAGCGGCAACACACAGACCATAATCACCCAGCCGCCAATGGATGGCATCCTGCGGTGGCGTGATCTGTGATGATTGCCACCAGTCTCGCCAATCCTGCCACTCACGCATCGAATCTTCGATGGAAATCAGAACGGGCGCTTTCTGGTCCATGAGATCAGCCATGCCCCCTTTGGAAACCGGCACCACTTCCTCCCGCCCAAGTTCGGACAGCCAAACACCAATCGGGCGTTCCTTGCGGTAGAAAATTGCCAGATCAAACTCATCAAGACGCAGATGCGCGACATCATCGGTCACCCGCAGCCGGAGTTCGACACCGGCGATATCCTGCTTCAGTTTCGAGAGACGAGGTAAAAACCACTGGTCAGCAATACCGCGTGAACAGGCAATTGTGATCTGTCTTGCGCCAGACCACGAGCGTACACTATCGGTCACACTTGCTATTTCGGAGATGAGCCGTGAGACGTCGATCGAGTAGTTTTCACCCATCGTGGTCAGACGTACGCCAGTCGGTACGCGATCAAACAGTTTGGAACCAATGAAGGCTTCGAGCTTGCTGATTTGCCGGCTGACCGCACTCTGCGTCAGACCAAGTTCAATACCGGCACGGGAAAAGCTGCCGAGCCGCGATGCAGTCTCGAAAACCACCAGCGCTTCCAGCGGCGGAAGTCGTGTTGCCGTTCCCATGCGCTATCTCCAGATTTGAAGCAAAGCACGGCTAGATTGCCTGTTTGAGGAACACTCGACAATCCGCACATGCGTGCTGCCTTATACGGCTGGAAAGCCCGCATTTTCAACTGTCAAGAATCGCCTGAACCCAGGGAATTTATTGGCGTGACGGCAGCCAACCAAAGGTCAATCTGCCGCCATAACTCCGGCGCTCTACGCATATTATTTCAAGGACGCTCAGGCATGGGCCGCTTGTGTCAGTTTCCGGTTGGAATACCAGACGATTGCGCGCTGCAAGACGATGAAAACGAACAGCAAAATGCCGATGACGATTTTCGTCCACCAGGATGAAAGCGTGCCCTCGAATACGATATAGGTCTGAATCAGGCCTTGGATCAGCAAGCCGATAAATGTGCCGGCCACCAAACCAGCCCCGCCCGTCAAAAGCGTACCGCCAATCACCACCGCGGCAATGGCATCCAGTTCGACACCAACAGTAGCCAATGAGTAACCAGATGATGTGTAGAGCGTGTAGGCGATGCCGGCCAAACCTGACAGGAAACCTGAGAGCGCATAGATGCCGATCGTGGTCGCGCCAACCGGCACACCCATCAGTTCCGCCGACTGCTGATTGCCGCCGAGCGCATAGACATTCGCGCCAAACCGCGTTCTGCTGGCGATGATAATGCCAGCTGCAAAAACCAGCAGCATGACGATGGCAAGCGCTGTCAGTCGGCCGCCGCCCGGAAAGCGGAAATAAAAGCCCTGAATGGCATCAACAACCGGATGCGAGATCGGCACTGATTCCGTTGAGATCAGATATGCCGCACCGCGCGCAAGGAACATGCCTGCCAACGTCACGACGAATGGTGGTATGCCGAGAAAACGGATCATGCCGCCCATAAGGCATCCAAACAGCGTCGAGATGACGAGAACGGCGGCAAAGGCGATAAGCGGGTGAACGCCGAACGAGCCAACCAGAACAGCAACAAAGACACTTGAAAAGGCAATCACCGAACCGATCGACAGATCGATGCCTCCTGAGAGAATGACAAATGTCATGCCAACGGCTGCGATGCCCAGGAAGGCATTATCCGTCAGCAGATTGCCGATCACACGTGTCGACAACATATTGGGGAATTGCGCCACGCAAAGCGCATAGGCAATGAGGAAGATCACCAATGCGGCCAGAAAGGGCAGGTTGCGGGTGTGGATCATTGTGCCGACCCTTCTCTGGTAACCTTGGACGTCGTCGTTTTGTGCTGCTGCTTTTCAGGCTTCAAGAAGCTGACAAGGGTCGAAATAGCGGGGGATTGCAGTGTCAGCACCACGATGATGATACCGGCCTTGATGATGAGATTGAATTCTGGCGGGAAACCGGACACCAGAATACCTGTGTTGATGGCCTGAATGATCAAGGCACCGATCAGTGATGCAGTTATGGAAAAACGGCCGCCATTGAGGGAGGCGCCGCCGATAACGACGGCAAGAATTGCATCCAGTTCCAGCCACAGGCCGGCATTGTTAGCGTCAGCACCCCTGATATCGGCAGTCACGATCATGCCTGCCAACGCCGCGCAAAGCCCTGATATCGCATAAACGAAAAACAGCAGAACCCGGGCCTTCACACCGGCAAGCGATGCAGCACGACGATTGATGCCGGTTGCTTCGATCAAAAGCCCCAGCGCACTTCGGCGCACAAGAATGCCGATAATGAGCGCCGCACCAATCCAGATCAACACGGGCAGGGGAACACCTGCAAATGAACCCGACCCGATGGCTGCAAAGGTGTCATTGTTGAAGGTGAGAATGACGCCTTCAGTAATCAGCTGGGCAATACCCCGTCCCGCCACCATCAAGATGAGCGTTGCAATGATTGGCTGGATGTCAAGAATGGCCACCAACATGCCATTCCAAAGGCCGCAGGCGATACCGACGCCAAGTGAAACGATAATCACTACGGCCACCGAATGACCATTGGCGATCAGTGTCGCCGCCACCGCGCCACAAATTGCATGCCGATGGTCAGAAGTGCCACCGGCGCCGCACGCACCAGAATATCAATCAAGCTGCCGTAAAGGCGGCCCTGCTGGAACGATATGGTCAAAAAGCCCGGTGACAACAGGGCAATGACAGCGAGGATGATAGCGAGTGCACAGAGTTGCGGTGCCAGGCGTTTGAAACGCGAAACAATCACAGTCATCACGCAGCCTCCGTTCGAGATGCGGCTGCAGCATCGGCTATGGCCTGCATGATGGCATCTGCATTGACGGCATCACCGCTCAGTTCGGCCACATGTTTACGATCCGACAACACGATGACACGATGCGCAATGGCCGTCAGCTCTTCGAGTTCCGACGAAATGACAACCAGCGACATGCCTTGCTCACAGAGCTTTTCAATCATTTTCAGAATTTCCGCATGCGCGCCGATATCGATACCACGTGTCGGCTCATCAAGGATCAGCAGGCGTGGGTTGGTCGCAAGCCAGCGTGCCAAAATAGCCTTCTGCTGATTGCCGCCTGACAGAAACTTGATGGGGCGCTCCCGATCAGCAGGGCGGATATCCAATGATTTGATGAACTCATCCGCCAATGCAGCCTTCTGCCGTCTGGACAATGGTTTTGCCCAACCCTGACGAGCCTGCAAGGCAAGCGCGATGTTATCAGCCACCGAAAAGTCGCCAATAATGCCATCGGTCTTGCGTTCTTCGGGACAGAAACCGAAGCCGTGAGCAATCGCTGTTTCCGGCGTAGACAGGACCACCTCATGGCCATCAACCGTCACCTTGCCACTATCAGCCTTATCGACCCCAAACAGCAAAAACGCTGTTTCGGTGCGGCCCGACCCCAGCAAACCGGCAATACCGACCACTTCACCGGGTCGAAGCGAAAGATCAAATGGCGCTACGCTGCCGCGCTTTCCGTATCCTTCAAACCGGATCGGTGTTGTACCATCGGCAACGGTTTCTTCTGTTGCATGGCTGTGATGCGTGGCCTGTTGTAACTCCCGCCCCAGCATCAAAGAGATCAGTTCTGCACGTGGCAGGTTTGATATCTCCCGCGAACCGACCAACCGGCCGTTTCGCAACACGGTTACCCGGTCGGCTATATCATAGACCTGATTGAGGAAATGGGTGATGATGACGATGCCAAGCCCTTCGGCGCGCAACTGGCGCAGCACGGCAAACAGCATTTCCACTTCATGGCTATCAAGGCTCGCCGTTGGCTCATCAAGAACGAGAACCTTGCCCGACAGATCAACAGCGCGTGCGATGGCGATGATCTGCTGAACCGCAACGGAATAGCTCGATAGCAGGGCGTTCACATCGATGGACAATCCATAACGAGCAAGCAACGCTGTCGCACGCCGATTCATCTCCTTGCGATTGACCAGGCCGAAGCGACTTGGCTGTCGCCCTAGAAACAGGTTTTCAGACACCGTCAGATTTTCAAGCAGGTTCACTTCCTGGTAAACAGTGCCAATACCAAGAAGCTGTGCCTCGCCGACACTGGACGGTGAGATCTCATCGCCCTGGAGATAGATTGCACCGCGATCACGGCTGTAAACGCCTGTTAAAATCTTGATGAGTGTGGATTTACCTGCCCCGTTCTCCCCCAGAAGGGCATGGACTTCACCCGCATGCAGCGTGAAATCAACTCCATCCAGCGCAGCAATACCAAGAAATGATTTTCCAATGGCGCGCGCTTCGAGAAGAGGGGGCTTTGTTGCCATAAATCAGGTTCCTGCCATCTGCCAGTGTCATGACCACCAAGCCAGACGCTCTGTGATCATGAAGCATTTCGAACATGTTACAGCCAATTGGGATCTCTGCATTGAGCATACCAAGAGCGCTCTATCGGCTGCAAAAAGAGAGCGGCGACGTCACGTCGCCACAACGGCCTTCGATCGAAGGCAAAGCATTCCCTTCACATCAAGGGAATGCCTTGTCCTTTGTTTTCAAGTCATCTCAACCCGGAAGGGTCGGAACGATCAGTAACCAAGACCCTTCTTGGCTTCGTAGACCTTCATTGGGTCATCAGCCGAGGTGTAGAGCTTGGATTCTGTCTGGATCCACTTTGCAGGCTCTTTTTTGTCTTTCAGATAGGCATCAAGCGCATCGAAAGCGGGACCAGCCATATCAGGTGTCAGCTCGACGGTCGCATTGGCCTCACCATCAGCCATTGCCTTGAAGATATCAGGCACGGCGTCGATCGACACGACCTTGATGTCAGTACCAGGTTTGAGACCCGCTTCCTTGATCGCCTGAATGGCACCAACAGCCATGTCATCATTGTGGGCATAAACAGCACAGATATCCTTGCCGCCGCCTTCAGCCTTGATGAAGCTTTCCATGACTTCCTTACCCTTGGTACGGGTAAAGTCACCGGTCTGCGAACGCACGATCTTGATGTTGGCGTGAGAGGCAATCGCCTCTTCAAAGCCCTTTTTGCGGTTGATGGCAGGCGATGAACCGGTCGTGCCCTGAAGCTCGACAACCTTACAATCCTTCGAGCCTACATCCTTGGCCAACCACTCACCGGCAACCTTGCCTTCGTGAACCTGGTCTGAGGTTACAGCTGTCAGATAAAGGTCATCAGGCGCCTCGATCTGGCGATCCAGGAGGATAACCGGGATATTTTCTTCCTTGGCTTCCTTCAGAACTGCATCCCACCCCGTTGCCACAACGGGTGCGATCAGGATTGCATCAACGCCCTGCGCGATAAAGCCACGCACGGCCTTGATCTGGTTCTCCTGCTTCTGCTGTGCATCAGCAAACTTGAGTGTGATGCCACGTTCTTCCGCCTGTTGTTTGGTAACGGTCGTTTCTGCGGCGCGCCAACCGGATTCAGAACCGATCTGCGAAAAGCCGACTGTCAAAGATTGCGCTGAAACGCCTGACGCAAGACACGCGGAAAAAGCGACAGTAAATGCCGCGAGTGCTTTTCTCACCTTAAATCCTCCCAGAGATGATACTAGCAATGACACAGCCATATGAGCATATAGTATTACTCTTGGAAAGAGGTTTTTACAAATCTGCAAGTGATTGTTTTTGATGCTGGATGAACCAAGAAGTAATGACACGTAAAAACAGGTGCTTAATTCGACTCTCCACCAAATGAATTTCAATCAAGCGATCTGAAAAGCAATATAATGCCAAATTAAAAGTATGACAAATAAACAAAACGCCGGATTTAAACCGGCGTTTTTGACTTGAAAAACTGGTTTGATTGATGATGGCGTCAGCTTGCGATGCGCGTTTTTTCTTGCCCGACATCTGAACGTACAAGCAGCCGCTCTGCATAGGCCATCATCAACGGTGCAACACCTTTGATATCGTCGCTCTTCAATGTTTCCGACACATAATAGGCCGGTGTTCCATCACGGTAGTTGCCTTCGAAACCGCCAAGACCCGCGACACAACAAATATCCTCCAAAACCAAGCGCCCCGCGGAATCAGGTTTCAGGGCATTTTCAGCAAGGCTTTCCAGCGCCTTTATACCGACCGAGGCGTCACCATTTTTTATGCCCAGCCGGGCGGCTTTGATAAAGGCATAGGCAAACATCGCCGTTGCTGAACTCTCTGCATAATTGCCGGAAAGCTCCGGCTGATCGATGACCTGCAGCCAGCGACCATCCTCCGTTCTCAACGCCTCAAGCCGCACAAGAAGGCTCGAAAACCAGTGTGAAAGCGCCTCGCGCTTTTCATTGGGCGGTGCAACGTCAATCGTATCGGCCAGCGCCATGGCAAGCCAGCCTATCGAGCGCGCCCAATGGGCAGGCGACAAACCGGTCTGCGGATTTGCCCAGGCCTGCAAACGCTCTTCATCATAACCGTGGCGGAACAGGCCACTTGATGCATCAAACGTCAATTCAAGTGCCGTCAGCATTTCGTCCAGCGCTTCATCGACCAGTGCCTTGTCCCCAATAAGATCGGCATATTCAACCTTGAACGGCAGTGCCATGTAAAGCCCATCCAGCCAGATCTGGTGCGGGTATCGCAGCTTGTGCCAATGCGGACCTGCGGAGGTGCGCGGGTGGCTCTGCAACTGGCGAAGAAGATGGTCCAATGCCGCGCGATACCGTGGTTGCGGATCGGCGCGATAGAGCGTGATCAGCGCGCGGCCAGGCAGAATATGATCGATATTGTATTCCGGAATGGTGTAGCCACGCAGTTCGCCATGCTGATTGACCTGTCCATCCACCAGACGTGTCATGTGATCGAACCATTGCCGATGACCGCTTGCTTCATGCAAGGCAATCAGGCCGCGATAGAGGCAGCCATCTTCATAACACCAGCTTCCGCCCTTGTAGTAGGCATAGTCACGGGCATAGGCGTCAAAATAATCATCAAGGTTGGGTGTCATACGGCAATACTCTGGCTGTTGGGCGACAAAACGATGCCTTCCCTTTTAAGAAAGGCTGCGTTTTCACTGATGATGCCCGCGTGGCGAACAGGCTCCATGTGGCAAGCCATGTCAGGGGCATCGGCGACGGCGTGAGGATCAAATGTCACGCGGTAATTTTCGATGGTGATGTTTTCGACCGGCGCTTCCGGCAAGCCGTAAAAAGCGGCTGCAGCGATTGCCACCCGATCGGCAACGACGTTGCGCACGGTGATGCCGGAAATCCTCGGCGTTGCATCAGTCACCGGTAAAGCGTCGCGGCTCTGTACGTAATCGGACCGGCCATCGGCATCACAGAAATAGAAGGCATTGATCACCAGCGGCGCTTGCACGCCGGTCATGACACAGTCCTCGACACTGATATTTTCGACCAGACCGCCCCGTCCACGACGCGTCTTGATACGCAAGCCACGGTCCGTTTCGATCATCTGACAACGACGAACTTTGACGTCGCGCACCGTTCCGCTCATTTCACTGCCAATGACGACACCGCCATGACCGCGCTCCATCAGGCAGTTTTCAATGCGGATGGCCTCGCAAGGCTGATCGAGCCCTCCTTTCGGATCACGTTTCCCCGCCTTGACGGCAATACAGTCATCGCCGACGGAAAAATGAATGCCCTGCAACAACACATCGTTGCAGCATTCTGGGTTCAAGCCATCAGTGTTGGGAGAATAAGGATCGTTTTCGATCGTAAGACCAATGGCTTTTACATCGAGGCTCAAAACCGGATGGACAGTCCAGGACGGCGAGTTGCGCACAACAATGCCCGACAGCGTCACGGCCTGGCTTCCAGAGATGAAAATGGTGCGGGGACGACGGGCGCCATCACGGGTTTCCTTGGGCCATGTCCACCAGTCGCCGCGATCACCACCGCCATCGATAACACCGGCACCGGTGATGTTGATATCGTGACAGTCAATCGCGGTTAAAAGGCTTGCGTAACAGGCCTCGGAAACGCCCTCCCAGGTGCCTAGTACACGTCCATCTTCGTGCCGTGGTGGCAATATCGGGTAGGCCGACCGATCTGAAAGCCCGGAAAGGCAAGCGCCATCCTCAAAGAAAAGCGTCATATGGCTCTTCAGGAACAGCGGTCCGCTATACCACAAACCCGGTGGAATTTTCAGCGTGCCGTGTTCGGGCAGGGCATCAATTGCCGCTTGAATGACACGCGTATTGTCAGTGGAATCAGGGGATGCACCAAAGGCTGCAATATCAATCAGCCGGCTTTCGCGTGCCGTCTCAAATTCAATATCCCCACCAGCCATTTGAAGCTGATAACGTGTCTGCGGTTCCAATCCGCAAAGCGTAAACACAACCGTATTGCTCGTCCCCTTGGCAAGCGGATGAGCTTTGTCATCAAGCAGCGCCCACGCCACTGGCTCGGGCAGGGCATGCAAGTGCTTTTCAGCCTCAAAGGCAAAGCTGGCCGTGCGTGCCGTTGCAGTTAACAGGTCTATGCGTGCCATGCTGTGCAAATTCCTCTTTCATGAAAGTGGAGGGCCATGACTGGCCCACCACGAAGTCTGATCTTCAAATGCCGGCCTCAGATCCCACCAAGCGCATCATCAACGCTGGCAATGATTTCCGCAGCCGTGTCTTCGGCTGACTGCTGGCCATAGGCGAAGGCTTCGAGATTGGTGTCGAAGGCATCGGTGACGCGTGGATGCTCGTTGAGCGGCGAAACATTCGGGCCTTCGGAATCCATCACGATCTTGTAGGCATCCGCCTGCACAGGCTTGATCTTGCCTGCATCCGTCAGTGTCTTGATTGCAATCTTGCTGGACGGAATGCCGCGTGTTGCGCCAAGAATGGTTACGGCTTCCGGATCATTGAGCAGGCAATTGATGATTTCTGCCGCAGCCTTTGGTTCCTTGCTGTTTTTGGAAACAGCTAGCAGCATGGATGGCTTGCGATAAATGCCTTCCGTTTTGCCGCCTTCAGATGTCAACGACTTGGTAGGAATAAGCTCCTGACCTGCCTCGAGAGGGCCGGCAATTTTGCCGTAGGTGCTATACCATTGATAAGAGCTGGCATAACGGCCATTTGCCCATTTCGGATTTTCAAACAGTGGACGGTTGCCGCCGGCTGACGAGCTTTTCCAGGATTCGATGACGCCCTTGTCGACCATGGACTGATAGAAGTTCAGCGCTTCGGTCAGTTCTTCCGGCAACCATGCAACCTTGTTGGTTTCTGGATCAATGAAGCTCTTTCCGGTCATCTGTGTGGCACGCAGAATGACAACGATACGGGCATTGAGGCCGTTGCCTTCAGACGGCGCGGCTTCAAACGGATAATAATCCGCGCCCAGCTTTTCCTTCAGAACAGGGGCGGCTGCAAACAGCTCGTCCCAGGTTTTCGGCAACGCCACGCCAGCTTTTTCATAGGTCGTTTTGTTGAACATGAAGATACGTGCCGTGGTCGATACGGTCACGCCGTTCAGCTTGCCCTTGACCATGCCGCTTTGCAGATCGGCATCGCTCCACTGGCTAAGGTCAATCACGTCCTTGTACTGGTTAAGGTCGGCAAAACCTTCTCCACCTTTGGAAAAGATTGGCAGCCACGGCCAGTTGATCTGCATGATATCGGCTTCCGTGCGTCCGGCGAGCTGGGTTGCAATCTTTTCCTGATGTCCGCCCCAACCGGTGAACTCAGGCGAGATTGTATGACCGAATTTCGCGCCACAAACCTTCAGCGCTTCCTGTGTCGCAACATGGCGATCATCGCTGCCCCACCAGGACATGCGCAGATTGGCGGCATAGGCACTACTCAGGCTGGTGGCGGCCAATAGGACCGCAGTAACAAGAACTTTTTTCATAATAACTCCTCCCGATGAATTACTGTTGAATGATGGATGGTTCAGGCCAGGCTGATATTGTCGCCGGACTGACGATTGAAGACATGCGCAGAGGCTGCATCGGCACTGAGCCAGACCTGATCATCGCGCAGACTTTTGCGGTCATAGGCATGCGCCGGCACAACGGCGATCAAGCGGTTTTGGCCAGCCTGCACGTGCAGATAGACTTCGTGCCCCATGAACTCGACATGGCTGATTTTGCCTGACAGCGCGTTGACCGTATCCGGTGCAGCAAGACTTAAGTGCTGCGGGCGCACGCCCAGAATGATATCTTTCGGCGCATTGGCAGCGAGACGGTTGCCCAGTTCAGGCCCAAGCTGCAATTTCTGGCCGGCGATGTTGATCGACCTGTCCGCGTCCAGCGTCGCATCGATCAGGTTCATCTCAGGGCTGCCAATAAAGCCGGCGACAAATGCATTGGCCGGTTTGTTGTACAGCGTGACTGGGTCCGCCACCTGCATGATATGGCCTTCCTTCATCACGCAGATACGGTCGCCCATGGTCATGGCTTCCGTCTGGTCATGAGTCACGTAAACGACCGTTGCCTGCTGGCCCTCAGCCTTCAATCGCTTGTGCAGATCAGTGATGCGCACCCGCATCGAGGCGCGCAGCTTTGCATCCAGGTTGGATAGTGGTTCATCAAACAGGAACACCTGCGGTTTCTTGATCAGTGCACGGCCCACTGCCACACGTTGGGCCTGACCACCGGAAAGCTGTTTTGGCAACCGGTCGAGCAGCGCTTCGATTTCCAGCGTTTTGGACACATCCTGCGTCGCGTTTTCAATGTCCTCCTTCGAGCGACGTTTCAGGCGCATGCTGAAAGACAGGTTCTTGCGGACCTTCATATGCGGGTAGAGCGCATAATTCTGGAACACCATCGAAATGCCACGCTCACCCGGCGGCTTGTCGTTGACCAACTCGCCACCGATGCGGATTTCACCACCGGTAATGCGTTCCAGACCGGCAATCATGCGCAGTGTCGTGGACTTGGCACAGCCGGATGGGCCAACCAGCACCATGAATTCGCCATCCTCGATATCAAGGTTGATGCCATGCACGGCACGGAACGAAGCGTAGTCTTTTTCAAGGTTTCTGAGTTGAAGACGAGCCATTTTGTTATCCTTTGATGCCGCCAGCGGAGATGCCGTCGATGAAATATTTCTGCGCGACGAAGAACACGACGAGTGCAGGGGTGATGGCCAGGACCGACATGGACAGAATGCGATTCCAGTCGAAGGCTTCAGTCGTATCGATCGATAGTTTCAAGGCCAGCGATACCGGGTATTTCTCAACCGAAGACAGGTAGATCAGTGGACCGAGGAAGTCGTTCATCGTCCACATGAACTGGAACAGGCAGACCGAAATCAGCGCTGGCATCAACAATGGTACGACGATGAACAACAGTGTTTGCATGGTGGAGGCACCGTCAACACGTGCAGCCTCTTCCATGTCGCGCGGAATGGCGCGCAGGAACTGCACCAACATGAACACGAAGAAGGCGTCGCCGGCAAAAGCGGAAGGCACCCAAAGTGGCAGGTAAGTGTCGAGCCAGCCGAGATCACGAAATAGCAAGTATTGCGGAATGCGTGTTACAACATTGGGCAGCAGCAAAGTTGCGATCAGCGATGCGAACAGGATTTTCTTGAACGGAAAATCAAACCGCGCAAATCCGTAGGCCACTGCCGTACAGGAAATTGCCGTTCCAATCATCTTTGGCAAGACGATCCACAGCGTGTTCAGAAAGAACGTGCCGAATGTGTACGGCGTCGACGTTTTCCAGCCATTGATATAACCGTCAAGAGTCGGATTTTCCGGCCAGAAACCGGGATTGTTGAAGATTTCGGAATTGGTCTTGAAGGAAGCGCCAACCAACCAGATCAGCGGGTAAAGCATCAGAAAACCAACCCCTGCCAGCATGGCATACCGCAACACTGCACCGATGCGCTGCCGACGGACTTCCTTGTCGCGAATGCGTTCCGCTTCCGTGACACCTTGAATATTTGAAACAGTCTGGTCGACCATAATCAGCTCCTCTTGTCGCCGGCGTAGTAGACCCAGTGGCGCGAAGACCAGAAGGCGATGAGCGTAAGAACCATGATGATGACGAACAGCACCCAGGCGATAGCGGAGGCGTATCCCATATCGAACCGCTTGAAGGCTTCGTCATAGATGTAAAGCGGCAGGAGATATGTGGACTTCAACGGACCGCCCTGCGTGATGATGTAGGGACCGTTAAACTCCTGGAATGCCTGAACCATCTGCATGATAAGGTTAAAGAAAATCACCGGCGTGATTAACGGCAAGGTGATGTGAACAAAGGTCTTCCACTTGCTCGCACCATCAATGGAGGCTGCTTCGTAAAGCGAATTATCGACGCTCTGCAGGGCTGCCAAAAAGATCACCATCGCCGAACCGAACTGCCAGATACGCAGCATGGTAATGGTGAAAAGCGCATTGGTCGGATCGCCGAACCAGTTGATCGGCTCCACGCCGAAGACGGCAAGACCCATATTTACCAGACCGGTATCGGCAAAGATGTAGCGCCACAGAACGGCAATGGCGATCGAACCACCAAGGATCGACGGCACGTAATAGGCCGTGCGGAAGAAATTGATGAACTTCAGCTTGTAGTTCAGGATCACCGCGATGAAGAGCGCAAAGGCAAGCTTCAACGGAACAGTGGTGAACACGTAGATCAGCGTCACCCACAGAGACTTGCGGAAGGTGCGATCACTGGTGAACAGCTTGATGTAGTTGGCCAGGCCGGTAA
The DNA here is from genome assembly GCF_032092815.1 of Agrobacterium sp. Taxonomy (GTDB): domain Bacteria; phylum Pseudomonadota; class Alphaproteobacteria; order Rhizobiales; family Rhizobiaceae; genus Agrobacterium. The sequence continues at coordinate 70,896 of NZ_DAMDBP010000013.1, read as the reverse complement.
AGGTCGGTGAATCCAACAGATTATAGTTGGTAAAGCTCAGATAGAGCGATGCAAGGAAGGGAAGGGCCGTAAAAATCAGCAACCCGATGATATAGGGCGTCAGATAAAACAGCCCGAGAAAACGGTTGTCTCCACTCATGCGGCAACTCCCGAGACGAGTTCTACCGGGAGGTAATGACGCGTTGCCGCCAGCATGTCCCGGAACATTGTTGCTGCTTTGTCTGGCCCGATCGGCTGTACAAGCGGGTCGGAGATGAACAACGGCAGAAGCGCCTGCGCATCACCGGCAAGCACTGCATCCAGCAACGCGGTCTGTCGCTTTGCGTGCGGCTCGACCAGCAGTTCGATTGCCTGGGGAAGACGTCCAGCGATGACGGGCTGAATGCCAATGCCTGAGAAACGCGCATTGGTTTCCACGATCGCGCCGAGCGGCAACCCTGCAACCTGGCCGTAATTCGGCAGGTTGACATTGCTGACATGTTCCTCACCACCCAAAAGTGCCTTGATCTGCTCAACAATGGCTTCATCGGACGGTTTTGCAGGTGGAAGCGCGCCGCCAGCGTAAAGCGCTTCCGCCGCACGTACCTTTTCTGAACGTTCCCGGATGCGGTATTCCACCGGCGTCAGACCGAAACCAAATGCCTTATGATGATCGAGGTACCAGTTCTGCGGCAGGAATTCAGCGAGGTGCCGGTCACCAGCGGCGGCTGCAATGCCAAAACGGCATGCGAGATCAAACTTGACCTTGCAGGTCTCGTCAAAATAACGGGCATGCTCATCGGCAGGATCACGCGGGTGTTCGCACCAACCACTTTCGCGGTGTTTTTCCGCAAAGGCGAGATAGTCTGGCATCATGTCCATGCCATCGACGCTTGCCGCGTTCACAAATGTAAAGTGATTGATGCCAAGCACATTTACCTTCACCTCTGACAGCCGATAGCGAATGCTGCCCATCTCCTGATTGGCGATATGGGCCAAGAGGCGGCGTGTCTTCAGCACCTCATGGCAGGCACCCCATGCTTTCATCTCCGGCATGGCACGGTAGAGCGCGCCTGTCAGTACCGACATGGGATTGGTGAGGTTGACGACATAGGCATTCGGGCAATGTTCTCGAATGGCCTTACCGATTTCATGAAGCACGGGGATAGCGCGCATTGCACGCACAAAGCCACCGGGCCCAACCGTATCGCCCACCGATTGCACGATGCCGTAGCTCTGAGGAATGGCAATATCACTGGCCATTTCGGCGAATGTGCCGGGCAAAATGGAAATGATCACGAAGTCTGCACCATCCAGTGCAGCGCCAAGTTCACGCTCTGCGTGATACTCGACTTTCGCCCCATTGGACGCCGCCGCGTAACGCATGCCGATGGCTGCATTTCGCTCTGCAGCGGCATGATCGATATCATATAGTTTGATTGTTGCCGGGATCGTACCGTCATGGGCGAGATCGCCCATCAGTTTCGTCGCCCAGTTGAGAGATCCGCCACCTACATAGACGATACGGACAGGTCTTGTGTATTCCGAATTGTGCATCCTCACATCGATGACTGAACAAGGAACATCGCCCTGAATAGGCCGATTTCCCTGAACAGCCTCGCTCCTCCCATTGAAAAGGCCGTCAATCTGGTCAATTTGACATTCGCGGAGTAATATCGGTCGATGTTTTGTGAAAAAGAATAGATTCTTCGGGACAAAAAGATGGATAAAAGCGAACACGGCGTTTTAGGCGGCATACCGGTCCAGGCGCTGAGCCTTTCGCTGACACGTTCCGCCATCAAGATGGAGCATTCATCCAGCTGGCGGATTGATAAAACCAATAGTGTTCATGACCTTGTCATCTGCCTGACCGGTCGCGCCGAGTACGAAATCGAAGGTGAGCGCGTGGTCATGGAGCCGGGCTGCGCCATGCTGATCGAGGCCAATACACGGTTCGTCGGCCAAACCCTGTCCCGTGAACTTTACACTGGCATCGCGCAGCACTTCACGCTTGATGTGTTCGGTCGTATCGACATGATTTCCCAGATGGAGAAGCGGCGCTGGGTGGTGATGCCACGCTGGCACATGCTGGAACCGCTGGTGCGGCATTTCCGCGAAACCGTGCCGCTGTCATCGACCACGCTTGTTCAGCACCACCAGTTCATGGTGTTCCTGATCGACTTCCTTGAAACGGCATTTATCGGCTGGCGGCAGCAAAAACAGGCGCCGGTGGACAATCCGGATGCACTGTCGCTCGCCATCATGGTCGCAGCAAGCCAGATCGCGGCCGAACCGCTCGATGACCGGATCGTTGAAAAGGCGCTGACTGCCACACCCTATAATCCCGACTACTTCCGACGCATGTTCCGCAAGCAGGTTGGGCTAACGCCAGCAAAATACCAGGAGTTCAAACGCATGGAACGCGCCATGGGTCTGCTCGCAGGTGGCCGTTCAGTCAAAAAAACCGCTGAACTGGTCGGTTATAGCGACAGCTATTATTTTTCGCGCATGTTCCGCCAATACATTGGCGTCAGCCCCGCTGGTTACAAGGCGGCAGAGCGACGAAATCGAGATGGATATTTCCCGCGTGGTGAAGAAGACGGGCAGGTAAACTACCCGAAGATAAACCGCACCCAGCCTTCGCTTCACGACCTGCAATTGGCGGACAAACTCATGTCCGATTGAGATCGGCTTCCATCGATATCTCTTCAAAAGCCCTGCTTTTCCATACGGTTTTCCAGTCGACGGCAAATTCCGCCAACGGCTGTTGCATGGCATTGTCGTTCATTGTATGGAAGTGTCGTCAATTTGTGATGACGTCAGCGAAAGCGAACCTCATGAGCGGAAAAACAGCTTCGGAAAGCATGGCCCACAAGGTGGAGCGGCAGTTGCGTGGAGATATCCTTTCGCTGGCCCTGCCGCCGGGCGCGCGTATCTCCGAACAGGAAATTGGCGAACGTTATGGCTCATCCCGCCAGCCGGGCCGCGAAGCGCTGATTGCTCTGACCAAGAGCCGACTGGTGGAAGTGTTGCCGCACCGTGGCGCTGTCGTTGCCAAGATTTCCGTCGCCAAACTGATGCAGGCGGCCTTCATCCGCGAGACGATCGAGACCGCCGTTGCCAAAACGGCCAGTCGCACATTTCATTTTCATGCCCGCTCCCGTCTTGAGGACTGCCTGAAGGAGCAGGAGAGGGCAGCAGAGGCCGGAGATCACGTAGAATTTCGCCGTTACGACGATCTGTTTCATAAAATCCTGGCAGAAGGTGCCGGCATTCCAATGGCATGGCCGGTCATCGAAGACCTTAAAGCCCATATCGACCGGGCCTGCAGCCTGTCGATCCACGACGCATCGTCATTCACCCGGCTTATCGCAGAGCATCGTGGCATTCTGACCGCGATTGATGCGCGAGACGAAGAGGCCGCCGCAAAAGCGATGACGGCCCATCTTTCAGAACTGCTTCGCGACCTGCCAAGGCTCGAAGCAAAACATCCTGATCTTTTTGAGTAAACCAAGGGAGGTTTAAACCCATGACGACCAAGATCGAAACACTTCACGCTGTGCATTACAGCCAGTCCGAACGGATGACGAGCGCAGAACTGCGCGAAAATTTCCTGATGGAAAACCTGTTCGCGGCCGGTGAAGTGAATGCGGTTTACACCCATTATGATCGCCTGCTGCTTGCTGGCGTCATTCCGCTCGCCTCGCCCCTGAGCTTTGGTGAAGAGATTGCCAAAACAGTCGGCACCTCGTTCCTGCTTGAGCGCCGCGAACTCGGCCTGATCAATATAGGTGGTGCTGGCAGGGTTATTGCCGATGGCAAGACCTACGAGATCGGTTTCCAGGACGCGCTTTATCTCGGCATGGGCACAAAGGAAATCAGCTTCGAAAGTGCTGACGCAGCAACTCCTGCGAAATTCTACATCAACAGCGCACCAGCCCATGCGACGTACCCGTCGCGGACCGTCAGCGTCACGGAAGCCATCGAGAACAATCTTGGCGACAGCGCGACATCCAACAAGCGCAAACTTTACCAGTACTTGCACCCGGATGTTCTTCCAACCTGCCAATTGCTGATGGGTCTGACCCGTCTTGAAGGCGGCAGCGTCTGGAACACCATGCCGGCGCATCTGCACGACCGCCGCATGGAAGCCTATCTCTATTTCGAAATTCCGAAGGAAGCTTTTGTTGTGCATCTGATGGGACGTCCGCAGGCGACCAACCATCTGATCGTGCGCAGCGAGCAAGCTGTTGTCTCACCATCCTGGTCCATCCACTGCGGTGCCGGCACCGGATCTTACGCCTTCATCTGGAGCATGGCCGGCGACAACCAGTCCTTCAAGGACATGGACTTCGTGCCTATGGGCGACCTGAAGTAAGGAGCGTCGGATGACCCTTTTTGATTTCACAGGAAAGCGCGCGCTTGTGACTGGCGCGCGCAAGGGACTGGGGCAAGGCCTGGCATTGGCACTTGCGAATGCTGGTGCCGACATCGTTGCGCTTGGCTCACAGGAAATGCCGGAAACACGTCAAAAGGTAGAGGCACTCGGCCGCAAATTTGAACAGGTGGTTTACGACCTCGCTAATCCGTCAGGACTGGCCGATGTCGTGTCTTCTCTCACTAGTAATGGACGCAACATCGACATTCTGGTCAACAATGCAGGCCAGATCCGCCGCGCCGACTTTACGGAATTTTCCGAACAGGATTGGGACGATGTGATGAACATCAACCTGAAAAGCATCTTCATGCTTTCTCAGGCTGTCGTTCGCCACATGGTCGAGAAAAATATCGCTGGCCGTATCGTCAATATTGCGTCGCTGCTGTCGTTCCAGGGCGGCATTCGTGTTGCGTCCTACACCTCGAGTAAACACGCGGTTGCCGGTCTGACCCGGCTTATGGCCAATGAACTTGCCGCCAAGGGCATCACCGTCAATGCCATCGCACCGGGTTACATGGAAACCGATAATACGGAAGCGCTGCGCAACGACCCGGACAGAAACCGCAGCATCATGGAACGTATTCCAGCCGGGCGCTGGGGCACCCCCAATGATCTCGACACTGCTCTCTTGTTTTTCACGGCGCCTGCCAGCAGTTATGTCACCGGTCAGGTTCTTGCAGTTGATGGCGGCTGGATGGCACGCTAAAACAGAGCGTGCTGCTTTCAATCAAAATGAGTGAAAGCAGAATTGAATTCCTGCCCCTCGGGGTGGGCGGTGATGAGGGGCATATTCAGTCATATTGGGCAATATGGCTGGAGTTGGAGTGGGGGCTTTATGCCCCTCATCATCAGTTCACATGATAAAGCTGATCAACAGTCACTATCTCAGTGGTGGCTTACCCACTCAGCCAACTCTTTTTCTGCCTTTTCCAAAGCATTGTAATTCAACAGCTTGCGCAGAATGGCGATGGTCACAGCGCGCGTGCGCAGATTGTAACGTCCATCCGGCTCATCATCACCCGTTGCCTGATAGACATTCAGCTTTTCATAAAGCGCCTGAAGACGGTTCTGCACACTGCGCAGCGACAGGTTGCGCCGACGCGCAATGGTCTTGTCGGTCAGTCCAAGCGCAATGTCGATCAGGATTTCATATTCGGAATCACTGACACCATTGACCTTGCCGAGGCTTTTTTCCTGCAGCCCGCGAACCTCCCGGTCGATCACGCATTGCGCTTCGATAAAAATGCCCCGAAGTGCCAGACGCAACCGCTCGTCAGACGCTGATTTCAAAACATATCCGTAAGCCGCACCTTCCGGAACGATACGGGACACGCCGCGCACATAGGCTTCATCTGCGTAGTTCGACCAGAAGAGGATGCGCGTTTCCGGACGTTCTTTCCAGATGGTGCGCGCCGCCTCGATGCCATTGCGCTCATTCATCTGCAAATCCATGACGATGTGAGCGGTGCGGTTTTCACGCGCCAGCTTTTCGCCCACCGCGCCGTTTTCCGCCTCCAGGACGCGGGCACATTCCGGCAAGGCATTGCGGACGACCTCGTTCAGATAAGCGCGATGCAGAACATCGTCTTCAACAATCAGCACATCCATTTATTCCTCCTCCGCAGTCTTTGCCGCCAGACCGGGCTTCACGCTGACACTGACACAGGTTCCCGGACCATTGCGGTTTTTTCCAATGCCAAAACGGGCCGATATCAGTCTTGCGCGGGTTTTCATATTGCCAATTCCATGGCCAGTGGCGTTACCGGCGGCATCCAGCCCCGCACCGTCATCACTGATTTCGACGGTCAGCCAGTCTTCCCGACGACGCAATGTCACCAGAATACGGTCAGGTTGGCCGTGTCGAATGGCGTTGTTGACCGCCTCCTGCACGATACGGAACAGAGAGGTTGCAACCCCTTGTTCCAGTTCATCCACCATGCCCTTGCTGTCATCAATGATGTCCCATTCAATCGCCGCACCGCTGTCACGGACCGACCGATCGAGATAGGTCTCGATCGCCTGCACCATACCAAACAGCTGAAGGATGGAGGGTTTGGCCTCTTCGATGATCTGCCGCAGATCATGCATACAGAATTGCAGGCTGCGAGCCAGCGGCTCCAGCATTTCACCGCTGACTTCAGGCAAATGTATCATGCGCTCGACGCGGCGGGTCAAACGGGTCAGATCAGCCAGCGTCTGGTCGTGCAAATCCATTCCGATGCGCTGGCGTTCCGCTTCCAGTGCCTGTGTCAGTTTCAGCGCACCGGAACGCAATCCCTCTTCACGGGCATTGGCTTCCGCTTCCTCAATCGCCGAGCGTTTTGCCTGATCAGCCGCACGGATCGCGAAAAAGTAGGGCGCGAGCAGATCGGCAATGGCGCGGGCGTTGAACACATCATCCATCGTGTAAGCGTTTGGTGTATGTGACGAGCAACTCAGCGCACCTATGATGTCACCATGCACTTTCAGTGGCACGTGCAGGCGGCTTTGCAGATTAAGTGTTATAATGGGGCTGGAAAACGCGCCGTCGAAATGAAAACGCGGATCGTCACAGGCATTGCCACTCAGCAAAAACTCCACCTCACCGGCCAGCAGCGAACGGATCGGGCTACCGGTCAACAGCGCTGGCGGATGTTTGCTCCAGTCACTTTCAAGACCACTCTCATAGGCAATGTGGTATTTGCCGTCGACGAGCTTGATGCAGACATCGAGATGATCATGCGGAATAATGTGGGATATCTCGGTCGCGACAGCCTGAATGATGGAGTTGAACTCCAACTGGCCAGCCAGTAACCTCGAAATGCCGAGATAGTGCTCGAATAACGAACTGCGTAGAGAATTAAGCATTCACGGCGCCCTCCCAAGCACCTGCGGCACGGTTTTAACCCCCGGCAGTTTAAAGCCACGGGACAACCATAGATGTCTACACCATTGTGCGCCTTGTCATGATCCCCGTCCTGCGTTTCTGCGCATATTATATGCGGGTTCCCGCAAATGGTTTGCCAATATCAGCCTATACAATTGTTCCTTTGTTGGTCATGCTTGCAATTACTGGGGGAGGAGCCTCAGGGCCATAAAAATCCGACATTTATCCGCGCTTTTGCGGAGGGATTTC
>NZ_DAMDBP010000013.1:59429-63354 GCF_032092815.1 Agrobacterium sp. | reverse complement strand
GCCCCGGTTATCGATTTGTGAGCCATCAGGGAGGAAATCAATGGCTATCAAAAAAATGCTTGTGGCTTCAGTCACGCTCGCATGCGCTGCCTTGCCGATGGTGGCGCAGGCAGACACGTCTGCCAAGAAAATTGCCCTTTCCAACAACTACGCTGGCAATTCCTGGCGTCAGGCGATGCTGACAAGCTGGGACAAGATCACTAAGGATGCCGTGTCCAAGGGCACCGTGGCTGCAGCCGATCCTTTTACAACGGCTGAAAACCAGGCGACTGAACAGGCCGCCCAGATCCAGAACCTGATCCTTCAGGGTTATGACGCGATTGTCATCAACGCCGCTTCGCCAACAGCACTGAACGGTGCGGTAAAGGAAGCATGTGATGCCGGTATCATCGTCGTATCATTTGACGGCGTTGTTACCGAACCTTGCGCATGGCGCATCGCGGTCGACTTCAAGTCCATGGGTGAAAGCCAGATCGACTTCCTCGCCCAGAAATATCCAAATGGCGGCAATCTGCTGGAAATTCGCGGTCTGGCCGGCGTTTTCGTGGATGATGAAATCCACGCAGGCATCGAGGCTGGCATTGCCAAGCATCCAAACTTCAAGGTCGCCGGTTCCGTCAATGGTGACTGGGCGCAGGACGTCGCGCAGCGTGCCGTTGCCGGTATCCTGCCAAGCCTGCCTGAAATTACCGCTGTGGTGACACAGGGTGGTGACGGTTACGGTGCAGCACAGGCCTTTGCTGCAGCAAAACGCCCGACACCCACCATCGTCATGGGCAACCGTGAAGACGAGCTGGTCTGGTGGAAACAGCAGAAAGACGCAAGCGGTTATGAAACCATGTCGGTTTCGATCGCACCTGGCGTTTCCACGCTTGCTTTCTGGGTTGCCCAGCAGATCCTTGATGGCAAGGACGTGAAGAAGGATCTGGTTGTTCCTGTTCTGCGTATCGATCAGGCAAACCTGGAAGACGGTCTGGCAAAGACCGAAAAGGGCGGCGTCTCCAACATCGAATATTCGCTGGAAGACGCCCAGAAGGTTATCGCCGAGGCAAAGTAATTTTGCCCTGATAAGCCCGATATCACCGCACGGCGCCGTGACATGGCGCCGTGTACCGGTTATTTCCAAAATTCTGTGTCGTGCTGATGAACGAAATCCTGTCGCGAGAAGAGGTTGTCGCCGCACGTGGCGTCAAGGTTACGTTTGGTGCCGTAAAGGCGCTGGATGGCGCGGACCTCATCATTCATTCCGGCGAATGTCTTGGCCTTGTCGGCCATAACGGAGCTGGCAAGTCCACTATCGTCAATGTCATCAATGGCAACCTCACACCTCATGACGGAACTCTGTCATATGGGGGAGGTCAGGGAAAACATGGTATTGCCGAGGCCAGAGCCAACGGCGTGCGTTGCGTTTTCCAGGAATTATCCCTCTGCCCCAACCTGACGATCGGCGAAAATGTCCGCATCATGCATGCAGACATGAAAGGTGCCGGTTGGCGTAACCGCGCCACAAAACTCGTTCGCCAGACGCTTGACGATATTTTCCCGGGAAGCGGCATCGACTGCACGGCAACGATCAGCGAACTGTCCATCGCCGAACGACAGATGGTCGAGATCGCCATCAATTTTGCCGGCGTTAAAAACCAACCCAAGCTGGTTATTCTTGATGAACCAACCTCATCACTGGACGCCGGTCTTGCCGAACAGTTGATGGACTACGTGCGCCGCTTTGTGCGCTCCGGTGGTTCGGTCCTGTTGATCTCCCATATTCGCGGTGAAATCCTTTCCACCGCAACCCGTATTGTCGTTATGAAGGACGGCAAGGTGGTTGCAGACCGCCCCGCCTCGGAGTTCAGCACCCGCAGCCTGGTCGAGACCATGGGCAGCGTCGTGAAGGAAAGCGGCTGGGAGCGATCAACAATTCAAAGGACCGGACAACCGGTTCTGTCCATGCCTGCCCGTAAAGGCCAGGGTCACACATTTGAAGCCTATCGCGGCGAAATCATTGGCCTTGCCGGACTTGGCGGCCATGGCCAGACCGAAGCGCTGCTTGATCTTTACCTCTCACGCAACAGCAACTGGTTCCCAGCCAAACAGCAGGACATTGCCTTTGTTGCCGGTGATCGCAGCCTAAACGGCACGTTCCCGCTTTGGAGTATCTTGAAAAACCTGAGCATCGCGTCCTTGCGTGATCTGTCCAGCCTGAGCCTCGTCAATCACAATCGTGAAAACGATCTTGGCGCCGACTGGAAAAAGCGCATCGAAATTCGCACCCCTGACATGGGCAACAAGATTCTGTCGCTGTCCGGCGGCAACCAGCAGAAAGTGCTCTTTGCCCGCGCACTGGCCACAACGGCCGAAACAGTTCTGATGGATGATCCGATGCGTGGTGTCGACATCGGCACAAAACAGGAAGTCTACGAAATCCTGCGGACTGAAGCCCGCCACGGACGAACCTTTGTCTGGTACTCGACCGAGATGGACGAAATCAGACTTTGTGATCGCGTCTATGTGTTCCGTGACGGCGTCATTCACGCCGAACTCGTCGGCGATGACATTACCGAACAGAACGTGCTTGCAGCGTCCTTTGCAGGGGAAGGCCACTGATGAAAATTTCTGCCAACACCATGCGTCTTGTCATTCCGGCGGCATCCCTTGCCGTGCTGCTGGCCGCGGTTTTCTACATGCAGCCGCGCGCCATGAGCTACACCGGTCTGAACCTTCTGTTCAACCTGGCCGTTCCGATCATTCTGGCAACCATCGCCCAGATGCTGATCATGTCAGTCAATGACCTTGATCTGTCGATGGGAACATTTGTCAGTTTCTGTGCCTGCGTTACCGCCACTTTCCTACAAACATCACCGGTTATCGGCATTCTGATCTTTGCTGGAGCAATCGCCGTTTATGCAGCGATCGGGGCCATCATTCACATCAGGTCTCTGCCGTCCATCGTCGTCACCCTTGGCATGAGTTTCGTTTGGGGTGGTCTGGCCGTACTCATCCTGCCGTCACCAGGCGGTTCGGCACCGACCTGGGTGCGCTGGCTGATGACCGCAAAACCACCTGTTGTGCCGATTGCCATCGTCGCCAGCATTGTCATTGCGATCATTGCGCATCTCATCGTCACACGCTCATCTTTCGGTGTGCTGATGCGTGGCGTCGGCGGCAACTTCCGCTCAGTCGAACGGGCAGGGTGGTCTGTTGTTGCCATTCGTGCAGCGACATTTGCGCTTGCCGGTTTCTTTGCAGTATTGGCTGGCATTGCACTCGTTGGCCTGACGACGTCGGCCGATGCGAATATCGCGCTTCGTTACACGCTGTTGTCGATTGCCGGTGTAATCCTCGGTGGCGGTGAATTCGTCGGTGGCCGTGTATCGCCGGTCGGTGCAGTCATTGGCGCGCTGACGCTGACGATCGCCGGCTCGTTCCTTTCTTTCATGCGCATTTCCCCGGACTGGCAGATTGGTGCGCAAGGCGCGATCCTGATCGTTGTTCTTGCCCTTCGCATTCTGCTTAACCGGCTTGAAAAGCGGGAGAAAAATCAATGAGTGCTTTTCAAACCATCACCCGCAAACCCTGGATTTGGTCATTTGCCGCAACCGTTACCGTTTGGCTTGCAACAGTCATGTTCACCGGCGGCGCCAGCTCTTTCGGTCTTTCCCATGCGGCACTGACATTTGCTGCCTTCTCGGTGATCGTCGGCATCGGCCAGATGTTCGTCATCACGCTTGGGCCGGGCAATATCGATCTCTGCGTACCGGCAACCATGACCCTGTCCGGCACGCTCGCGCTTAAATTCATGGATGTCTCCGACGGTCTGATCCTCCCAGGACTGCTGATCGCCATCCTGATCGGCATAGGCGTCGGCATCGGGAACTACCTGCTCATCAAGGCACTGCGTATTCCGCCAATCATCGCCACATTGTCG
>NZ_DAMDBP010000013.1:58309-59231 GCF_032092815.1 Agrobacterium sp. | reverse complement strand
TTGCGGCACGCATGACCGGCATTCCGGTGGATGGTGCACGTTTTGTCACCTATGTGCTGTGTGCCGTGCTTGCCGCCATTGCCGGTTATCTTCTTGCCAGTTTTTCTGGTGGTGCGGCGCTCAACATGGGATCGGAATACCTGCTGATGTCGATCGCCGTCGTGGTGATTGGTGGCACTGCGGTTGCCGGTGGCGATTCCAACGTTCCCGGCATCTGGGGGGCGTCGCTCTTCATGTTCCTCGTCGTTTCCATGCTCAACACCTATGGTTTTGGTGCCGGAATACGCCTCATCCTGACAGGTCTCATCATTATCTCCGTCATCCTGCTGGCTGGCGGGCCAAAACCTAACCGTTGAGCGGGCGCTGAAAGGCGACTGACTGCGAACGATAATATGGATAAAGCCATGCAATACGACCCATCTTTCCCCTATGACATTCGTGATGAACGTTTCCGGCAATACATCGTCGGCAACGCTGGAATGGAAGAACTCTATTCCGGTTGCAGATGGGCAGAAGGCCCAGTCTGGTTTGCAGACATGGATTGCCTGCTGTGGAGCGACATTCCCAACCAGCGCATTTTGCGCTGGGTGCCGGATGGCCAGGTATCCGTTTACCGCCAGCCGTCAAACTTCACCAACGGAAACACGCGGGATCGCCAGGGCAGACTGATCTCTTGCGAACATGGTGGCAGACGTGTCACCCGCACAGAAATCGACGGCTCAATCACAGTGCTTGCCGATAGCTATAATGGCAAGCGACTGAACTCACCCAATGATGTTGTCGTGCGCTCCGATGGCACCATCTGGTTCACTGACCCGACCTACGGCATTCTCTCCGACTACGAGGGGTACAAGTCGGAGCCTGAACAACAGACCCGCAACGTCTATCGCCTTGACCCGGCGAACGGTGAATTGACCATCGT
>NZ_DAMDBP010000013.1:50980-58299 GCF_032092815.1 Agrobacterium sp. | reverse complement strand
TTTGGCCAGCCGAATGGTCTGGCATTTTCGCCCGATGAGACGAAACTCTATGTGGCAGATTCATCCTCAAGTCACGACATTACCCGGCCACGCCATATCCGTGTTTTTGATGTTGTTGACGGCAAGAGCCTGGCGAACGGCCGTGAATTCTGCGCACTCGACAATGGCTTACCGGATGGCTTCCGACTGGACACGCTTGGCAATGTCTGGACGAGCGCTGGCGATGGCGTGCATTGCTTTGCACCAGATGGCAAATTGTTGGGCAAAATCCTCGTTCCACAGACAGTCGCCAATCTGACATTTGGCGGCCCACGCAAAAACCGCCTGTTTATCACCGCAACCAAATCGCTTTACTCGATCTATGTTGCGGTGACAGGCGCTGTTTAGACTGCTGTAAGGATCAACCGACCGCAGGCTTATGCCGCCTGCGGCCGACCCCAGACAGGAAACGGGTCGGGCAGGGCGCGATAAGTCTCTGCCTCAAACCGCTGGAGGTCTTTACCAATCAGGCAGGCATCGAGCGCATCGCGGATCGCCTTTTCGTCCATGCCGGTCCCGATAAACACCAGTTCCTGTCGACGGTCGCCCCAAACCGGATGCCAGCGTTTTTCCATAGCGTCGAGAAAATCGGGGTGATCAGGCCAGCGACTTTTCGGCACCGACACCCACCAGCGACCCATCGGCGATACGCGGGCAATGGCCCCGGCCAGTGAGAAATCGCCCGCCCATTCCGGCCTTGTTGCCAACCAGAAATGTCCTTTGGCACGGATAAGCCCCGGCCATGCCTTATCAACAAAAGCCTGAAACTTTTCCGGATGAAAGGGCTGTTGCGCACGATAGACAAAACTTTGAATGCCGTATTCTTCTGTCTCGGGCACGTGATCTGCAAAGCCATATAGCTCCTTGAACCACAGAGGATGCGTTTCTGCCTTTTCCTCGTTAAACAGCCCGGTATCGAGAATGTCAGCCAGTGCAACCTTGCTAAAATCAGTTTCGATGATGCGCGCGTCGGCATTCAACGCCATGATGATCTTGCGCACGATATCCCGCTGCTCTTCAGTGATGTCAGACACCTTGTTGAGAACGATGACATCGGCAAATTCGATCTGCTCGACCAGCAGATCCACAATCGTTCTCTCATCCGCATCACCGTTGGATTCACCACGTTCGCGCAGAAATTCATTGGAACCGTAGTCTTTCAGCAAGTTTACCGCATCAACCACGGTGACCATGGTGTCCAAACGGGCAACATCTGACAGGCAGGCATCATTTTCATCCCGAAACGAAAATGTTGCAGCGACTGGCAGCGGTTCGGCTATGCCGGTTCCTTCAATCAACAGATAGTCGAAACGTTTTTCCTCTGACAGACGACGGACTTCAACAAGCAGGTCGTCGCGCAGCGTGCAACAGATGCAGCCATTGGTCATTTCCACCAGCTTTTCCTCAGAGCGAGAAAGATTGCCGCCACCTTCACGCACCAGTTCAGCATCGATATTTACCTCACTCATATCATTCACAATAACCGCAACACGCTTTCCCTCACGGTTATTGAGAATGTGGTTGAGCAGTGTCGTCTTTCCCGCACCGAGAAAACCGGAGAGCACTGTTACCGGCAGTCTGCGATCAATGATGTTTGCTGTGGGCATCGGCTTTCCTTCGATAATGTTATAACGTAACATTTAATTATTCGAACCTGACAAAGTGTCAAGTTGCAAACGTCCATCGACTGGAAAATTGGCAGGGACAACCGCGTTAGAAAGCCATTTACCGAGGCACGAAAAGCGGGAAAGATGTCGGATTGACCATTATTGAGTGCAGCTAACGACCCAACGGAAAATCACCATTAAATTGTATTTAACGGACACAAAATCGTTCTTTGAAGACAATCTATGAACTTTAGGATCATTGCGTGTATTTCCGCAAAAATGCCGTTTACGCATCATGAATATTCAATATCTACACAAATTATAGAATTTTATAACCACAACCTGCACCATGTTTCACCGATGCTTGGGAGGACAAGACAATCACACAACGCACTCTTGAGGAGAGACCATGCCGAAAATTTCAAAGCCCAGCATCATCGCCACGACAACACTTGCTACTCTATTGCTGACTGGGCAGGCATCTGCGTCGAAGGCGCTTGTGGACGCTGACTGGCTGCAGAAAAACCTCGATAATCCCAAGGTTCGCGTCTTTGAGGTGAACGTTGATACAGGTGTGTATGAACGTGGCTACATTCAGGGAGCCCTGAAGATCAACTGGCACACCGATCTGGTCGACAAGGACACAACCACCATTCTCTACGGCTGGATATTCCTGGTGTTTTCTTCTCTCGGCGCAGCTGCGGGACTTTTTCCACTGCGCCGTGGTTGGCTGTGAGCCGCATATGACCAAGGGACGACCGCGACAAAATCATGACCACTGGTGTGTTTTTACCTTCGCAGGATGCTCATCCGCCAACATTCGACACCAACATCCGACCGAACTCCGCCCTGTCTTGAACCACAGAAGCCAATCCCGCGACGGAAGCGCAATACAGTAGGCGCCACCAAGGAACCTATAGTTTTGCCCGTGTTGATCGTGGTGTCGACAAAAGCAGATTAGTTTCGCTGTTGGTGATGCCAGGCACCAGACGGATTTTCCGCAAAACAGCATCAAAGTCGGTGAGGCTTGAAGCGCTCAATTCGACCAGGAGATCCCACCGGCCATTCGTTGTGTGGATTTGTGAGATCTCGGAAAACCCTCCCAGCGTTCGGATGACCCGGTCTGTGACATGACCTTCGATCTCGATCATCATGACCCCGCGAACGACATCTTCCACGGCGTCGGCCCGGAGCATGACCGTATATCCCAGGATCGTTCCGTCCTGCTCCATTCTCTCGAGACGCGCACGCACCGTCGCACGGGATGTTTCGGTTTCGATCGCCAAATCCGACACGCTCCTGCGGCCGTTTCCGCGCAGCAGGGTGATTATTTTTCGGTTGAGTTCATCCATGTCAATTTGGTCTCATTAATTGCCAATCTGGGCAGTTTTAGATATAAAACTGTCAAATATCAATGTTCGACCTACCATGTCTCCACGTTACGGTGCTTGCACCAGAGGGGGAGAAAGACATGGAATCGACGTTGATCTGCGCGGATGTGCGGGCCGGGGAGGGGTGCCTATGCGGGCCAAAAACCACAGCGCTCCGAAATATCAGCCTGACCACGTTCAAATTCTGAATATTCATTGACCATACGCTTTGGGCGATCTGTGAGTGCTATGCTGTCTCTACAGCTTCTGCGATCCAGGGTCAGACAACAGTTATCCCAATGACCTAATCATGGCTGATCGACTGTCGGCACCAAATCCGCCCTTTGCCACCAAGCCATCGAAGAGGTAATGAGCACCACTTCAGATTCCTCATTTCCAAAAATGCTTTTTCAGCACGGTTGGACATGAGGGGAACATCAAAGCGTCAAGAAAAGCGATGAAGCCATGGTGAAAAACCATCACGACATCTGGGATATCGTAGACGGTAAAAGTGTCGACTATTTTGAACTCAGCGATACGGTTTGGGACCACCCGGAAACCAATTTCGAGGAATATGTGTCGAGTGACGCGCATGCGGCGATGCTGGAAGCAGAAGGTTTTCGTGTTTCGCGCGGCATTGCCGGCTTGCCGACAGCTGTGATGGGGGAAGCCGGTGACGAAGGGCCGGTCATCGCAATTTTGGGTGAATTCGATGCCCTGCCAGGCTTGAGCCAAACGGCTGGCATTCCCGAGGAACTGCCCGTTGAAGCGGGTGGTCATGGCCATGGTTGCGGCCACAATCTTTTGGGCGCGGGCTCGCTTTTGGCTGCTGCGGCGGTCAAGGATTATCTGGCCGCACACGGTCTCAAAGGACGGGTGCGCTATTATGGATGCCCGGCCGAGGAGGGTGGCTCCGGCAAAGGTTTCATGGTGCGTGAAGGCCTGTTCGATGATGTCGACATTGCATTCTGCTGGCACCCTGCGCCATTTGCCGGTGTCAATGATCCGGTTTCACTCGCCTGCAATGAAATTGTTTTCCAATTTACCGGTCGTGCTGCCCATGCCGCATCTGCCCCGCATCTGGGCCGAAGTGCGCTGGATGCGGTTGAACTGATGAATGTTGGCGCAAATTACATGCGCGAACATATGCCGTCTTCGGCCCGCATCCATTATGCGGTAACCGATACCGGCGGATTTGCGCCCAATGTTGTGCAGGCAAAGGCGGTTGTTCGTTATTTGATACGCGCACGCAGCCTTCCCGAAATGCAGGCCCTGCTTGAGCGTGTCAAAAAGATCGCTGAAGGCGCAGCACTGATGACGGAAACCACCGTGCGCAGCGAAATCATCAGTGGTGATGCCAATCTGATTGGCAACATGCCGCTTGAACAGCTGATGCATCGTGAACTTGAGCGTCTGGGACCGCCAGTTTTTGACGACGAGGATCGGGAAACCGCGCGACGCTTTCAGACAACGCTGACCAAAGAAGACGTTTCCGATGCATTTCGTCGTTTTGGTGTTGAACCGAAGGCAGATATCGCACTATGCGACGCCATCTATCAGCCCTATCAGGGAGATAACTCGCTTGTCGGCTCAACCGATGTCGGCAGCGTAAGCTGGGTTGTCCCCACGGTGCAGATGCGCGGCGCGACCTGTGCTATTGGCACGCCGCTTCATTCATGGCAGATGGTGGCGCAGGGAAAATTGCCTGCTGCTCATAAAGGCATGGCTCATGCTGCAAAAGTCATGGGAAGCACGGCGGTCGAATTGTTTCAAAATCCCGAGCGGATTGCCGAAGCCAAACAAGACCACGCAAGTAGGCTGAACGGCGTTACTTTCGTAAACCCGATCCCTGACAGCGTGCAACCAGCTCTGCCTGTCGAAGCGAAATGAAAGACAGCGCTAGCAGCTGCCGGAAAGTGAAATGACGTTCAATTGCTCCCCCACATTACGGCCTGATGCATCATGAAGGCTTTTTTCGATATTCTCAGCTTCGGCCCCGACGGCTGGGGTTATGTGTTGACCATGGCGGCCCTTGTGACCGTGTCACTGGCCGTCGTGGGTTTTGCGCTTGGCGCAGCCATCGGCGTCTTTGCCGCCTGGGCAAAGATTTCCGGCGGCCGCACTTTGCGAACAATCGCTGATGGATACACGACGATCATCCGTGGCATTCCCGACCTGCTGGTTATCTACCTGTTTTATTTTGGCGGTAGTGCAGCTGTCACCGCAATAGGCAAGTTCTTTGGTACGCAGGGCTTTCTCGGGTTCCCGGCCTTCCTTGCCGGTGTGCTGGCAATCGGCATTTCCTGTGGCGCGCATCATACCGAAGTGTTTCGCGGTGCATTCCGTGCCGTTTCAAAGGGGGAGCTCGAAGCAGCCTCTGCCTGCGGCATGGGGCAGGCGCTTAAATTCCGTCGCATCATCGCGCCGCTGGCACTTCGCCATGCCTTGCCGGGTCTTGGCAATGTCTGGCAGGTAGCACTGAAGGAATCTGCTCTCATTTCTGTTGTCGGTGTTGTCGATATCCTGCGTCAGGCACAGATCGGCGCCGGATCGACCGGGCTACCGTTCAACTTCTTCCTGATCGCAGGCGCACTTTACCTGCTGATCTCCTCGGTTTCCGGCACGATCCTGCAGGCGGCCGAGCGACACTTCTCGCGCGGCGTCAGGAGGGCAAAATGAACCTTGAATTTTATACGGAAGCCTTTCTGGCCATGATGGGCGGTGTGCCGCTTACTCTTCAGCTTGCTGCCTCCGCCATCATCTGCGGCGCGGTGCTGGCGCTGTTACTGGCGATGATGCGCCTGTCTGGCATTACTGTTCTCGACTGGATTGCACGTCTCTACATCTTTGTGTTTCGTGGCACGCCATTGCTGGTACAGATTTTCATCATCTATTATGGCCTCAGCCAGTTTTCGGCCATCCGCTATTCTTTCCTGTGGCCGATTTTGCGTGAACCATACTGGTGCGCGATCATCGCGCTGACATTGAACAATGCCGCCTATGCTGGTGAAATCATTCGCGGCGGCCTCTTGTCGGTGCCTCACGGTCAGATTGAAGCCGCAAAGGCCTGCGGCATGTCTTGGTTCACCTGCTTCCGCCGGATTGTCATGCCACTCGCCATCCGGCAGGCCCTGCCTGGTTATGGCAATGAGATGATCTCCATGGTCAAGGCAACATCGCTCGCCTCCATCATCACATTGATGGAAGTGACTGGCATTGCCGCAAAACTCATCTCTGAAAGCTACCGCGTCATTGAGGTATTCGTCATTGCGGGCGCCATCTATCTCGCCATCAATTTCGTCCTGACCCGTTTGCTTCTGGTCGCAGAATACAGGCTTACACCTTATCTGCGCCAGCCAACTGTCAGCATCCTCACCGAAGGAAAAACATCTTGAGTAAACTTATCTCTGCCAATGCCCCGGTGGCGCTGAACGTTGAAAACCTGCGCAAAAGCTTCGGCACGCATGAGGTGCTGAAAGGCATCTCGCTTGAAGCGCGCGAAGGCGAAGTCATTTCCATTCTCGGCTCTTCGGGATCGGGAAAGTCCACACTGCTGCGTTGTATCAACCTGCTGGAAATCCCGACCTCCGGTACGGTTACAGTTTCGGGCGAAACCATTCGCATGTCCACCAATTCAAAGGGCGAGGCTTACCCGGCTGATAAAAAGCAGGTGTCACGCATCCGCTCCGAGTTGGGCATGGTGTTCCAGAGTTTCAATCTCTGGTCACACAAGACCATCCTTGAGAACATTATCGAAGCACCGGTTTACGTTCAGGGTCGGCCGCGGGCTGAATGTGTCGCTGAAGCGGAAGCACTGCTGGCCAAAGTCGGCATTGCGGACAAGCGCGATTTCTACCCGGCCCATCTTTCAGGCGGCCAGCAGCAGCGCGCGGCCATCGCCCGTGCATTGGCAATGAAGCCAAAAGTCATGCTGTTCGATGAACCGACGTCAGCGCTCGATCCTGAGTTGGTCGGTGAAGTGTTGCGCGTGATGCGGAGCCTGGCTGAAGAAGGCCGCACCATGCTGGTCGTCACCCACGAAATGGGCTTTGCCCGCGATGTATCCAACCGCGTTATCTTTGTTCACCAGGGATTGGTCGAAGAAGACGGCGCACCGGAAGACGTGTTCACCAACTCCAAGTCGGAGCGGTTCCGCAAATTCATCAGCCACGAAAATGCGGGCTAATTGTTTCAAACGGAATTCATTCATGCCAAACGCCGTTTGGCATTTAACTGCAGTAAGGGAAATAAAATGAAGACCAAGGGATTGTTCAAAGCCCTGTTTGTTTCGGCCATCGTTGTG
>NZ_DAMDBP010000013.1:38491-50970 GCF_032092815.1 Agrobacterium sp. | reverse complement strand
AACCGAAGGCGCCTTCCGACCCTACAATTTCACCAAGCCAGACGGAACGCTGGATGGTTACGAGATTGAGCTGAGCAAGGACCTCTGCGCGCGCATGAAGGTGGAATGCACCATGATTGCGCAGCCATTCGATGGCATCATTCCTGCCCTCAATGCTGGCAAGTTCGATGCGATCATGGCAGGTCTCACTGCCACGCCAAAGCGTGAAGAAACCATCGACTTCTCGGTATCTTACGGCCTGACACCCCAGACCTTTGCAACGCTGAAGGACAGCCCTTTCGCCAAGCTGCCACATACCGGTGAAACGCTTTATCTTGCCAAGGACGAAGCTGCAGCCCAGAAGGCGATTGACGACGTTGCTGCTGAGATCAAGGGTCGGACCATCGGTGTTCAGACATCCTCGCTCGGCCTGTCGCTCCTTGAAAAATACTTCAAGGATTCCACCGATATTCGCGAATACAAGACCACCGACCAGCATGACCTCGACCTCAAGTCGGGTCGTGTCGACCTCGTGGTCGCATCTCTTGCCTATTTGAGCGATGCAACAAAAAAGCCGGGCAATGAAGACATCGTCATGACCGGCCCATTCTTCAAGGGCGGCATTCTTGGTCGCGGTGTCGCAGTCGGCCTACGCAAGGGCGAGCCTGAATTGCAGAAGATGTTCAATGAGGCCATCGACGCTGCGAAGGCAGACGGCACTGTCAAGCGCCTGTCCGAAAAGTGGTTCGGCTTCGACGTAACACCGTAACCGCACCACATCACTTAAAAAGGCCGCCTCCGTGCGGCCTTTCTCTATCGTCCCACAAGATCAGACACGTAGAGCAGCGCGGTACGCGCATGGCTGTATTGCACAATAACTGTTTTCCAAATGATCAAAATTAAAGCATAATGACCACAACTGATGCATATGACGGCTTCCTCCCAGATCCGTTGCATTAGTTGTTCCCCTCTGGAGGTTTATGACCTTCAAACTTTACAGGCCGCGGCTTTTGCTGACGGCCTTTCTTTTTGTCTGCGTTTTCTCGAAAGAGCCGATATTCACAGCGAGTTGACGCTTAGACATTTCGTTTCAGGCGATATAGGCGTCATCACGTTGAGTGGTGACGGACTTTGTCGTAAAGCGCCGTCTGTCGATTCATTGTCAGTTCAAACATTGAATCTTCAGCGCGAACGGCTGGTAACAGCCCCGTAGTAGGTCGAGGAGTTTATATTTGCCCGAATTTGAACAGACATTATCCGCAGGCACATTGATTTCGATTGCGGCCGGCGCCGTTGCAGTGTTGTTGTTGCTCATTATCAAGTTTCGTGTCCACGCGTTCGTCGCTCTCATTCTCGTCAGCTTTCTGACGGCGCTTGTGACGGGCATTCCCACGGCAAATATCATGACAACCCTGACCAATGCCTTCGGCTCTACACTGGGCGGTGTAGCGCTTCTTGTCGGCCTTGGCGCTATGCTTGGCCGCCTGCTTGAAGTATCTGGCGGCGCACAGGCTCTGGCCGATGACCTTGTCCAACGGTTCGGTGAACAACGCGCGCCGATGGCTTTGGGCATCGCATCACTGTTTTTCGGCTTTCCGATCTTCTTTGACGCCGGCCTCGTTGTCATGCTTCCAGTGATGTTCACGGTCGCACGACGTCTTGGTGGAAGCCTGCTGTTGTACGGCATACCCGTCGCTACGGCCTTTTCGTGCATGCATGTGTTCGTACCGCCCCATCCAGGCCCGGTTGCAGCATCTGAATTGCTCGGTGCCGACGTCGGACTGCTGGTCATGGCCGGCCTGATCGTTGCTATTCCGACCTGGATTATTGCCGGTCATTTCTTTGGGACATGGGTTGGTAAACGCATTTTTTTGCCAGTTCCTCAAAACGGATCCGAAGAAACGAGCTCGGGTGAGGACGTCACATTGCCAAGCCCTGCACTGGTCGTTGGCCTTCTTCTATTGCCACTCATACTTATCTTCATGAATACCGGTCTCGATTTTGCACGCGCTCAGGAATGGGTGAACAAGGATGCGGGCTGGTTCCAGTTGCTACGTGCTATTGGTTCAACGCCGATAGCACTCCTGATCTCCGTTCTGGTCGCTGCGGTCGTGCTTGGCCCTATGCGTGGCCGCGACCCCATCAAGGTCGAACGCATCGTCGACTCCGCTCTGGGCCCAGTCTGCTCCGTTATCCTGATAACCGGGGCAGGGGGTATGTTCGGTGGCGTCCTTCGCGCCTCAGGCATCGGCGGTGCGTTGTCCAGTGCACTAGCCGATATTGGCATGCCGGTTTTTGTGGCCGGATTTCTTGTTGCGACGGCTCTGCGTGTCGCGCAGGGATCGGCAACCGTTGCCCTGATTACCGCTGCGGGTCTCATTCAACCTGCAATCCAGGCAGCTGGTTACCAAGGCATTGAATTGGCCGCCATTGTTATTGCAGTAGCATCTGGCTCAGTGATGCTCTCGCATGTCAACGATTCAGGCTTCTGGCTGGTTGGCCGTTTCTTTGACATGGATATCAAAACGACATTCAAGACTTGGACCGTGATGCAAACACTCGTCGGTCTTGTTGGTTTTGCAATATCGGGATTGATTTTCTCGTTGGCTTGACGGTGCACGCCAGCCTTTGGACAGGCTTTACAACGCGCTACACGCATCGTCCTGGGCCGCTATTTGCGCAACCCAATCGTTGGGTTCTCAAATATTTCCGATCGGTGGCGATACCACCGGTCGGAGTGGGACAGAGCTGCCAAGAATAGCAGCACAGCTAAATCTCCTAATTGAAGCCATTGAAATTATTGGCATGTCGCACTTCATCCTTGAACCCACCCGGCTACACATTTTGTGGCGGCGAAGTTGAAACGTCCGCCGGTTTGCAAAGTAGAACTGTCCGATCAGCCCCGATCTGAGCGGCTGATACCGGTTGCAAGATCAGATCGGGGCGGGTGGTAACACCTCTTCGGCTTTGGCTTTGGCTTTGGCTTTGGCTTTGAGACGCCTCACTCAGCAGCCTGCTGCCGCGACAGCGCCTTCTTTCGCCGCGCAATCACAGCCGGATCGTTGGTGAGGTCTTTGCGGCGACCAGGCCCACGAGCGCGTTTGACATAACCATTCTTGTCGCTGTTGCTCTTCACCTTCGGCTTGTCCAGCTGCTCCTGGCGTTCTTTGATGTAGGCAAGAACATCGCCGAGCCGCTTGTTTTCGGTGATCGCAGCGTGTGTCACACGCTGATCCTTGGCAAACACCGTGTAGGGCAGGCGATGCCCTTTCCAGCGCACATCCAATCGACCGTCGGCATAAGCGTAGGTCTCGACATATTTGCCAACAAGGCCACGCGTGACGTCGGTTTCCTCCAGCATGATCCGCTGTCGCTCATAGGAAAATGTCAGCTGCGATCCGACATAACGCTGTTCTCGCTTGCACAGGATCTCCTTCAATCGATCCGGTGCCAGATTCACCGGTCGATGCAAATCCTCGGATCGGGCAGGGCAAACCGCAAAACGGGCATTGTAGTCCTCCATGAAGCCGGACAAAAAAGCATTGCCAGCCTCCATGCTGTCGATGCCGGCCAGCCGCAATTCCTTGACCAAGCGGTCCTGCAGCGTCCGGTTCATCCGCTCGACACGACCCTTGGCCTGGCTGGAATTTGCACAGAGAATCTCTATGCTTAGCTCGCAAAGCGCCCGACCGAACTGCGTCAGGCCGCTCGTCCGGTCTTTCTTCGACGGGTGGAGTGAGCGAAAAACGCCGTGCTTGTCGCTGTAAAACGCCAGCGGTTTGCCCCATTGCTGCAAATAGGACTTCGTCGCATGCAGATAGTCGAATGTATTCTCCGAGCCAGCAAAGCGTAGATGCAGCAGCTTGCCAGTCGCGTCATCGATATAGACGAGCAGGGCGCATTTGGGCCCACGGTTCTCGAACCACCAGTGATGTGAGCCATCGATCTGCACCAGTTCGCCAAAGCAGTCACGTCGGCCGCGTGGCTGAAAAACCCGCTTCTTGCGTTCTTTGCGTGAGACCCAGATACCAGCCTCCGTCATCCATTGTCGCAGCGTCTCCTTGGCGACAGAGATATGGTGCAGCTCAATCAGCTTCTCACGCGCCAGTGTCGGACCAAAATCCAGATAGCGATCCCGGATCAGATCCAGCGCCGCATTGCGAAACTCTTCGCTATGGCGGCGGTTGCTCGGCCGCGATCGTTTCTTGGAAACAAGGCCGGCCGGACCATCCCGGTCATAGGCCTGCAGCAACCGATGAACCTGACTTCGACTAAGTCCGAGCTGTTCGGCTGCTTGGACAACGCTCAGGCGTTCGTCACGGATCTTCTGGATAAGTTCGAGGCGATGCAATTCTTTCTGCGACATGGTGATCATAAAGGACATGACGACTCCGACCGCTCATGGTCTCGACCAGGCTGAAGATCGTCATCCTCGCTCCCAACGTTGGCTTTGACCAGTGCGTCGAGAGGCGAGACTGTCGCATCTCTAACTGGCCCAACTGTCGCATTACTAAATAGCCCTTACACATTTGGATCGCATAAGTTTGATTATGGAACTTATCTATGTGGTGTCGTGGGGTGAGAGCCTAGAATTCCGCCCAGCAACAAATGTGAGATCCGCATGTGGGCATGAATTGGAAGCAATGTTGTCATCGATAGACCGCAACAGCGTACTGCAGAAAATTCAGTTTATTGCAGCAGACCTAGCGATGTGGAATTCGCAAGCCTATGGACCTGAAGACAACACGTATCTTCTTTTTGCCAAAGGGTGTTTTTAGAGCCACCGCCAGCAACATAGTTGCCACTCATTCAGCCCAAACAGAAGAACATTTTCTGGAATCGCGATTGCGCTATGATCTTTAATGCTAAATGCATTGAGAGATTCTTCTGCGAAATTCGTATTCTAACAGAGATCGAGATCATCGATTCTGACACTCCGCACAATGCTTGAAGTTTTGGCAATCGCCTCGCGACCCAGGCCGCCCCGCCCCAATCAAACAGAAATTTCCGGTTTAAAAACAACCTATTGGAACCAAGAAACCGTCGTTTCTTCACATAGGTACACATATTTATTTATCGCGCACATAATTTAAATTTGACGCGCGTAAATTTTTGTGGTCTTGATGCCCACGCGGTCGGAACCGGGGAGGGTCTGCCACTTCGACTGCAAGGAAAAACAGGCCCAAGCCGAAAACATTTCGGGAGGAAAAAATGATCCGCAATCGTATTTTGAAGTCTGTTTTCGCACTTGGCATGCTGTCCGTAGCGGCTGTTTCCGCTCATGCAGAAGGCATTGGCGCATCGCTTCTCACACAGCAGCACCCCTTCTACATCGATCTCGCTAACGCGATGAAGGACGAAGCCAAGGCAAAGAATATTCCGCTGGAAGTGTCCATTGCCAACCAGGACCTGAGCAAGCAGCTCGCAGACGTTGAAGACTTCATCGTCAAGGGCGTCGACGTGATCGTCATCTCGCCGGTCGACAGTCAGGGTGTACTAGCTGCCATCAACAAGGCTGAAAAGGCTGGCATCAAGGTTATCACCGTTGACGTGCCTGCAAAGGACGCAAAGGTTACATCGCATATCGGTACCGATAACTACACCGGCGGCGTCAAGGCTGGCGAGCTGATGGCCAAGGAACTTGGCAACAAGGGCAATGTCGCGGTTATCGATTACCCAACGGTTCAGTCGGTTGTGAACCGCGTTGAAGGCTTCAAAAAGGCGATTGCCGAACATCCTGACATGAAGATCGTATCGATCCAGACCGGCATCACGCGCGCTGAAGCTCTGGCTGCTGCACAGAACATGCTGCAGGCAAACCCAGACATCAACGGCATCTTCGGTTTCGGTGATGATGCGGCTCTTGCTGCTGCCGTTGCTGTAAAGGCTGCAAACCTCGAAAGCCAGGTCAAGGTTATCGGCTTCGACGGCATGGAAGAAGCCCGCAAGGCGGTTGATTCCAACCCGGTGATGGTTGGAGTTATCCAGCAGTTCCCTGACCAGATGGGCAAGGCCGCGGTTGATACGGCTGCCAAGGTTATCGCAGGCGAAGAAGTCCCTGCCGACCAGCCAATCGTACCTGGTGTCTACACCAAGAAGTAAGCCTCCCAAGGCTGGCTGGCCTCCGCTTTCAAGGCAATGAGGCCAGCATTCAGCGGTCCCGCGCTCCCCATCTCCCTTTTGCGCGGGGCCGCTGACGATCAATCAAAAAGAAGACGTAACAGGGTTTGAGGAGACGCCGAATGGCAGACGCCGACACGGACACCGTTCTCCAGATCAGCAATGTCACCAAAACATTCGGCACCGTCGCGGCGCTGAAGGATATGCGGCTTAACGTCAGACGTGGCCGAGTGCACACGCTGCTGGGCGAAAACGGTGCTGGAAAATCCACGCTGATGAAAATTCTGGCCGGTGTTTACCAGCCAAGTTCCGGCGATATCCGCTTGGACAATCAGCCATACCAGCCAAATAATCCGCAAGACGCTGCACGTCTGGGCCTGACCATCGTGTTCCAGGAACTGAGCCTGTGTAACAATCTGACCGTTGCCGAAAACATACTGGCGACGCGCGAGCCGTCTTTTGCCGGTTTTATCAATGACCGGGCGCTTGAGACCAAAGCACGCGAAATCGTCAAGGAACTCGGCCTGCCGATCAATGTTTCGGACAAGGTTGGTGATCTGTCCATTGCACAACGACAGCTCGTGGAAATTGCCAAGGGCCTCAGCATCGATGCCCGCGTGGTGGTTCTCGATGAACCCACCTCCTCCTTGAGCGACAGCGAAGCGGAAATCCTGTTCGGCATCGTCGAGCGGCTGAAAGCCCGCGGCGTCGCGGTGATCTACATTTCGCATCGCATGGAAGAAATCATGCGCCTGAGCGATGACATCACCGTTGTCCGTGACGGCTGTTATATCACCACACGCCAGCGTGAAGATGCCACCATTGAAGAGCTGATTGCACTGATGGTTGGCCGCACGATGGATGAGATTTACCCGCAGCGCGATACGCCTGCACCTGCGTCCTCTATCGCACCCATGTTGGCCGTTGAGGGCCTCAGCCGCGAAGGCGACTTTGAAAACATCAGCTTTGATGTTCGCCCTGGTGAAATCCTCGGGTTCTTCGGCCTTGTCGGCTCTGGCCGCTCCGAAGTGATGAACGCAATTTTCGGCATGAAACTGTCGAGCGGTACCATCCGCTTGAAGGGTGAAGTTGTTAACATCAACTCGGCTGTTTCGGCTATCCAGCACGGCATCGGATTTGTCACCGAAAACCGCAAGGAAGAAGGTCTGGTTCTCAGCCAGAGCGTTGAATCCAATATCAGCATGGCCGCGCTGCAAAGCTTTGCCAGCAAGTTTGGTTTCCTGCGCCGCAAGGAAGAACATCGTTCGGCCAATGCCGAAGTGGCACGCCTTTCCATCAAGACCGCGTCACTGGAAACAACGGCAGGTTCACTGTCCGGCGGCAACCAGCAGAAGATCGTTCTGGCTAAGTGGTTGCTGACCAAGCCCAAGGTTCTGATCCTTGACGAACCAACCCGTGGTGTCGACGTCGGCGCCAAATTTGAAATCTACAAGATCATTCGCCAGCTTGCAGCTGAAGGAACGGCTATCCTGCTGATCTCTTCGGAACTGCCTGAGGTGCTGGGCATGAGCGATCGCGTCGTCGTGATGAACGAAGGCCGCGTGATCGCCACCGCCAGCGGCGCAGATCTTAATCCTGAAACCATCATGACCTTCGCGACGGGGCACCAATCATGACCCAGACCAATCCTTCCGCAGCCGCTTTTATGAAGATCATGAAGCAATATGGCGGCATTCTTCTTGCACTCGTCATTTTGTGCGTTGTTTTTTCCTCTTACAACGCCCGCTTCATGTCGGTTGCCAATTTCATGAACATTCTGCAGCAGGTGGCAGTTATCGCCATTGCAGCATTCGGCATGACCTGGGTCATCCTGCTCGGGGAAATTGACCTGTCCATCGGATCCATCATTGCCGTTGCCGGCATGGTCGGCGCACAGTGTTTCGCCTTCGGTTTTGGTTTTGTCCCGGCCGTGCTGCTCACCCTGGCTGCAGGTGCCCTGATGGGAACCATCAATGGCACTCTGACCGCAAAACTTCTGTTGCCCTCCTTCATTGTGACCGTGGCAACAATGGGCATCTATCGCGGCCTCGTCAGCCTGCCCACCAATGGTGCGCCGGCAATGATCATGGATGAGAGCTGGACAGCGATTGGCGCCGAAAGCTTCCTCGGCCTGCCAATCATCATCTGGATTGTTCTGGCACTTTTCCTGTTCAACCACATCCTTCTGAGCAAGACGACCTTCGGACGTCGCGCCTATCTGATTGGCGGCAACAAAGAAGCAGCCCTTTATTCCGGCATCAAGGTTGATCGCATGAAGATCACCATCTTCATGATTTCCGGCATCATGGCTGCAATATCAGGCATTCTTCTGTCATCACGTCTGTCCTCTGCCCAGACAAATTCTGGCACCGGCGCTGAACTTGATGCGATTGCTGCGGCTGTTCTCGGTGGCACCAGCCTCGCTGGCGGCGTCGGAACCATGGTTGGCACGCTGATTGGTGCTCTGATCATCGGTGTGATGAACAACGGCATGAACATGCTGTCAGTACCTTACTTCTACCAGCTCATCGCCAAGGGTCTGGTTATCCTCATTGCTGTCTGGCTCGATGTACGCGCCAAGCAGGCAAAACGCTAATCCCGCATAAAAGACGATACCATGAGCAAGATACTGACCATTGGTGAAATCCTTGTCGAAATCATCGCAACAGACCGCGGCGACGGCTTTCGTGCCCCCGTACCGTTGATCGGCCCCTTCCCTTCCGGCGCACCTGCCATCTTCATCGATCAGGTGGGCAAACTTGGCCAGGCGTGCGCGATTATCTCGCGCGTCGGGGAAGATGATTTTGGTTATGTAAACCTCAACCGTCTTGAGGCAGATGGCGTCGACACCTCTGGTATCGAAGTTGATCCGCAAGGCACGACCGGCAGCGCCTTTGTGCGTTACCGTGAAGATGGCAGCCGGGCATTCGTGTTCAACATTCGCCACAGCGCATGCGGCCAGATCAGCCTCAACGACAAAACGCGGGCACTGCTCAACGAATGCACCCATCTGCACGTCATGGGCACAGCCCTTTACGCACCAAGCGTGGTTGAAACCATTCTGGCGGCTATCGAGGACATCAAGTCGAAGGGCGGCACCGTCTCTTTTGACCCGAACCTGCGCCCTGAAATTCTGGGCAGCCCTGGAATGCGCGAGGCACTGACAACGGTTCTGTCGAAGACTGACCTTTTCCTGCCGAGCGGCGAAGAACTGTTCCTGTTTGCCAATGCCAAAACCGAACAAGAAGCAGTTGCTGAACTTCTGGTCAGCGGTATCAAGGCCATTGTCCTGAAACGCGGTGAAAAAGGCGCGACCTATTTCGACGCACAACGGACCATTTCGCAGCCTGGATTTGAAGTCGAAGAAGTCGATCCAACCGGCGCTGGCGACAGTTTCGGCGCAACTTTCGTTACCTTCTGGCTGGCTGGAAAAGAGCCGTCAACTGCCCTCACATTGGCCAATGCGTCCGGTGCCCGTGCAGTGACCAAGGCAGGACCGATGGAAGGCGCCTCCACCCAGGCAGAGCTGGAAGATTTCATAGCCAATACCGCAAGGAAACAAGCATGATGAGCCAGAACCCGCTTCTCGATATCGCCACGTGGAAAGATCGTCCCGGTGCTCGGGGCATTCCGTCCATCTGCTCGGCCCACCCGCTGGTTATCGAAGCTTCGATGCTGCACGCCTTGAAGGACGGTAATTACCTGCTGGTCGAGGCGACCTGCAATCAGGTCAACCAGGATGGTGGCTATACCGGCATGACACCGGCTGATTTTCGTACCTTTGTCGAAAAGATTGCCGCAAACACCGGATTTCCATTGGAAAAACTTATCCTGGGTGGTGACCATCTTGGCCCGAACCCATGGAAAAATCTGCCTGCATCCGAAGCCATGGAGAAAGCGCGTGTGATGATCGCAGCTTTTGCCAAGGCGGGCTTCACCAAGCTGCATCTCGACACCAGTATGGGCTGCGCCGGCGAGCCTGTCGCCCTGCCCGATGCGATTACCGCTGAACGTGCAGCAAATCTTGCAGCGGTTGCCGAAGCCGCGATCAGTGGTGAAAATGGTGTCAAGCCAGTCTACATCATCGGTACCGAAGTGCCGATCCCGGGCGGCGCGATGGAAGAAATTGATGTTCTCGAAGTGACGTCACCAAGTGCCGCTCTCGAAACGGTCAATATTCACCGTGAAGCCTTCAAAGCTGCTGGTGTTGAAGACGCCTTTTCGCGTGCAGTTGGCGCCGTTGTTCAGCCGGGTGTCGAGTTTGGCAATCACAATGTGATTGCCTATGTGCCGGAAGCTGCAAAAGACCTCAGCGCTGCGCTGTCCGAGATGCCGGGGTTTGTGTTCGAGGCACACTCCACCGACTACCAGACACAAGAGGCACTGCACTCATTGGTTCATGATGGTTTCGCCATCCTCAAGGTTGGCCCTGGCTTGACCTTTGCGCTTCGCGAAGCCTTTTATGGGCTGGATCGCATTGCAGCCTTCCTTTTCCCGGAAAAGCGCAAGGAAAGCCTCATTGAGGTTATCGAGCACGTGCTGACAGCTGATCCGAAGAACTGGGAAAAATACTATCACGGCACATCGGATGAACAGCGTTTGCAGCGCCACTTCAGCTATAGTGACCGCGTTCGTTATTACTGGCCGAACCCGGAAATTTCGCAGGCCGTTGACGACATGTTTGCCTTGCTCAATGGCGTGGAAATTCCAGAAACGCTGATTAGCCAGTATCTTCAGGGAAGTTACGAGCGCGTGCGCACTGGCGCGGTTCGTCCCTTCGCTCATGACCTTTCCATTGCTGCAGTTGATGCCGTTCTGGACATTTATTTCAAGGCGTGCCGCTCTTAACGAGCGGCATAAAGCTTATCGTGTAAAATCATTCTGGCAGATTGATCGTCCCCTTGCGGGAAGGTAGATGTAAAAATTCAATCGATTTATGCCGGACTGAGGAATGGGGAATTCATACCGTGGATAAAGCGCCGATCAAAACGATGGAGGATTTTTCCGAATTCGTCGGCCTGTCTCGACCGACGGTTTCCAAATACTTCAATGATCCTTCATCCGTTCGTAGCAAGACCCGCGATCTGATCGAGGCAGCGATCAAGGAATCCGGTTTCCGGCCCAATATGTTTGCGGTGAATCTTAACCGCCGCCGCAGCAATATTCTTGGCATCATCATCCCCAATTCCACCGATCCCTTCTATATGGCCCTCACCCGCCGTGTGGAATTGCTTGCCAATGAAGCCGGATTTCTGGCTTTCATCCTGTCGTCGGATGGTAATCCGGAGATAGAACAGCGCGCCATCGAGACGCTGAAATCCATGAACGTCGCCGGCGCCATTATTGCGCCACTCGGCGTAAAATCACATCACCAGACACTTGCGCAGCTTGGCGCCAGCATTCCATTGATTTACGTGGATTCCCCGCTGGATGAGACATCATCCTTTGTCGGAACCAACAACCGTCAAAGTTTCCAGCTGATTGTTGACTATCTATGCCGCTCAGGCGAACCGCCCTGCTACCTCGGCATGCCCGGCGTCAACAACAATGCCACCAGCCGTCGGCTCGCCTATATTGATGCGATGGAACAGCTGCGCATGGACCCAAAGATTGTCGCCACCCTGGAAGGTCGCGATTGGGATTTCGAAAAATTCGGCTATGACGAAACCATGCGCACGCTCAAGGAGCATGGTCGTTTCCCGACAAAGACTGTTTTGTGCGCCAACGACCGTGTGGCATTCGGTGCCATTGCAGCCGCATGGCAATCGGGCTTGAAGGTTGGGCGTGGCGTCGACTGCGACATTCGTATCGCCGGCCATGATGATCATCCGTTGTCGCGTTATGCCTGCCCGCCGATTACCACCGTTGCCCAGAACTACAACGAAATCGGTCGCCTTGCGACCGAACTGTTGTTGTCCAAACTTGGCGAAACCACTGAAACAAAAAGCGACATTCCTTCTGACGAACGAATTTTGCTGAATGCCGAAATCATGCTGCGCGATTCAGCCTGAGTATGATAAGCGAAACCTCCCACCAGATATGAACGGAAATCTGCCATGACGAATGAAATGCGGTCCCTTCCCTCCTCCTTGAGCGAGGCCCACGCCGCATTCCTGTTCGACATGGATGGAACGCTGTTGAATTCGATCGCAGTCGTTGAGCGTGTCTGGCGTGAGTGGGCTGTCGATAATGGTA
The DNA here is from genome assembly GCF_032092815.1 of Agrobacterium sp. GTDB lineage: Bacteria > Pseudomonadota > Alphaproteobacteria > Rhizobiales > Rhizobiaceae > Agrobacterium. The sequence goes on along the minus strand of NZ_DAMDBP010000013.1, from coordinate 38,676 downwards.
TTGAGCCCAACGCATTCCTGCAGCGTATTCACGGGCTTCGCGCCATTGAGGTGGTCCGTCGCGAAGCTGTTGCCGGTCTTGATGTGGTTGAGCAGGCCGCCATTCTGCTGCAGCGTGAGATGGATGATGTCGACGGCATCATCAAGATACCCGGCATCGCAGCTTTCCTTTCCAAGGTACCAGAC
>NZ_DAMDBP010000013.1:34201-38481 GCF_032092815.1 Agrobacterium sp. | reverse complement strand
AAATGGGCGATCGTCACATCAGCCCCACGTCCGCTTGCCTTGCTGCGCCTTGCCGCCGCAGGCATTGTTCCTCCACCAATCATGATTTGCGGTGAAGATGTCGAAAATGGCAAACCAGATCCTGAAGGGTACCTGAAGGCCGCCAAGCTGCTTGGTGTCGAGCCGACACAATGTGTGGTGTTTGAGGATGCGCCGGCTGGCATCAACGCCGGCGAACGCATGGGTGCAAATGTTGTGGTGATCAGTGCAACCCATTCCCACCCGATTGTGACCGATCACCTGTCCATCGACAGTTACGACGAACTGAACATTACGGTAACTGACACTGGCGCTCTGCGTCTGGATCGCGCGACTGCTACGGCCCGCTGATTTTTCCAACCACGGCGGTGGTGACAAGATATCCTGACAGGGATGCAAGCCCCGTCAGGAATGTCCCCCAAATGATATCGACCACCGTCATCGACACCGACCAGCCTTTCAGCGTTGATAGATTTGTCATGTCGTAAGTGCCATAGGCCAGCATGCCGAGAAGCGCACCATTTATCAGCGCCGTTGTCCAGTTGCCGGAACTGAGCGCTGACCACACGCCGAAATAGACAATGCCCGCCACGTAAAGCAGGTAGAAAATGCCGGCGGCCGTAAAATTCGGCTGTTCCAGCAGAAGAGAACCAATGCGACTGCGGTAAAAGGTGCGGGTCATGGTGGAGAGCCAGATGAAATCCAGACCAAAAAACACCACGGCCGTTGCGATATAAGCCGTCAGGTATTTCACCATGTCACACCTCCCTTTTCCCTTCGTCAGATACCAAGAATTGGTTGCACGAGACGCACAATCCAGCTTCGGAATTTTAGCGGTGCATCCGTAACCGCAAGGCATATGCAGTCCTGATCTGGCGATGCGACTGGCTGGTGTACGAGATCGGAATCCGCATCCTCTATGTCGCCGCGCGCATAGGTGTCGGTTTCATCCGTGAAGCTGCCAGTTAGCACAAGTGTCAGTTCCCTGCCGCCATGGCCATGTTCCGGAACCGGTTTACCGGCCGGTATGCGCAACAGGCGAACGCTGGTTTCCTTGTCCGCCGTTTTGATCGGGATATGGTAGGCACCGCGACCAAGCGGTTTCCATTTCAGCTCAGCAAGATCACCGCCAACATAGGAACGCAAAGGTTCCGGCAGCGACATACACTGTGACGGCGACACCGTGGATTTCACATCGGTTGCGTCAGCTTTATACTGAGTGCCTACCCGCGCTTTTATCAAGTCCCAGGCAGCATCAACATTTCCGGCCGCTGGCAGCGCCTCAATCAACTGACCACCCAGATGTTCATAACCCGCCAGGCGCGCGCGACATGAAGGACAAAGCGCCAGATGCGATGCCACGGCAATGCTCCAACCTTCAGCCAATGTACCGGCGGCATAGGCAGAAAGCAGATCGTCGCTGAGATGATGTCTGACCTCGATCATGCGTCGTCTCCCTTTCCGAGGGCAAGACGCAGCTTGGCAAAGGCGAGCCGCATGCGCGACTTCACCGTTCCAAGGGGAATATTCAGCTGCTGTGCAATCACGCTATGTGTCGCATCTTCAAAAAACGACATTTCAAGCAATTTTGCCTGTTCCTGCGGAAGTTCGGCGAGAGCCGTTTTCAACTGATCCGCGCTTTGTTGAGCGACCAGCACAGTGTCAGCGGAAGGCTCTGCATCAGGGACAAAAACCGGATCATCCGGATCAAACTCCGGACGTTTTTCTTTTCTGACCGCATCGATACGCAGATTACGGGCAATGGTAAAAATCCATGTCGAGAGTGATCCTTTCGAGCGGTCATATCTGTCCGCCTTGTTCCACACGGCGATCATGGTTTCTTGCATCAGCTCTTCCGCAGACTGACTGTCTGCTGCAAGTTTGGCCATGTATGAGCGAACACGTGGCGCAAAATGCCGGAACACTATTTCATACGCATGAATATCCCTATGAACGCTGATGGCCTGCATCAGTGTCTCGAAATCATGCTGCCCGCCGTCTGCGGCGCGTTCCTTCATTCCAATATTTCTCCGGCTCTTCCGACGCAAAGCACAGGGCTGCCGGAATATAACTCCAGCATCCTTTTGCCACGTCGGCACGCCTATGGAAATATGTGTGTCCATGCCGCTTCTACGTGTCGCGTGAAAGAATAGATCACTTGGTCGATTTTTTTAATTTTGCTGCGATCCAAAATGCATTGCCATGCGTAGAACATGCACAACAAAAATGAGGTGTGCAGTGGCGACCGGAAAACAATCCACAAATGAGACCAAACGTATTGCCGTGGTCGGTTCCGGCATTTCAGGTCTCTCGGCCGCCTGGCTCATGTCGCAAAGCGCATCCGTTACTGTTTATGAAGGAGATAATCGCTTAGGTGGTCACTCCAACACTGTCACAGTTACTGGAAGTGAGGGCGACATTGATGTTGATACCGGCTTCATCGTCTACAACGAACGCAACTATCCCAATCTGGTAGAGCTATTTCGAACTGTCGGCGTCGAAACACAGGCATCCAACATGTCGTTTGCCGTGTCGTTGAATGGCGGCAAGATGGAATATTCCGGTTCAGGTCTAAACGGCCTGATGGGCCAACGGGGCAATATCGTCAGGCCAAAGTTCTGGGGCATGCTGCGTGATCTCCTGCGATTTTACCGTGAAGCACCGCTTGCCTTGTCGTCACCTGCCGTCGAAGATGTGACGATTGGCGAATATCTCGATGCAAATGGCTATGGCCCAGGCTTCATCGACAACCATCTTCTGCCAATGGGCGCAGCAATATGGTCGGCGTCATCAGAAGAAATGCGCGCCTACCCGTTCAAGGCATTCGTTCGCTTTTTTGTAAGTCATGGCCTTTTGACCCTCAAGGATCGCCCGCAATGGCGGACGGTGGATGGCGGCAGCCGCCAATATGTTAATCGCCTGCAGCAGGATTTGTCCGACATTCGCCTGTCAACGCGCGTCATCTCCGTCGAACGCAACAGCAATGGTGTGCACATTCTGGATGAACACGGAAACCGCGAAATTTTCTCCGATGTCGTCATTGCGGCCCATGCAGATCAGGCCCTTTTGATGCTTGGCGATGCCAGTACCGAAGAACGAAACATGCTTAATTCGTTCCGTTACACCGACAATGAAGCGGTTCTGCACACCGATCCATCCTTGATGCCGAAGCGCAAGCGCACCTGGGCAAGCTGGAATTACATTGGTGAGGCCGGACGGGATGGCGCCCAGTCACTGTGTGTGACCTACTGGATGAACCGCCTGCAAAATATCCCAATGACAGATCCGCTGTTTGTCACCCTTAATCCGATCCGTGAAATCGCTCCGGAAAATATCCTGCGCCTTATCCACTATATGCATCCGATCTTTGATCGCGCCGCACTCGAGGCACAGCGCAATCTCTGGCGTATTCAGGGTAAAAACGGGATATGGTTTTGTGGTGCCTATTGCGGCTATGGTTTTCATGAGGATGGTTTGCAGTCGGGACTTGCCGTTGCGGAGGCGATATCAGGGCAAAAAAGACCCTGGACGGTGGCCAATGAATCCGGCCGCATCCATTTACCACCCAGACTAGAGGCAGCGGAGTGATGGTGCATTCGGCGCTTTTTGCAGGCAAGGTCATGCATATGCGGTTTCGGCCCAAACGGCACCGCCTGCAATATCACGTCTTCTCTCTTCTGCTGGATCTCGACGAACTGACCACCCTCGACAAAACGATGCGCCTGTTTGGTTACAATCGTCGCGCGCTCGTCAGCTTTCACGACAAGGACCATGGCAATGGCAGCACCAACGGCTTGCGGCAGTGGGTTAAAAGCCGGCTGAATGATGCCGGCATGCTGGAGCCTGACATGGCAATCCACATCTTATGTTACCCACGCATTCTGGGTTACGTATTCAATCCGTTGACCATGTATTTTTGCTATAATGCCAATGGTTTACGCGCCATTCTTTATGAGGTTTGCAATACATTTGGCGAGCGCCACACCTACACGATACCGGTAGAGCACGACCAGCAGAACAGCGTCCGCCAATCCTGCGCCAAAGATTTCTATGTCTCCCCCTTTGTGCCGATGGATTGCCAGTATCATTTTCAGATCGAACCGCCGCATGACAAACTGCTGGTGCGAATTGACGAGAGTGATGCGGAAGGCATGTTGCTGGTCGCATCCTTTGTTGCGGATCGTCAGGAACTGAGCGACCGCTCTCTTCTGTCGGCGTTTGTGCGTCACCCTTTGATGACACTTAAAATCACCGCCGGAATT
>NZ_DAMDBP010000013.1:6749-34191 GCF_032092815.1 Agrobacterium sp. | reverse complement strand
GGGAAGCCCTTCTGCTATGGCGCAAGGGCGCACCCATTTATCGCCACCGTGCAGCAGCCAACCGGGTTGCCAGCACTGTCGTCAAACCCACACCTGCAGGAAATCAGGCTCATGACACACGCTGAAGAAAAGTCTTTCTCAGGCCGCCTGAGCCAGACACCATTCTGGGCAAAACTGGTGAAGGGCTGGGCGAACCGCATTGTCGCCGGCAGTTTGACGATAAACTTTCCGGATGGCAGCATGCACCATGTTGCCGGTGAACTTCCTGGTCCCGCCGCTGCCATCGAGATTTTTTCAGGCCGCTTCGTCTGGCAAATCATGACCGAGGGTAATCTTGGGCTGGCGCGCGGCTACATGGATGGCACGTGGGGTAGTCCCGACATTGGCGCTGTCCTTGATCTGGGCCTTGCCAATGAAACGGTACTGTCAGGACTGATCACCATACCCTTCCTGCGCAAAGTGATGGCCAATTACCGGCACCGCCGCAATGCCAACACCAAGGGTGGAAGTCGCCGCAACATCGCGTTTCACTACGATCTCGGCAACATGTTTTACGGTCATTGGCTCGATAGCACCATGACCTACTCATCGGCAATTTTCGAACGCCCTGAGCAGCCGCTGGATGAAGCGCAGACCGCGAAATACGCCCGCATTGTTGAAAAGCTCAATATCCAGAATACCGATACCGTTCTGGAAATCGGCTGTGGTTGGGGTGGATTTGCGGAATATGCGGCACGCACAACCGGGTGTCGCATCCTGTGCCTCACCCTCTCCAACGAACAGGCGCTATATGCGCGCAAGCGGATGAACCTGGCTGGGCTTACCGAACAGGTCGAAATCCGCATTCAGGATTACCGCGACTGCGACGGTTCCTTCGACAAGATCGTCTCAATTGAAATGTTCGAGGCGGTTGGTGAAGAAAACTGGCCCATTTATTTCGACAAGGTCAAGGGACTTCTCAAATCGGGTGGCGAAGCAATGCTGCAGGTCATTACCATAGCGCGCAGCCGCTTTGAGAACTATCGCAGCACGGCGGATTTTATCCAGACCTATATCTTTCCTGGCGGCATGCTTCCTTCAAATGACGCGCTTGTCAGCGTCGCCGACACCCATGGTTTAAGGCTGAAGGACCAGTACCTGTTCGGTCTGGATTACGAAAGAACCCTGCTGTGGTGGGACCGGGCTTTTGCGGCGCAATGGCACAAAATTGAACCACTCGGTTTCGACGCACGTTTCAAACGCATGTGGCGCTATTACCTGCATTATTGCGCGGCCGGTTTCCGCTCTGGTCGTATCGATGTCGGACAGTTTCACTTTCAATCACAATAACAAGCATCACAGTATGCTTCCTCTCCACCTATAAACAGGAGCCGGAAGATGGTTTCACGAGCACTCGTGTGGCTTCGTAACGATTTGAGATTGGGCGACAATCCAGCCCTTGACGCGGCCCTCGCACGCGGCGGCACCGTTACCGCCATTTACATCCATGAAAAGGATACTGCCCAACGTCTGCCGGGCGGTGCTGCGCAATGGTGGCTTGAACAAAGCCTCAGCTTTTTTGCGCAGCAACTTGCAAAAGCCGGCGTAGAACTGCTTGTCCAGACAGGTGAATCGAAGGATCTGTTGCCAAAGATCGCCAAAGATCTGAAGCCGGAAGTGGTTTTCTGGAACCGCCGATACGCACCTTCCGAACGGGAATGCGACGCCCATATCAAGGCAGAGCTGCGTCAGTCCGGTTTTACCGTCACGTCATTTTCCGGCAACCTTTTGCTGGAGCCCTGGCAAGTCGAAACCGGCAGTGGCGGTCCTTATCAGGTCTTCACGCCCTTTGCCCGCGCGTTACGGCAAAAAGGAGTACCAGCCCCCTTACGTCTCCGCGAAAGCAAGGCGAACACATCCTCTGCTAGCCAGGACACGTACAAGCGCCCTGCACAACCGCACTGGGCGGAAAAAATGGCAGGCCTATGGGACATTGGCGAAGAGGCAGGATACGGCCACTTCCATGATTTCCTTGATGAAACGGTCAAAACCTATGCTGAAAGTCGCGACATCCCTGGCAAACACGGCACGTCAAAACTTTCACCCTATCTGCGGTTTGGTGAAGTCAGTGTGCGCCAGCTATGGCATGGCGCCCTGCACTATGGAGAACAGCACACTTCCCTCTCCAGTGGAATAGAGAAGTTCCTTTCTGAACTGATCTGGCGTGATTTCCATTACCATCAACTTTATCACCGCAAGGATATCACCCGCTACGATATGCGAGACGCCATCTCCCATATCGAATGGCACGATAACAGCACGGCATTTGACGCATGGACAAAAGGACAAACGGGCTTTCCAATTGTCGATGCCGGCATGCGGCAATTATGGGCGACCGGCTGGATGCACAACCGTGTCCGTATGTTGGTCGCATCCCTTTTGACCAAAAACCTTCTGATCGATTGGCGGCGCGGTGAAGAATGGTTCTGGGACACGCTGGTTGATGCCGATATCGCCAGCAACCCGGGTAGCTGGCAATGGGTCGCGGGCTGCGGCATGGATGCCGCGCCCTACTTCAGGGTGTTCAATCCGGTCGTGCAAGGTGAACGTTTCGATGCAAAGGGTACTTACATCCGCCAGTGGGTACCAGAGCTGGCCAATATGCCCGACAAATGGATCCATAAGCCATTCGACGCACCGGAGGATATCCGTGAAAAGGCAGGCGTGACATTGGGTACAAACTACCCCCAACCGATCGTTGATCTGAAAAGTTCATCACACCGCGCACGCAGCAGTAAAAATGCTGATCATAACGATCTGTTTGCCTGAGACCGCCGGGCAACTTCCATCACACGTCGACACCTCACCTTTTGTGTCGACAGTATGTATTACGTCATGTTAATGCTTGCTACAAGCACTCCCTCCGTGGTTGGGAAGAGTGACAAAAACTGCGGGAGTGTTTTATGAGTGGTCAGGAAAAATGCGATGTGCTGGTTATCGGCACGGGCATCATCGGCGTTATGTCGGCGCTTTATCTGCAACAGCAAGGCCGCTCCGTAACACTGCTGGAACGTGGTGAAATTGCCGGCGGCGCCAGCGCCGGAAATGCCGGCATTCTGGCTTTTCCTGAAATCATTCCCATCGCTGCACCCGGCATCATGAAAAAGGCACCGCGCTGGCTGATGGATCCGCTTGGGCCATTGAGCGTACCGCCATCATATGCGTTGAAGATTGCACCCTGGCTCTGGCGTTTCTGGCGCGCGAGCTCGGAGGCCGCGTTCCGCCATGGCTTGAAAACTCAAATTTCCATGATGGGATTGGCCGCTGCGGAAATGGAAACCATTCGCGCCATGCCAGAGCTGTCCGGTTTCATCAGCAATACAGGAACGCTGGACCTTTATGACAGCGAAACCAGCTTTAATGCCGCCGCCGCAGACTGGAGCGAAAAGGAAAAGGCAGGTTTTGTTTTCAACCGTGTCGGACGCGACGAGATCGAAACACTGCAGCCCGGCCTTGCTCCGCAATTCCAGCATGCGATGTTTACTCCAGGCGGATTGCAGGTTTCAGAACCACGTGACTTTACCAAAGCGATTGCCGAGCTGGTGATTGCGCGCGGTGCAGAACTGGTCGTTGGTGAAGCCTTGCGTGTCGAACCTTTGGGCGATGAAGCACGCGTGACGTTGACCGGTGGAAAGACAATTGATGCAGCCAAGGTCGTTGTTGCAGGTGGGGCATGGTCGAAAAACCTCGGCTCAAGCCTTGGTGACACGTTGCCGCTTGAAACCGAACGCGGTTACAACACCACGCTGCCATTACAGCCCTTCACATTGAACCGTCAGCTTTATTTCAACGACCACGCCTTTGTGGTTACCCCGCTCTCCACAGGCATTCGTGTCGGTGGCGCAGTGGAGCTCGGCGGCCTGTCCCTGCCCCCGAATTACCATCGGTCTGAAGCCTTGCTTGGCAAAGCGGCCAAGTTCCTGCCCGGTCTGAAGACGGATGGTGGCAAACAATGGATGGGTTTCCGCCCGTCAATGCCGGACAGCTTACCGGTTATCGGACCGTCCAAGGCAAGTCCCGCCATTATCTACGCATTTGGTCACGGACATCTTGGCCTGACCCAGTCAGCAGCGACTGGTAGGCTGGTCAGCGATCTCATCGCAGGACGAGAAACTGCTATATCCGTTGATCCATTCCGCGCCGGTCGTTTCGCCTGACATCAAGCTTTTGTCGCGGTCAGAATGAACCGGCGATAAAGCCGTGTTCGCAACCGATTGCGAAAATCAGCCTGCTTTCTTTGTGCTGCGGCAATGGGAGCATGGGACTGCAGGCTGATATTATCGAACCCGGCATGTTCCAGAAGCGGAATGATGCGTTCTGGACGAAGACCATTGCTAAATGGTATTTGCTCCATGATCCTTTTGTGTTTCTCGCCCTGCGCACTGTCATAATAAGGATCCTGCCCACTCAAGCGGTCGACAAGCCTGATCACGGTCGCGGCAATGCGGCCAGTCAACGTCAGTCGCGCCCAGTCGCCATCGAACACCAGCAATCGACCACCGGGCTTCAGAATACGGTGCCATTCCTCAAACGCCTTTTCCGGTTGCGTTAGAGTCCAGACCAGATGGCGGCAGACGATGGCATCATAACGTGCGTCCGGCTCCATCGTGTTTTCGGCATCAGCCAGCAGAAAACGCAAGCGTGGTTTATTCGCATGTTTGTGCCTGGCAACCGACAACATCGCCTCGGAAAAATCGAGCGCCGTAACGTCATGGCCAAGATCATGAATGAGCTGTGTCACCTCCCCGGTGCCACTGGCAAGTTCTAGAACGGACAAAGGCACGTCACCCAGCGCTTGCCGGATAGGGCGTTGCCAGGCGTCAAATTCAGGACCGGGAGGTATGCGGTGGCCAAACGCCAGATCGAATGTCTGTGCACGATTGGACCAATATTCCTTGATCTCATCCTTGAGATGGAAATTATCAGACGTCATGAATTACGCCGTTTTATACTGGATGTGGCAACGCCCGTGATAGGAAGAACGCTCGATGCGGGCGCTGACACCGAACACATCGCGAATAAGCGTTTCCGTCAGTACCTCTTCAGGTGTGCCGAAGGCAACGATTTCGCCCACATGCATCACGGCGAGATTGTCACAGAACATCGCAGCAAGATTGAGGTCATGCAGGGCGACGATACAGGTTACCGGAAGCCTTGAGACTAGGGCGAGAATATCCAGTTGATGTTGAATATCGAGATGGTTTGTCGGTTCATCCAGCAACAGCTGTGACGGCGTTTGCGCAAGCGCGCGAGCGATGTGAACGCGCTGTTTTTCCCCACCCGACAATGTGTGCCAAAGCCTCGAAGCCTTGTCGAGCATGCCGACATGGCTCAAGGCATCCTGTACAGCACTCTCATCCTCAGTCTTCCAGATGGCAATCGGGCTGCGATGCGGTGTGCGACCAAGCCGTACAACATCACGCACGCTGACCTGAATTTCTGTGGTCGCCTGCTGTTCAACGAAGGCTGTGCTTCGGGCGATCTGCGCCTGTGACAGCGTGGCGATATCCTCACCGCCCAGTGTGATCACGCCGCTTTGCACTTTGCGAATACGACAGATCAGTCGCAAAAGACTGGATTTCCCAGACCCATTCGGTCCGAGAAGGCCGAGCGTTGTGCCGGGTGCCGCATCAAGGGTAACGCCATTGACGATAATGCTGCCGCCGGACGACCAGTGCACCTTATCAAGTGAAATACTCATGCGGCCCTCCGTGCCCGGTAAAGAATAAAGGCGAAGGCAGGCGCACCAAACAACGCCGTGACCACGCCAATTGGCAGGATTTGTTGCGGAATGATGATACGAGACACAATGTCGGCCGCGACCATGAAGATCGCGCCAATCATTGCAGATACCGGCAGGAGCCGCTGATGCCCTGGGCCTGCGATGAACCGCGCCGCATGAGGAATGACCAGCCCGACAAAACCAATACAGCCGACAATGCTGACAACTGTTGCCGTCATCAAGGCTGTTACACCCAGCAGCGTTATCCGCACCCGGCGAACAGGAATACCAAGGCCTGCTGCCGTATCCGTGCCAAACATGAAGGCATCCAGCGCGCGTGCGTGGGTCGCGCAGAAAGCAAAACCGAGAAGTGCCACAGGTGCCGCCAGATATACATCCGGCCAGCGCACACCGGACAGGCTACCCAGCAACCAGAACATCACGCCCCGCGCCTGTTCGGCATTGGCTGACGTGGTGACGATGTAAGACGTCAGCGCATTAAAGAGTTGCGAACCGGCGACACCGGCAAGAATGATACGGTCGCTGCTACCGCCGGCGCCAGCTGCAAGCAGTGAGACCAGCAGAAACGCGACCACGGCGCCTAAAAACGCACCTGTCGACAAGGTCAAGACGCCATAACCAATACCCAGCACCATGATGCAGACAGCACCGGTGGAGGCACCAGCTGAAATGCCAAGCACAAACGGCTCTGCAAGCGGATTGCGCAGCAATGCCTGCAAAATCACACCACACAAAGCCAATGCAGCTCCAGCACTTGCTGCAACCAATGCCCGGCTCAGCCGGTAATCCCAGATCACCCCTTCATGAATACGACTGATTTCGAAGGGCATGCCAAAGGCACGTTTCATGACGGCTTTTGCGGTCGTATCAAGCGGTATCGAGATTTCCCCGATAGACACGGCAAGGCTGATCATGAAGCCGAGCAGTGCCAGAAAAAAGACGGTGGCTGCCAAAGGCAACCACCATGCTGAACGGCGGGTAGAAATTTCTGTCACTTGGAAATTCCGAGCGATTGAATACCTTTTGCGAGGATTTCAATGCCATCAATCGTACGGATGGTCGGGTTCATGGACTGTGCATCCATCATGACGAAATGTTTGCTTTTCACGGCATCCATATGGCTGGTGACAGGGTCCTTCTCCAGGAAATCAACCTTGACTGCCGGATCATCAGCCGCATAACGACGACGGTCCATGGTAGCAATCACGATGACCGCAGGATTGGATTCCGCAATGGTCTCCCAACCGACCAGCGGCCACTCCTCCTCGGTGCTCACGACGTTCTTTGCACCAAGCGTTTTCAGAATATAGGCAGGCGCACTGTTTTTGCCGGCGATATAGGCGTCGCCTTTCACTTCCTTGCTGGAGAACCAGAACACAACAGGCAGATTGGCCGAAGACGCATTGCCAATTGAAGCAACGGCAGCCGCTTCGCGCGCCTTCAAGTCTGCAATCAGTTTTTCGCCACGGTCTTCGATGTCGAAAATAGCGGAAAGTTCGCTGATCTGTTGATAGATCAGCTCCATCGTGAACAGCTCTTTGCGCACGCCATCGCCGCCATCGGCATTGATCTTTGCCACGCAATCGGCTGGCGAAACATAGGTATTGATGCCAAGCGAACCGAACTGTTCGCGTTTGCCCACAGAACCCTGCGTGCCGACGTGCCATTCGAACTCCGCAGCAACCAGATCAGGTTCCTTGCCGACGACGGATTCAAAACTTGGATCATTATCGGCAAGGCGCGGAATTTGCGCATTGACGCTCTCATAGTCTTTCAACACTGGCCCAACCCAGACCGCGGTGCCAGAAATCTTGTCAGCCAGACCAAGTGAAAAGAGAATTTCCGTCATGCCCTGACCAATCGAAACAACCTTGGCAGGCGCTTTTTCGAAGGTAACGGACTGACCACAATTGGTAATGGTTAAGGGATATTGAGTGGCTGCTTCGGCAGTTGCGCAGAAACCTGCGAAAACGACAGTCACAGCACTGAGAGTTTTTATGATGGCACGCATGGAAGCCTTCCGATTGGAAATATTTGAAATGCAGTTGAGATTACAGGCCTGTATTGCCCGGTTTGCGCAGCGTTTAGAAAAAGGACGCGCGGTTAACCCAACAATGCAATGAACGGAGGCAACAAATGTAGATGTTATGTAATAACATGACGATTCCTTTCCGGACAACCCCGCCCGGTGCGTTGGATTAACAAATAACGGCAGGTCTCCTGGCTCACGAATTCACGCCGTCCATCTGCCTTCCCGTGCAATCAGTTGCACAGTGGCATGGTGTAAGAGCTACACCACAGGGATGAGCGGCAATCCGCTTACAGTTGCGGGGGCAGCCATGGCATTGTTTCTGCGACAGAAACGCACCGTGTTCCCTATTAATCCCCTCCGGCCAAAACCCTTTGGAGAACCGTCGGATGCCACTTATGGCCAAGGGGCAGACCAGGTCAAGGGCATTGCGATAGGCCGGACAAAAGAAAACCGCCGCCCCAGATGGTGAGGCGGCGGTTATTTTTCGTTTCAAGCAATCTTAAAAGCTCAGAACTCTGTCCAGTCCGCTTCCTTGGCTGCGGTCGCAGCGGAAGAAGAGCCGCCGCCGAAGGCGCTCGCGAGCTTATTGCCCAATGCACGCGCTGGAGAGGCAATTGGTCTGGAATTGGTCGATGCTGCCGTTGGTGCAAGTGCAGCAGGTCGCGAAACCGGAGCGGAGGCGCGGTGATACCGGCATGGGCAACATAGACCGCGAAACAAACCGCTGCGACCAGACCAACGCACATCAAGATGAAACTTTGGCTGATCGTCGAATCGATTGGTGACGACAGCTCGGTGCTGCCGCTAGCCAGCAATTGCGAAAGCGCAGTATTGTTGGCGCCAGCCTGATCCGAAACCTGCTTGATCAGGGTTTCGAGCTTCGGCTGAATGGCGGCTAATTCGGCAGTATTGCCGCTAAAATGCAGTTGCAGCATCTTTTCATAGGTTGCCTGAATCTCTGTCGTCGCAGCCAGCAAGCTTTCAGTTGCTTGCCTTGCGGCTTGGCGCCGACGCAGGAACCGCAGCCAGACGTTCCTTGACCAATTTGAAATTGGTATCAAAGCGTTCGCGCATCTCAGGAAGACCAGCATGCTGCGCATCCAATTGCAGCATGTGCTCGGCCCAGACGACCGATGTCCAAATGCTGTTGGCCGCGCGGGTGCTCATCATCGCAGACGTAGCTTCCTTGTCGATAACGCCGAGATATCTGGTGTTTGCATCACTGAATCTGGCAGTAATGAACGCAAAACCACCAAACGAGACTAGACCGAGCATGAACAAGCCGGACAGCATCTTCCACTTGATGCTGAGGTTATTCAACAGGTTGGGCTTCCTTCAGCGAAAGACCATGCGGAATGTGATGCTACGCGGCGGCAGCCTTCCGACAGGAATTATTGTGAGAAAACTATGCTTCTGTGAAAAGCTCAAACAACATGCGTCATGCTGCCCCGGAAGGTGTCGTTCGAAATGGCTATAAGAAAAAATGTCTTAAAAACTTGTGTAACGAAAAGTTGAACACGACATCCTAAGCAATAAAAAACCGTTGAAAAACATCGCTTTAGTCAGTCTTCTTGTACTCAAGACAAGGCAATTGACAGCCGGATAAAAACGCGACAGTTTGCAGCTATTCCGAGGGGGGCATCGTACGATGCTGAGATGGCGGTGAGCCGGACCCTTGAACCTGATCCGGGTCGTACCGGCGTAGGAACGGAAACAGCGGCCCAAAGCCCCCTTTTCTCTTCTCCGCTTGCCTGGATCTCCGTGATTGTCGCAAGTCTGGAGATCGTAGATGACATTCAAGATTACCAAAGGTGCCGTTAGCGGCTTGGATTCTCATTCGGCCGATCATCCCGGATAGACCAAATGCGTGCCTCATCCGCCGTTTGCGGCGTGCTGCTGTTGGCAATCGGCTGGCAGGTCGGCGCGTGGCTGTTTGCCCCTGCGCATTACATTTTACCTTCGCCGCACTGCGTCATCTTGGCGTTGTTGCGACAGCCATCCTATCTGCTTGAAAACAGCCTCATAACCCTTTCGGAAATGGTGCTCGGCCTTTTGCTTGGCATAGGTTTTGGCATTGCGACGGCATTTGGCGCCGCCGCCTTTCCACGGCTTGGAAAGCTTGTCTGGCCCACTTTGCTGGTTCTGCAGGCATTTCCCGTGTTCGTCCTGGCGCCCGTTCTGGTGTTGTGGCTGGGCTTCGGCATGGCCTCGAAGGTGGCGATGACCACGCTGATCATCTTTTTTCCCGTCGCGTCAGCTTTCAATGACGGCCTGCAACGCACCCCACGCGACATGCTTGATGCTGTAGCCCTCACACAAGCCAGCCATTGGCAGGCTCTGGTGCACCTGCGCGCGCCGCTCGCCCTGCCCGGCCTAGTATCCGGTCTTCGCGTTGCAGCGCCGCTCGCCCCGCTTGGTGCGGTTATCGGTGAATGGGTTGGCGCATCTTCGGGCCTGGGCTTTGTCATGGTGCAAGCCAATGCCCGCATGCAGACCGACACGGTTTTTGCGGCGATGGCCATTCTGGCACTTCTGACCGTTCTTTCACGCCTATTCATCGACCGCATCACGGCAGGGCTGACCCCATGGGCGGTCGAAACAGACCATTCCACCTCAATCACATCCGTTTCAAGGAAAACTGCCTGATGAAGAAACTCGCCCTATCTCTTTCAATCGCTCTTGCCGCGATACTGCCGGCAAACATAACGCATGCCGCCGACAAGCTGACTGTGATGCTGGAATGGTTCGTAAACCCTGATCATGCACCGATGGTCATTGCCAGTGAGCGCGGCATCTTCAAGGCCGAAGGGCTGGAAGTCGAGCTGGTACCACCAGCCGATCCATCGTCGGTGCCGCGTCTTGTTGCGGCCAAACAGGCTGACATTGGCGTTCATTACCAGCCCAACCTCTATCTCGATCATGCCGCTGGCGTGCCGATTGTGCGTTTTGGTACCCTGGTGGAAACGCCTCTCAACACCATCACCGTGCTTGCAGACGGTCCGATCAAGAACCTGAAGGACCTGAAGGGCAAAAAGATCGGATTTTCGGTATCCGGTTTTGAAGACGCGATGCTGAAACGCATGCTGGAGAAAGAGGGCGTGGGCCGTGACGATGTCGAACTCATCAACGTCAACTTCTCGCTTTCCCCGTCGCTGATTGCCGGCAAGGTCGATGCAACACTGGGCGGTTTCCGCAACTTTGAACTGACCCAGATGAAGCTGGCGGGCCATGAAGGATATTCCTTCTTTCCCGAAGAACACGGCGTTCCGGCCTATGATGAATTGATCTTCATCACCAACAAGGACGCGATCGGCGACAACCGATTGCCACGTTTTCTGAATGCGGTCGAACAGGCCTCGATCTTCATTACCAACCACCCGCAGGAAGCCTGGGAACTGTTCATCAAGGCCTATCCAAACCTTGATGACGAACTGAACCGACAGGCCTTCATCGACACGCTACCACGTTTTGCAAAACGTCCTTCCGCACTTGATCGGGCACGCTACGAGCGCTTCGGCCAGTTCATGCAGGAGATGGAACTGGTGAAACAGGCACCAGCCGTTGCAGATATTGCCGTAGAACTGCAATGATCAGGACATTTGCGATTAACGCTGAAAACATAGCGGATGTTGTTGAGCGGGTACGGCATCACCGTCCCCGCGTGCACTGCCTGATGAATACCGTCGTGCAAAAATTTACAGCGGACGGCATCACTGCCGTCGATGCTATTCCGTCGATGACCTCGTCGATGGAAGAAATCGCAAGTTTTGTGGCCAAGGCAAACGCCTTGACCATCAATCTCGGCACTCTTGATGCGGAGCGCCGCAAGGTCATCATGCATGCTGTGCAGGTGGCCAATGGGGAGAAGAAACCGTGGATCGTTGACCCCGTCCATTGCGATTACTCACCATCGCGACTGGCGTTTGCGCAGCAACTTCTTGCACTTTCTCCCACGATCATCCGTGGCAATGCTGCTGAAATGGAGCTTTTTGAGGAAACCGTTAACAGCCTGCGCATTCAGACTGGCCCACAGGACCACCTCTCCATCGGCAAACGGTCGGTTCGCGTGTCGAACGGCCATCCCTGGATGGCGAAAGTCACCGGCACCGGATGCTTGTCGGGTGGAGTGATTGCGGCATTCATGGCGGTCGAACCAGACCCATTGCTGGCGGCCAGCGCGGCCCTTTGTGTGACAGGTATCGCCGCACAATTGGCTGCCACCTACGCGAATGGTCCTGGAACATTCGAACCGGCATTTCTGGATGCACTGTCCGCCATCAGCCGCCAGGACATCATTACTCATGCAAGGATAGAACATGACGAAGGTTGATTATCGCCTGAATGCACTGGTCGATGGTTCGCTCACCGATATTGGCACACTGCCTGAACTGGCGCGTATTGCCGCACAAAATGGTGCAACACTGATTCAATACCGCGACAAGTCGGCATCCACCCGCCTGATGATCGAACGTGCCAAAGACATTATGGCAGCGCTTGAACCAACAGGCATTCCACTTGTGATCAATGACCGTGTCGATGTTGCCCTGGCTGCCGGCGCAGATGGTGTGCATCTGGGCGCAGATGACATGGATGCCCAAACTGCACGCCAGCTGCTCGGTGACAGGGCAATCATTGGCCTCACCGTAAAAAATGCTGATGATGCAAAGCGGGCTGCAGTTGCTCCCGTTGATTACGCCTGCATCGGTGGAGTGTTTGAAACGGTTTCCAAGGTCAATCCGGATCGTCCGGTTGGCATTGATGGCTTTCGTGCTCTACGCGACAGTTTGCGCCAGCAGCGCCCTGACATGCCAGTGGGCGCCATCGCTGGCATCGATCTTACACGCACGCCACAGGTTATATCAGCCGGTGCCGACGGTATCGCCGTGATCTCGGCCATTTTCAGGGCAACTGATATCGCGCTCGCGACACAGGAGTTTCGCAACGCTGTGGATGCTGCCTTGGCGGAGAAACGCCCATGACCGCAATTGCACTGACCATTGCCGGTTCAGACAGCGGCGGCGGCGCTGGCATTCAGGCTGATATCAAAACTTTCTCGGCACTTGGCACCTATGCCGCCAGTGTGTTGACCGCCATCACCGCACAGAACACCAAAGGGGTGACGGCGGTCGAAGATATTTCCGTACCGATTATCGTCGCGCAGATGGATGCCGTTTTTTCCGATCTTGATGTCAATGCCGTCAAGATCGGCATGGTCTCACGCTCGCAAACCATTCAGGCCATTGCCGAGCGATTGCAGCATTATCAACGCAAGGTCGTGCTTGATCCGGTGATGGTCGCGACCTCAGGCGACCGGCTTTTGCAACAGGACGCGATCGAAACACTTCGAGAGGTCCTGTTGCCACTTGCCTCCATCGTCACCCCCAACCTTCCCGAGGCAGCGTTGCTGACAGGTCTGCCAATCGCCACCGATCAGGCAGGCAAGGCTCGACAGGCCGAAAGCATTCTGAAGGCAGGGGCAAGTGCCGTGCTGATAAAGGGTGGACACGGATCGGGCCCTGAAAGCACCGACATCCTGTTTGATGGCAACGAGATGCACGCATTCACCGCCCCCCGTATCGCCACAACAAACGATCACGGCACTGGCTGCACCCTGGCAGCGGCGGTCACCGCCCACATCGCGAAAGGCCATTCACTTACGGAGGCCGTGCAACTGTCCAAGGACTATCTGCAAAAAGCGTTGATCGCCAGCGCCAGTCTTTCTGTCGGACATGGGCGTGGCCCTGTGCATCACTTCCATGGCTGGTGGTAAATGACGAAGGCCGGCGATCAGATCAGGACTGCGGCGGCGCGCGCAGTTTTTGTGACGGAAACGCTGCTTGGCATTTGTGCTGCTGTGGTGCTCGCCTCGATGCTGGTCATCGTGCTGGTCACTGCCGGTCTGCGCTATTTCTTTCATGCTGGTATTGTTGGTGTGGAAGACCTCGGCATCTGGCTGCATATTGCACTGATCGCCCTGGCAGCGCCCCTCAGTCTCAATGGTGCATTGGCAATGCGCTTTGACGTTTTGGTGCGGGTTCTACCCGAAACCGGACGCAAGTTGGCTGGCAGCGTCTCGAACACGATCACAGTCATGGCGGCCTTGGTGCTTCTGTTCGGTGCGACGCGTATCACCACAATGCTTGGTGGTTACTCACCAACACTGGGACTGCCGGAGTGGATCCGCTTCGGTTTCATCGGCGTTGGCGGCGCCTTGATGCTTGTATTGGTGCTGCTGCGGTTTGCGGCGCAAGGCCGCTGGCGTCACGGCACTGTCGCCTTGATCCTTGGCCTCCTGTTTTATCATGCCGTGCCATTTGTCTTTGTCGACACGTCCCTTCCCGCCAGTGTCTATCTCGCTATTTTTGCAGGCGTCGGGTTACTGGTTGCCGCCCCGCTTGCGCATGCATTTCTTGTCGCTGCCTATCTGGCGATCTTGTTTGGCAGCACTTTGCCAGAACAGGCAATTGTGTCGACAACAGTAACCGGTATGTCGAAATTCCTGTTGCTGGCCATTCCCTTCTTTCTGTTGACCGGGGGATTGCTTGGCATTTCCGGTGCAGCACAAAAACTGGTGCGTGTGGCGGAAACACTTGTTGGTCATAAACGGGCCGGTCTGGCACAGACCGTATTGCTCACAAGCGTGATGTTTTCGGGAGCATCGGGGTCATCGGTTGCCAATGCCGCCTTTGGAGCAGCAACATTTCAGCCAGAGCTCGTCCGCAATGGTTACCCACCGCCACAGGCAGGTGCGATTATCGCTGCAACATCCGTGCTCGATAATGTCATTCCACCGTCTATTGCCTTTCTGATCCTGGCGGCTGCCACAAATCTTTCGATCGGATCGTTGCTGGTTGGTGGATTTTTTGCCGGCGGCATCATGGCATGCTGTCTTGCTGTTGCCATCCATTTTACTGTGAAGGAGCAGTACAGGCGGCAACCCGCCCCTGCAAAAGAGCGTTGGCAGGCAGCATTCGCCGCCATTCCGGCCTTTGGCCTTGGTGTCATTGTCGTGGCAGGTATCCGTATTGGCATCGTCACCACCACCGAAGCATCAGCGCTGGCTGCCGCCTATACATTCTCGCTGGCCTTTTTTGCCAGAACCGGCGGTAAAGCGCTGTTTGCTACATTCCGGCAAGCCGCAACCGAGGCCGCCGCCATTGGCCTGCTGATCGGCACCGCCGCGCCCTTTGCCTTTCTGTTGGCGACCGATGGCATTGCCGGACATGTCAGCGATTTCGTCGCGGCTCTCGGCGGAAGCGCCTTCGCTGTTTTGCTGCTGGCTAACCTCATTCTGCTGGTCGCGGGTCTTGTGTTGGATATTGGCGCAGCCATTCTTTTGCTGGGGCCAATCCTGCTGCCAGGGGCAATCGCTGCGGGAATCGATCCTGTCCATTTTGGGGTCATCCTGGTCGTCAACCTGATGACCCACGGCTTGACGCCGCCAATCGGCATGTTGGTTTTTGTGGTGAGTGGCGTCACCAAAGTGCCTGCATCCTCGCTGTTTCGCGCCATGTTGCCCTATCTGGCGGCCCTTCTGGCTTCTCTTGTCATTTTATGTGCCTACGCGCTCATTTTCCGCTGAAAGGATTCTTTCCGTGCATAAACTTCCTCGCCGTATGTTTTTGAAAAGCCTTGGCCTCGCAACTGCCGTTCTGCCATTGCCCGGAGTGATGAAACCGGCCTACGCCAGAACACAGGTGATCACTGTCGCGTCGCTTTTGGGAGAAGACAAACCGGAAACTAAAATCTGGCGACAGATTGCTGCTCGGGTTGACGCCCGTCTGCCGGGTCGCTTCCGTTTCAACATCGTCGCCAATGGTGCACTGGGCGGCGAAAAGGAAGTGGCGGAAAGCATGCGGCTTGGCTCCGTTCAGGCCAGCCTCTCTACAGTGTCTGCATTGTCGGGCTGGGTGCCGCAACTGCAACTTCTCGACCTGCCATTCCTATTTCGTGATGGCGACCACCTGAAAAGGGTTGTTCATGGCAATATCGGCGACAGTTTGCGAGCCGGCCTGCTGGAACAGCAATTCGTTGTTGGCGGGTTTATCGATTACGGCGCCCGCCACCTCCTGACAAAAGAACCCGTCCGCACACCGCAGGATATCGCAGGCCAGAAAATCAGGGTTATTCAAAGCCCTCTGCACACAAAACTGTGGAGTGCCTTTGGTGCGGTTCCTGTCGGCATACCAATCACTGAAACCTACAATGCCCTTGCCTCCGGTGTGGCAGATGCCATGGACCTGACGAAATCGGCCTATGCCGGTTTCAAACTGTATGAAGTCGTGCCCTGCATGACGCAGACGGGCCACATCCGCGCATCCGGCGTGGTCTATTTTGCCAGCAGTTTCTGGAGTGGTCTGTCTGATGATGAAAAGAGGGTATTGTCAGAAGAAACAGCAGCTGGTGCCGACTACTTCAACCAACTGATTGTCGAGGATGAGGCAGCCTCAGTGCAAACGGCATTATCTCATGGCGGGCAACTTTTTGAACCGGAGTCGCTTGATCAATGGCGCAGCGGCGCTACTGCCGTGTGGCGCGACTTTGCCGGTGTGGTTGGTGGCATGTCACGCATTGACGCCGCCGAAGCGGCGTAATGCATGGTACGCTTATCCGGTTATTCAGTCGAAACCGGTGTCTTTCGTTTGAACACGTGAATATAATCCACGAGAAGGATCGACGGGTTGGGCGTTTCGTCGATTGGCCAACCCGGCCCAAGAGCGAGATTTACCAGCGGGAAAAATGGCACGTGGAACTCAGGCGGTGTCTTGAAGTTCCATATCGCCTTTCGGTCAAGATAGATTGTGGTTTTGTCGGGTGTTATCTCGACACCGTAGGTATGATACTCATCATTCAATATGCCATCCGGCACGATTGTCCATTTGCCATCGCTGCTGTTTTCGCCGCCATGGTCCTGGCGCCATATGTGATAACCGCTGCTAAACTCGTAATTTTTTCGGCCGTAATATTCGATAACGTCAATTTCAGCCGTAAACTTGGAGCGGTCCACACCAATCAGCCAGAAAGCCGGCCACACGCCTTTTCCGGGCGGCAGTTTCATGCGCGCTTCAAAATACCCAAACTGCTGAGAGAACCCCTCCCCCTTGGGGTTGGTCGATGCAAGGAGTCCGGAATACCATTTACCGTCAGGGGCTTTTCTAGCTTCAATGCTGAGAATGCCGTCCGTGGTGGTAAAAGGAAAACCCTCGGTAGGGTCTGAAAATTTGGCGTCTCCAAAATCGCCATTCCAAGGCGTGTGGGCAATCCAGCGTGAGCCATTCTCGCCCCATGGGGACACATCAAGACTGTCAAAATCCTCGGCAAAGGTCTGCTCGAAGTCGTTGATGTCGAGCGTCTCCTCAGAAGAGGCGGGCCTTGTCAAAAACAACCACACGGTCAGGCCCGCAACGACAGCAAGGACAAGACATCCGAACCACGACAGGTTTTTGCGGACAACCGATTGTTTCAACGAAAATGAATTGGTCATCGGGAAACTCCTTTTTGAAAAGGAAGTACAGGGACAAAAGCACACAGCCTCTGCACGACCAAAGCCTCAAGCCCCGCAGGACGCCCCATCAATCGCCACACCAAAAGTGCCGATACCCAATAAAAAACAAGTGCCGCACCACCCGCCATCACCAGCACGACCGCAAGTTCAAAACTCGGTGCCATCGATGACAGTTGGGGTTCTATTGAAAACAGGAATGCTGCAGCAGGAATGCCGACCGCCAAAGGTTTGGCAAAAGCCCAGAATTGCGCCAGACATGACAAGCCGATCAGACGCTTGGTGATGATCACCGACACCACATAGGCGATGAACACGGTGACAAACCTGGCATAAAATGCACCTGTTATACCCAGCATCGGTATGGCGATGATGGCCACCGGTGTTCTCACCGCAAATTCCAGACATGTGCGCAATGCCAGATAACGCGTTTTATCCAGAACCATCGCCAGCGCTGGCATCAGATTTGCGGGCAGGCTGAACAGATTTACAAGGCAAAGAACTTGCAGGATCGGCGCGACCATTACCCATTTCTCACCGAGAATAATGTGGATCAAAGGTTCGGCGAGCAGCGCAAGAACAATCAGCAGCGGTGTAGCAACAAGTGTGATGGCACCGGTCGCTTTCATGTAAGCGACTTGCAGCTTAGGTTTGTCGTCCAGACGGGCAAACGCCACCATCAAGGGACGCATCAGTGGATTTACGAAAGTCTGATGGGTAATCGAGGCCAGATTATCCGCGACACTGAACGCTGCAAATGTGGAGAGGGGCGTAAATCGCGGCAGCAAAAGACGGTCCATCTGCCAGGTCAGCGACGTCAAGATTTGCGCCACGCTGTTCCAGCCAATCATGTCACGAAACAAGCCCCATTCGGAAAGGCTGAAACCAGGACGCACCGGGGCAAAAATATAAGACACAACGGCTGAAAATGCAGGCCCAACCACCGTGCCAACCGCAAGGCTCCAGTAGCTGCCCGTCATATAGGCCACAGAAACCGAACAGATCAGCGTCAGAAACTTGCCGCCGATATCCAGAATGAAATCGCGCCTGAAATCAAAGGCCTGCATAAAAACGACCATGCCTGGGCTGTTGATACTGCGCATGGCAGGTGCAAGCGATATGACGGCAATCAGGGCAAACAATCGTGGCTCGTCATAAAACCACGCAAACGGCCAGGCCATTAAGAGCATGGCAGCAACGATGACGGCGCCTCGCAACAGACTGAGAGTGAATGCCGTTTTAAGAATGGCGCGCGACAGTTCGGACTGCCGCACCAGCGCCTGCACCAAAGGTAAGTCCAAAACAGCTTCAACAATAACAAGCAGTGATGTCGCTATCGCAACAAGCCCAAAATCGTCCGGTGACAACAAGCGCGCCAGGACCAGAAGCGTCACGAAATCCAGTATCCGCGCGAGGAACTTGCCGCCAATTGTCCAGATACTCGCGGTGGCTGTCTTTTGAGAAACTGTCACCAGATTGCCTCTGCCTCACCTTTGACTTCTGGCAAGAACTGTTCCGCCATCACACGTTCACAAGCCTGCCGGGGCGGACTTTACCGCCTTGATGACCGTTGGAGCTTCGCGAGGCTGTAACTTGCCGGTTTTGGCAAACGCCGCATCGTTGGGCGCCTCTGCGCGTTTGGCCAGGTGCTGCTCGATAAGATTGCCAAGACGCTCCTGAAACACCTGATTGGAAAAGTTCAGGGCATGATCGCGAATTGCCTTAGGCTCCATATGCGTTTCGATATTTTCGAAAGCATCCAGGGTCTCGATAAGCCCCTCGACATTCTGCGGCTCAAATCTGCAACCGACCTCAGAGGTGGAAACAGTTTCGCGCGCACCACCTGCATCAAACGCCAGAACCGGACGTCCGCTTGCCATTGCTTCGACCGGCAGAATGCCAAAATCTTCTGTGCCCGGGAAAAGCAGCGCGCGGCAGCGACGCAAATGATCTTTCAAAACTGAAAAAGGCTGATGCCCCATGAAATGCACGGTGGGGCCCGCGATTGATTTCAGATACGCCTCCTGCTCGCCCTCCCCGATGACAATGAGGTTACGGTTGCTCTGCGTGCAGGCCCTAACGGCAATGTCTGGCCGCTTGTAGGTCGTCAACTGGCCAGCATAGAGATAAAACTCACCCGGATCTGTGGCCACATCAAAATCATCGACCGATACGGGGGGATAAATCACCTCCGCCTCACGTCCGTAAAATTTGCGGATGCGGTTGGCCACATAGGTTGAATTGGCAACGAACACGTCAACGCGCGAGGCCGTCGTCACATCCCATGTCCGCAGCAACGGCGCCGTCAGCGACATCATTGCCTTACCCAAGCGGGGTAGCCCTTTCTGGTAGACGTGACACTGATCCCATAGATACCGCATGGGCGAGTGACAGTAGCAGATATGCAGGGCGTCTGGCCGGGTGATGATGCCCTTGGCCGGGCCGGATTCGCTTGAAATAACCAGGTCGTAATCCTGCAGATCAAACTGCTCGAGTGCGAACGGCATCAAAGGCAGCATCTTTGTATAGTGACGCTTGGCACCAGGTATTTTTTGCAAAAAGGATGTTTTGATGTTTCTGGTTTTCAGAAAGTCACTCAGCTTGTCTCTGTTGCAGACAAGGGTGAAGATATCCGCCTGCGGATACATGCGGCACAGCTCTTCAACGACCTTCTCACCACCGCGCATGGAGACAAGCCAGTAATGTACGATGGCGACCTTCAACTTCTTGGGGGACGGCAAAACCGTATTTTTTTTGTAACAGAGACTTCAGCCGTGAAGGGCTTGGGTTCCAGACTATGGGCGTTTGCTTCAGGTGTCACGCGCTTACCTCCCTTATGAAATGTATGATGCTGTCGAAGGCGCAATACGTGCGTCGACCAGCTTGCAATATTCGCGGACAAGAGCATCGCGCCATTGTTCCTGCGTCAGTGCAAAAGGTTGCGAATATTGAAATGCACGCTCGCTCATGATGCGGCGTTGTGATGGTGCAAGATCGTTGAACTGCTGCAATACGTCTGAAAACACGTCGATATTTTTGGTATCGCAGCTGAGCGCCATGCCTGCGGCCACCATTTCCTCCACCAGAAATGCACTGCTGGACATGATCACCGGCAAACCGCTTCGTGCTGCTTCGATAGCAACAAGCCCAAACGGTTCGGGATATCGCGATGGCATCAAAAGTGCGCTCGCCGTCTGGATTACCTGGCCGATTTCTTCATGCGACTGCCAGCCAACAAAACGTATCTGAGGGTTTAATTGAGAGTACCTGCCTTTGAGTGGCCCGTCGCCGATCACACAAAGGCGCGCGCCAGCTTTTTCAACAGCCGCAATGGCATCCTCGATACCTTTTTCTTCATCCAAGCGACCGATGAAGACAAATTCATTGTTGTTTTCTGCCTCGATACGGCTCTTCGACAAAACCGAAACCGGATTTCTGATTGTGACAAGCCGTTCTTTTTCATAACCGGCCTGAACAAGAAAGCTGGCCATCTTTTCGTGTAGCAACACGATGGTGCCGAAATCCCTGTTATCCGTCAGGAGATTGGTGATGCGGGATCCCCGCGCAACGCGCCAAAGCTTGTGTGAATAACTTCTTTTGTCACAGGCCGTTGAAATGCAACTCAGCCCGAGCGGTTTGCGATGGCAAATATGTTGCGCCTGGTAATCGAAAAAAGCGCCGTTTGGACAGGCTGTGAAAAAGTCATGCGCGTGGACGACACAACGTCTGGCCACAGCTGCAAGAGCCTTGAACACCGCTGGCGACAAAATCTTCGACCAACCGTGGACGTGATATGCCGTGTTAGGCGTGTCGTTTTGCAGGATCCAGCTTTCCAGCAAACGCAAGGCCGCAACATTATAAACACCGTTGACGACGGCCTTGAACTTGGTTGCGTTGAGCAAATCCTGCGCGCCAAGTGCCACCACCTCTACGCCAATGGCGTGCAACTCTTCATTGGCACCGCTATCACCACAAATATAGGTAACTGGAATGCCCTGTTGCCGAAACAGCCGTACTGACAGCAAGGACAGCGTCGTCGCGCCCCCTCTGGCCATCGAATAATCGTCAATGATGACAATACGCTCAAGTTCGACGTTTGGCGCATCACGCCCCGCATACCCGCCCAAATCTGCACGAACCACATCCCTGCCCGACGACCGGTCAACATCAGCAAATCTGTCATGATAGAGCGAGGTCATGTCGCCGCCTGCTTTCAAAAATAAAACGAATTATCAGAACTTTAGAAAATACTTCTCGTGCCCCGCACAAACTGCGCGAAGTGTGGGAATTGAATTCACAAGGATCAAAAAAGTTTGGAGAAAAGGTCCCGTCGGGGACAGCAGATCACCTTGACGGGGATGTCCCGTTCGCAAACATCTGCAAGGCGTTGCGGTTGCGGATGTAGATTATTCCGTGGCTGGCATCGATCACCCTGCACTCGCGCAAGCGCTTGAGGCATTGATTGACCTTCTCCCGCGATGCAGGAAGGGTAGCCGCCAATTCATGTTGTGAGATCTTGAGTTCGTCGGTCGTGCCGTTGCCAGCGCGGGTATAAACCGTCGTCAAACGCAAGATGGTGCCAGCAAGGCGGCTCAGCAGACTGGAGCCGGCATTTGAAATAAGACGCTGTTCAAGTTCACTGACGCGGGCCATGGCACGGGAGAGGATTTCTTCCTGGACACGCGGGTTGCGTGCATAAGAATCCCTCAGTCGTCTGCCATCAGAAAAGTGCAGTTCACAATCTGAAATCGCACGGTATTCAAGAAGAAAGGATTGTTTGTTGAGAACAGCAAGTTCACCAATCAATCCACCGGCCGCCACGATCTCCAGAATAAATTCACGTCCATCCGGCAACATGGTACTTGCAGCTACGAGACCGCTTTCAACACGGGCGAACAGGTCGGTTTCAATGCCCGTTCCAATAATAATCTCACCTCTGCTGAATTTGCGGAGCTTCCTGTCGGATGCAACAAGGACGCAATCGGCGAATGCGCCAGCTATAGTTGAAAAATTTGCATTCGTTGTCTTTGCCAAAAAATTGGCATGCGAAACGCCATTCATCTGCGAATTCTCCAGAAATACCGAGTAATGCAAAACGTTAAACGATTGTCCGGGAAATCATTCTTGACTCAAGAAGGAAGCAATCGCAAAATATATCTATACTTACAAGAATATACGACTATTGCAGATATATTACACATATATTCTTATTACGATAAAAGCCGTTACTAATCATTCGCCAAACAACAATAAATGTCAATTCTAATATGCAATTTTTATTAGTTTGAATGAAAAATCAGCAACATGTATTATTATTAAGCATCAAAATTACTCTGAAACGCCGAAGATGATTAATCAACAAACAGTTTCATTTCAATTACTCACAACAAGACTTAGTAGAACATTATCATAAACATTTGTTAAGCATTATGACCTTGGTCACAGACAAGGTTGTTGCAATGCATCAAATTAGGCTCTTCTTATTCAAAAATTGATGAGGGGTTCGATGCAGCAAAATACACGCAGCTTGAAAGCTGTTAGTGCAGAACCTGATTTTTCATTTCAAAAAATAGCCAAAAGAGCACTGGATATTCTGGTTGCTGTTGTTGCTCTCATAGCGCTGTCTCCCGTCTTTATTGTTATTGCCCTGCTGGTGCGTTTTTCTGACGGTGGTTCTGTGTTTTATTCGCACAAACGGATCGGGCTTGCTGGCGCGAGCTTCGGCTGTCTGAAGTTCAGGTCTATGAGCGTGAACGCCGCCGCCAGACTGGACGAGCTACTAAAAAATGATCCGGTGGCGCGAGAAGAGTGGGAAAAATCCCGCAAATTGAAGTGCGACCCCCGGATCACCTTTATCGGCAACATATTACGGCGCACCAGTCTTGATGAGCTGCCGCAACTGATTAACGTTTTACGGGGTGAAATGAGCCTTGTCGGCCCTCGTCCGGTGACGGCGGAAGAGCTGCCTCGTTATGGCGATCATATTGCCGCCTACATGTCAAAACGTCCCGGTGTAACCGGTCACTGGCAGATCAGCGGACGCAGTGACGTGAGCTATGAACACCGCGTTTCTCTTGACCTCTATTACATCAGCAACTGGTCGCTGTGGTTTGACATGACCATCCTAGCAAAAACGATACCAGCACTTTTGTCTCAAAAAGGATCCTACTGATCCAATTTTGATCCCAGCATCTATTGATATCGATTTCTCTGCCAATCTGCATTCCAGGATATTGTTTGATGAGTTCCAACCAGATTTTCAGAACAACCTCCTTATACCCTCTTTCGCAAGGAAGGCAGGAAGACGGGACTTCTCTCGGTCTGGCGGATGTCGCATTTTTCCTGAAACTGCGGTGGCGCATCATCACCGGCTCGACGATTGCATTAATGTTGCTGGCATTTGCTTATTTGCTTGTGGCCGACCGCATTTTTGTGGCCAACACGCAACTGCTGATTTTCCCGCAGATACCAACGACTGAAACCCAACGCTCGGTTGCTGAAGATGCCTATGTCGAAGCGCAGCTGGAAATCGCCCGTTCAACCGATGTGATGGATGCGACTGCAAAAAAACTCAATCTGGCGGCTGATCCTGCCTTTGCAGACAAGGCACCCGGGTTAATGGAACGCCTGAAAGGCATGCTGATAGGCTCCGGTGAGCCAAGCGCGCCCACCGGCAACAGCGATCCGGAAACCGCGCGGGCAGAGCGTGTTGCAGCCCGCTTGCAAAACATGGTCTTACTGCGGCGTGTTGGGCGCTCGACCATCATTGAAGTGTCGGCCTCGGCGACGGACCCGATCATGGCAGCTCGAATTGCCGATACGGTTGCCGAAGAATACATCAGCAAGAACATCGAGATGAAAGCACAGGCCGCACGCCAATATAGTGCCTGGCTCGAGAAATTCGTCGAATTGCAACAAAAGGATCTCACCGAGGCCTCAAATGCGCTTGCCGCGTTCAAGGGTGATCCTCGCGATCAGTTCAAACTGGCGGAGTTGCAAAGTGCCACGGATGCGCGCCGCAAACTCTTTGAAAACACTCTCAATCAGTTTGCCGAAGCAAAGCACCGCATCAGCTATCCGGTATCAGATGTAACGATTGTCTCCAAGGCAACGCCGCCTCTATCGAAAGATCGGCCAAGATCAAGCCTTATCATGGCATTTTCGATGATTGCTGGCCTCGGTGCAGGCTGCATGGCAGCGCTTTTCCTTCATGGCACAGACCGCAGGATAAGACGGCCACATGCATTTACAAATATGGCTGGGCTTAATTTCGTTGCCCCCCTGACCAAGACCGCAGGACTGCGGCGGACACGCCAGTTGTCAAAGCCGGGCGGCGCAGGTCATGATCAGCAGCAATTCATTCCCGGCATAGCCGATCTATCTGCACGTGTGGCAGGTCTGAGGCGAAAAAACAAAACGCTCATTGGCATTGTTGGTGTTGATCGTCAGGTCGGAACTTCAACGATTGCATGCGAAATGGCCATTTTATCAGCCGCATCCGGTTCGCGGACGCTGCTGGTGGATGCGGAATATATCAACTCAGGGCTCAGCAAGTTGATGGCACCATCCGACGCGATTGGCCTGGCCAACGTATTGGATGCACCGAACCTGCTGCAAGGCGCAATGCTTCGTATTTTGCCAGATTTGAAATTCCTGCCAATTGGTACACGCACAGGTACCACACCGGCTGTGAGGCTGAGTTCACACCGTACCGAGCTCAAACTGGCTGAACTGAAATCACAATTTGATACCGTGTTCGTTGATATTTCCCCTGCCACCAACTCTCCCGATGCAAGCGCAATTGCACCAGAGCTCGATGGTATCATTCTTGTCATGACCTATGGAGAAACCGCCACAGACAGCGCTCTTCGCGTGATTGAAGATTTGCGCGGCGTTGGCGTCGACGTGCTCGGGGCAGTTTTGAACTCTTCGCCAGCGGGGACCGTCTGATGCGCACACCAAGTTCAAGATCACATTTGAAAACACAGGCTTGCGATCCACCACTTTTAGACAAAAGTTTCTGCCAGAGTGACATGTGCATCATCGTTGGCATCGCATCTGCTGGCCGCCCTGACATCCTCAACCAGACGGTGTCATATTTACAGACCATGACCAATCAGCCGGATGCAATTGTCGTATGTGTGCCTGATATGAGCCATGCCGGGGATTTGGCAACCAACACCTGCGTCGAGCTGTTGACCGGTCAACGGGGATTGACCATCCAGCGCAACCGCATTCTTGCCTCAGCTGCTGGTCGCGCAGACATTCTCGTTTTTCTGGATGACGATTTTATCCCCTCACCCGATTTTTTCATCCAGATGAAAAAATCCTTTTCCGAAAACCCGGATATCGCCATTGCAACCGGCCATGTGCTCGCGGATGGCATTCTCTCGGGCGGT
Organism: Agrobacterium sp.; assembly: GCF_032092815.1. Lineage (GTDB taxonomy): Bacteria > Pseudomonadota > Alphaproteobacteria > Rhizobiales > Rhizobiaceae > Agrobacterium. The sequence continues at coordinate 8,476 of NZ_DAMDBP010000013.1, read as the reverse complement.
CTTGAATTACGACAGGCGTTGGACATCATCCGCGTGTCACGCAAGCCAGACAGCGAACTGGTCAACACCTACAACGCATATGGCTGCAACATGGCGTTGCGCATGAGCATCGTTGTTACTCAGGGCCTGCGGTTTGATGAAAGACTTCCACTCTATGGATGGCTTGAAGATGTCGACTTCAGCCGGCTGATTGCCCGCTTCGGGCAATCCGTGCAGGTTAAAGCGGCAAGAGGTGTGCATTTAGGGGTGAAGTCCGGCCGTCAACCGGGAAATCGCCTTGGTTATTCGCAGATCGCAAATCCCTATTATCTCTCCCGCAAAGGCACGATGTCTGTCGGAAGAGCCTTTGTGCAGGCGACAATGAACCTTACGGCGAATGTCACCGGTCTGGTACGTGGTGACAAGGACATTGATCGGCGCGGCCGGTTTCGCGGCAATCTTCTGGCACTTGGCGATATCATCAAAGGCACATCCTCACCGGAGCGCATACTGGAGATTACGCCACAATTTGCTCAATCAGCCGCAGGCTCTGCAACTGCGAAACAGGAAGTGGAACGGTAATGATGGCATCTCTGTTGACCACTTACCTAAGCCGCAACCTCGTTCAATGCCTGTTTTGGTCCCTGTGCTTCATGACGACTTGGGTTGGCCATGCCCAGGCAGATGACTACAAGCTCGTCACCGAAGACAAGCTGACGCTGCGTGTCGTCGAATGGCGTTCAACGGATGCGCAATATGCAAGCTGGGAAGCGTTGGGCGGCGTCTATACCGTTGATGCGGGGGGCAATGTCTCGGTCCCGGTTGCAGGACAGGTGCTTGCTGCCGGCAAAACGACAGAGCAATTGGCTGGAGACATTGCAGAACAACTGGCCGTGAGAGCCGGTTTCCAATCGAAGCCCTTCATATCCATTGAGGTGGCGCAGCATGCGCCAATCTTCGTGACCGGAACAGTTCAGACACCTGGACGCTACCCGTTTGAGGCAGGCATGACGGTCATGAAAGCAGTTAGCATCGCAGGCGGTTTTTTGCGTTCCCGCGATGGTAGTTCCGTTTTTGAGCGGGACCGTATCGAAGCCGCGGGAGCCTATCGCGCGGGGATACTGAACCGGCAGGATCTCGTCATCCGCAAGGCGCGTCTACAGGCCGAAATTGCCGGCCAAAATGACTTCACCCTCCCCGAGGACATTGAAGCAACACCATCCGTTGAAAAATCCCGTCTCGAAGAGCTGAACCTGATGCGTCTTCGACGCGTGGACATTGAAAGTCAGATCTCCGCGGCTGAAGATTTGACGTCACTTTACAGCCATGAGATCCAGTCGCTGGAAGCAAAAATTGAATCCCAGAAACGCCAGATCGCAAGCGCGAGAAAAGAACTGGAATCCGTCAACAGCCTTGTCAGCAAGGGTTTGACCACCACATCCCGTCAGTATTCACTTGATCGAGGATTGGCCGAGACGGAAAGTAACCTGCTGGATTTGGAAATTGCCCTGACAAAAGCGCGGCAAGCCCTAAGCGAAAGCCAACGCAGCAAGGCAAATATCATCAACAAACATAATGCAGAAAACCAGCAGGAGCTGAACACCATCGAGATATCGATTGGAAAAGCAAACATCGATATTCAGGTTGCGCAATTGCTGGGTGAGCAAGCAGGTTACAGCGCACAGATCGCAAAGAACGGAGCTGAGGGCACATCGTTTGAGCAAACCCAACGCATGTTCAAGATAACC
>NZ_DAMDBP010000013.1:0-6739 GCF_032092815.1 Agrobacterium sp. | reverse complement strand
GTCGAGGTGAAAATGGAGCTTACCAGGAAATCGTAGCCGATGCGACAACATCCATTCTACCACATGATCTCGTTGAGGTCGGTTTCGATTTGGCAGGGACTGGTAGTGCGGCTGCGTTTCAGCATTCATCCACCACCACCACCACCACCGAACCAACTGCGACAACAGGCATTCCTTCCGATATTGCCGATATCTCCCGACCGTTTGAGCGGAGAACAGCGCAATGATCCCACTACGTGATGAACATTTGACAATGCCGAACCCACCTGTCGTCCCTATTCACCGTAGCGGGATTGCCCGAAATATGGATACAGCATGACACTGGAACCCATTGGTTATCTGGTGTTTATGGTTGGCGTCATCGCTTTTTTCCGCGGGTCTCATCTGGCGATCACTGCCTTGTGTTTTATGACCTTGCTCGGGGCTGCGGCAGCATTACAATTACCAGCTCTCGGCGGCGGCAGCATTCAGCCAAGCCACCTGATGGTATTGTTCCTTGCACTTACCGTCCTGCGACGCCCAAATGAAATACAAGCCTCGATCCGGAGCCTCGCACCTCCTGCGGCAGGCTTCTGGTTTGCATTCTATGTGCTGTTTTCTGTTGCCTCAGCGATTTTCCTGCCACGCATATTTGCAGGAGCAACACTGGTTTATTCGTCAGCCAGGGATTCTCTTGGCAACATTTCCACGATCGCTATGCCGCTTGCCCCGGGTTCATCAAACATCACCCAAGCAGTCTACCTGCTTGGCGGGTTGGCGTGTTTTGCGATGATCAGCGGTTTTACTCTGCTTGGCCATGCCGAGTTTATCGCGAGACGACTGATTGCAACGGCAGCCTTATGTTTCCTATTCGCGGCTATTGATGCGAGTACGTTTTTTATCGGTTACCCCGAATTTCTCGACTTCATCCGAAACGCAAATTACACGATGCACACAGCCGAGACCTTGGGCGGTTTCAAGCGCATCGTCGGCTCATTCCCCGAAGCCAGTGCCTATAGTTCTGTGGCACTTGTATTTTTTGTATTCACACTGATGCTTTGGCTGGACAAATACCCAAGCAGATGGGTTGGTCCTCTCAGCTTGTTGCTTGGGATTAGCATCATCATGAGCACATCCACCACGGCCTATGCGGCGAGCGTCGTCATGTTCACGCTGATCGTTATTGTCTGCCTGAAACAGACAATCACCGGAGGGACTGTCGGCCGACACGCGCCATTTTTGATGGTGATGCTGGTGGGCATTCCATGCCTTATCATGGCATTGATGCTGCTTCCTGACGTCTGGAATGCTATCAGCGGGCTGGTGGATATCGCCGTTTCAGACAAGATGCAGTCGCAATCCGGTGAAGAACGCACATCCTGGAACAGATTGTCACTTATTTCCTTTCTTGAGACATCCACCTTCGGCGGTGGTCTTGGCACGGTGCGCGCATCAAGTTTCCTGTTTGCCTTGCTTTCAAATGTCGGTCTGATTGGTACGCTGCTTTTCACGATATTTTTCTACAGCATGGTCAAGCTGTATTGGAAACCGTCGAAAACCATTTCCTCCCAGCATCGGGCGATCGGCATGGCGGCGATCATGGCCTGCATTTCACAGGTGGTTTCTGCAACAGTGTCTGGAAGCAGCACGGATTTGGGATTGCTGTTCAGCATCATGGCCGCATTGGCAATCGGCTGCCTGTCTCCAGCATTTGCGCCAGTTTCCCGGCAATTGGAAATGGGTGTGTTTTACCCGTTTCCCAATATGAGCGCCAAAACACCGATCGGGCCAGTAGCATGATGATCTCATATTTTTCAGCAGTGATTTTAGAAACGTGAGGAAATACCCATGAATACGCAGTGTATCGTGTATGTTTCAGATGTGGAATATTCCTTCCCAACATTCCTATCGGCAATTCAGGCCCGTAAATTTGCCAATTCAAAAACGGATGTCTGCGTGTTGATGTCCGAGAAGATCGATAACTTCAAGGATTTGCAGGCGCTTCTTCAAGAAAAAGGTGTTGAACTCGTTGACGCCGCTGATGCCCTGACGGATTGCCTTGGGCATCTGAATGGCGAACATTTTCAAGGACGCATCAGCGTCAGCACAATGGCCAAACTCGTGCTGTGCGAGGTCCTTCCGAAACATTATACGCAGATCATCTATTTCGATGGCGACACACAGATCGTCAGCAGCCTCTATGCATTGGAAAGCACATTTGTTCCGCAGGGACGATTTTTTGCCGCCCGTGATTACATGTCCATCCGTAAAATGCTTCTGGGTGGCGCAGACAGCCACTATTTCAATGCCGGTGTTTTGAAATTTCACCGTGATGGTTGGATAGGCCAGGAAGCCCTGGCACTGTTTGCGAGCAATCCGGATGCATGCGAAGGCAAACATGACCAGGGGGCTCTCAACTACGTGTGCGGACGCTCACTGACCCTGATCTCCAACCGTTGGAATTTCCCCAAGCAATTCCTTCATCTGGTGGATATGTCGTCACTGGCTCTGGTTCACTATATGGCGCATCCCAAACCATGGCACGGCACATTCTTCCCGTGGACCGAGAAGGAAAGCCGGGTCTACGTAGAGCTTCGTAAAGCCCACCCGCTTTTCGACGCACTCTATCGCGGCATCAGTCTGGATAGAACTTTGATGTACAAATACCGATCGGTCAGGGAAAAAATCGGCCACACCTTCTCAAGCGCAGTGCCAAACCCGCATGTGCAAGGATTACTCGTCGGGAACTACGCGGTGTGATTATAACAAATGTCGCAAATTAGCATCGCATCACCTATGATGTGTTTGTCATAGTGGTTGAGAAACCTCTGGCTTGGACCGTTGGACTTACAACGATACGAAATGGAGTTCATATGGATGAAAGCTCGTCATTATGCGTGCGACGGAACTGCGAGTACCGTTAAGCCATTTCAAATAAAGACCTGTGAAACTGCTTTAGGGTGACGTACATCGTGAACTACGTCATCCTCTATGTATTTTGCCAAAAAAGGTGGCGATCTTGAGAAAGCGCGCATCATGCTAGACCGTAATCATATATTGATATCTATCTCTCCCAAGTGCTCACTGTCGGACATCGAGGTTGCTCAGTTATCTAGTCGGGTATGTATGACGCAGAAGGACAGTATTAACCATTCAGTCATCCTACATTTCACTAGCAGCTTCTGAAAGACTATCAGACTATAGGATAGCTTCTATTCACGGTGACATTCAAACTGGGTCAATTACTTAAGCTAGCAGATTGTCGAAGACTTTGCACCATAGCTAAAGTTAACCGTATGGTGGAGCTGACACAATCGTAACCCAGAGTCAGTCAGCTAATGAAAAGCCGACTCCGCAACTGCATATTGTAATTTCGTTATGTCATTTACTACGCGCCGCGCATAGGCCAAACCGTCGCCATAGGATATAAATACTTTCCAATCATACGTTCACAAACTACAAAATAGCTCTATACAATTGAGGCGGATCAAAGGGTAGAGGTCTATCTACGCCGTACTTCCACCGTCGACTGTCAGAACCGTCCCTGTAACTGCGGCCGCACTATCAGACAACAGGTAGCTGACCGCGGCCGCCACTTGCTTCGGATGGGGAAGTCCTAACGGTGCGCGACGACGTACTGACTCCAATTTGTCGCCTGCTAGTGATGCCGTCATTTCGGTTTCCATATATCCTGGTGCGACACAATTCACTGTCACTCGCAGTTTTCCCGCTTCTCGCGACAGTGATCGCGTAAAACCTTCAAGACCTGCTTTGGTCGCACCATATACTGCTAAGCCATGAAATCCGGTACTCGCAATAATAGAACTTATATTAATGATACGACCCTCTTTCTTTGCAAGCATCGAACGCATTATATATTTTGTGAGGATCATAGGCCCGAGCAAATTGGTCGCGACGATTTGTTGGATGTCCGTGCGGTGCATAGTTGCAAGTATTCCGTCCGTTCCAATTCCAGCGTTATTTACAAGTCCGTAAATACGCCCTTCCTCTTTCACAATTTCTCGTCCAAACCTCTCAACCTCTTCAAGGTTGCTTACATCAAGTCTTCGATACGTAAAACGATCAGAAAAATCCGCCACGACTTCCTTGAGTGCTGTTGACTCTGTCCGGCTTGTACCGATTACGTAGTAGCCCTCATGTAAAAGAATCTGAACTATCGCCAATCCAAGACCACGCGATGCACCAGTCACGATTATTTTCTTCATATTACACCACTCTACTAATTTTTCCGGCGGGGGAAGAATTAATCTGTTCGACAATTCGTATTGTTGCGGGTTGAGCCTCTCGTTGGAGTCTGTCTTTACACCATTGTCTTATGTCACGCCTTGCTTCTGCTTCAATTGCGCCAGGAATGAGTGCCAGTGTTAAAACAAGAACTGAACCACTAAACGAATTTGTTTTTGCCTCAATGTAGCACTCAGAAACGTCTGGATGTGATCGGATAACTGCCTCAACGTCCTCGATCTGAATTTTCACACCACCAATATTTACCAGAGAGCTTTCACGACCAAGGAAAAAGACTCGCTCGGACGTAACATTCACTCTATCGCCGGTACACACAAATCCATCAGCGTCACGCTCGATGTGATTTGCAAATATTGTGGATCTCGCATCAGCGGGTTTCGCCCAAAGAACACCATCAATCACTTTGAGGTCAATTCCAGTTACCCCTTGCAAAAACGCACTCGGGAAGCCAGCCAGCCCATCATGAACAGCAAAACCAACGCCAATTTCTGTGGAGGCATATATATGACTAATCCGCGCTTGCGGCTGAGCATGACTAAGGCCGGCTAGAAGATTCGAGTCAGCGATCTCACCTCCAACTGTCAATTGACGTAACTGCAATTCAGCAAATCTTGGAGACATTAACATCTTTCTCCATAGAGTTGGAGTCGCCGAAAGATGTGTGCAGCCCGTCGCCGCAAAGTAGCTTACCTTCTCTCCCAGCGACCATTCTCCAGGCGTGGCAAGCAAAACGCCTCCACCGATTAATGCCTGAAACAGAACCTGCATTCCCGCGAATCGCGATGCTTCAAACAACAACCCCCATCTGGCATCAAATAAACTTGCTCCAGATTTGGTTGATGCTGAAATCGAATGAAATGTGTGCTGAACAACTTTAGGAACTCCAGTAGTTCCAGATGTTGTAAGAAGCCAAGTTGTTTCATAGGTTGAGCTGCAATTCCATTTCGGAGGACTGGACTTGCTACCTGGGATATCTAGCCGGTCGCTATAAATCTCTTCACAGCTACACTGCCTCATCAGTTCAAAGACGGTGTCGACTGGTAGAGCTGGCGACAGGAGAAGGATACTTTCAGCACGTCCATCTGCAGCAGCCAATACCCTGATTAAGAATATCGATGAACTTGTCGAAACCGCGATTTTTCTACAAACTCGATCACTGCCATCAGCAGCCGCTAGGAAATCCTGAATCAATAACTCAGCATCACCTTCACGAACAAGAAGGCTCTCAGTAGAGCCGCGACGATTATCCAGTACAGCCGAAACAAAAGTCATTATTTCGGCGCATACTTGACGTAAAAATCGGCAAACTCTCCGAACGTAACGGGATACACCGCTTCAGTAGCGACTGTGAACGGATCAAAGCCAAGTTCTTCATCAAGACGGGCCACAAACACCGCAAAACCCATACTATCGAGCCCAGTCTCTAGCAAAACCGTATCGTCCTCCAATTGAATTGGGTCGCTCCCGTGGTCTTCATTCCACATCTCGATAAAAATTGAGCGAATTTTTTCTTTCATTTCTTTCCTCAAATTAATTAACAGTCACTTCTAATGTAGAAATATCTTCTTTCTTTGCCCTAGTACCCCAAACTCCAGTGAGAATTCCTCTTTCGACAACTACTCCTGGGTTACCAATAACCACCGACCCGTCTGGAACATCCTTTAGCACAACAGCACCTGCTCCAATTATGCAATTATTACCGACACGCCGACCTGGCATAATAATCGATCTAGCGCCTATGAAACAGCACTCGCCTATGTAGGTATCGTAATGCTTGCGATTTACGAAGTCATGGGTAATTACAGCGGCACCAAATGCAAGCGCAGTGTTCTTACCGATATGAATTCCACTTGGGTTTGTTCTATCAAGCTTAACAGACAAGGATACGCGAGTATTTTCTCCGATATCCATTTTATACAGTTTCACATAGTACCACCTGACGGCACGAACAATTATCTTCTTGTGCAAAAGCGTTCTGGCTTTCGATATTATCGACATTAAATCCCCGAGCGATTAGCGCAGTGCAACATTTTTTGGAAGCTACATAAAAACACAATTATGTCTACACTAGGAAAAATTCAATTATTAAGACAAGGCATATATTGGAAACAGTGTGCACATCAAAAGAACGACGTCAAGTCGATGAGTGACCCGACTTTTTACATCTCGATTTTTTAATTCATCGTAATGGCGATGAACATATTTCACCAATTGCACTCCATTTCCAACATATCGTATCCCTCATTATAACGTAAGCTTTTGGATTCATGCCTTTGTATTATCTCCGGTGACCGGCGCGCTAGAACGCGGTCAAATTAGTTGACGAAATCAATATGCTCGTCTCGACAAATTTGAGACCGACAAGTTAACTGTATGCAAGTCAGTCATATAGCGGTGCCGAGCCAAGTATCTATTTGATACGATTAAATAACCTGGGCAAGATTGCGCTGGCGATAGACCCAGCGGCTGAAGCTGAAGGTCTGTTTGCGGTTGG
>NZ_DAMDBP010000012.1:129388-133097 GCF_032092815.1 Agrobacterium sp. | reverse complement strand
CTAGCTCTGCCCGTAGCCGGAATTGTAAAATCAATGGGGCGTAGACGGCGCATACAATCTAGAAGCCGGCAGCCCGCAAATTGCGGACGAGCGTAATATCCTGTTCAACCAAGTTATTCGAATGACGTGCGGCTGAATAGATTTGTAAATCTTAATTTACCCGATCGGGAAATAAAATGGCAAAACAAGTCAGAAGTCCAGCCGACATCGGCGCCTTGGTCCGCAGAACACGCAAGGAGCAAAACTTGCGACAGGACGAACTTGCCGGCGTTTCGGGCGTCAGCCTCCGATTTATCGTTGATCTCGAAGCAGGCAAGCCGACAGCACAGATCGGAGTTCGAGTGAGACAAATCGAGGAAAAATGAAAAACGACGTCCACAAACGGAAATGGTGGACCCGGAGGGACTCGAGGCCTGTTTTTGCTCCCAACAATGCACGCGGCCAGCGCAAAAATGCCGGTCCCGGCCCCGATCTCTCGGGGCCGGCTCCGTTCAGTTCGGGTTGTTCCAGAGGATCACCTTCTTCGCTGGATCGCCGCCAGGAGCTTGGGCGAGGTTACCGAAGATGACGCCGATCTCTGGAGCCTCCAGCTTCACGGAGAGGTACTCCTCGCCGGTCTGGCGGGCGATGCGGTTCCAGCCTGCGCCGATTTCGAAGCCGGTCTTGCGGTGGATGACCCGGTAGTCCGGAGCTTCCTCAGTCGCCTTCTGGGCGTTCGGGATGATGGCGATTGGGGCGTTGACCCGAATGGTGGCGAATACGCCTTCGAGAATGCCGTCGGTCTTCTGCGTCAAGGTTGCGATCGTGGTGGCCATGGTACTTTCTCCTTCGGTTGTTCGGGACCATTCCCGATGGCGCACGAAGAGACGGCCGACCTGCTGCGGTCAGCTCGGACAAAAATTTCGCGAAATTCTATTTTCCGCCAGAAGCGAACAACTGAAATCGAATTTCGCAAAAATTTTGGCCGAGTCTTACCCCTTTAGGGGTTGGCCGCAAAAGCAGGCGGTCGTCTATACGAGCGACATAAAACGGGAATGGTTCGGGGCAACTGAAGGGCGCGAAAAATCCATGGCTACCCAGTCAAACGCTGCAGGCTGTCCACCTCGCGCCTCCTCAGCGCTTCGCCGCTGTCCGGGGCAACGTCTTGCCGTCGCCTCTCACAATGCTTGCACGCGACGAGCACGCCTCCCGCCGACATCGCGCTGTTGCGTGTCTGCGAACTCGGCAGTGGCCGGGCCGCCGCCTGCTGACCGCGCGGCGATATCGCATGGAGTATCGGGATACCGACCTCACCAACTGCCTTGTCTGGGCCTCGTAGCCTGACGTCGCCATACCAGCAGGTGAACTCTAGGCAATCGGAGCAGCAGCGCATGACCATCACCTTAGGCATCGCGATTGAGACGGCGACCCGCCGATAGCCTGAGGTTGGTCTCCGATCCAAAAGCCTGCGGATTATGGGCAGAAGCTCCGCATCCTCAAGCTTGCTATAAGGTGCGTGGCTTCTACCTGCTTTCGAAAGGGTTTCGCGGAAGATATCGACCTCCAAGCTCGGGGACGTGATTTTCAGCTTCCTCCCTTCAAAATTGCCGACAATTGGCTCGTCAAAAACCACCACTGAATGGAAAGAGCGATGTCGCTTGACCAGCGCCGGCCTACTCTGTTCGGTTGACGCGGCGACCCGATTTGCGCGACGCCTCCCCGAAGGCTGCGGCGATCTTCATCATGAAGGTTTTACTGAAGCGGCCGAGTGTTTTGCCGTCCGGCCCGATGTACCAAGACCTTTCAGCAACATCGTAATTATATTCATCGACAACGATCCAACAGCGCTTGAGATCACCCAGGCCCGCCCGCCGGCATTCGATATCAGAGACTTCCAAGGCGATCCGGTCACCCTGGGGCGGCTGAGTCGTAATCGCCAGCAGGGCGAGATGGGTGAGGCCGTCATTCGCCCCACGAACAGCGACGACGACACAGGTCGGCCGGCTTTTCCGGCCTTCAGTTTCGCCGCCCTCTTCTTGCCACGACCACAGATAAGGATAAACCATTACCTGACCGGGCAGGAACTCACGGCTCATCGTCATACCCCTCACCGCGCGCCAGCCGGTCGATCTCGCTTGCGAAGAGTTCCTTATGTTCCTCCGGCATACCCGAAACGCGATGGGCGCTACGCGGATCGCCGCCGGTGCGCATCCGCTCATAATACTCGTAGCTCATCAGCACGAAGCGGGGTTTCCTGTGCTTGGTGAGAACGACCGGTTCGCGTGCCGCGGCGTCGGTAACGTCGCCAACCTGCTTGTTGAGATCGCCTGTCGTGAAATGCCGCATGACCATACTCCCTTGTTGATTTCCATATTATCCAGATTTTCCAGATTTGCAAGAAAACGGCGCTTACGCGCCGTCTCCTTTCAGTTCCCAGACATTGATGCCAAGTCGGCGGGCCTTGTCGCGAAGGTTTTCGGTGATACCGGAACCGGGGAAGACGATGACACCGGCCGGCATGACCGAAAGCATGTCGTCGTTACGCCGGAATGGGGCGGCCTTGGCATGCTTGTTCCAATCGGGTTTGAAGGCGATCTGCGTTACCCTACGGGCCTCGGCCCAGCAGGCGGCGATGCGTTCGGCGCCTTTCGGCGAGCCACCGTGCAACAGGATCATATCCGCGTGTTTGGCATGTGCCTTGTCGAGCGCGGCCCAAATCCGGTCGTGATCGTTGTAATCCATGCCGCCGCCAAAGGCGATCTTGGTGCCGGGTGGGATCAGCACCGCGTTTTCGGCGTGGCGGCGGGCAGAGAGGAAATCCCTGCTATCGATCATCGCTGCGGTCATGTTGGCGTGGTTGACCTTGGAGCCGGTGCGCGGCCGCCAGGCTGATCCGATCTGAGCCTCGAAGAGGTCGGCAGCATAGTCGCGCATAAACTCGAAGGCATTGCGCCGTTCGAGGAGCGTGATGCCCTCGGCGACATGGCGCTCGAGCTCGACGCTTTTCACCTCCGAGCCATCCTGCTCGCGCTGGCCGGTGCGCTGGGCGTCCTCGTTGCGCTGAAGGTCACGCTGAATACGCTCGCAAGCACGATGGAAAAGGTTGACAGTCGACCAAAGAAGGTCTTCGAGATCGGGCTCCAGCCGGGTGTCGCCAAGCATCTCGAACAGAGCGTGGAACATCGCGGTCAGCCCCGACTGCACGACCGGCTCTTCGGGAAGCGGCCGCTGATCTGGCTCATCCTGGAAGGGACGATGGCCATGGAGCTGCATTTCGTAAATGATGCTGTCGGTTGGAGAGGATGCGTGGTGCGGCTCTAAGGTGTCGTTGTTGTGTAGCGTAAGGTTCATGGTGGTCTCCGTCGGTTAGGGCCGCGCCTCTCGCGGCCTGACGGCGATCCCAGTCCATGCGGAGGCGGACCAGAACCGCAGCGCCCCGCGCTGCGGCCACGCAACGCAGTGGGCCCCGCCGGAAAGTTTTTTTGTCTCGCGAGGAGCACCGGGCCTGCATCGGTCCGAAAAGCGCAAGGCGGTTTTCGGAGTTGCCGATGCGCACGAAAGCCGGTGCGGGGAAAAAACCATTCCGGCGGCGGCTGGCGGCCCATCCGCCGCATGGTAAGGGTCGCCTTTCGGCAGGCCCGCAGGCGCCGCACACACAGGCGGTGACCGGTAACGGACCGGCCTTCCCACCCGCACGGCCGCAGCCCCGCCTCACCCACCACGGTTGCAT
>NZ_DAMDBP010000012.1:122972-129345 GCF_032092815.1 Agrobacterium sp. | reverse complement strand
CCGGCGGCTCAAGCCCTCGACCCCATGCCGGCCAGCAGCATCTGCGTCTGCGGCGACGTAGAGGCGCAGGCATCGGGCGGGCGGGCGGAAAGCAGCCAGATGATTGGCCGTCAACGCCGAGACCATCGGCATATCGGACATAACATGCGACAGTGACAATATGGTTTCAATGCCTTCGCCCGCCACCATGACACGCACCGGGCCACAGACTGGAAAGCCAAAGCGCACTGCGTTGCCAAGCAACCCGCCAAGCGCGCGGCGGGGATCGATGATCTTCGCTTTACCGTCGCCACCGGGGTCGAGCCAGGTGCGATGTACGCCTGTGATCTCGCCAGAGGGACCAGTCACTGCGGCGATGAGTGCCGGCAAGACGCGCGTCTCGCCTGCCTCAAAGTCCCGATAATAGCATGAGGGATGGAAGCGGAGCGCCGGGTACCCTGCAGCGCGCAGTATGCCGCGCTTGCGCAGGTAACTTTCGGCCAACGTGCCACCGAGCGGCTGCGCCATCCGAAAGAGACCACGTGCCCGCTGTCCAGCCGGTCTGTCGACCGGCGGATCGACATGAGGGCCATTCCTGAGGGATGTCAAAACGGACTGGAGCGGGCCGATGCGAGGCGTATTGAGAAAACGCCGGGCCTCATCTGACACATCGCGGAAGTCCACCAACCCGCATGTCTCGCGCACAAGGTCGAGCAGATCGCCATATTGCGCCGTCGCCGCATCCGCCCACCGCCCAGCCCTTGGCCCGGTGAGGTGAACATAGAGCGACTTGCCCCTGCTGTTGGCGGTGTCGCCGACGACCCAGTAATTGCCGACCCGGCGGCCGGCGGAAAGATAGTGACGGCAGACCGCCTCGGCGTTGCGCGAGAGACGATCTGCAAGTTCCGAGGCCGATAGCATCGCGGTCATAGTAATCTCCTTAAAACGGGAAGATCCAAGGCTCCAATGAAGGGCAGAAGCTTGGCTGAGTGGGGAAACGGATCGAGCGTCAAGTTCTGCCGTGCAGGGTAGACTGGGCGCCAAGTCGAAAGGCAGGTCACGGCGGATCCAGCGTATTTGCTCCGACGCACGCCAGGTCACCCGGGTGGCGCCATCCTCCCCTCCGCGACAAACTCAAACTTTGTTGCGGCATCGTCCGGTGGCGCCCCTGAGGTCTTGTACACAGCGCGCCAGCATGCTTCAGACACCGCGCGCGTCGTCTGCGCACCGAAGGCAAGGTTCGTCATCGGCGGCATCATTGGCGCGAGCCTATTGGTTCCCCGTGGATATACACTCCAGACCCGCCTTGATGTTCGAGCCGGGCAAGCGCGCCGTATTGCGTAAAAGTTCCGCAACGCTTCGACCGCGTCGACGCGGCTGTGTTTGCCCGCCAAGTCCTTCGCACACGCAAAAGCGCCAGCACCGAAGGGGCAGGATGATGGGCTGCAAGCGGGAACCGTTCGTGGATCTTGGAGGGAGGCCATAAGTAGCAGGGCGATCTGATCAGGAGAAAATTGGCGCCATGGACTTCAGTAATGAACTCAATACTGTCCTCGCACAGTCGGCAGAGAAACTCTGGGAATAGAAAGATCCAAAATCAGCGTCTGCGACAGATATGTCGACCATCCTGCGACCGAAAGCGATCCGCTCAGACCTTGCAGCATTCCTGGCTTCCCCGATGGTCGACAGGTGGCGCGGAATGCATTCCTTTGGTGTTTGTCTGCAGTTCCAGGGCCTCGATGCTTCCACTAACGTTTTACTGACTATTTTGAGATAGTAAAAATAGAAGCGACTATGTACATTCGATCAAACCGGCAAGGAGGACGAGCGTGCGAACGTTTATGATTGGCGATCAAACGTACAACGAACACTCGCCAGAGTTTTGCGCATTCCTGCCCAGGGCCTACGCGCAGCGACTTCGCCCGCTGTGTCTTTGCAAAGAGACTGGCGTGCCAATGTACATCACCCGCGTCGAGGACCAATATTTCATCAAGCGCATGCCGCTCTCCGGACGCGCCCATGATCCGGTATGTGCGTCTTACGAACCGCCCTACGAGCTTTCCGGCCTTGGTCCGTTGATGGGCAACGCGATCCAGATCAACGCGAGCGGCAAAGCTGAACTGAAGCTGGACTTCTCGCTGACGAAACGTGGACCGCGGGCGGGACCTGCGACACCGACAGAACCTTCCGAGCCAGCTATCCGGAGTGAGCCACGCAAACTGTCTCTAAAGGCGATGTTGCACTACCTTTGGGAAGCAGGCGAATTGACCGAGTGGCGCTCGACCTGGGCTGGCCGACGGGGCTGGGCGCGCGTTCGCGCCAGCCTCTTTAACGCAGCGTCGCACATGTTGGCCAGAGGCAGCTCCCTGAGCGACATGCTCTTTATACCGGAAGTATTCCAGTCCGAAGACAAGGACGGAATCGCTGCCCGGCGCGCAGCAGCGTTAAAAGCTGTACAGACGACCGGGTCAGGGCCGAAGAAGTTGATGATGATCGTCGCCGAGGTCAAGGAATTGGCCCCGGCACGCGAAGGCCAGAATATTTTTTTGCGCCACATGCCCTTCCCGTTGATGCTCAAGGAAGGAGCCTCGCGCCGGCTGGCATCACGCTACAAGACCGAGCTCGAACTGTGGCGCTCTAACGAGGCCTTCCATCTGATCGTCATCGCCACATTTGGCATTTCTGCGGCAGGCATCGCCTCAGTGGAAGAAGTTGCACTGATGGTGGTCAACAATCATTGGCTGCCGTTTGAGGATATTTATGAGCTTAGGCTGTTGGAGAAGCTCGGCCACCTGAAGCGCAAAACCGTCAAGGGGCTACGTTTCAACTTACCGCGTGATGCACCGGTTGTCGCGGTGACCATGCCGGAACAGAAGCCGACGCCCGTCGCAATGTTTATTGTCCCTCCAGGTACAGGTGAAGACTACGAGCGTGCCCTCGCCGATATGATCGAAACACGACCGGAAATTACCCATTGGGTATGGCGTGTCGCTGAGGGCGACATTCCCCGGCTGCCTTGAGCGGGGATACACGCCACACACAGTTGACAGGACACAACGAATAAGAACACCGTTTACACTGAAGTCCATCCGCTAAAGTCAGCCGGAGAACCATGAAGCCCGAGAAAAAGCCATTTGTCGTCGAGTTCAAGAACCGGCGTCGCCAAGCCACGCGACAAAATTCGATCTGGGGCGCAATCGACCTGAAGGCGGCAAGCAAAGAGGTTGCCGCCAAAAAAATGGCAGGCGAGGTTGATGCCAGCACAGTAAAGCAGCGGTCTGACGTCAGCGCTGACGAGAACATCGCCGATCTCGGCGTCTGATCACATCATAAACACGGTCGGAACGATCCATCCGTTGAGATAAACAAGCAAGCGATAATCTTTGCGCAACGTTTGGCAAGAGCGACGACACTCATGCCGGCGGCATCTTCGGCTCTCGCCATGGGTTCAACCCATGTACTACAACCGAGCAAGAAGAGATCGCAGGGTTGTCCGAAACCCACACCAATCATCGATGATGCGCACCATATTGCCCAAAACTGGTCGATCAGAACCGTTGCCACCCCCGCACCGCGGGCATTTTGCAACAGCTCGTTGAGTATGCGGTTGTTCGAGACGCCGGACAGGAAGCCGACCAACCTCTTCTATAGCTTTGGCGGCGAGCCCAGCTTTAAACGAAAACTCTTTCGTCATCTTGCATCACCCGAAAACTTGGAAACCGGCACAATGGCCGGCGATGATGGATGCGGGTATGCAGTGGAGCACTTGGCAGTCAGGCGACACCTTCAAGGAGCTTCTTGGCCTTGCCTTCGAGTTCAAGCCTTTTATCCTGATGGGACTTCCCGCGTGCCAGCGCGGTGATGCCCTGCACGAAATCGAAAACCGATTCAGGTGGCCTGCCCTCCTCGTTGAGGACAGTTTCGATGATCTTTCCGGTTTCGACCTTCGAGAAACCGCGACGGCGTAAAAACGTTTGCCGGTCCTCGTCATTTCGGGCGACCACACGCTCACGTGCGGCACGAATACCGGCGATGAAGCGCGCAGGGGATGAATTTGCGAAGTTAGTCAGAGCCGGAGCTGCCTCGTGAGCAAATCGCTGTGCGGCGAATTTCGAGTGTCGAATGGTGATTTCCTCGAAATTTTCGGTTCCCCAAAGATTTCTGTTGGCGCAGACCGCACGCAGATAAAAGCTTGCAATCCCGAGGGTTTTCGAACCGACCTCACTGTTCCATGCATAAAAGCCGCGGAAATAAAGATCGGGTTCACCGTTTCGTAGACGACCAGCTTCAATCGGATGGGCATCATCGCATAAGAACACGAAGACATCGCGATCACTGGCATACAACGTAGTCGTATCCTTCGTGATATCGACGAAGGGATTGTGGGTCATGGTCGACCAGTCGAGCAAGCCCGGAACCTTCCATATTGTGTCACCCGTCCCGTTTCCGGCAATATTCATGATCGCGGCGATCAGATCCTTGTCCCAGATCCGGCCATATTCGGGACCGGTTACCGCTCTCAGTTCGAGCCGGCCGTCATCCATCTCCAGGGTTTTGACAATTTCGGCATTGTGACTGAGGAGACCATGCTGAAGATTGATCGCGGCGAGCGGCGCCGGCAATTGGCGCATATAGCTTGCTGGTGCACCGACCAGGCTGCAAAGTTGGCCGTAGCTCCAGTGTGTCGGCGCCAATGCTTCACGCCCGCCGGGAACGATAAGCGACAGGCGCTCGGCATTATCACGGGTCGCCTCGACACGAATATCAGCTGTCTCGACGGTGCGAACCCGCGCATTTTCGGTTCTGTCGCTGACCGCACGATGGAGATCAGTGAGCGACATGTAACGCTCGTCGTCAGGACGTGAGAACCACTCCGACGACACCCGCCCGATACGTTCACCGCGGGAAATGTCGACCTTGAAACCGGTGGTTCCCGATCGTTGAGTTTGAAAGGGGTTGGAAATCATTGTGTTCATGCTGGTGTCTCCTGAAACAAAAGAGCTCGGCTGAGCGCTCTCGCGGCCAACCGGGCTGGTGAAGGAAGAATGAATAACGTCGCCGTCAAGCTGAAGCCCGCGATGCAAGCAATTACGGATGCCTCTCTCTCCGGTCCTGCGACAACCGCCGGCCGGCAAACGGCCCACCTCCTCCTTTTTGCAACCTCGCAATAATTGCTTCCGGTTGGACCATTAACGGTCTATATTCTGGTCAAAAGGAGATCGGATCAATGAAACTGTCGGAACAGGTCAAGCCCATTAGCTATCTCAAGGCTCATGCCCCGGAGGTCATTCGCCAGCTCGCCGACAACCGTCAGCCTGTGGTGATCACATTGCATGGCGAGGCGAAAGCCGTGCTTCAGGACGTCACGCAATATGAAGAAACACAGGAGACGTTGGCGCTCCTGAAGGTGCTGGCGCTGACCAACAAGCAGGTCGAGGAAGGAAAGGTCCGCCCCGCAAAAGAGACCTTCGCCCGCCTTCGCGCGCGCCTGGCGACGCCCGAAACCTGATGCCGTATCGTGTTCTGTTTGCGGAGGATGCGGAACGGGATCTTGAAGATCTCCACCGATTCCTTGCCAGCCGCGATGGCGTACAGACCGCGGAACGGATTCTCGGCGAAATTGAGGAATGCTGCCTGGGGCTCGAAGATTTTCCCACGCGGGGCAATGTTCCGAAGGAATTGGCAGGCCTCGGCATCACAGAATACCGGGAATTGCATCACAAACCTTGGCGGATGATCTATCGCATCACTGGAGAGGACGTCATCATTTATTGCATTGCCGATGGCCGCCGGGACATGCAGTCCGTTCTTGAACGGCGGCTTTTGCGCTGAACGGTGGCCCCCCCGCAGAGCCGGTATTACCAATCATACCACGACAAATCATCAGCCTTCTCGGTATAGCTATTAAACAGGACATGGCTGAACCCGTTTTGGCGCGCCCATGTCATAGCGCAAAAGAGACCGTCGGGAACGTGCAAGTTCCCTTCGTTTGCGCTCTCGTCATGTGCGTCGAAGAACCGGCCGTCGTTAGCTATCCCCCTCCGAAGCAGAGCTACATTGTCAGAAGGTTTTTTTGTCGAGCATCTTTGCGCCATTGGCGCTCACATAAACTGTCGAGATGATCACGAACATGCGGCTCTCCAATGTCATCATCAGGTTCGACATTTTCGGGTTGTGGGATCGATCCAGTCACGGGACTGGAAAGCTGCGCCAGTCGGACGGACAGGCGTTTGCTTCAGTCGATCGCTTGAAATATCCCGGAGGCTTCGGGATGTTCGGCCGCATAGGCATACAGGCGGCCATAGCCTTCGGCGAGATAGTCGGACTGGTACCGAAACGAGAGATGCGAGAAGGCAAAAAGCGTGGCGATGATCCCTGCGGCTTCCGCCGAGAC
>NZ_DAMDBP010000012.1:71926-122962 GCF_032092815.1 Agrobacterium sp. | reverse complement strand
GGTTATCTCGCCAGTGACCCGGAAACGCGAACTGGACTTCGGGGCCAGAAAGAGCGGCTTTCCATCGTATTCATAAAAGTCCCAGAAGCCGCCGCAGTAGTCGAGTGGGCTCAGTCGTTCCATGAAACTGTAAACTGCGTTTTCACCGATGATCAGTCGTGAGCGCCCAAACAGTGTGGGAAGGAACTCCAGGCGGCACTCATCAGGGACGATGGTTGCGGTTTGTCGGCTTGTTTCGACTGTAGACATCGATTTTTCTCCAGAGAGGCAGGTGAGATGAGGCTGGGTAGCACTCTCTCGACCACCCGGTTCGCCCCTCTCACGGCCCCACTCTCTCCCGTAAAGCCAACGCTGCCGCCGACTTGCCGCCCTGATGTGAGGGAGGTGCCAGCCTGCAATATCCAGAAAGCAGAACAGGCCCGGCTTGATCACCGGGCCCGAATCCATGTGTTGAAAGTCGAGAGGCGATTATTCCGCTGCCTCCAGATCCTCGCCATCGTCATCAGTCTGGTCAGTGGATACCTTCTCAGCATCCTGATTGTCAGCCAGGACGGCTGGCAGGTCGACATGTTCATTTTCGAGAGCATTTTGTTCGGCAACGTCGTCCACCGTCACTGCATCAACCTCGGCGACCGATGTGGCTTCGTCGGAAGGGAGCCGCAGCATTTCGGGAAGCCATCCGCTACCTTCCAGCAACCTGGCGGCTTCACGAGCCATGTCGGTTTTCTTCATGTGGTCAATGAGTTGCGCCGTCTGCTCACCCTTGGCTTCGCGCACGGCTTGCAGGATATGCGCCTTGGTGACGCGTCCGAGATAGTTGTCGACCGTCGGCGTCCAGCCCGCCGCGACCATGCCAAATCCAAGCGACCGGGCAAGCTCGTTGGCATGGACGTTTTCCTTGGCTCGACGGTTCCATGACTGGACGGTGGTGTTGACCGAGAGTGAGACGCAATGGGCAAAGAGCGCCATGCGGCTCGCTTCATCAAGCGCGACCAGATAACCCCAAACCTCCTCTGCATTAGCCGGAAGATCGTGGCCCCAGGCCTCCTGCCGCTGCTCGATCTCCTTGACCCATCCCGTATCGCAAAGGCCTTGAGTTTGGCTGAAGATGGTATGCGCCAGCGTGATTTCCAGGCACGAACCGGCCGCATATCTGTAGAAGGTTCTTAGGACCGCAGCATGCAGGGCGGCGATAAAGGCGATCACCGGATCGTTGGCCAGTGCGTTGCGCAGCGCAACGGTCCGGGCTGCTGTCAGATCTTCAACGAGACGGTCTGAAAGAGGGCGGATACTCTCGCCTTCGATGTCCTGCTCCTCGACGCTCGTAGGGGTGCCGTTAATCGAGCAGCCGCCGTTGGTTGAGGCCGGAGTGGCGCCTTGGCGTTCCTCCCCATCACTGTCGCCATCACCATGACTACCGCCATACTGGTTCGTTTCCGGTTCGTCCTCGGACCGCACAAAACCGCGTTCGATTTTCAACTCGCCATTGGCCGCCAGCGACACAAAAGCACCGCCGCGCGCGACCTCTTCCGGGTCGAAGACATACGGACGGTCGTTGAGGGCATCCAGCGCATTGCCCAGAGCCTCAAGGCGGTCCTCCGTCTCATCAGACTGTTCATCCGCCTTTGCGTATTCAGCGTCGAGCCTGTCGTATTCCCCTTTAAGCGTATCGTGTCGCGCAAGCTCCTCGTCAGTGAATTCCGCCAGTTCGCCGTAGAAGCGGCGTAGACCGGAGGCGTGGCCGTACGGGAAGTCAAATGCGGCCTCAACCCATTTCCACCCTTCCTGCATTTTGAGGGCTTGCGCGTCAGCGGTGAGCTTCTCCAATACCAGTTGCTCCAGGAGCGCTGGATCCTGCAGCCATCCGCCATTATCCTGCTCGAACAGATCGCGCATGACCACACCGCCGGCTGTCTCATACACTTCGACGCCCACATAGACGGCACGGCGGTCGTTGGCTCGTACCGCAGCTTCGGTCAGCATGCGCCGGATGTAATACGCATCCTGATTGTTTGAGCGCGATATCGTGTCCCAGACCAGCTCCTGCCGACCATGGTCGTTGGTGATTGAGAACGCCATGACCTGGCCGAGTTTCATCTCATCACTGGCATAGATTTCCAGAAGCCTTGGTGAGACCGAAGCCAGCCGTAGGCGTTGCCGGACCGTCGCCACCGACATATGGAACCTCGCGGCGATGTCTTCATCGTCGAGCCCTTGTTCGCGCAGCGTCATGATAGCCCGGAATTCGTCGAGCGGGTGGAGATCAACACGCATGACGTTTTCGGCGAGCGAATCCTCGACCTCGAGGGTGTCGGCTTTGCTGATGATGCAGGGGATGGCAACCGTCTTGGTTAGCTTTTTCTGGCTGACAAGCAGTTCGAGCGCACGATATCGGCGACCACCCGCTGGGATGCGATAAATACCGGTCTCCTTGCCGTCGCCGTCGACCTCGGGACGGACATTGAGGCTCGTCAGCAAGCCACGATAGGCGATGTCTTCGGCGAGGTCCTCAATGGAGACGCCCGCTTTCGTCTTGCGCACGTTCTGTTGGCTGAGCACCAGCTTGTTGAAGGGGATATCACGCCCGGCATTGAGCGTAATTTTTTCGATGGCCTGTGCCATGTCGTTTCTCCGTAGCGGCCTGGCCGGAGCCTCTCTCCGACGATCCCGCCGCAAAAACCCCTTCCCCCCTCTCCCTCACACCACACCTGCCAGTTTCCCCGTCCCACACGCATCCGCCCACCCAGCACCGACCAGCGGGCCCCCAGGGAAAATCAGCGCGCTCTGTCCGGTCTCCAACACATCCATGATGCCGCCTGTTGTCTGCGCCCCCTCATGAGGTTGACACCGAAGTGTTCTGCGCGCCACCGGAGCCTGAAACCGGTGCGCCATTTCGAACGATGAAAGATCGGATAGATCAAAAAGGTCTGAACCGAAATGAGCTCGGCATTCAAAAGCCGCCGGTGCGGTAGCCTGAATATCGTTCCGTCCTCAAGCACGGATCGGGGCAGCGGTTTATTCGGGAAGAAAGCCGACCTTAAAAAGAGAGACCGAAATCAGCGGCACACGGTAGCGAAAGACCGTCCATTGGCAAATCTGTGTCGGGACATGTCACGGATAGCAGGCAGAGGCGATGTCGCGACGACGGCGAGAACCTAGATCACTGTTTCCCGAAAGAGCACGCATGCAAATGCAGCTTTTGCATGCGCGATCAAATGAATTCGAGATATCGAAGTGGCTATGGTGCACAACCGGCCCCGTATCGGGCATCGGTTTTCCGGAACCAATCCTGGTCGAGATCCACGTCGCGGGAAATTTCCACGATCGCTGGTCCCGCGCGATCGAAGATCGCATAGCAAATCTCTGTATCATCGTGGCGCGCATGATAGGCAATTCCATCTGTCCCGACAGGGTGATCAAACAGCGCCTTTGACCAGGCTTGAGCCGCATCATAGGGAAGCCCCGAATGCGGGATTTCCGCCGTCGCTCCAACAATCGCAAGGCCCGGACCGTTCAGATCGATCAGCTTCAGCGACGACAAAATTCCAAGCCGGACATATGCCTTTGCGTTCCCAAAAGCCACCGTCGATCAGCGTGTTTCCTGGCGAGCGCAAGAACGTCTCGGCAAACGCACCGTTGACGAGCGTCGCGACATAGAGCACGCCATAAGTGCCATCGGGAGCGTTAAAGCGGCCGGTTCTGGATGGGTCAAAAAAGACGGGTTCGTATATAGCCGTGTAGAATCGATGGGTTTCACTCACAGCGGGGAGTGAAACGATATTTGGACGACGGCCATGTCGGTCTGACGGTGGAAATGGGACGGTCACGCGCCCTGCTCACCATAGCGGTTCGCCGCTTCGAGAACCAAGGGAAGGCTCCCTTCTCGCAGAAGGTCGATCGGCTTGCGCCCATCCAGACGATGATCCGGCCGCGCGAGGAAGCTCAGCACAGCCCAGGGGCTTTCAACGGGAAGCGCATCCTATACCTCCTTGAGACCTGCCATCACACTACCGTCCCGGTTGAACTGAAGCGTTGGGTAGCAGCGCCTGTTGCTTGGGCCGGGGACGGCAAGCAAACTTCCTTCTTGCACACGCTTGTCGACAGCCTGACGGGAGACCCCATGCAGGAGCATTCTGACCTGCTCCAGATCGTAGGCACCGCCCGATGCATTTAGATCGTTCTGTGCAATCCGAACGCCCTGAAGCACCGCCAGGCTGCGAGCGTCCGGCTCGAAAGCCGCCTTATTGACCGTGCTGGTCGTCTCGGCGCTTTCTTTGCCCCCGACAAGCTGGCGCTGTCTTCGAACGATCATGCTATTGCCGCGAAAGTGCTTTCCGACGGTCCGGGCGACAGAGCTCGCCGCTTCCGGTGTCGAGGTCACCACGGCAAGCCGTGCGCCCTCGGGCAACTGGAATCCGGCAACCTCCTTGAAAGGGTTCGCATCAAGAACAAACATTGTCATGATGCCGCTCGGGGTCTTAGCGCTAGTTTTCGACGTCTTGGACGGGGTCTTCTGGGCCATGGCGCTTCTCCTGAAGAGAAAATGGCTATTTTTAAGCAACTTTGTCAACGATGGCACCTATGGCAACTATAGCAACTATAGCAACTTTGAACAATCGGTTCGGCCTGAAGTCCTCAACCGTCTTATGTGGGATAGCCTATGAGGAAGAATGCCTGATGCGAGGTAAAGCGCGACAATTCAGCATTGGTGAGACCATTCACCCGGTGCTGAAGCGCCGAATGATATCTGAAGCGGCACTATATCTCTGCTCTCTGATCACCCTCGGCGCGGCATTCAAGTGCATCGCGAAAATAGATCTCGCTTACCCGAAACCGACCCTCGATCCGTTTGCATTGGACGATGATGTCGATGGCGATCGTCAGCATCTCACGAATGTCTTGCCGTTCGAGGTCACCGCCACCGTCAGATTCCTTCACCAGCAAGATCAACTGCTCAAAGGCAAGACGCGCTGAATCGGCATGAACGGTGGTAATTGATCCGGGATGCCCCGAATTCACATTGCGGATGTAGTAAAATGCCGTGCCGTCGCGCAATTCTTGCAACAGGATTCTGTCCGGCCGCATGCGCAGACAGGATTCGAGAAGATCCTTCACGCCTATCTTTGCTGCCCCCTGACCGCCCTTCGAATAAAAGAGACGGGCGTGGTTGGCCTGCGGGATGACCAGTTCCGGCGTGTCCTCGATGGAAATGATCCTTTCGGTATCCGGAATATGCTGGATCAACGCCTTGGAAAGCGTCGTCTTGCCCGAACCCGTCGCCCCGGAGATGATTATGTTTTTCCGAGCCAGCACTGCTTCGCGCAGGAATGTCTTGTGAGCGCCGGCGCGATAGAGTTGCGACAGACGTTGGTCCTGCTGCCCGCAGCTCTTTTGTGAGCGTGCCACCTCGTCGAACAGCCCAGCCTGGTCAAGATCATCAAGGCCGAGCGACACCGAGGATGGTTTGCGGATGGTGACGCTGACGGTTCCCTTTGTCGTCGCGGGCGGGATAACAATCTGGATGCGCTCGTCGTCGGGCAAGGTCGCCGACAAGATCGGATGGGTTTCATCGATCGATTGACTTGAGAAGCTTGCGACCGCGCGCGCGAGACGCATCAGCCGGTCATAGGTGATTTCAGGCATATCATGGGTCTTCCACCCTTGCCCTCCTTCGGTCACAACCTCTCCGGGCCTATTGACGATCACCTCATAGAGAGTTTTGTTGCGAAGGAATGGAGCCAGTGGCAGTAGCAATTCGCGCACCACACCGGCGTCTGTTGCTTCAGTCATCGTCATGCCTACTTTGTTACGAGCGTCGAATCTGGCGTGAAATCTCCGAGAACGGCACGGTCATAGATGCGGTTGCGCGGTTCTATGACGCGCAGCCGGTAGACGCTGGAGAAATCCAGATCCCGCGCCACGAAAATCGAAACCAACGCTCCCTGAGATTTTATCAGGGATGGCGGAATATTGATCGACTGTTCGACAGCAATCGCCGCAGCCTGCTGGCCGGTACTCGCGGTATTCTGTGCATCGACGTCTCCATTGCGCATTTGACTGTTGGCATAGGATGTCACATCGCCAACGATCGACAGTAGTAGAGCACTACCGAAACGCTCCCACCAATGCGTATCGATGTAGCCATCCATACCGGCCCGACCCAACGCATCTGTCGCGGGCGATGCCAGCGTGATAATCACGCCTTTCGGGGTCTTTGCCCGATTCCAGAGGACAAACAGGCGTTTCTGGCCACGACGCAGCCCACCACGATATTCACCGACGATCTGCGTTCCCTTCTCCATCAACACAACGCGTCCGTTATCCGACAGCACATCGCGACTGATGACACAACTGGTGAATCCCGGTTGGTCGGACGAAAGCGCCGTCTCAAGTACGCAAGGGATGGAGGTTCCCATGGCGACGATAAAATCGCGGTTACCGAGCGCGCCTGCGCGCGATCCCTGCAATCTTGTCGTGGTCAGCATTCGGTTGAAGCGCTGGTCCTCGGCCTCACCCTGCTCCGTAAAACCGCCTGGCGCGCTTCCAAGTGGGACATAGTTCGAGTTGGGATCGGTGGCTGCATCATCCTGCTGACGCCTCACAGACGAGGTCTTTTCGGCACCATAGGCCATGACGGGTGCACGCCGAGCCGCATCAAGCAGCTTGTCGTCGTCGGTGGGCTCATTTGAGGTGATGACGGGGGTTGGAAGCTGAACGTCTGCAGGCCTCGTCACCGGTGGGACCGGTTCCTTGGCAGGCTCGAAATCCGTTGTCTGACGGATGACAACCCGCTCAGGCGGCATGCCATCCGCCGGTTTGTTCTGGCTGCGCATCGACCAGAGCGCGAAGGCGACAAAGGTAACGATCGCGACAGCGACGGCACTACGTTTGAGGATCGGGTTGTTATCGATCTGCCCGCCTGTCGATGTCTCCGCACGCTCGCCGGGGATTGGAGCGATTTCTTCATCGGCCATGACACCTCCTATTGCGTCGTACTGGGGGCGGCCTTGACCACGCGTTCAACCGACGGTGACGTCGTATTTGTCCCGGGATTGATGCCGACGCGATCGTAGGCCTCGTTGAAGATGCACAGGACATCGCCGCCCCGACGAAGGATAAACTTGCGGCTCGTGGCGTGGACCAGCACCAGGTTGCCGTCGATGGATTTTGGAACCAGGCTTTCGGTTCCGTCCGAGTTCTCCATAAAAATTGCTGGCATTTCCTGATTGCCGACAAAAGCGAAAGTCGTGATTTTCCCATTGTCATAGACGGCCTGCGGTTCAAGCGCTTGCGAGCCTTGCGCGGAATACCGCCAGTTGCGGGGTCCATAGGCCTCGTGAAGAGACAGAACGCGATTGGCTTCACCGGCTTGTGCTGCCAAGGCGCGAGCGGCTGCGTCCTGTCTCCGACGCTCCGCTTCATCGGCTGGATAGCGATATTTTACATAGAAATAGGTGTTCTGCCCGGCCTCAACGCTTCCCTCCCGGACGGTCAACTCCATCTGGTAGCTGCGGGTCGACCCGTCGCGCCTGGTTGTCACGACCGATATATTGGTCACGGGCTGGTTTTCCCGAGCTTTGAGGAACAGGATATGACCAGCAGGCGCCACCTCCCATGCGACGCTGTTGCCAAGCGCAACATGGGCTATTTCCTCATCATTCGCAAATTCAACCTGGACAGACGACCGTAGCGTGCCGACAACCCGTGTGATGTTATAGGGCTGGTAATCGGTAAACCGCACCCGGCTGTCCTGCGACGCACCGCGCGGGATCTCCAGAGCTGATGCCATGGAGGAAAAGGCAGCAATCAGGAATGAAACGTGCAAAAATCTCTGTTTCAATTGATCGCCTCCGGATCGGCGCGATATTCGCTGATGACGAAACCCAGGGGATTGACCAGTCGGTCGGTGGAAGACATCGGAGCATTGACATAGGAGAAGGTGAGTGTTGCCACCCAATGCGTGGTGCGTACATCATCGCCGCGTGTCAAAATGCGCATGTATCGCACGGATGCCACATTGGTGTTGATCAACGAGATCGAAACGATGTTGATCCGCGAGGTCGTGCTCCGGCCATAGGTATTTTGCGGTGAATCCGGGTTACTACCCCGGTAGGACGCTGCGAAGCGGCTCTGTTCGGGCTGCGTCGACAAAAGCGCCACCGTGCGGAAGTTGTCCTCCCGCTCGCTCCAGACGTAGCCTTCACGCGCCCGAACATATCTCGCCGCAAAATATTTCGTTACTGCCTCGTCGTATGTACCGGCGGTCGAAGTCAGTGCTGACACCACATCAACGATCCCTGTCGAATTGTCGACCCGCACGACGAACGGCTCTACCGTCTTCAAAGGAGTAAGGCCAGCGATCGCGAAAACGGAGACGACGGCGACGACACTGGCCGAGATCGCAACGAACCAGGCGATGCGAACCGAGCGTTCAACCTGAATAAGGCGATCCTGATCGAAGCGGCGCGCCTTGTCGAAATAGCTCTTGAGACTGTCGGTGTTCACCATTTCAGTTCCCCTCACACGAGAGGGTGGCGTCTGATACATCGAAGTGTGCGAATGCCGCTGGCGCCACCGAGTGCGGTTCTTTCGCCCAGGGTACTGCGCGAAGCGCGGCGGGAGCGTGGTCGTTCTCAATGGCAGTCGTTTGCTGCTTCCCCTTATCCTCCCATTGCCACATCGCGCGGTTTAGCGGGCGCCGCGAATACCCATCGCATTTGGGCAACGGACTGGAGATCGAGGCGCAGCTGGAAAGGCTTGCGATTAGCAGAAGCGGCAATAGGATACGGATCATCTGAAAACAACCTGTCCAATGTCTTGAGTGTCGGGGTGATCATTCCGCTTGTTTCGGAGTGAGCCGCCGACCAACGGCGCGTGTTCCGCGGCCAGCCGCCCTGAGGGTATGTGAGGCCGCCCAGGAGAGCGTACTTTCGTGTGCATCACGGGCCGCGCCGTAGCCATAGGTCAGCGATGCTCCACCAGCAGCGAGCGCCGAGGCAATTCCGGGCAATTGATAGAAGACATAGAGAGCCGCGACGCAGATGGCGCAAAGCGCGATCGGCCTCATGAAGACATCACTATACCCCTCGATCACCGTGAAGGTCGTATCTATGCAAGTGATCAACAGCGAGCCGATCGCCACAACGAGCACCTGCAGGATGACGAAGTTCACAAGCTGGCCAATCCAGGATTCCGTGAACCGGCGCGTCGACTCGAACATGGCGAGGGCGATGAAAATCGGGCCAATCGCCAGAACAATGGCAAGTGCCAGCCGCGCATAGAGCGAGACGATGTAACCAATTGCGGCGACAAGAAAACTTGCACCAATGACCAGCATGCCACCAAAACCGGTGACGATATCGATGGGCCACGATGCGCGTGACCAGATCTCCTGGGCGTTCTTCTGGCCTTTATCAAGCAGGCTATCGAAGGTGGATGCGCTTGGCGCTGTCCCCGAGTTCAGTGCCTGGGAAATCTCTTTCGGCAGGGTGTCGAAAAAGATACCGGTGACATAGGTTTGGTAGTCGCTAGCATTACGCACCAGCATGACGATAATGGCGAGCTTGACTGCCCGGAAAGCAAATTCGATGATCGGTTCCTGTACCGAACCGCGCAGCACCAAGTAGCCGTAGAGCACGACATACAGCGTCAAAGCTGCTGTCAGCGGTCCGCTGATCCAGTTGGCGATATTTGAGGTGCCGCTGGAGATGAAGTTTTCGAGCGGTGCCTTGAACTGCCCGTCGACGAAACTGAACACATCATACATGGCTCATCCTTCGAACGACTTTCGCATGCGCTCAAGACGACGCTTGCCGTCGGCGGCTTCAGCATTACGGCAATTGGCCGTATTGCGGAGCTCACCGGGATTGTTACGGCATTCGCCGATGATATTCGTCAGCAAAGCCTCGTCGGAGACAAGTTCATCGACGGTATAGACCTTGTCTTTTTTACCGGAGCAGGCCGTCAGAAGCAGCACCACCACAAACATAGACCATTTCATTTCAGTGCAGCCCCCATCGTATCCATGCGCTGGCGCCAATCCTCGGCCTTGCGTTGCTCATCGACCTGCATCTGCGCCTGCTGGACCATCTGCAGACCCTGCATGCGAAGAACGTCAGTTTGCAGAAATGCGGTTTCGGCCTGCAAGCGAGCCTGCAAGTCGGCGATATCCTTGGCGTCGGCGGCACTTGAGATTTTCTGGCGAAGTTCATCGATACCGTCGATACGTTTGGTGGCGGCATCGTAGATCTGCTGGCCGAGACTTATCTGTCCGGCATTCTTGTTCTGTAAGCGCAAGAGTTCCTGCGCATAAAAGTCGTCCGCATCGGTGCGGTATGTTGAATTGCTCTCCAGAAATTTCGAAGCGGAATCACCGACGACGCCAATTCCTGAGCCATTAAACAGGCTCTCAACGGCATTGAAGTCCTGTGGGAGTGCATTGCGGATTGAAGGATTGTTCAACAGGCTAGCAACGTCTGCCATGTCGGTGATCTTGTTCAGTGAGCCGTAAAGCTGCTGCGCGTGCGCAA
Organism: Agrobacterium sp.; assembly: GCF_032092815.1. Lineage (GTDB taxonomy): Bacteria > Pseudomonadota > Alphaproteobacteria > Rhizobiales > Rhizobiaceae > Agrobacterium. The sequence continues at coordinate 112,433 of NZ_DAMDBP010000012.1, read as the reverse complement.
TTTGCTGGTTAAGCGCGTCAAGCTGTGACTTGAGCTGGGCGATACTCTCGATGTGTTTGGCGATTGCCGACTGATCAATAACGGGAATGCCCTGGGCATCAGCGACACCGGCCGATACCAGCAGCAATGTGACCGCCAGGAAAGCCCCTGTTTTGCTATTGTGAATCATGAAGTCCTCCTTCTTGCGTGAAACACGGGAAGCCAGTTCTCGCTTTGCTCGCCGAGTTCGGCGCGGATTGCATCGACCAGTTCTACATTCGCCGTACGTCCGGAGAGGATCGCGAGTTCATCGTCAAAACCATTGAGATTGAGCTCGGCAACGACACTGTTGTGACCCTGCTTGACGAGAAAGCGCCGACTTTCGACGGAGAGTTCTCGCGAAATCAGCTCGAATTCGCGCGCCGTCAGCTTGAAACCATCGACATAGTCTGCGTGGTCACCACGCGGGTTGGGCAGAAAAATCTGCGTCGGGCATTGTTCGATGATCGTGTGAGCGATTGGTGAGGCGATGGCGTCCCGCGGGCTCTGGGTGGCAAACAGCATGAGACCGTTTTGTTTGCGGATGGTCTTCAGTTTATTTTGCGCAAGATCGCGAAAACCCTCGTCCTGTAGCGCCTTCCAGAATTCGTCGATAACGATGATGATGCGCCGACCGTCAATCAGCTGCTCGACCCGGAAAAACAGATACGCCATAAGCGGTGTGCGGATTTCCTCGATGTCGAGGAACTCCGTCATATCATAGCCGATGAACTTCGCACCAATCCCGATATCGTCCAGATCGTTGTCGAAAACCCAGCCGAGTGGCTCTCCCCGCTCCCATCGCCGAAGCCGTGACGCAATACCCTCGGGATCGGTATTGTTGAGGAAGGTACGCAGCGCACCGATCGAGCGGCGTTCGACAGGAAGGTCCGCAAGACCGTCAACGGCTGAGGCTATATCGCGCAGCTCTATAGCACTTAGTTCCCGTGTCGCCGTTCCAACCAGCTTGCCGACCCAGCGGGTGAGAAACAACCTGTTCTCTGACGTCAGATCAAGCGCCTTCAGCGGCGCGCAGCCGGTCGGCATACCGTTCCTCAGGGGCAGATAGGTGCCGCCGGCGGCACGCACGAACAGGTCTGCACCCCGATCTTTGTCGAAGAACACCATATGTGGATCATGCTTTTGGAGTTGTGAGAGCATGAAGTTGAGGAGCACTGTCTTGCCAGCACCTGAGGGGCCGCAGACAAAGGTGTTTCCGAGATCGTTATGGTGGAAATTGAAATAGAACGGCGATCCGGACGCTGTCTTCAACATGGCAACCGCCGCCCCCCATTCATTGCCGTCCTTCTGACCGCCAGGGTAGGAATGATAGGGGGAAAGAGCGGCAAAATTTCGCGAGGTAATAGCACCTGAGCGGGCGCGATATCCGAAATTGCCCGGCAGTTGCGCCCACCACGCAGCCTCGAGCCCGAGATCCTCGCGTGCGACAACGGCCCCGCCGCTGGTGAGATGGGCGCGTGCCTTTGCGATATGATCGCTCAATTCCTTGACAGATGGAGCATATACCGCAAGTCCAAGGTGATGTTCGCCCATTACAAAGCGGTTGGATTCGAGATCATCCATCGCCGCACCAAGCTCTTCGATCTGTGAGGCGGCTTTGTCGTCCGCACTAACCAGCTGATTTTGCTTGCGGCTCATGATTGCGCGGGCGTCGGCCTTCGATGTGAACGCGAAGGACTGTGTCAAGACAAGCTCGAACGGCGCGGTCAGGATGCCGTCAAGCATGCCGCTGCGCGTCGTTGCCGGATACTCCTTCAAGCCGAACATGCCCGCATAACGGGTGTGCGCCTCATGACGTATTTCCACGGTCTCGCGACCGAAAATCACCCGGTCCGAATAGATCGCTGATGAAATTCGCCCCTCCGTCAGTGGCAAAGCCTCACGACGCCCACCAACAAGCTGGTGAAGAAACGCGCTTGGCTCGGAGAATAAGATCCCGTCGCGCTCATGGAGACACAGGACGTAAGGGGCAAATCGCCTCAGCCCGGCGACCACATCACCCACCTTGTCGTGCAGGTTTTTGAGCGCCGTTTCGTCCAGCTCGCCCCCGGATCGCCGCACCTTACGCAAACGAGAAAGAAGGTGCGTGGCTTTGTCGACGGGATCACGTCTCGGAGACCAGACCAGGGTGAGATAGAGATCGTTGCGGAACAGGTCCTCACGGACCATCCGTGCACGGTATCTGGCATTGAGGCCCTCGGAAAAACGATTGGTAAAGCGCCCGTCTGGAAAGTCGTTGTCACGCCGACGGATGACATGCGTCCAGAGCGCCAACCGCTCGTCGGCGATATTACGATAGAGTGTGTTGAGGTTGCGGTGCAGACCGTTCATATCCAGACTATCCGCAGTCTCGAATGAAACACCTTCGAGGACGAGCACGGTCATCAGCGCGCGGGAATCGAGCGCCAAGGTGGTTTCGTCAACGTGGCGGACATAGGGAATGAAGGTTTCTGGTCCAAGTTCCCGGGACCGTAATTTGACGAGATCACGCAAGGTTCAGATCCCTTTCGTCATAGCATCGGACAAGCGTCAACGGCGAAAGTGTTGCCCCGCCCCAATAAGCAGCATTGCGTGCGCGTCCGCGGGTTTCGATCCAGGCAAGCAGGATACGGAACATATTGTGGTCTTGCTTGACGAGCGACCGGAACACGAGATGGAAGACGATACCGACAAGAGCGTAAGCAATCGATCCGGCGGTGATGTAGAGGATGGTGGTCAACATGATGTTGATGCCCATCGCCTCCATGGTCACACCGGCGACCATCGCCGGTCGGGTGCAAGCCAGGAACAGCGTGTCTTCTTCGAGTGACGGAACGCTCACCATACGCTTCAACTGCCGACGATGGTGTTGACGAGTTCGGTAGCCCCGAAAATGCCACCGATGCCGATAATCCAGTATCCGGCTTTTCTAAGATCCATATAGCCAAACATCCAGGCAATACAGATGACGATCACGGCGATGATGGCCAGCAGGCGGGCAATATTGCCCGTGAGCATGGTAACAATGTTCTGCAACACGGTTTCTATACCGGCAGACTGGGCAAAGGCCGGCTCAACGAGGCATGCAGCAATCGTGATTGCCATCAGCGCCGAGGCTGCGTAGGGACGAAGGCTGGTTCTGGAGATCATTCACTTTGCTCCGATTGATCATTGTGGAAAACGAAGACAGAAGAATGCCGTCTCGAACGGAACACGTTCCATGATGCGGATTCATCCGTCTGTGCAACTTGATTGGGGACTGCCTGAGTCAGTTGGTTTTCTGAGCGCGCATCGGTGGTGTCACCGTGGGTCATTGGCCTAGGGGATCCGCCAATTGCGAGCGACGTGAGTTTTGGAGAGAGGCGCATGAGCTCATCGCGCACCTGTTCGTCATAACGGACCGTGTCTCCACCGGGCGGGGCATATCGGCCGTAGAAGGACTGGAGCATTACCGTTTCGGCCCGCGCGAAACTCGTTCCGAAACGCAAAGCGAGGCGATAGTAGCCGTCGAGAAGCGTAGCGGTCGCCTTAAGATTTGCGCATGGGTCAAATGCATCAGAAACGGAAAGGTTCAGCTTGCGAAGCTCCGCAACACCGATACCGCCAAGTCCAATCCGGATATCTTGTCGGTCCGCTATCAAGGCGGTCGCAAACGCGATTGCTTCAGCCTTGTTGGCGGGCTGCGCAGGGATCGGCATACCACTGTTGATCCGAATATTGAAAGGAAGGAACCTGCTCTCAAGGCTCACAATGGCGGCTAATGTTTCCACCCTGACTTCCGGCGCGCAACTCTGCGCGATATCGATGAAAGCAGCGCTCATCGCTCAATACCAGACGCGCTGCTTGCCGACACCATCGATGGTGATGTCGATATAGTGCGGTTGAGATCGCAGATTGGGACGCGTAATCAGGTAGCCCATGCACTCAAGCTGACCTTCCTGACGCTGCCACCGCACTGACAAGGCAGAGCCCGAACCCCCAGCTGAATCGTCATGCCCGGAGGAGCAAAGCGAGCGGTCTATCCGTTGGAGCTCGCTTGAAACGCAGGTCGTTTGTCGCCCACGTGGACCGTAACTGCCGGACAGGCGATAACCCTCGTTGCAATAGTATGGATCGTAGCCGGGCCGGGAGCTGCTAAATCCCACGCCGCTGCACGCTGGGAATGAATGACCCTTGGCAAGCGCGCGCCAGAGTTTTTGAATTGGAGGCCGGCATTCGGCATACTGGGTTGGTCCGCCAGGATTGGAAAGGCACAAGATGACCTCACAACCCCAACTATCTGCGCGCGCATTGCTGCCGGAAATCAGATAGGATAGCAGCATGCAGGAGACATATAGCAAACTATTCAGCAGAAGGTTTTTCATGGACTTGCCCCTCCGGAACAACGACAGCGCGCTGCAGCAACAATGGCCAACAAGTGCGCAACGCAATTTAACTAACTCATATAGCACAGTTAAATAACATGACAAGAGCGATCAACACACAATTGCACAACCTTGCCTTCTCCGGACTAATCCTGAAGGAGATTTTAGAACATCCGCTTGAGGACGAAACGCCACAAGCACGGTTGAAGGAGATCGGCATGATGACGATCCTTTACACCATGAGCCAGGCCCACCAGAGGCTAACCCTCACAAATATCGTCGATATTTCCGGATTAACACGAAGCGGCGCGAAAGAGACTGTTGATCTCCTCGTCAAGCGGGGCATGCTGAACGAAACCATGGGTACAAATTCCATGGGCAGAGGGACCGCGCGTCAATTCGAGATATCCCAAGACCTTCTGAACAAGCTGAGCACCTTCGAAAGCTGATTGGGAATTGGGATTAAACTATATTTTTTACGACATAACATGGCGGCAGTGGACGAATGTTCGTTAGCCTTGAATATCCTCGTCAAGCGGGCACCAATGCGCAACTGCGCACGGTCGCATAGCATGAATTGTACATGGCTGCTAAACAGAGGCGATGCAGCCGTGGCCTAGGGATGAAGCCGTGCGTGATTATGGAGCACCTTCGACACAGCCCGCCGCCCAGAAAAGCTGGCAGGCTAAAAAGTTAGATAGCCTTGAAGCATAGCCGTTGCGGCAGAACATCAGCAGATGTTACATCGACAACTCGGCAGAGCGCTGGTGCAAATGCGTTGCCAATGCCAATCAAAACCGGCTCATCGACACCAATATCAATAATTCCGGCATCAAGATCGTTCAACAGGCCGCACCACTGTTTTTCCCGAGTTCGCGTAATCGCGCTCATGATAACAATGGGTGTGCAATCGCTCATGCCATGTTCGATGAGGCGTGATTTGATTTCTGTTGCCGTATGACCGCCCATATAAAAGACCGTCGTCACAGTGGGGTTTGCCAATGCGTTCCAGTCGAGATTTTCCGGCAGTTTTCCCTGACGTGAATGTCCGGTCACAAACCGCACGGATTGCGCATGATCGCGATGGGTCAGAGAAACGCCGAGACGGGATGCCATGGCACTTGCCGCAGTGATGCCTGGCACGATTTCGACCGGAATACTCTCCGCTTCGAGGGCTGCAATTTCCTCCCCTGCCCGGCCAAAAATCATCGGATCGCCGGATTTCAGTCGCACAACCCGTTTACCGGCTTTGGCAAAATTGATCATCATCGCGTTGATGTCTTCCTGCTTGCAGCTCGTCCGACCGCCGCGCTTGCCAACCAGCATGCGTCTGGCCTCACGCCGCGCCAATTCCAGCACTTCACTTGAAACGAGATCATCAAAAAGGATAACATCAGCGGCCTGCAGAGCTCGCACAGCCTTGAGTGTCAAAAGCTCGGCATCACCCGGCCCTGCCCCAACCAGCGTGACCTTGCCGTATCGACCTTCACCATCGCTGATGACGTGGTCGATATCCGACAGAAACCTGTCTTTCATCGAGCAATCAGCATTTTCCGTAAATGCGCGATCAACAAACCTCTCCCAGAAATTCCGTCTGGCATGTCCTGACGCCAGTTTTACGTTCACCCGATCACGAAGTTTGTGCGCCATGTCGGCCCAGTCTTTCAAAGAGCGCGGCAACAGGGTTTCAATATGGCGACGGATCGCCTGCGCCAAGATGGGGGCGGCCCCATCAGTCGAAATCGACACAACAACCGGAGACCGATTGACGATAGAACCGAACTGAAACTGGCAGAAATGGGGTTTGTCAATGACATTGGCAGGGATCCCTGCCTGTCTGGCTGCATTGAAAAACGCCTCGGCATCCTCATCGCTGTCGCAGTCCGCAATCGCCAACACAGCGCCTTGAAGGCACCCAGCATACCATTCAGTATCGTGATGAATGATTGCCGCCGCCGGATCTGGCAAATCCTGCCCCAGTAGCGAACACATAGCGTCGCCGAACTGCCCGCGCGGACAGTAGAGATGGAGCTGTGCGCCGCAGGCCAGAAGCAGTTCAGCTTTCCAAGCGGCAGCATCAGATCCCCCGGACAACACGACGGATTTACCACTCAAGTCCCAGAAAACCGGCAACTTTGCCAGCGTCTCCATTCGAGCAGATTCACTTCGTTTGGCTTGCATGACATCCATGTATGACCCCTCCGGGAAACAGCGCAGTCCGTAAAAAGACGACACGTTCAGATCTAAAAGTGATGATCACTTCGTAGGTCTGTGCCACGTTATTGAGTGGCGCAGACTGTGTCAGAGGCAGCCCTCATCAGCTTGCGATTACTCAGCAGCAACCATCAGCGTTTCGAGAGCAATTGCCAGCCTGCCGTCAATATTGCGCACAGCGATAGTCTTGACCTCACCCTCATCAGCACCCAACGCCTTGCCGGTTTCGAGTGAAATGACCCAGTTGTGCAGCGGGCATGTCACCGAGGCACCATGCACAATCCCCTGGGAAAGCGGGCCGCCCTTATGCGGGCAATGATCTTCGATCGCAAAGACCTGATCATCCGCAGTCCGGAAAACAGCGATCTTTCCCATGGGAGTCTTCACGCAGCGAGCACCACGCAGCGGGATGTCCGAGACGTGACCAATTTCAACCCAATTGCTCATTGTTTTACTCCGCAGCCTGATTGAAACCGATTGTCGCCATCGGCTTGAACTCGTGTTTGTGTTCGCCGGACACGCGCTCCGACCATGGGTCGACCTGTGCGAACTTCTGGCTGAAAACAAAGCGGTCGTAATAGGCGCGGCGCTTTTGGTCATCCTCCATGATCTGGCGGCGAACCTCGTCGTAACCGATGCGCTTGGCCCATTTGTAGATGCGCTCGAGGTAGCGCGCCTGTTCGCGGTACATCTGGGTCAGAGCAACAATGTGCTCCAACGCTTCATCCTCTGATTTCACGAGGCCGAGTATTTCGGTACCCTTGATGTCGAGGCCAGCGGCACCGGCAAAATGGATTTCGAAACCGGAATCCACGCAGATAACACCAATGTCCTTGCAGGTTGCCTCAGCGCAATTGCGCGGACAGCCGGACACAGCGAGTTTCAGCTTCGCCGGCGTCCACGAACCCCACATGAACTTCTCGATACGAACGCCAAACCCGGTCGAATCCTGAGTGCCGAACCGGCACCATTGCTGGCCAACACAGGTTTTGACCGTACGCAGACCTTTGGCGTAGGCCTGGCCTGAGATGAACCCGGCCTTGCCAAGGTCGGCCCATACCGCAGGCAAATCTTCCTTCTCAATCCCTAAAAGGTCGATACGCTGACCACCCGTGACCTTCACAAGCGGAATTTCAAACTTGTCGACGACATCGGCGATCGCACGCAACTCGCCGGCATTGGTAACACCGCCCCACATGCGCGGCACGACGGAATAAGTGCCATCCTTTTGGATATTCGCATGCACACGTTCATTGATGAAGCGGGACTGGTAATCGTCGGCATATTCATCCGGCCAGTCACAAACGAGGTAATAATTTAGTGCCGGGCGGCATTTTGCGCAGCCACAGGATGTTTTCCATTCCAACTCCTGCATCACAGCGGGAATGGTTTTGAGGCCCTTGGCCTTGATCAGTCGACGCACATCATCATGACCAAGATCCGTACATTTGCACATCGGCTGCACTGCAGCAGGATTGTAACCACAGATTTCGGCATCGGCCGGCAAGGCTGCAACTGCAGCCGCCGGATCAAGTGGTGATCCACCCTGATAGGCCTGCCCGAAAATCAACGTGTCGCGCATTTGCGAAACATCCGTGCCCTTCTTCAACATGTCGAAGAACCACGATCCATCCGAGGTTTCACCGTAGAGCACCGCGCCAATGATGCGATTGTCTTTAAGGACAAGGCGCTTGTATATGCCAGCGGTAGCATCACGCAGTACGATCTCCTCTCGGTCGTCGCCCTCGGTGAAATCACCTGCTGAAAACAGATTAATGCCCGTGACCTTCAGTTTCGTGTTGGTAACGGAGCCATGATATTCGCTGTGACCACCCGTCAACCTGTCAGCCAGAATCCTGGCACTTTCGTAAAGCGGCGCAACAAGGCCGTAACACATTCCGCGATGTTCGGCGCATTCGCCCAGTGCATAAATCGACGCATCCGACGTCATCATGCCATCATCGACAACGATGCCTCGGTTAACGGCAAGTCCAGCTTCCTTTGCCAGACCGGAGGCGGGGCGAATACCAACAGCCATGACCACCATATCGCCCTTGATAATCCTGCCATCATCAAGCTCGATACCTTCCACCTTATTCTCGCCGAGAATACGTTTGGTGTTGGCCTTGGTGATGATGTCGATGCCCCGATCCGTCAGCGCCTTTTCCAACAGGTAGGCAGATGCTGGATCAAGCTGCCGCTCCATGATCGTCGGCATCAGATGGATGACCGTGACGTCCATGCCCTGTCTTTTCAGGCCATAGGCTGCCTCAAGCCCCAAAAGGCCTGCGCCGATAACGATAGCGCGACCACCCCGAGCGGCGATATCCAGCATTTGCGAGACATCATCGAGATCACGATAGGCCAACACACCCGGCAACTGATGACCTGGAACAGGAATGATGAAAGGTGATGAACCGGTGGCAATCACCAGCTTGTCATACGCGGCAGTCACGCCATTTTCACTGGTGACAATCTTGTTTTCACGATCAATGAGGGAGACCTTTTCTCCCTTGTGAAGCGTCACATTATTGGTCTCATACCACTCATCACCATGAATGATGATGTCGTCATAACTCTTCTCTCCCGACAGCACCGGAGACAACATGATGCGGTCGTAGTTGACGCGGGGTTCCGCGTTAAAAATCGTAACGTCGTAAAGACCGGGAGCCGTTTCAAACAGATTTTCCAGCATGCGCCCCGGTGCCATGCCATTGCCGATAACAACAAGTTTTTGCGCCATGTCATTACTCCGCAGCTTCGACGAAACGGTGGCGTTCATAGAGAAACTTCAACACCGCCTCTCGGCACTTGAGATAGGTTTTATCGGACGCAAGCTCGATACGGCTGCGTGGTCGAGATAGTGGCACATCGAGCACCTCGCCGATGTGGGCGGCAGGACCGTTGGTCATCATAACAATGCGGTCGGATAGAAGGACCGCCTCATCCACGTCATGGGTAATCATCACCATGGTGTTTCCCAATCGAGCATGAATTTCCATCACCGCATCCTGGAGATGCGCACGGGTCAACGCATCAAGTGCGCCAAACGGTTCGTCCAGCAGCAGGATTTTCGGTTCCATTGCCAAGGCACGGGCAATGCCGACACGCTGTTTCATACCACCGGAAATCTCTGACGGCTTCTTGTCCTTGGCATGCGCCATCTGCACGAGATCGAGATTTCGCATGACCCAATCATGCCGCTCCGATTTGCTTTTTGTACCCCTAAAGACTTTCTCAACCGCCAGATTGACGTTCTCGTAGACCGAAAGCCAGGGAAGCAGGCTATGGTTCTGAAACACCACTGCACGCTCCGGTCCCGGTTCGTTGACCTCACGGTTTTCGAGCAATACCGCGCCAGCCGATACTTTGGTCAGACCAGCGATCAGGTTCAGCATCGTCGATTTCCCGCAGCCGGAATGGCCAATCACGGAAACAAACTCACCCTTATCGATCACCAGATTGATGCCTTTCAGCACCTCGGCGCGCGAACCACCCTTGTCGAAATACTTGTCGATATAATCAAGCTTGAGATAAGCGTTCATAATAGGCTCCTCAATTTGTCGCTGCGCCACGGGTGATGAATTTGCCAAGTGCGGCCACCAGCTTGTCGAGCACAAAACCGACAACACCGATATATGCGAGCGCGACGATGATGTCGGGCAGACGGGATGAATTCCATGCATCCCAGATGAAGAACCCAATACCGACACCACCTGTCAGCATCTCGGCTGCGACAATGGCCAGCCAGGACAAGCCAACGCCGATCCGAAGACCTGTAAAAATATACGGAGCGGCTGACGGCAGCATGATCTTGAAGAAGAATTCGAGCTGGTTGAGCCGCAACACCTGCGCAACGTTGCGATAATCCTGTGGGATATTACGCACGCCGACGGCAGTATTGATAATGACCGGCCAGATCGACGTGATGAAAATCACAAAAATTGCTGAAGGATTGCTGTCCTGAAAAGCAGCCAGCGAAAGCGGCAGCCATGCCAGAGGCGGAACTGTCCGCAGAACCTGAAAGATAGGATCCAGACCCCGCATCGCCCAAATAGACTGGCCAATAACGGCTCCGATCACAACGCCAACAACGGCAGCAAGCCCAAAGCCGTAGGCAACACGTTCCAGCGAAACCAGCACGCGCCATCCCAAACCAATGTCCTGCGAACCGTAATGGAAAAAGGGGTAGGCAATCAGGTCAAAACTTTCCTCAAACACCTGGCTTGGTGGCGGCAGGCTTGCGCCAGGTGCCGAACAGAGAATTTGCCAGATGCCGAGCAGTGCAGCCAACACAACCAGCGGCGGCACAATATTGCGAAGCGCTGCAACGCCAAGCGGGCGAAACTGCAAACGTGATACGGGTTTTGGTGAGAGCCTCAACACGGTTGCTTTCCGTGCCTGCGGCTTATGGTCTTGCGGCTTCAATTCACGGGCCAATGCAGTCATGAATTATTCCTCTGAAATCAATATTGTGCCGTGGGGATATGCCACCATTTGACCAAGTGCCCGAGGGGACGATGGGTAAAAGGCATATGGAGACATATCCCCGCTCTCCTCCTCAGGAAGCCGCCTTGATGTTGAGGCTATCGAGGTACGCTGATGGATTTTCAGGATCGAAAACTTTGCCATCGAAGAAAGTTTCCAGACCTCGCGAGGACGTTGCAGGAATGTCTGCTGTAGCCACACCAAGTTCCTTGGCGGCTTCGCGCCAGAGGTCTTCGCGGTTCACCTGCCCAACCAGCGCCTTAATATCGGTGTCTGGCGCAAACTTGCCCCAGCGAATGTTTTCAGCAATGAACCAGGTATCATGGCTTTTGAACGGGTAGGACGCAGCATCCTTCCAGAACTTCATGTAGAGATTGCTGCCTTGGACGACACGGTCATTGCCGTAATTGATGTCACCCTTCAGGCGACCGAGCACATCCTTTGGCGGCACGTTAAACCACTGGCGCTTGCCAAGGATCGAGGACATCTCGTCCTTGTTGTCCATGCTGTCGCACCATTGCTGCGCTTCCATGACCGCCATCAACAAAGCCTTGGCGGCATTTGGGTTCTTTTCGACCCATTCGGCCCGCATGCCGAGCGCTTTTTCTGGATGCCCTTTCCAAAGCTCTCCGGTGGTACAGGCGGTAAACCCAATGCCCTGATTGACGAGTTGCTCGTTCCAGGGTTCACCAACACAGAAAACATCCATGTTGCCAACCTTCATGTTGGCAACCATCTGCGGCGGTGGCACCACAATGGTCGAAACATCCTTGTCAGGATCAATGCCGCCCGCAGCCAGCCAGTACCGGAGCCACAGGTCGTGAGTGCCGCCCGGGAAGGTCATCGCGGCCTTGATCTCATTGCCCTCGGCCTTCTTTTTCTCAAAAGCTGCCTTGAGTGCAGAAGCGTCCAGTTGAACTCCGCTCTCGGCATATTCCGTACCAACCGAAATACCCTGGCTATCGAGATTAAGTCGCGCCAAGATCGTCATTGGAACGGGCACATTGTTTTGCGTCACCTTGCCCGTGTGCATGAGGTAAGGCATCGGGGTGAGAATATGCGCGCCATCAATGCCGTTAGAGGCCCCGCCCAGAACCAGATTGTCACGGGTTGCACCCCAGGATGCCTGTTTGATGACCTCCACATCCGGCATTCCGTGTTTCGCAAACAACCCTTTTTCAACGGCAACGATCAGAGGGGCCGCATCGGTCAAGGCAATGTAACCAAGCTTCGCACCAGTGACTTCCGGAGTGGCCGCGGCTGCAAAAGCACCGGAAGGAAAGGCCGAGCGCACCGCTGTAATCAGGGCCGCAGTGGCAGTGGTCTTCAAAAGACCACGACGGCTGACAGAACCCGAGAATATAGTCTTCATTCGCATGTTCCCCTTTGGTGACCACCCTTGCGGTGGTTTGTTTCTTGCAAAAAAAATCGGAAATAAAAAAAACGCCGCTCGGATATTGCACCATCAGGATCAATGTCCCGGGCAGCAAAACCTTGCGACGTCCGTGTCTTTTGTGAGCACATATTGGGTGCTCAACTCGCCTCGATCGCCATTGACCGATGCACCAATAGCAAAGCAAGCACTGTGCCAGTTCGATAGAAAGCCAACAAGCAATTGTTTTTAAATATTTATTACCAAAACAAACGATACCGCCCGCTTTTTAGGCGGAGAGAATAACGATTGCTATTTGTGCAAATGCCGTGAGGCTTCAAATATAATCTGGTCAGCCTTTGAGCAGACCGTTATTTCTACATATCGTCGGAAGCAGTGGTTTGCCCGGTTTTACTGCGGACGACAAAGGTGTTGACGTAGGTCTCAATGGCTGCCGGATCGAAGACGTGACCATCCATGAAGCGATCGTCCTCCGCCTTTCCCTCAACCCGTATATCTGCGTCTTGCGGCGCACTGACATTGCCGAGAGCTGTCCTGTAGATATCCGGGCGATAAGAACTGACAGCAGCCCCCATTCCATTTGCGGAAAAAGCCACCTGCCCCCAACGGATCATCTGGCTGTAAATCCATAAAGCCTGACTTTGGCGCGGGTAGTTGGCGTAATTGCCATGAAAGGAGAAATAGTTGTCTATGACGCGGCGGTTGCCGCGGTCATCAATGTTAAATTCACCCGCGAGAACATGTCGCAAAATTTCAGAGGAAGCACCGATGTAACGCGGGTCTGCCAGCGCCTGACTGAGCGCGTCGTGGTTTTCCGGCAAATCACACCACCGCGCTGCGGCATCCAGTGCAACAAGCAACCGCCCCACACATTCCTGCTGGGTTTCTGCCCATTCAGGACGCATGCCGATAACTTTTTCTGGTGCTGAAGGCCATATGTCCTGCTTGGCTGCAACTATCTTGCCGACACCGCGCTCACACGCCACCATGTTCCATGGTGCACCAACGCAAAATCCATCAATCGCACCAGCTGCCAACGCATCTGAGGTCAATGGCGGCGGCACGACAACCAGCTTCACATCACGGTCCGGGTCAATTCCACCGGCCGCCAACCAATAACGAAACTCATAATTGTGAGAGGAGAAGGGATAGGTCATGCCGAAAGTAGGCTGAGGCTCACCCTTCGCCCGCATAATTTCAAGCAGGCGTTTCAGCGCAACGGCATTTTCCAGTGCCGTCGCCGTCTCCGAGAGATCGGTTGCCTCGCGCATTCGAACAAAAAGCCTGCTGGATAGGGTGATGGCATTGCCCCCACGCCCTAAAGAAAACGGCGTGATGGTCGGCAACGGGTTCGAACCAAGGCTTAGCATGGACGCAACCGGCATCGGCGACAGCATATGCGCAATATCGAACTGACGAAACGCCAATCTGTCGCGGACATTTGCCCAGGACACATCCTTCACCAAATCAAGGCTCAGACCTTCTTTGGCAGCAAATCCGAACTCCGCCGCGGCAATCAAAACGGATGCATCGACAAGTGGAATGAAGCCCGCACGCAGTATGCGCTGCCGGTCATTGCCGATCAAACCTGGCGCAGCATGGGCGACCTGCCCTTGACCGTGCTCTTCAGTCATATTGCCATTTTCCGTCATGTCATCACTCCACATCCACCGTCAGCATTGTGCTGATCCCTTGGGGCGAAACCCGCAAGACATCACATGAGCAAACCGGCAGCCGTAACCACGCTTTGTGCTATGTCAGACAATTTCTTCTTCTCATTCATCGCCGTCTGACGCAGCAGTGCAAAGGCCTCCTCTTCGGACAGCCCGCGCATTTTCATCAAAATGCCCTTTGCACGTTCGACAACCTTACGTTCTTCCAGCGCCGACTTCGCATCGGCCAGTTCGCGCTGCAAGCGACTGAAAGCATTAAAGCGACTAACGGCCATATCAAGGATTGGTTTAACGCGTTCCTTTTTCAGACCGTCAACGATATAGGCAGAGACGCCGGCTTCCACGGCCGCTTCAATCGATGCGGTATCCGAACGATCGACAAACATTGCAATTGGTCGCCCAACAGTACGCGTCAACTGAAACAAGTGCTCCATCATATCGCGGTTGGGATTTTCAAGATCGATGACGATCACATCAGGGCGCAGCGTCTCAATCGTTCGTGCCACCCCATGAACCTCGTGAATGACCGTGACATGGCTGTGCCCTGCCTCCCGCAACCCTTCCTCGATAATGGAAGCGCGAATGGCATTTTCATCGATAACGAGGATGGTAAGGTCCGGATGCGTCATGCTGCAATTCATGACGCACCGCAGCACGTTTCGCAATCCCCATCACCCCAAGTTACCGGGTAGATGTTACCGGTTAGATTGTGCGAAGGTTTCAGCCAGTCTTGGGCATGCGTGGCGTACTGGCAAGAAGCTTACGGGTATAGTCATGCGACGGGTTAGCCAGAATATCGCGTGTTACACCTTGCTCCACGATCCTGCCTTTCTCGAGCACAATGAGCCTGTCACACAGCAATGCAACCAGGGCGATGTCATGCGACACCACAACGAAGGTCATGCGTTGCGACAGGGTCTTCAACAGCTCAATGATGCGGGCACGGGTGGAAAGATCAAGCGCGCTGACCACCTCATCGGCAATGATGAGGTCAGGGGTCGAGACAATTGCGCGTGCAATCGCGATACGTTGCCGTTGGCCACCTGAAAATTCATGCGGGTAACGCCTTGCAGCGTCAGCAGGCAAGTCGACGGCCTCAAGGGCTTGCGCAACCGCGTCCTTAATATCCCTCTCGATTTTCAACGACCGTAATGGTTCCGCAATGATGTCGAACACGCGCTGGCGTGGGTCGAGTGACGAATATGGATCCTGAAACACCGCCTGTACGCTGCGCCGAAAGCCGCGCATGAACCCGCTACTACGAATATCCAGCGGTTGCCCGCGGAAAGAAACATCACCAGTTGATGCACGCTGAAGGCCAAGCAACAGTTTCAGCATGGTGGTTTTGCCGGAGCCGGATTCGCCGACAATGCCAAGGTTACTGCCGGCCTCCAGCGTCAGATTTATATCATGCAACACCGGTTTTCCTGTGATGTAGGAAAATGAAACGTCGGACAAATTCAGCAGGCTCATGGTGCAATCTCAAACGCCTTGTCAAAGGCAAGGGCAGCGGCAACCAACCCCTGCGTATAGGGATGTGCAGGTTGATCAAATAGTGAGGCCACCGGACCTTGCTCAATCAGCTCCCCTTGCCGCAAAACCAAGGCACGTTCTGCCACCGTCGCAACGACTGGCAAGTCGTGGCTGATAAACAACAGCCCCATGCCTTCATCCCGCACGAGCGCCTCAAGCAGTTTCAGGATTTCGGCCTGGGTCGTGACATCGAGTGCTGTGGTCGGTTCATCTGCAATCAGCAGCTTGGGACGGCAGGCCAAGGCCATGGCAATCGCCGCACGCTGGCGTTGCCCACCGGAAATTTCATGCGGCCATGATGCAGCAATGCGTTCAGGATCAGGCAAGGCAACACGCTCAAACAGTGCCACGACGCGGCTGCGGATTTCGCTCCTCGACAGCTTTTGCCCATCGCGTGAGGCGCGACGCGAGACAACCTCGGCAACCTGATCACCAATTCGCATCAACGGATCAAGGGCAGTCATCGGCTCCTGGAAAACGGCGGCAACGCTCGTTCCACGCAGCGGCACCAGATCACGGTCCTTGGCCCCAATCACCTGATGACCATCAAGAACGATGGAACCACTCGGCCGCATGGTGTCGGCAAGCAAGCCCATCGCCGCCAGCGCAGTCAGTGATTTGCCGGAACCGGACTCACCGATCAGGCCAACTCGTTCACCTTCAGATATTGAAAAGGAAACACCTGATACCAGCATGCGGCCTGCAGTCTCGATTCCAAGGTTTTCAACCGACAGCAAAACGCTCATCTCTGTCTCCTGCGGGTAGGGTCAGCCGCGTCTCGTAAACCATCAGCAAAAAGGTTCAACCCGATGACGAGCGAAACAAGTGCAAGGCCAGGCGCAATCGCGCCAAACGGCGCGGTGTAAACGGAAGCCTGCGCTTCCTGTAGCAATCTGCCCCAGGATGAATTTGGTGGTGGAGCGCCGAGGCCTAGATAAGACAACGATGCCTCAGCGATAACGGCAAGGCCGAACTGCAAGGCGAAATTGACAATCAGGGTTGGCCAGATATTGGGCAGCACGTGTATCCGAACGATACCCAACCAGGACGTGCCTGAAATTCTTGAGGCGGTGATGTAATCCATCGCCAAGACACGCTTGGCCAGAATGCGGGTCAGTCTGGCAACAATCGCAGATCCCGCGACACCGATGGCAAGAATAGCAGTCCACAGGCTGGCGCCATCGCTGGAGGCGACAATCAACATGGCCAGCAACAGGGTCGGAAACGCGATCAAAATATCAAGCGTTGCCGCCAGAACGTCATCCAACGTCTGCGTGGCAAAAGCCGCCAGAACACCAAGCGTCACACCGATCAGGGCGCTGATGGCAACAGCGCCACAACCGACAATCAGCGCGATACGCGAACCAATCATGATTTGCGTCATCAGATCGCGACCGAGCCGGTCCGTTCCGGCCCAGTGGGCAAATGATGGTCCGTCCAAACGGCCACCCACCATGTCGCCCACACCGTAGGGTGTCCAGACAAGCGACAAAAGCGCAATGACCAGATGCAGTCCGACAAACAGTCCGCCTACCACCAGCGGCCATGGCAATCTGGTTTTCTGCTGCGTATCTTCAGGGACAGTGGTCATGTCAGGATTGCTCATGCGCCACCTCCTGCCGCCCGGTTACGCAACCTCGGATCAATAATCCTCTGCGCAAGATCGGCAGCGAACCCGACAAGCAGCACCAGCAATGTCGAGATAAACAGCACGCCCTGTACGTTCGGGTAATCACGCTGTTCAATGCCCAAAAGTAGCATGGAACCGAGACCAGGGAGCGAAAACACGCGTTCAACCACCACAGCGCCAAGCAATGTCGACGCCAGTTCGATACCGAGAATGGAAATGACCGGCACAGCTCCGTTTCGAATACCGTGGCGGATCAGTGCCTGCGAAAAAGTTGCGCCCAGAGCGCGGGCTGTACGTAGATAGTCGCTGCCCAAAACATCCTGCGTGGCAGAACGAACGTAGCGGATGAGCGACGCAGACATCACAATGGCGATTGTCGCCACCGGAAGGACCAACGATTGAAAAGCGGCCGGTGCAGACTGCCATCCCCGTGACGGAAATCCGCCAGAGGGGAATAGTCGCAGGTTCACCGCAAAAACAGTAACCAGAAGAATACCGATCCAGAAGACCGGCACAGCAATACCGAGCTGCGAAACGACCGAAATCAACGTGCCGTACCAGCGTTTTTGACGCACCACGGACAAAATGCCGAGCGGCACGGCAATGGCTATGGCAACCACAAAGGCCATCAGGGTCAGCGGCACGGTCACAATCAGTCGCTTGCCGATTTCCGCCAATACAGGCGCACCACTGACAAAGGAGCTTCCAAGGTCAAAACGGGCAAGGCTGCTGATAAAACGAATAAATTGCTCATAAAGCGGCAGATCAGAACCAACCTGCCGGCGCGCGGCCTCAATCTGCGCGGCGTCGGCACCAACAGAAACAAGCGCATTGGCAGGATCGCCCGGAAGCAGGCGCAACAAAAGAAACAGAACGAGAGAAGCGATAACAACCGACAGGACCAGAATGGCCGAGCGGCGAACAAGATAGGAAAATATGACGCTTACCTCTCAAGCATGAGCTACCGACGTCCGGTTCGCTCATCGGCTGACATTTCACAGTTTGCTGCTGACCATTTCCTTATACAAGATCAACGGATTACAGCAAAAGCAGCAACGCCGCCGGAAAATAATTCAGGCGGCGTACCATGTCGAGTGTCGAGTTCCTGGACTTATTCGGACTTTGTAATGCCGTAAGCAAAGAACTGTGAATTCAGGCCGTTCAGCGAATAACCGCCAACCGACTTTTTCGAAACGACGATCTGCGGATAGAGATAGAACCAGTTGCTGGCTGCATCTTCGGCAATGATCTTGTTTGCTTCAGTCAGTTTTGCCGTCTGTTCATCCGTCGTGGCGCTGGCTTCCGCCTGCTTGATCAGATCGACAACCTGCGGATTGTTGTAACCCCAGTAGAAGTCTGGGTTGCCATAAAACACGATATCACGGTGGTTCACGTGTTCCTGCAAGGTCGCCTGGAAATCATGCGCCTTGTAGATCTTGGTGTACCACTCATTGGCGGTGATGATGTTGATGTTGACCTTCACGCCAACCTTGGCCAGTTCGCTCTGGATAAACTGGGCGGCAATCGGATGCGGATCGTAGTTCGGCGTATCGATGGTGAAGGTGAAACCGTCGGGATAACCGGCCTCCTTCAACAACTCCTTCGCGCTTTCCGGATTGTAGGCATCGACCTTGGCCAGATCGACATACCATGGATCGGTTGGCGGCACGAAGGAACCGATCAGAGTGCCATAGTCACCCCATACGGCCTTGAGCAGCTTTTCATCGTCGATTGCGCGGGCGAGCGCCTTGCGAACCTTGACGTTATCGAATGGTGCAACGCGGTCATTGTAAGCAAGGAGAAGCTTGGTGGTGGACTTGCCTTCGCTGACAGTAAATTCAGGATTATCCTTGAACTGCGCAAGCGAGTCCGGGCTCTGCACCGAGGTGATCACATCAACCGACCCGGTCAGCAGCGCATTGTTCAACGCAGTTGCTTCGGTGAAATACTGGAAGACAACTTCGCCGTTTTTCGGCTTTTCACCCCAGTATTTGTCAAAACGCTTGATGGCCAGCGATGAACCACGACGCCAGTCTTCCAGTGCGTAAGGGCCAGTGCCGTCTTCCTTCGACTGCAGGTCCGTCGCTTCATCATTGACGATCCAGACATAGCTGAGATTGTACGGCAGCGAAATCGAGCGGGACGACAGCTTGATGACCACGGTCTCGTCGTCAGGGGTTTCAATACCGGCAATCGTCTTGAGGCTGTTCTTGCGCGAGCTTTTCGATTCCGGCGCAGCAACGCGCTCGATGGAAAATTTGACGTCCTTCGAGGTCAGTGGCGCACCAGAGTGGAAGGTCACACCAGGCTGTAGCTTGAAGGTGTATGTCAAACCATCTTCGCTTGCAGTGAATTCTTTAGACAGGGCGGGCTGTACGGAGCCATCATCATCAAGGCGGAACAGCGCTTCATAAACGTTGCCATTGAAAGCCTCGTTGATGCCCTGACCGGCACCGGCCGTGTTATCAAGGTTTTGCGGCTCATAGAGCGAACCGATATTGATTGTGGCATCCGGGTCGTTTTCAGCAGCAAACGCTTGTGTGAACACACCTGCACCAAGCACGATCGCCAACGCGGTCGTGACAGCACGGGTGGTGTGCCTGATGTTGCCGTTGCGGGTTTTGAAACCGCTCATGTCATTCTCCTGTTCGAAATAGCTGCCCGTTACGGCTTGCCGTCGACACAAATTATACAAACAGGTGTACGGGATCGATATCCGCACGCACAACTATTTTTCTCCAGTCGATAGAATTAAATCTCGAAAATTCATATTTTTATGGACATTTTTTGCGCGCCGGTGAGAAGCATGTTTTATCGCAACAGGATAAAGTCCGCCTCATCAGAGCTGGAAATGCATCGAGAGGAAATTATGGCTGACATGGATCGCGCAAGGGCACAACGACTGCTGGCAGCGGAGGGTCTGGACGGCATGGTACTGTTCCAGCCTGAAACCTTCCGTTATGCCACCGGCATTGCAGCCGGCGTCGCGACAATGTGGGGACGTGCCGGTTCAGCCATCGCACTGGTTCCGACAGACAGCGCATCCAAACTGGCTGCGATCGTCAGCGATCATGTTTTTGCCGGCACCAGTCATTTGCAACAATCCATGGATTTGCGTTCTCACCGCATCTGGATTGACGCCGTAAACCTACAGGACGCCAAAACCATCACCGACATCAACAAGGCCTATCGCGATAGCGGTAATGTCGGCCCACGCCCTGAAACCTTTGACCAACAGGCCTGTTTCCAGTTGCTGTCCGACATATTGACGGAACGAGGGCTCGACCGCGCGACACTCGGCGTTGATCTTGAATTCATGCCGGCCGCTGACTTTGCGAAACTTCAAAACATGATGCCAAATGTCGTCTGGCGCGATGCTTCCGGTATCGTCAAACGGTTGCGGATGGTCAAGAATGCATCCGAGACCCAGCGTCTGCGCAATGCAGCCCGTTACGCCGAGGCAGGTCTCGAAAATCTCGTCAAGACAGCCAGATACGGCTCAAGCATCAAAGACCTCTCCACCGCATGGCTGACAGGCGCGACAGATACAGCAATCGCCAATGGCGAGGTTCTTTCAGGACACTGGGATTACATCTCCATCGGTGCAGACTTGCAAAACATGGCGGCTACGCTCAAGGAGGGCGACCTGATCAAGGCGGATGTCGGTACGCTGATTGGTGGTTATTCCTCAGATGGTGCCCGCACTTTCGTGTTGGGCAAACCTTCAGCGCTCGCAAGCGACGTCTACAAGGCGCTGCTGGAAACATTCATGTCCGGCATTGAGGTTCTCAAACCCGGGAACACCTTCGGGCAGGTCCACGAAACCATGTTGTCGTCCATGCGCCGGCTTGGTTTCGAGGAATATTATCGTGGGCATTTCGGCCACTCGGTTGGCGCGGCAGTGGGTATCGAAGAATGGCCATTCATTTCACATGGAAACGACATCGTCATCGAACCTGATATGGTGTTGGCACTGGAAGCGCCGTTTTATGCCAATGGTCTTGGGGCATTGATGATCGAAGAGCAGTTCCTGATCACATCAAATGGCGCCGAAACCATGAACCGCCTGTCTCGCGAACTGGTCACGATTGGCTGAATGATGTCTCCCAAATGCGTCAGTCGGTCACTGGCGCATTTTTCCGAGCGGCATTATTGTCAAAGATAACACTCCAACGCACATGTGCAGAGACCGCCCGTCATATGAACCAGACGCCACAGCAAACGCCAGACAAGAGTGCTCCATCGGCAAAACGCGACGAAGACGGCAATTTTGTTCTCGATGCGGAATTTATAGCAAGTCGCTTCGGACTGAATGAAAATGCCGTGCGTGACCTGATGCGTCGCAACCTTGTGCACAGTCTGGTGGAAGAAGGGCGCGACGCTGATGCCAACACCTGGCGCTTGACCCTGCGTTGCGGAAACCGGCAGTGGCGCGCCATCCTTGGTACAGATGGCGAGTTACGAGATGAAACCATGCGGTTCGTTTCACCGCAGGCGCGATAAGGCACTGATAAAACTTGTGAACACGACGGTTTCCACGTATTGACTGAATACATCAAGGGTATGGACCCGCTGACTTGAAAACAAGCATAAGAACCATTGCAAAACTGGCGGGAACCTCCGTCACCTCCGTTTCGCGCGTGCTGAACAATAGCGGCTACACGTCTGCCGAAGTGCGCGAAAAAGTCGAAGCGGCGATCAAGTCACTGAATTACACACCGAATAAGGGCGCACGCATGTTGCGCGGTGAGCCAAGCCGTATGATCGGTTTGTTGCTGCCTTCAATCGACCTGCCGTTTTTCGGCATTCTTGCCCACAGCATCGAACAGCAGCTTTTTGAACGGGGCTATCAGACACTGATTTGCAGCACTGCTGAAAACCGGGACCACGAGGAACGTTATATCTCCATGCTGTTGTCTCAACGGGTGGATGGCGTGATCATTGCCAGCGCCTTTGGTGATCTCTCGCACTTCCATGCTTTGGCAAACACCCATATTCCGATTGTTGGCATAGACCGTGAGATGACCGGCGTTTCAAAAGATGCCGTCATGGCCGATCATATCGAAGGTGGCCGCATGATGGCCAAACACCTCATTGATCTCGGGCATCGAAACATCGCCGTTATTGGCGCGCCTGGGCACAGCCAGCCCATTCAGCTGCGCCTTGAAGGTGTAAGGCAGGAGCTCGCCACCCATGGACTGGAGCCTGTACGCGAGGCAATCGGTGAGGAACACCGTTTCGCCGAAATCCACCAGATGGCGGAAACCCTGTTGAAGGAATGTCCCGAGGTCACCGGGCTGATCGGCACAACCGACGTTGCGGCGATTGCGGCAATTCACGCGATCCACCATCAGGGGCGTACTGTGCCTCAGGATTATTCCGTGATCGGTTTTGATGACCTGCCGGAAGCCTCTCACATATTGCCGCGACTGACCACGGTGGCTCAGCCTATTCGTGAGGTTGGCCTGAAGGCTGTCGAGCGGCTGGAAAAACTGATTGATGCGCACCGTAAGGAAAAAGACATTCCAGCCATGGGAGTACTGCGCTTGCCGGTTAATCTTGTTCAGCGTGATTCCACCGGGCCAGCAAGACTTTAAGCCATTGGCACTATTGCCGTCACAGCAAAACAGAAGCTGAAATCGAATATCGTGTCGTCAGGCTTTCACCAGCCGCAAAATGCCAAGCTGTTGGTACGCCTGCCCGATTGAGCGGATTTGAGGCCGCTGAAATCCCCACACCGAGATCAAACGCCGCCCTCACCGGTTCAGCCCCAAGCGCCAGATGGCGGTTAAACCAAGGGCGCTGGCTGCGACCGCGATTGGAAATCCACAACATCAGGCTGGGAAATACATCACGGTCCCATTCAAGAACGATGCGATAGTTCTGTTCAAGATTGTCCAGTATCAGCCGCCCTTCAACACCTGTCAGCAGAAGAAGATTTTCGGATTGTCCGGCAAATGGCAAAGCGGTGGCATCCACCTCATCACCGTGGCGGTTCTTCAATACGGAGAGATCAGCGAAATATTGATCCTCTGCAAAACGTGACAGTGGCTGGCGTTCATCCAGCGGATGTGTCCACACACCACTATGCGGACCAGTGTGAAGCCTCATCGCACCCGGCGTTTCCGGCAAAACAAAACAGGGATGCAGACCAATCGGTATTTCGCAATCACGCCGCGCAGTGATGGTCAATTCAAACACAAGACCGGCTTTTCCCGGTGTCGCAACAATGCGCCGTTGCAGGGATTTGATGACACTTTCCGGCGGATATTCGATGTCAGCCAGAAGCTCGCCTTCACCGCCAGCGGCGATGGTCCAATGGTGGTTTGAACCAAAGCCGTGCGGATCCTCGAACGCCGGATCAGACACGACAGTGTTTCCCTGAGCCTCGCGCCAGCGTTCAGGAAGTGGCCGGCCAGGAACTGCGCCGAAAGGCACGCAGGGCCATTCACCACGCAACCGCTGAAGAATGGCCGGCTGATCGGCCATATCCTCATTTTCCCAAGGAGAAACATGCAGGGGCGAAACTGACCGTCCATCCTCGAGGACCAACGACACCGGCCCCAGCATGCCGCCCAGGCTTTGCAGTTTTGCATCACCCCGGTCCCACGACATCGACAGGTTTTGCATGATGTTTTCCTTCTCAGCCATGGCCGGCATGTGGGCGATCGATAATCAGGTTGATGAATACCGCACCGAGGATCAGAGCGCCACGAACCACCTGCTGGGCATAGGGATTAAAGCCCCACAACGTCATGGCGTTCAAAAGCACACCCAGAAACAATACGCCAACAAAGGCTCCCCAGATCGATCCTTTGCCGCCAAACAGGCTAACACCACCTATGATGACGGCGGAGATAACCTCAAGCTCCATGCCCTTGGCGATGGTCGGATTGCCGGAATTGAGAAGTGACGAATAAACGATGCCTCCCGTGACAGCAAAAAGGCTGGTGATGATCATGCACAATGTGCGGGTTCGGCTAACCGCAAGACCAGAGAGACGTGCCGCCTCTGCATTGCCACCGATCGCGTAAACCGAACGTCCGAAGCTGGTGTAATTTGCCAGAACATAGGCGATGAGAAAGGCGATCAACAGCAGATAGACCGGCACCGGCACGTGGAATATCCGTCCACTGCCGATGAAATAGTACCATGACGGAAAGGACTCGATCGGTGTTCCGTCGGTTATCAGATTGGCGAAACCGGCCAGCGTTGCCATCATCGCCAGCGAGGAAATGAAGGTCGGCACCATGAAGCGGTTTCTGAGCCAGCCATTAAAGATGCCGATGCCGGCACCAAAGGCAAATGTCAGCAAAAAGGCTAAGATTACGACCCATATGGCGGGTTCAAAGTCACCGCCTGATATCCATGATACCAGCCAGGCGACAAGACATGATGATGCCGCAACCATAGAGCCAACCGACAGGTCGATTTCGCCAACAATGATCAGCAGTGTCATACCGAAGGCGATCATGCCCGGCACGGCGATAGTGCGCAGAATGTTAAGCTGGTTATCCAGCGACATGAACCCTCGTGCGGTAAACGCCACCAGCACATAAAGGCCGATGAGGATGATGAGCATAGAGTTCCGCCGTGCGAAGGTCCCGATTTTTCCGCCGGAAAGTGTCATGGTAATCTCCTGAATTCAATGGGTTTTGTGCCGCACCATGCAGGCGGCATAGAGGGTTTTGGGATCAAGCTTGTCATTGACGAATTCATCGGCAATGACACCGTCGCGCAAAATGAGAATGCGGTCACAGCATTCCACGAGATCTTCCAGCTCAGTGGAAACCACGATGCTGGCCAGACCTTCGGTCGCCTGTTCCCAGATGATGTTGTAGATCTGCTGTTTGGCCAGCACGTCGACACCGCGTCCAGGCTCATCAAAAAGCAGGATGCGCGGGTCGTCATTCAGCCAGTTGCCGACAACGATTTTCTGCTGGTTGCCGCCGGAAAGGCTCGACACGGGCAAGGATGGGTCACCAACCTTGATCAACAGGTCTTCAATCTGTTTTTTGACATAAGGCGTTTCTCGCCCAGTTGTGATGAAGCCCATCTTGCCGATGCGCTGCATGGCAGCCAGGCATAGGTTGGCGTGACTGGACAGGATCTGCGCCAGACCGCCATGTTTGCGATCTTCGGAGGTGTAACCGATGCCAAAGGCCTTCATGACAGGAATGGAGACATTCGAAACGGTTTTGCCGTCGACGACAATCTCTCCGCCATCATGCGGACCTGCACCATAAATCGCCCTGAGAAGTTCAGTTCGCCCCGAACCAAGCATGCCGGCAATGCCCACCACTTCACCTGGGTAAAGGTCGAAGGAGATATCCTTCAACAAAGGGGCCAGTGACAGGTTGCGCACCGAAAGGATCGGTTTGGTCCGCTCCTTGGGGTGCAATGGGCGGTGAACCGGCTGGATTTCACCAAACATCATTTCAAGAATGACGGCAGGTGTCGCCTCGTCAATCGAGCAGGATCCGGTAAAAACACCGTCACGCAAGGCCGTTACCGTATCGGCAATCTCGGTCAGTTCCGCCAGACGATGCGAGATGTAGATGATCGTCACACCGCGATCACGCAGACGCCGGACAAGCTCAAACAATTGTTTGACTTCAGCCTGTGCCAGCGCCGAGGTCGGTTCATCCAATTGCAGCACAATCGGGTTGAACGACATGGCCTTGACGATTTCCACCACCTGCTGGCGCCCAACAGACAAATCGCCGGCTGGAATGTCGGGATCAATGTCACCGGCCCCCATATCGTTCAGCAATTGGGCTGCACGCTTGCGCAACTCCGGCCAATCGATGAATGGCGTACCTTTGCGCTTGGGCAGGCGTCCCATGAAGATGTTTTCAGCCACACTCAGATGCGGCACCAGGCTGAGTTCCTGATAAACCGTGACGATACCGGCCTCCAACGCATCGGAGGGGCGACTGAAATGACAGACGTCGCCATTCAAAAGGATTTCGCCTTTTGTCGGTTCGGTGGCACCGGACATCATTTTGATGAAGGTGCTTTTACCAGAGCCATTTTTACCCAAAAGGGCATGAACCTTCCCCCGTTCGAAGGAATGGTTGAAGTCATCGAGCGCCGTCACCTTGCCGTAATGCTTGGTGAGGCCACGCAATTCGAGGACGGAAGACATACGTTCTCCGTGTTTTCTGGAGGGTGGGGAATGCGCACGGCACGGTATATGCCGTGCGCTGTTCCTTACTTCTTGAGGCTTTCGGCGAATGCCTTGACGCCATCAGGATCAGCACGCGACAGCAGGAGCGCCGGAACGGTTGTCTGCTCGGCAACCTTGTCACCTTTGAGGATGGCAAGTGCCGCATCAACGCCTTGTGCGCCCATGTCGAACGGCGACTGTGCCGTAACGGCCTGCAGCACATTGTCATTGGCCATCAGGCCCTTGGCGAGCTGCTCGGAACCATCGATACCGAAGACATAAACGGAACCGGCCTTGCCGGCATTACGCACGGCCTGCATGGCGCCAATCGTACCGCCCTCATTGGCGGCGTAGACCACGTTGACGTCAGGGTTGGCGGTCAGGATATCGGTTGCGACAGAAACTGCCTTTTCCGGAAGCCATGCGTCCTGTTCGGTTACGACATCAACGGTGTTGCCTGCAGCAGCAGCTTCCTTGAAGCCACCAGTGCGATCGCCGCTCTGTTCAGGTAACAGCGACTTGAAGCCCAAAATGGCAACTTTTGCTTTACCGCCCAAAGTTTCAGTAATGAACTTGGCGGCCGCCTTGCCGGTGGATATGCCGAGATCCTTGTTCGAGGTCGAGAAGGTTGCCTGCGCAATACCGGCATTGGTCAGGCCGCCGTTGACGGCAACCACGACAATACCTGCGTCACGGGCGCGCTTCAGAGCCGCGGCCGAGTTCTTGGCAGAAACCGGTGCAATCACGATCGCATTCACCTTGCGGGCGATATAGGTATCAATCGCCTGCGTTTCCTTGGCCTGGTCACCATCAATGTTGATTTCCAGAATTTCAGCGCCGGCCTTTTCGGCAGCACTGCGCATGCCGGCCTGCAGCGACTTCATGAACTGATCACCCTGGAACACGATGCTTGCGACCACCGGTTTTTCGGCAGCATGCGCGAAATTCATCGGCGCCATGCTAACCGAAGCGACCAGACCGAATGCTGCGGCTTTAAGATATGCCTTCATGTTATTCTCCTCCCATGTGTTGATAAAACCGGCTGTCGCACACTCCTTCTGCGACAGCCGGGGTTCAGCCGAATGCCTGTTCCGTCTCCTTGGTTTCCTCAACGAGAACCGACATATGCGGAATTCCATCTGTGGCTGTTGCGCCACCGAGACAATGAGCTGCCGCACGATGCGCAACAGCAGCTGTTCTGGCACTCGGCCAGCCTTCATGCAGGCCGTAAAGTACGGCAGCACAAAATGCGTCCCCTGCCCCTACCGGGCTGACGATATCCTCGACAGCGACAGCAAGCGAATAGGTCGTAATCGGTTCGCACCCACGCTCGAGCCAGAGGGAAAGTTCCGGTGCATGAATGATTGCGCCGCGCTTGACGCCACCGGAGAGCAAACTGTTGCCGGCCTTCAAAACAGCGTCCGGCAACAACACACCATCGCTGTCACGTACGGTTACTCCCGTGGCACGGCCAGCTTCGATTTCGTTGATGATGACGTAGTCGCAATAGGGAAGTGCCGCCTCCACCTGACGCTGGAAGGCCGGGTCTTCACTCGACACGAAATCCACACAGGTCAGCAATCCTGCTTTCTGCGCGGTTTCCAGCAGACGGCTTGCACCAGACCGTCCTTCATGGTCGAGTTTGTCCAATCCCGGCAACAACATCAGATAACCGAGATAAAACAGACGATAGCCCTGTGACACGCAGGATGCGATATCAATCGAGGCCTGCGTCATGTCGTCATTGGCGCCGCCATGATAGAAAAACGTCCGGCTCTGACCCGGCACCGACATCACATGGGTATGCGCCGTAGCGGCCCTGTCTAAAGACACCATCCGCGACACATCGATCCCATGATCAGAGAGACGCTCACGCACGAACACGCCATCGGCATCATCCCCAAGGCAGCCAGCAGCCGACAAACGCCCCGGAAAACCAAGGGATGAAAGATCCGTCACCACGTTGGCGGCTCCGCCACCAACGCCGATATCTTGATGGGCGATATGCGTCAGATTGCCCTGTTCCGGCCAATAGGAAAGTGTGTGCACGCGGTCAACGATGAAATTGCCGGCGCAAACGATCCCTCCTGATTGTCCGCCTTTTGTCTCCTCCCCCAAGGACATCAGCTGCCCCCTTCATTCCAGAGAGGCCGGAAGGGTGGCTCATCTTCTTCAACCTCGGCAAAACGACCAATTGGCTCGAGGAAGAAGTTGTCGTTGCGGTCGTCATTGACCTGACTGACCTCACCGACCAGTACCGGACCGTCACCTACCTTACCGTAGAAACGGTGATAAAGACCGGGATGGATTGTTACGCTTTGGCCAGGCGAAAGCTCAAGGCTTTCCCATTGCGCAAGACGCTGCGGCAGGCCATCGACCTGTACCACGACATCGTCATTGCTCAGCGTTCCGTCCTCATGAACGGCGCTGAACTCAATCACCAGCGTGCCACCGGAACGGTTGATGATGTCTTCCATCTTGGCCTTGTGAAGATGGGCGGGCGTCAATTGCCCTTCGGTCACGAACAGCAATTTTTCAGCATAGGTGCGTTCGTCAGCCTGCCCGACGATCCCATTGCGCAGGCAGAAAAGCACAAGGCCACACTCGGCAAACCGTCCAGTGCCAAAATCCGTCACATCCCAACCCAACTGGTGAGCGCGCAGATAGGCGGCATCGTCTGGCCGTGCTGCCAATGTCTCGCTGGTCCAGTCCCCCCAGACGGGAAGCGACCATTTCCAGCTATCAAGCATGCCGACGGCAAATTTAAGGGCCGTATTGATCTCGGAGCGTTTCATCAGGACGCTCCATTGGCATAGTTGACTTCAACCACACGGTTTTCGCGACCAGACTGCAACGCAGCCGTCAAAACGGCATGGTGCGACTGGGCCTCCTGTGGCGTGGCGCAATGGAAACCTCTGCCATTGCCGCCGGCCAGTTCGTCGACAAAAGCTGCCCACATCTGCTGAATGGCATCGGCAAAACCAAACTCGAAAATCTTGCCGGTGATTGCCGGGAACAACGAACCATAACCGAGATCTTCCGTGCTCCACGCCTGAGCACCACCATTATAATCCATCCACTGCCACTGGCGTGGAGACTTCGTGGTGAAATAGGCGCTCTTTTTCATGCCGAGGACACGAATATACCAGGTGTTGGATTCGCCGGGCGCGATACGCCAGGTTTTCAACACCATCGGGAAATCCTGATCGGCAGTGGTTACACGTGTGCTGATCGTCGCATTGTCCCAGGTGGTGCACGGCACGACACCGCCCTTGCCGTCTGGACGCTCGGTTACCTTCTTCACCAATTGCGCGTGAAGCGTGGAAGGGCGCCAACCAAGGCGCAGCGGAACATGCAACACATGCATGCCCAAATCCCCCATGCAGCCATAGGCACCGTTGATGTGCTCCATGCGCTTCCAGTTGATCGGCTTTTGCCGATCAATGTCGGAAGAGTGCAGGAAACCAGCTTCGACTTCCAGGATCTCACCCATCTCGCCACTGCGCGCTAGTTCAATGACCTTTTGCGCACCAGGGAAAAACGGCATTTCGGACGAGCAACGCACGACCAATTCAGGTTTTTCGTTCAAAACCTTCATGATCTCGCTGTTCTGCAGCTGGTCCATGCCGAACGGCTTTTCACCGAGTAGATGTTTTCCGGCCCGTAGGATGTCCGTGTAGAATTCGGCATGCAGGACGTGCGGCACCGCGCAATAGATCGCGTCCACCTCAGGATTGGCCAGCAGTTCCTTGTAGTCTGTCGTGCGCTGGCGCACGGTGGATACATTGTCGCTGAACCAGTCCATCAGGGAAGTGTTGGTATCACACACTGCAACGATTTCCGGACGCGCTTTTGCATCCGCCAAATGCAGCCAACGCGCGGCTGCACTTGCAAATTCACGGCCCATCAGACCGCAGCCGATAACGCCGAAGCGGAAAATCTTCGTCATAACATTCCTCCCTTCGTTACCGCACGGTTAGCCGAGATGGCGCGCCGCTTCCTCTGCAGTTACACCATCGTGAACGATAGCCATCAGCGCCTGCGTCATGCCCTTCGGGTTGCTGTGCTGGATAACGTTACGGCCATAGACGATGCCACGAGCGCCCTGCTCCATCAGCACCTTGGTGCGCGACAGGATTTCCTGATCGCTGACACGGCCACCGCCACGCACCAGAACCGGAAGACCCTGCGCGATTTCGATAACGCGGTGGTATTCTTCGACGTTATCGCACGGATCAGCCTTGATGATATCAGCGCCGAGCTCAGCGGCCTGGCGAACCAGCGGCAGGATTTTGTCGATGGCGCCGTCAACCATGTAGGCACCCTTGGAGTTGTCCTGCATGACCAGAGGCTCAACCATCAACGGCATGCCGTAGATTTCGCATTCGCGCTTGAGAATGTTCACGTTGCGCACGCAGGCGCGGTAAACTTCCGGTTGGTTCGGCAACATCAGAAGATTGACAACCACGCAGGCCGCATCCAGCACAACGCCCTGTTCGACAGCACGGTCAATCACTTCCGAAAACAGAACCGATGGCAGCGGGTTACCGTAGATATTGGCAATGTCGGTGCGCAGCACCAGAGCTGGACGATCCTTGCCCGGAATAGCTTGAAGAAGAGGGGCAGTTCCAGGCGGAAGCTGGATGGCATCCGGCTTCGCTTCAGCGATGACCTGAATGGCGGTCTTCATGTTTTCAATGCCTGCCAGGAATGTGCGTTCATTGAACATGCCGTGGTCAATAGCCACGTCGAAGCAATTTCCGGACGTGCCGAAAAGACGATTGAGGCGTGCTGCCTTCATGATGGTTCCTCCCAATATGGTAACGTTTCCACATTTTGCTATCCGGTTCAAGAGCGAGCGTCAATAAAAAACGTGGTAACGTTTCCACATTTTGTTTCAGACGCCCCAGAACAAGTGCTTCGAAGCCATTGAAACTATTCGGGTGGCATTGATGTTTGCGCTTGGAGAATTAAGGGTTTGCTTCCCATTTGGGCGTATCGTTCTAACGTACCAGCCCGCCTTGCCGCCCTATCCGGCGCCCTTTCAGGACCAAAATATTGCCACGCACAGCCATTTCACCGCAGTCGACAGGTGTCGTTATCCTTGGCGGAGCGCATGGGGCACTGGCATTGGCAAGAAGTCTCGGACGATCCGGCATAAGGGTTCATTACATCAGCAATGATTCTCCTCTCACCGGGTGGTCGCGCTTTGTGCAAAAACAGATCAAGTGGCCCGGTGCGGACCACGTCGATGCCACGGCTTTTCTCATCGAATTTGCCCGCAAAAATGGTCTGCAAGGCAGTCTTCTTGTACCCGCAGGCGATGCGGAAGTGATGCTGGTGTCGAAAGCCAAACAGGCACTGCAATCCGAATACAACATCCTGTTGCCAGACTGGCAGTCGCTGCAATGGCTGTGCGACAAACCTCTTCTCTACAAGCGCGCGGAAGAATTGGGTCTGCAATATCCACGCACAAACGAACTGGCATCGACCGAAGAAGCGCATATGCTGGCGCCCACATTCCCGGTGATCTTGAAACCCAATATGGGCGGCGGAAACAGCCGCATCGTCAAGGCAAAAGTCATCAAGGCTGATGACAAGGCGTCCTTTATTGACAGTTTCACCGATGCTGCCGGCGAAATTGGTGCGCGCAATGTTGTTGTGCAGGAACTTATCCCTGGCGGTGGCGAAAGCCAGTTTTCCTATGTCGCCCTGTGGAGTGAGGGAAAACCGGTTGCAGAGTTCACGGCCCGCCGCACACGGCAATATCCCGTCGATTTCGGCTTCACCAGCACCTATGTCGAGGTGATCTCGCAACCGGCCCTCATCGAAGCATCACATAAACTGCTCTCATCCCTGGCATTTAGTGGTCTGGTGGAGATTGAGTTCAAACGCCATCCCCTTAACGGCTCCCTCAACATACTCGACGTCAATCCAAGGCCGTGGGCATGGTTGGCATTGTCCTCGGCAGCCGGCGTTGATTTTGGCCCCTTGATGTGGGACGCAGCCCAAGGAAAGTTGCCGTCAAACCTGTTGACCGCACATTCCGGCACGGCCTGGATCTATGCTGCCCGCGACCTTGCTGCCGCGATCACCCTTATCAAACGCGGCAAACTGAAAGCGCGCAGCTTCTTTGGCTCATTTTTCAAGGTGCGTGCCATGGCGGCCTTCAGCTGGAATGATCCCCTGCCCGGTTTCCTTGATCTACCGTTAACCGCATGGCGTGTATTAACACGCAGAATATTCAACCTATCAAAGAAATAATACGACACGACGATCTGGACCACACGCCTATGTTCTCTTTGCAATCCGCCAAACGCATGTTGAAATATGGGATCATCAGAGCCGGGCTTGAAGTGTCTGCGCTCTCAGTTGTTCGTGCACTGCTTCCCAGTGCCAGCGGGCGCGGCCTTATCTTCACGCTGCATCATGTGCGTCCAGATAGTCCGCAGGCATTTGCTCCCAACGCAATACTCTCTGTCACTCCCGAATTTCTCGAAAAGGCCATCAAGGCGGTGCTGGAGATGGGCATGACACCGGTCCATTTGCACGACCTGCCCGCGCGCCTTGCAGATCAGGGCGATAACCGCACATTCGTCGCTTTCACGCTTGACGACGGTTATCGCAACAATGCGCAATATGCTGCGCCGGTTTTCCAAAAATTTGGAATTCCCTACACGATATTTGTGGCACCAGGTCTGACGGAGCGCAGTCGCTCCATGTGGTGGGAAACTGTAGAAGCACTGGTTCGACAGCAGGACAAATTCGATTTTGATTTCGGCCAAGGCACTGAGACCGTAGCGGCAGAAAGCCTAACGCAAAAACATGATGCGTTTGACCGGCTGGCCGCCTTTGTGCACGCCAACGACGAAGATGTCGCCGTTACCCGCATTGATGCGGCAGCGCGTCAGTATGGCATCAATCCGCTCGCCATTGTCGACAATCTCGTCATGACGAAGGCTGAACTAAAGCAATTGGTTCATGACGATCCGCTTGCCCATATGGGTGCGCACACCATGACCCATGTAAACCTGAAACGTGTTGACCAGACACGGCTGGAAAATGAAGTCCGCCAGTCCATTTCGACATTGCAGACATATACCGGGGTGTCTCCGCAGTCATTCTCCTTTCCCTATGGCTATAAGTCTGCCACCGGGCAAAGAGAGGCAGACGCCGTGCTTGCAACCGGCATTCCAGTTGCAGTCACCACGCAGCCTGGCGTCTTGTCAAAAACCAGTCTGGACAACATCGGTCTGCTGCCCAGAGTTTCGTTAAACGGCCTGTTTCAGAAAAAACGCTATGTCAAAGCACTGGCGTCCGGGATCCCGTTCAAGCTTATCAAATAATCCTGCGACGGAGCATCCTCATAACCTGCGTCCATCAGCGCCGAAGATATGCGTATTTGCAAGATCAAAGGCCAGCGGAATGGTTTCACCAATCCTGATATGTTTCTGGCCATCCAGCAGCACCGTTGCAGGCTGACCGTCGGCCGTATTGGTGTAAACAACCGTCGATCCGCCCAGATGCTCGACAAGCTGGATTGCACCCTGCCCCAATGTCGCAGACTGTGATTGCGGTTCGACATGTTCGGGACGCAAACCAAAGGTCAGAGGCTCGCCGTCTTTTGCTGCCAATGGTTTTTCAAGCAGTATTTTCTGGCCAGCAACCTCCAAAGTCCGCCTTGAACCATCATCGGCCGCCAGTTTCGCATTGAGAAAATTCATCTTGGGTGAACCAATGAAACCAGCAACGAACTGGTTTGCCGGGTGGTTATAGAGGTCGAGCGGCTTGCCGACCTGCATGATATGGCCGTCACGGAGTACAACAATCTTATCCGCCATGGTCATGGCTTCCACCTGATCATGCGTCACATAAATCATTGTACTGCCGAGTGTCTGGTGCAGCTTGGCAATTTCGACACGCATCTGCACGCGCAGCTCAGCGTCGAGGTTGGATAGCGGTTCGTCAAACAGGAAGATCTTGGGTTCACGAACGATTGCACGCCCAATCGCAACACGCTGGCGCTGGCCACCGGAAAGTGCCTTTGGCTTGCGTTGCAACAGCGGGCCGATCTGCAGAATATCGGCCGCCTTTTTGACCCGCGCCTCGATTTCCGGTTTCTTGTAACCGGCCGTTTCCAGACCAAAAGCGAGGTTCTTGTAAACACTCATATGCGGGTAAAGCGCATAGGACTGAAACACCATGGCGATGCCACGTTTGGACGCAGCCGTCTCATTTACCCGTTCACCATCAATACGCAATTCGCCGCCGGAGATTTCCTCCAGCCCCGCAATCATGCGCAACAGCGTGGACTTGCCACAGCCAGAAGGCCCAACGAATACGGTGAATTCACCCGGTTCGATTTGCAGGTCGATGCCATGAATGACAGGCAGCGCACCATAACGTTTGACGATTTTTTCCAGTTTAATGCTGCTTGCCATTCTGTTTCCTCCCGTCCGGCAGCCAAAGACCAACCTGTTAAGGTCGCCAGCTCTTGTACTTCGGATGGGCCTGCGTAATCGGCAGGGCAACATCGCTATTGGTATCGTTGGAATGATAGATTGCCGTCAGAAGCTCCAAGGAGCGGTGCGCGTCATCACTCGTCACCGGTGGGCGTTCTCCGTTTTCAAGCGTCTCATAAAAGGCTGCCATCTGGCCGTTGAATCGTCGGCCGATCGGCGGCATTTCTTTGACAAGCTCAGCGATTTTCAAACCAATCTCTTCATTCGCAGGAATGATCTGCCAAGGCCCATCCCCGGGGGAGTAGGCAGAGTGCACGCTTTCGAAGGTGACGTTTTCAAATGCGATGCGAAGACGACTGATCTCTTCCTGAGACCCCAACGTGCAGGTGGCGGAAACAAGCGCACCGTTTTGCATCAAAAGGCTAGCAGACACACAATCCTCGACCTCAATGGCATTTACCCGCGTTGCCGTGCGCGCAAAAACCCGGTCAACCGGCCCCATCAGATAGGTCAGCATATCATGCAGGTGGATGGCATGGGTCATCAGCACTCCGCCAAGCTCGGTCACCCAGCGTCCGCGCCACGGATTGTCATAATAGGCCGCTGTGCGCTTCCAGAAAGTTTCAGCGGTTCCCGCATAAGGTTTTCCAGCCAGGCCGCTTTCAATGATGTGGCGTGCCTGCGCAACACCTTCACCATATCGATATTGGAAAATCGGCATGAGAACGCCTTTTGCGGTCTGTTCGGCACGCCGGACTTCGTCAACCTCAGCCAATGATCCCGTCAACGGCTTTTCACAAACGACATGTTTTCCTGCGGCAAGCGCCTGCAGGATGAGTTTGGTATGGGTGGCAGGTGGCGTGCAGATATCGATGATGTCGACATCCTCCATGGCCATGACTTCGTCGGACAGGCGTGTGCGTTTCGTGACGCCAAACTCGTCGGCGACCGCATTCAGCCTGACTTCATCAAGGTCACACAAAACGGCAACCTCATATTTATCGGAATGCGGGAAATATCCTTCTTCCATATGCGATTTGCCGATACCGCAACCGATAATGCCGACCTTGTAACGCTTAGCCATGGGTCTTACCCTCCGCCAGCTTCTGGGCCTTCAGGGCAATTTCCATCGCCGCATAACACCGCGCCTGTGGCATGGCCGTTTCGGTGCGATTGCGGATGTCAGCAATCAGTTGTGCGCCATAGGGAAGCTGCACATTGTTGCAATCAATATATTGCACGCCCTTCTTGTCGGTGAGGAACAGGTGGTTGCCACCATCACGTCCACCAACATCAATGTTTTTGCGAAGCTCGATTGCGCCTTCCGTTCCAGTGATAAACAGACGACCATCACCCCAGCTTGGCAAGCCCTCTGGAGTGAACCAGTCAACACGAATGAAACCATCCGCATCATCAGTGGAAAGATGGATGTCACCGCTATCCTGCAGGCCAGGAAACTGCGAATTGGCACGATTGGACACCGTCGCAGACAGGATGCTCGCCGTGTCAGCGCCAGTGAAAAACAGGAACTGTTCGCACTGGTGCGACGCTATATCGACCAGAATGCCACCATATCTCTCCCGCTTGAAGAACCATTCGGGGCGAGTTGGTGCACGCAAACGGTGTGGACCGAAACCGGCGGTGGACACCACTTTGCCGATTGCACCGGCAGCAATCAATTCACCGGCTTTTACAGTTGCGCGGTTTTCGAAATGCTCGGAATAGAGAATCGAGAAAATACGCCCTGTTTCCTGCTGAACGCGCTTCACCTCGGCGAGCTGGTCAAGCGTGGTCATGCCAGGTTTATCAACCATCACATCCTTGCCAGCCTTCATCGCTTCTATGGCAATGCCGGCACGTTCATCGGGAATGGCAGCGCTGATAATGAGATCGATACTCTCATCTTCGATCAAACGGCGTTTGTCATCCACGCGCTGTGCGCCGGGGAATTTCGCGCTGTAGGCTTTCGACAGGTCATCTTCCACCGCATGGAAACCGACAAATTCGGCACCTGCGTCAAGCAGGCAACGTGTTTGTCCGCTAATGTGGTCGTGGTTGATGCCTATGGCTGCAAATCGAACAGGTTTCATGGGTATGCCTTGGCGT
Organism: Agrobacterium sp.; assembly: GCF_032092815.1. Classification (GTDB taxonomy): domain Bacteria; phylum Pseudomonadota; class Alphaproteobacteria; order Rhizobiales; family Rhizobiaceae; genus Agrobacterium. Next base: position 75,383 of record NZ_DAMDBP010000012.1, on the reverse strand, counting down.
TTCAGCGTTTCATGCCGGTGGTTGCGATGCCTTCGATCAGAAGGCGCTGGAAAAACAGGAAGAACAGGAAAACAGGGATCAGCGACAGGTTGGACATGGCGAACAGGGCCGTCCAGTCCGAGCTGCCGGTGGAGTCGATGAAGGAGCGCAGACCAAGCTGCACGGTGTAGGTATTGATGTCGTTCAGATAAATCAGCGGCCCGAAGAAATCGTCCCAGGTCCAGATGAAGGAAAAGATCGCCGCGGTTGCCAGTACAGGCAAAGACAAGGGCAGCATGATTTTCCAGTAGATACGGAACGGACTGCAACCATCCATCACCGCAGCCTCATCCAACTCTCTGGGGATGCCGCGGAAAAACTGCACCATCAGGAAGATGAAGAAGGCATCCGTTGCCAGATATTTTGGCACGATCAGCGGCAGTGATGTGTTGACCCACCCCATCTCCAAAAACATGATGTACTGCGGAATGAGCACAACGTGATAGGGCAGCATCAAGGTGCCCAACATCAGCGCGAACCAGAAATTACGCCCGCCAAACCGCAACCGCGCGAAGGCAAAAGCGGCAAGTGAGCAGCCAACCACATTGCCGATCGTCGCCAGAACGGCGATGAAAAACGAGTTCCAGAAGAACTGGCCGAAACTTACCTGTAAACCTGTCCAGCCACGGATATAACCGCCGAGATCAAGTGCCGATGGAATAAGCGAGGAGGAACCGAACAATTCTTCCTGCGGTCGGAACGAGCCGGAGATCATCCACAGGATGGGATAAAGCATGCCGATCGAACTGATGATCAGCGCTGCATGCAGCAAGGTAGAACGAAGCGGCGAGCGTTGAACTTCAGTTCCGGGACGTGGAGCGGTAACAGCATCAGTCATCGTAATGCACCCAATAACGTGCGCTGAGGAAGGAGAAGGCTGTAAACAATGAGATAATCACGACCAGGATCCATGCCAAAGCGGAGGCGTATCCCATACGGAAGAAACCGAATGCTTCCTGATAAAGATAGAGCGTGTAGAACAGTGTCGAATTGATTGGCCCGCCAGTGCCTTCAGAAATGATGAAAGCTGGCGTAAAGGCCTTGAAGGCATCAATCGTCTGGATCACCGCGTTGAAGAAGATCACAGGCGTCAACAATGGCAGCGTTATGCGGAAGAACTGTCGTGTCTTGCTGGCGCCGTCCATTTCCGCAGCTTCATACATATCCTGCGGGATCTGGCGAAGACCGGCAAGGAAGATGATCATCGGCGACCCGAACTGCCAGACCGACAGAATAACCAGCGTGTAAAGCGAATAGTCGGGGTTGGAGACCCAACTTGGCCCCTCATAACCGAACAACTGCCACAGCATCATGTTGACGAGACCATCGGAAGCAAACAGCTGGCGCCACAAGACAGCAATCGCCACGCTCGAACCGAGCAAAGAGGGCAGATAAAAAATGGCACGGTACAGTGTCAGTCCTTTGATGCCCCGATTGAACGCCATCGCAACCAGCAAGGCAAAAGCCAGCTTCAACGGCACCGACAGCAAAACATAGGTAAAGGTCACCTTCATCGCTGCCGCAAATTTGGGGTCCGCCGTGGCGATGCGCACATAGTTGGACGCACCAACCCAGTCAGGCGATTGCAGCAAGTCGTAATTGGTGAATGACAGGTAGAGCGAGGCCAGCGCAGGGCCCAGCGTCAGGCCGAAAAAGCCGATCAGCCATGGCAGCAGAAACATATAGGCGTGGAAGTTGCGATCAAAAACACGACGCAAACCGCCCCGTTTTGGGAGAGCCGTATCACGGCCCTCCCTCGCAAGAATGTCAGACTGCATGGTCATTTGCGATTACTTCCGCTTCAGAACAGCTTCAGCTTCTGTGACAAGGCGTTCACCGCCCTGCTCCGGCGTCATTTTCCCAAAGGCCACTTCCTGGCTGGTGCGGGTCAACACAAAGGCAAGTTCACCAGCACCGGGTGGTGGCGCAGGTGGAAGGTCACCCACGTCAGGGGTAATGTCGGCAATATACTTCACCATCGCCTGGCTGACATCATTGAGTTTCGGACCAAGCTGGCCGCGCATGGCTTCCGATGCCGGCACGCCGCGCTCCACACCGAGAATATCCACGCCTTCAGGTTCAGAGACCAGGAAGTTGATGAATTCAACCGCTGCCTCAATCCCAGCACTGCCATTGGCAACACTCATCAGCATGGATGGTTTCAGGTAGTGACCGGATGGTGAATCCTTGGATACCTTCGGATAGGAGGTCAAGGAAAGCTTGGCCTTGTTGAGCGCCTGATAACCAACGAACTGGTTGGAGTGGGCAAAAGCAGTCGCCGACTTACCCGTGGTCAGTGGGTTGGTTTCAATGTTCAACTGGTCAAGCGCCTGAACATCTGCGGGCACGCAGGCCCCGGCTTCACGCATCTTAGCCCACATCGTAAACCACTTGGCCGCGTCGCTGGCGTCATATCCCAAACCACCTTCCGGCGTGAACAGGGACTTGCCGTTCTGGCGCAGCCAGTTTTCATAACTTGGTTCCAGACCGCTGGAATCAGCCGTTGCGAAATAACCGGGCTTTGGCTTGTTCTTGCCAAAAATCGTGGCGTTTTCCGCAAATTCTTCCCAGGTCTGACCGGATGACGGTGGCGTTGCCTTTGCTTTCTCCCAGGCTGCAGCATCAAAGAACATGACGCTCGAGTTCACACCGAGATTGACGCCGTAAAGCTTGCCATCCACGCGGCCGGAATCGATGTTCATCTTGCCAAAATCATCGATCTTCAAGGATTTGCCGATATAGTCATCCAAAGGCGCAAGCGCACCGCGCCGTGCATATTCAAAGATGTAGCGATAATCCATCTGGATCAGGTCTGGCGCATTGCGTCCGGCAACCTGAGTTGCAAGACGTGGCCAATAATCACTCCAGCCTGCGAATTCTCCTGCAATCGTAAGGTCGGGTTTTACAGTCTTATAGGCCTCGATGGCCTTATTGGTGCGGTCGGCACGCTCCTGCGAGCCCCACCACAACATACGAAGGCGTGCAGCCTGCGCATTGGCGGAACCACCGCCGAGAGTTGCAAGAGTGAGTGCCGCAAGGCCCCCGGAAAGCACAGTGCGCCTGTGAAGCGTCATGGACATTGGCAACTCCTCCCATATTGAATGCCAATTGATGATGCTCGAGAACAGCTATTGCTGTTTTATAACTAATTGGTTACATGGGAACACTGATCGAACGCATTGTCAAGCGGGTGTCGTGATGGATAAAACAAATACGAATAACAATATTGATCCGGACACAAACGAGAGCGTGAAGCCTGTTCGCAAACGCGCATCGACACAACAACGCAATCCTGAACGGACGCGGGCTGCCATTCTGGAAGCAGCCCGTCGCGAGGTCGCGGCGAAGGGACTGGCAGGTGCACGTATTGATGTCGTGGCCCGGCGGGCCGGCACCAACAAGCGCATGATTTATCACT
>NZ_DAMDBP010000012.1:55911-71916 GCF_032092815.1 Agrobacterium sp. | reverse complement strand
GCGCTTTACCTTGCCGTACTGGAAGATGCCTATCATCACATTCGCCACGCAGAACACCGTCTGGATCTGACCCACAAGGCGCCGTCTGCGGGTTTAAAGGAACTTGCGCTTTTCACCTGGCACTATTTCCTGGATCACCCTGAATTCCTAAGCATTCTCGCCACCGAAAACCTCAACCAGGCCCGCTATCTCAGGCAATCCACGCGCATCACTGAAATGCACTCCAACTTCATTTCCGAGCTCGCCAGCGTGTTGAAACGCGGTGCTGAAAGCGGCGAATTCCGTGCAGATGTTGACCCGGTCGATGTCTACCTGACCATCGCCTCACTCGGCTTCTTCTACCTGTCCAATCGCTTTACGTTATCGACAATTTTCCAGCGCGATCTGGCCGCACCAACCGAACTGGACCGTTGGGGCCAGCACATTGTCGATACGGTTTTTGCCAGCATAAAGCCATAACCGGGCCAACCGACCAAATTTGCCAATAGCAACCGATTGTGCATTGCCGAGACGCAGATGCGCACCCGCATTGCAGCATTGCGGCCGCAATCAACTGCACAGCAAAAGCCCATCTGCATTTTTCAAAAACATCTTGACAGAACAGGCCTTTCAATTTCACAAATAACCAAATGGTTACAAATTGCCATTGTATGAGGACATGCCACCTTTTGGGAGAAGGTGGCTATGGGAGGAAATAACATGAAACGTATCGGCGTCATCATGCATGGCATCACCGGCCGCATGGGTTACAACCAGCATCTCGTGCGCTCTGTTCTTGCCATTCGTGATCAGGGTGGCGTTACGCTCAAAAGTGGTGAAAAGGTCATGCTCGACCCGATCCTTGTTGGGCGAAACGGCGAAAAGATCGAAGCGATCGCCAAAAAACATGGCATTGCCCGCTGGACGACCGATATTGATTCTGCGCTCGCCAACCCTGACGATACGCTGTTTTTCGATGCCGGCACCACACAGATGCGTGGCAGCCTGCTGACGAAAGCCATCAAGGCTGGCAAGAATGTCTATTGCGAAAAGCCGATTTCTGACAACATGGAAGAAGCCATTGCAGTTGCGCGCCTCGCTGAAAGCTCAGGCATCAAACATGGCGTTGTACAGGACAAGCTGTTCCTGCCGGGCCTGCGCAAACTGGCCATGCTGCGTGACAGCGGCTTTTTCGGCAAAATTCTCTCGGTCCGCGGCGAGTTCGGTTATTGGGTGTTTGAAGGTGACTGGCAGCCGGCCCAACGCCCTTCATGGAACTACCGACTGGCAGATGGCGGCGGCATCATTCTCGATATGCTATGCCACTGGCGTTATGTGCTGGATAACCTGTTTGGTGAGGTCAAGGCAGTAAGCTGCCTCGGCGCTACCCATATTCCACAGCGTTTTGATGAACAGGGTCGCCCTTACGTTGCTGATGCAGATGATGCGGCTTACGCCACGTTTGAACTCGAAGGCGGTATTATCGCGCACATCAATTCGTCTTGGGCGGTTCGCGTTCGTCGCGACGACCTCGTGACCTTTCAGGTGGATGGCACCCATGGCTCTGCCGTGGCCGGCCTGACCAAATGCTGGACACAACATCGCACCAACACACCCAAACCAGTCTGGAACCCAGATCAGCCGCAGACAATCGACTTCTACAAGACATGGCAGGAGGTGCCCGACAACATCGTGTACGACAACGGTTTCAAGGCGCAGTGGGAGATGTTTATCCGCCATCTCGTTGACAATGATCCATGGCCCTACGGCCTTATCGAAGGTGTCAAGGGCGTACAGCTGGCGGAACTTGGTCTGCAATCCTGGAAGGAACGCCGTTGGCTCGATGTTCCTGCCATTTCCTGAGGGAGGCAGACATGACCGAACTCAAGCTGCCCAGAGATGATCGCTCGATTGAACTTTACACGCTAAGCGGCACACCGATCGCGCTCGAAAAACGCAGTGCTGGCGATTTCAACCGCGTGGCTTTCGCCGCCGCCCACATTGTGGCGGATCCGTTTGCTGATAATGACCCCTGGCTGACACCGGCCATCGACTGGGAGCGGACCTTGCACTTTCGCCACCGGCTTTGGGACCTTGGACTTGGCGTGGCAGAAGCTATGGATACCGCGCAACGTGGCATGGGGCTCGCCTGGTCACAGGCGCAGGAACTGATTTCCCGCTCATTGAAGGAAGCAGCAAGCCGTAAGGATGCATTGATCGCCTGCGGCGTCGGGACGGATCATCTGATCGGCACCGATTACAGCCTCGACGAGATTGTCGACGCCTACCTCGAACAGTTGGATTTCGTGCAAGGCGAAGGTGGGCAGGTGATCCTGATGGCAAGCCGCGCATTGGCGGCTGCGGCGAAATCACCGGATGATTATCTGGAAACCTACGCGCGCGTTCTTGCTCACGCCAATGAGAAGGTCATCATCCACTGGTTGGGTGAAATGTTTGACCCGGCACTCGAAGGATATTGGGGTTCGGGCGATCATATGGCAGCAATGGACACCTGCCTTGCCATGATCAGCGCCAACGCCGACAAGATCGACGGCATCAAGATTTCTCTTCTATCCAAGGAAAAAGAGATCGTAATGCGTCGCCGACTACCAACTGGCGTTCGCATGTATACCGGTGATGATTTCAACTACGCAGAACTGATTGCCGGTGACGAACAAGGGCATTCCGACGCATTGCTAGGTATCTTCGATGCCATCGCCCCTGCCGCATCGAAGGCACTGGCCAGCCTGAAACGTGGCGCCAACAATGAGTTCTTCGACATTCTCGAACCAACCGTCGCCCTGTCGCGCCACATCTTCAAGGCCCCTACCCGTTTTTATAAAACAGGTGTTGTTTTCCTTGCCTATCTCAACGGCCTACAAAACCATTTCACCATGATTGGCGGACAAGAAAGCACACGTTCGACGCAACATTTTGCAGAACTCTTCCGACTGGCAGACAAGGCCAATGTGCTTGCCGACCCGGATGAGGCAAGCCACCGCATGAAGGCATTTCTTGCTGTGCGAGGTGTCCATTGAGATGTCTGATACACCTGTCTTGAAAATAAAAGACGCCGTCATTTTTGAACGGCAACTTGGCATGCGCATGCCCTTTCGCTTCGGTGCGGCGACTGTAACTGATGCAAAACAAGCCTTCATTGCCCTGACGATTGAAGACAGCCAGGGGCATATTGCACAAGGTCATGCTGCCGAACTGATGGTGCCCAAATGGTTTGACAAGAACCCCAGCCTTGGCAATGCAGACAATGAAGACCAGCTTCGGCGATCCCTGCATATGGCTGTCGCCCTTGCCAAGACGGTTTCACCGGCCACCGCATTTCAGCTGCATGCGGCCATAGAGCAGCAGCACCACGTTGAAGCATCAAAACACGGCTTGAACGGCCTGATTGCATCTTTTGGTCTGGCCCTTGTGGACCGCGCCATTCTCGATGCCCTCTGCCGCCTGCATGATATGCCGGTGGCTGAAGCAATTTGCGTGAACCTACCCGGCATTGATGCCTCCACCACAGCTGATCTTGCGGCATTTGATATCAGTCGTTTTCTGGAAACCCTCAAACCACAAAAAAGTCTCTACCTCCGCCACACCGTCGGTTATCTGGATGCATTGCGGCCAGATGACATCAAGAGCGCACGTCTGAATGACGGTCTACCTGAGTGTTTACAGGAGGAAATCGAGACATATGGCATACGCTATTTCAAACTGAAGGTTTCCGGCCGGCCACAAGAGGATGCCGAACGCCTGAAAGCGATCGCAGCCGTTCTTGACACCATACCCGATTACCGCGCGACGCTGGATGGCAACGAACAATTTGCTGACGAGGACAGCGTTCTAGACCTCATGGCGCGCATAGAGGCCGAGCCGTCTCTGGCGCGACTTAGACAATCATTGTTGTTCGTCGAACAGCCAATTGCCCGCCAGAACGCCTTTGATCAATCCGTATCACGACTGGCAGACAAGGTGCCGGTCGAAATCGATGAATCAGATGGCACGCCGGACGCCTTTCTGCTGGCAAAAGAACAGGGATATCGCGGCATTTCCTCCAAGTCCTGCAAGGGGTTTTACCGGTCGTTGCTCAATGCCATGCGCATTGCCGATTGGAATAGCACCGCGGACAACGGCTACTTCATGTCTGCTGAAGACCTGACCTCGCAGGCCGGCATCGCCGTTCAACAGGATCTGGCGCTTGCTGCCTTGCTTGGCCTCGGCCACATCGAAAGAAACGGCCATCATTACGTCAATGGCATGGCAGGTGCAGATGCCAGCGAAAACCGCGCTTGGCTGCAGGCACACTCCGATCTCTACCATGATGGTGGAGACGGTCGCTTGAAGCTGACGGTCGCCGACGGTCAACTTGCCCTGCATTCGGTGCTTGGTGCACCGGGGCTCGGAGTAGAGACTACGGCCGCACAGGCTACCTTCCATGCCCTGCACACATCATCGTCAGATCAGGAGACAACCTCATGAGCCTTGAAGGTCTTTCGATCAATTTCGCAACCATCAAACAGGGTGGTTCATTCGGCGCATTGGTTGATGCCTGCCTTGCCCACGGCATCACATGCATATCTCCCTGGCGCGATCAGGTTCACGGCGTTGGCCTGAAAGAAGCAACAACCATTGTCGAGCAAAATGGCATAAGGCTCAGCGGTCATTGCCGCGGCGGTTTCTTTCCTGCCCCGGATGAAGAGGGAAGACGCAAGGCATTGGACGACAACCGCCGCGCGGTTGATGAAGCCGCCGCCATGAAAGCGGATTGCCTGGTCATGGTGGTTGGCGGGTTGCCACAGGGCTCTCGCGACATTCAAGGCGCAAGACAAATGGTTGAGGATGGCATGGCAGCACTTTTGCCTTATGCCCGTTCGGCTGGGGTGCCTTTGGCAATCGAACCGCTTCACCCATTCTATGCAGCAGACCGCGCCTGTTTCAACACACTGAAACAATCTCTCGATCTGTGCGACCGGCTTGGAGACGGCACTGGCGTGGCCATTGATGTCTACCACGTGTGGTGGGATCCCGAGCTGCAGGAGCAGGTGGCACGTGCCGGTCGCAATGGTCAAATTCTGGCGCATCATATCTGCGATTGGTTGGTGCCAACCACCGACCCGCTTAATGACCGCGGCATGATGGGCGATGGTGTCATCGACCTGAAAGGCTTCCGGCGCATGATCGAGGCTGCCGGTTTTCATGGTCCCCAGGAAGTGGAGATATTTTCAAATCGCTGGCTTGCCATACCGGTGGATGAGGTCCTGGCAACCATTGTTGAACGTTACCAAACTGTCTGCTGAATTGCATTGAAAGGAACGAGGAATGGCACAGGCATTCAAGCGTAAACGTTACGTCCTTGTCGGCACAGGCAATAGAGGCACGACCATGTGGGGCCATGATCTCTTGGCCGGATGGAGCGATTATGTCGATCTCGTCGGCATTTGTGATCTCAATCTGATGCGAGCCGAACGCGCGCGCGACATTATCGGCTCAAACGCACCGCTCTATGGCAATTTCGACAGCATGATGGCCGAGTTGAAGCCTGACCTCGTCATTGTGTGCACACCCGATGACACACACGATGACATCATCATACGCGCATTGGAGGCGGGTGCTGATGTCATCAGCGAAAAGCCGATGACGACCACCCCGGAAAAAATTGATCGTATCCGTGATACTGAACGCCGTACCGGCCGTCGTGTTGATGTATCCTTCAATTATCGCTTTTCGCCCACAGCCGCACGGATCAAGGAACTGATCGATGACGGTGCGATAGGCACCGTTACGTCAGTCGACTTCCACTGGTATCTCGACAATCAACACGGTGCTGATTATTTCCGACGGTGGCATGCTTTTACCGAAAGGTCCGGTAGCCTGTTCGTTCACAAGGCAACCCATCATTTTGATCTCCTGAACTGGTATCTCGACTCGGACCCGGTCGAAGTCAAAGGGTTCGGCCAGTTACTGCATTATGGCAAAAACGGCCCGTTCCGCGGAGAACGATGTCGCACCTGCACGCACAAAACCGAGTGCGATTATTACCTCGATCTTGGTGCGGACCCGTTTTTGGACACACTGTACGAAGACCCATCACAGATCGACGGATATTTCCGTGATGCCTGCGTCTACCGAGAGAATATCGACATTCCCGATACAATGACCGCTTCCATAAAATACGCCAGCGGTGTTCAGGTATCTTACTCCTTAAACACCTACATGCCGATCGAAGGGCATCATATTGCTTTCAACGGCCACAAAGGCCGCATTGAAATGCGCCAGTATGAAAAACAACCGTGGAGCGAACCACCAGCCGATGAAATTCTGCTGGTCAAAAGTTTTGGCGGCGGTGTAGAGCGCATTTGGGTGCCACACGAAGCGGGTGGACATTATGGCGGTGACAACCGCATGCGCGACATGATCTTCAAACCAGGTTCCAATGACCGTTTGCGCCAGCGCGCAGGCTCGCGTGCAGGTGCAATGTCGGTTCTATGTGGCATTGCAGCCCTTGAAAGTGCGACAAAGGGTGGTTCCGTCATGGTGAAACAGCTTACCTAACGGAACAAACAGGCACGGCAGATCATTTCCCAGTCCTAAGCATAGCCAAGGATTGGGGACGGAATGAACAAAAACACGGGCTTCAACGACGCGACAACGGGCAAACTCTGGACGCTTGATTTTGCAGACAGCCCCGTCCTTGCGACCGCCATCCATGACGGCCATTCTGTTCGTCCAGACATGCTTGATCTTATGGCGCTTTCCCCAAACCAAAGGTTGCGTGAGGAAGATCCATTCACTGGCGACATGATCCGCGACGTACCTAACCGGATCATTGTCCATCGCTCGCGGTTTGAGACCGATCTAAATCGCGCGAAACCGGATGCCGTCTACAGCAGGCCCGAACAATCCTGGGGCCTTGAGGTCTGGAAAAGGCCACTGTCCACCGACGAGGTGGACGAGTCCCTCTCATTCCACGACGATTATTACGCGATGCTCGAGGCCGTTCTCACCCGAATGGGCAAGCGTCACGGGCAGTTCGTTGTTCTGGATATTCACAGTTACAACCATCGCCGTGGCGGGGCAGATTCATCCCCGACCCCGCAAGCTGAAGCGCCCGACATTAATATTGGCACATGGTCGATGGATACGCAGCGCTGGAGTAACATTATTACGGCTCTCGGACAACTTTTTGCTTCTCGCAGGATAAAGGGGCGACTGCTTGATGTGCGTGAAAATGTTGCCTTTCAGGGCAAGGGTGAACAAACCCGCTTCATCCACGAGCGTTTTCCGCTGACCGGCTGCGCAGTAGCCGTCGAATTCAAGAAAATATTCATGGACGAGTGGACCGGTGAACCCGACCGCGAGATAATCAGCGAACTGCGCGAACTGGTCTCTGCGGCCAACAAGATGCTTGAAACATTGTTGCGGGACGCACGATGAGTGTTGTTTCTCTGACCAGCGCAATGGATCAGCATGATCTACTCGAAGATATAAGGAGCTGTCTGAAAGCAGGAAAACCCTTACGCCGCGACATTGGCAAGACAGGACGGTTGCACATCGACCGCCCATTACCATTTTTGTGTGTCCATATTGCCGGCGGCACCCAGGATCTCGCTGCGCGTGATATCGTTTCGGCCAATGCCTCGTACCTGATCGCCAACACGCTTGTAGAGGTAGCCCCGCTCATCAATGCTGTCGGCGACGTCATGCAAAAGACATTTGGCGCTTTCATGATTCTGGATGTCGGCGAGATGGAACATGACATCCTTCTTGCAGATGACTCACCTTATCTGCCGCATTTCGACGTCTGCGTTTCGGCCAGCGATCAACCGGAAATGCATGACACAATGGAAGCGTTTATCAAGGGCGTCTGCGATGCGGAGGTGCTGTTTCGCACCCCTCGCATCACCGCGCCGCGACCGGAAGACGATCCCCAGATCAAACTGCACAAGGCAGGCATCCATTTCCCCTGTATGAATGTTCGCTACGCGCCGATTTATCATCAACCAGAATCCGGTGCAGTGTATCCGGATCTGCGCGAGAGGCTGATTGCCAATATGTCCGACGCCGGATTGCAGGCATTGGCAGTTTATGCCAGCCGCACCGGTGCGCTAGAAACCGCAACACACCGCGCCCTTGGCCGAAAAGCATTTGTCGACGCTGTTCGCCGTGCAGACCGTGCCATCGATGACATCGCGTCGACATTCGATTTCCTGTTGGCGGTTACGCCGATCAACGCAGGACAGGCCTTCAAGGACTTCGAAAAAAGCGGCTATGCGAAAGAACCTCATTTTCTATATCGCCCGCTCGCGGTCGATGTGGAGGCGCAAAAGCGCAAGCTTTATTCCATCGCCTTTGAACATCTGGAAGACCCGGTTCTGTACAGGCTTTACCGTGAAAAGCAGCAGGAAACCGACCTGCAACTGACGATGCTACAGGCACTGAACACACATCGTTTTACGGATTTCAGCCGGGCGCTCTACGGTCCGGTAGAAGACAGTCTCTACGCGCTTGCGGAAGATGTACTCGCCAACTGTACGCCCGCAGACGGCACGGACGAAGTGGCGATGGCAGACTGCTACGAGGTGGCTAAAAACGCCCGCACGATGATAGAGGCCTATCAGGACGTCTCCCCCGACTTTTCCTCACGGGTTGATATCCGCGACGATCTGCCGCCCGGCATGATGGTAACCGGAAGCAAACTGCTGGTCTCACGCAGCACCGTAATGGAACGACGCCGTATTCATGCGCTGTTGTCTCATGAGATCGGTGTCCACCTTCTCACCTATTTCAATGGGTCTGCGCAGGGCTTGCGGCTGTTTCGCACCGGTCTGTCAGGCTATGAGGGTGTTCAGGAAGGACTGGCCGTGCTGGCGGAGTATCTCGCGGGCGGCATGACCCGGGAACGCTTACGGCTGATTGCAGCCCGCGTTTTGGCCTGCGCTGCAATGCTTGATGGCGCCTCATTTAGCGAAACATTTCATCTGATGACCAAAAATCATGGTTTGAGTGCTGCAAGTGCATTCAACCTCACACTGCGGGTGTATCGCGGCGGTGGGCTCAGCAAAGATGCCATCTATTTGCGCGGCCTTGCCCAGATTGTTGCCCATTTGCGCAACGGCGGCTCTTTAGATCCGTTCTGGATGGGCAAAATCGCTGCGGCTCATTTTCCTGTCATGCAGGAACTTGCCCAGCGTGGTCTGCTGCGTTCACCAGACATTTTTCCGGCTTTTCTTGCAGACGACAGCGCCCAAAAGCGGCTGGACGACATTCGCAATGGACTGCCGATTTCCGACATGGCAAATCTTTAGGAGGGACATATGCGTATTGCCTTTTTCGTAAATTCAATCGAGTCCGAAGGTCCGCAATTTGCAACCGCACTTTTGGCCATGGCCGCACTCAATCGCGGCCATGAGGTCGTCTATATCTGCCCCGGCGATTTCAGCCTGCGTGATGATGACAGTCTGGTCGTACATGCAACAGTGCTGCCACAGGCCAAATACAAAAAAACAGAAACCTTCCATGCCGCCCTGCAGGACAAGACACGCGAGGTAAAGACCTTCGATGTGAGCGAAATCGACGCTTTGATGTTGCGCAATGACCCTTCGCTCGACCTGACATCCCGCCCGTGGGCCGTCCATGCCGGCGTCCTGTTCGGACGGTTGGCGACAGAACGCGGTGTTGTGGTGCTCAATGATCCGGAAGGTTTGGCGAAAGCTCAAAACAAGCTCTATTTCCAGGGCTTTCCGGAAATCGTGCGTCCCACCACGCTCATTACCCGCAATACTGATGAACTCCGAGCCTTTGTAGAGCAACACCCCAAAGGCGTGATCGTAAAACCCTTACAGGGATCAGGCGGCAAGAATGTCTTCAAGATCAGCTCCAACAAGGAAGCCAATCTCAACCAGATCTTCGAAGCGGTTAGCGTCGAAGGTTATCTGATTGCACAGGCCTATCTGCCAGCGGCAACCGAAGGTGATATCCGGTTTTTCATGATGAACGGCAAACCGCTGGTGCACAACGGCGCGCATGCTGCTCTCAGACGGGTGCCAGCAAAGGGTGATCTACGTTCGAATATTCATGCCAAGGGTACCGCCGAAGCCGTCAAGATCAACGATGAAGTATTGGCGCTTGCCGAAAGCGTGCGCCCCAAACTGGTTGAAGACGGCATGTTCCTTGTGGGCCTCGACATTGTTGGAGACAAGATATTGGAAGTGAATGTCTTTTCGCCGGGGGGCTTGTCGAACATCAAGGATTTGACCGGAGTGGACTTCAGCGACACCATCATTGAAGCCGTTGAGCAGAAAGTGACGATGCAAAAGGCCGCCAGCAAACCGATCTGCAACCGTATTCTTGCAGCTATCTAAAGCACTCAATGAAAAAATGCCCGGCAAACATGCCGGGCAAGTGGGGAGGAGATTTGGGGGCTACCCCCGGGGAAACGAGCCGCAATGGAGGCGCGGCCCGAATGAGAAATCCTCTAGAACGCTTTTCATCCTAACCGTTTTTGCGGCGAAGATTATGCTGTGTTTACGATATCAACTCGTTCTTTATGCGTTTTGCAAAGCGCCAGGCACTTCACTATGCGCCTTCATATTCGAGCGAGGCACCGATGAGTTCACGTGCGTAGCTGTGGGTTGCCTGATTTCCGGCGATGGCTTCACGTGGCAGGATTTCAGTGATCTCGCCTCTGAGCATCACGGCAAAGCGGTCGCACATATGGTCAACCACGGCCAGATCATGGGTGACCATGATGTAGGTAAAGCCACGCTCTTCGCGAAGACGCTGCAACAGGTTGAGAATTTCCGCCTGAACAGACACATCCAGTGCCGAGGTCGGCTCATCCAATAGCAGCAGTGACGGCTCCAGGATCAGCGCGCGGGCGATTGCAACGCGCTGGCGCTGACCACCGGACAGCTGGTGCGGGAACCGATCCAGAAACGACACAGGCAGACCCACATCGGTGATGGCCTTGCGCATCCGTTCTTCCTTGTCGCCCAACTTGTGGATGACCAGCGGCTCATTCAACACGGTGCGCACCGACTGGCGTGGGTGCAGGGAACCATATGGATCCTGAAACACCATCTGCAGGGTACGGCAGCGCTCGATCAGGGGCATATCCCGAACGGATTTGCCGCCAATCAGCACCTCCCCCTTCCAGAAGTCGGTCAGCATGGAAACGCAACGCAGGACGGTGGATTTGCCCGAGCCGGATTCACCAACAAGGCCGAAACATTCACCGGGCTGAACGGAAAACGACACGCCCGGCAAAACCTTGACCGCGTTGGGTTCCGTGCCGAAGGAAATGGAGAGATCGCGGGGTTCAACAGAAACGGACATCAGACGGTTTCCTCCAGCCATTCAGGACGACGATCCAGCACCGCAAGCGGCGCGCGTGAACCACCGATGCGCGGCTGTGCCGCCAGCAGACCACGCGTGTAAGGATGTTGCGCATTATCGAGATCACGCGCATCAAGTGTTTCCACCACACGGCCGGCATACATGATGAGAACGCGGTCGCAGAAATTGCGCACCAGATTAAGATCGTGGCTGATCATGATCAGGCCGATGCCGCGATCGCGCACAAGACTGTCGAGAATATTGAGCACCTGCAAACGCACGGTCACATCAAGGGCCGAGGTTGGCTCATCGGCAATCACCAGATCAGGATCGGCCAGCAGCATCATGGCAATCATCACACGCTGGCCCATACCACCAGAAATCTCGTGCGGATACTGCTGGTAAACACGTTGCGGATCGCGGATTTTTACCGCCTCCAGCATGGCCAGCGCCTTGTCCTTGGCTTCCGACTTCGCGCATTTGAAATGTCGCAAATAGGTCTCGGCTACCTGATCACCGACCCGACGGATCGGGTTCAGCGAGAATTTTGGATCCTGCAGGATCATCGACATGCGCCGTCCGCGAACCTTGAGCATTTCCTTCTCGGAAAGCGACAGCAGGTCAACATCGTCAAAACGCAAGGTGTCAGCAGTGATCGTCGCACCGGGCAGCAGTCTCAGCAGTGCACGACCAACGGTCGATTTACCCGAGCCACTTTCCCCGACAATGCCGAGACGTTCGCGTCCAAGGGTAAAGGACACACCGCGCACGGCTTCCGTGGCGGAGCCACCATAACGAATGCGGAGATTTTTAACGTCGAGAATGGTCTTTTCCATCGTCTTATCTCCGATTCATCTGCTTCGGGTCGAGCGCATCGCGCAGACCGTCGCCCAACAGGTTGAAGGCAAGACTGACCGACAGGATGGCAATGCCTGGGAAAGTCACCAGCCACCAGCTATCCAGCATGTAGCGCCGTCCAGTCGCAATCATCGCACCCCATTCGGGCAATGGTGGCTGCGCACCGAGACCAAGAAAGCCAAGACCGGCAGCTGTCAGGATCACCGTTGCCATATTGAGTGTCAGACGAATGAGAACAGATGGCAGACACATCGGCATGATCGACTTGACGATGATGCGCATGGGCGACGCGCCCTGCAGACGTGCTGCTGCGATATAGTCAGCATTGCGAAAGGTCATGGCTTCAGCGCGTGCCAGACGGGCAATCGGCGGCCAGGAGGTCAAGGCAATGGCGATGATTGCGTTGTTGAGGCTTGGACCCAGCGCTGCAACAAAGGCCAGCGACAGGATGAGGCTTGGGAAGGACAGGAAGATATCGGTAATGCGCATCATCACCGTATCGAACTTGCCGCCGAGATAACCGGACGCCGTGCCGACAATCAGCCCAATCGGACCAACGATGATCGACACCAGGAAGATGATGGTGAGCGTGATGCGTGCCCCCCAGATCAGGCGGCTAAAAATGTCACGTCCCAACTCATCCGTACCGAACAGATGCCCATTGCCGGGTGCCTGCAGGGTGTTGACCAGATCCTGCGCATAGGGGTCATGCGTTGCAATGAACGGCGCAAAAACCGCCGCCAGAATAAGCAGGCCCAGCACGATCAGACCAAAGGTCGAGGTCGGGCTTTTTAGCAGAAAAACAAAGATGTTTTTGAGGGCATTCAACCAGGCGGGAAGACGCACTGTGCTTTGTGTTTGCGTGGTCATCAGCGTGTCCTCGGATCAAAGAAGCGGTAAAGAACGTCAGACAGAAGATTAAGTCCGATAAATATGACGCCCACGATCAGAACACAGGTCATGACCGCGTTCATATCGCCGATAATCAGGTTGCTGGTGAGGTACTGGCCAAAACCGGGCCATGCGAAAACCGTTTCAATCAGCACCGCACCTTCAAGCAATGAGCCGTAAGCCAGTGCAACGATTGTAACGAGCTGAACGCGGATGTTGCCAAAGGCATGCAGCCACACGGTCTGTCGGCTGGAAAGGCCTTTCACCCGCGCCGTGGTGACATATTCCTGGCCCAACTGATCCAGCATGAAGCTGCGGGTCATACGGGTGATATAGGCCGATGACGAATAACCGAGCAGGCTGGCTGGCAGGATCAGGTGGTTGACCGCCGACCAGAACACATCCATGTCGCCGGCAAGCAGACTGTCGATCAGCAGGAAACCTGTCCGCTCATCGACCAGACCAATATAGAACTGGTCCATACGACCACTGCCACCGACAAGACCGAGATGCGCGTAGAACACGATCAGCGCGATCATGCCGGTCCAGAAAATCGGCATTGAGTGACCGAACAGGCTGACGACACGCACCGCATGGTCCTGCCAGCGATCCTTGTTCACTGCCGCAAACACGCCAAGCGGCACACCAAGACCTGCACCGATGATGATGGCAAAGGTTGCCAGCTCGATCGTTGCCGGCATGACATGCAGGATATCCTGAATGACCGGCTGACCGGTGCGGATAGATGTACCAAAATTACCTGTCAGCACATCGCGCAGATAAAGGAAAAACTGCTCCCACACGGGACGATCCAGACCGAGCGACCGAAAAACCTGCTCATAGGTCTCGCGTGTCGCATCTTCACCCACAATCGCCCGCACGGGATCAGCTGGCATCATGCGACCGATGAAAAATGTGAGCATTAGCAAGCCGAGCAAGGTAACCGCGATGGTTCCAATCTGCTCGGCCCAACCATTAAATTGTATGCGACGTGATGACATGTTTCCTCCGTTTGTCAGCCGCTGGAAGCGTGTCTTAACAGGCTCCCGTCCTGTCTGACAAATTTTGAGCAACCTGTCACAGGTTTGCAAAGCTGTCAAGTTACATCGCTTACAGGAAATCATCCCGACGAGGCGTAAAGCAGTCAATCAGCTCGCCTTCTTCCAGGCATTCACAGCCGTGCTCGACATTTCCAGGAATGACAAGGCTGTCTCCAGCCTGCAATTCATGGGCTTCTCCACCCCGAAAGAATCGAAATTTCCCTTTGGAAACATAGGTAGATTGAACATGGGGGTGCTTGTGTAGCTTGCCTTCCGCACCAGTTTCGAAGCGGAAAGACACAACCATCAGCTCTGGAGCCTCGGAAAGAACCTGGCGAACAACGCCAGGATCTGGCGATACAGTGGGGAATTTTGCAAGAACCATATATGTCTCCTCGATGACATTGAACATGTCATCATACATATATCTCATCCTGTCTGACAATAAGCCATATTATGACTGGGTGATTTCTTCGCTATCCTTGGTTTTCGACCGAAGTAGCAGTTTGTAACGCTCAAGACTGCCGCGCAGATGGGCACGCATGCGCTCGCGCGCTAGGTCCGCATCCCCTTCAATGATTGCATCGACGATCAAGCCATGCTCTTCCTGGAGATGCAGGTTGTAGTCCTTAGGGCGCGAACCGGGTGCTGCCCCTTGCAGTTCGCCACGCGGGATAATACCGGACCGAATAAGCTGCAAAAACTCCGGAAAACGGCGGTTCTGCGTTGCCTCCGCGATAGCAAAGTGGAGATTGAAATCGGCATCACGGGTTGGCATACCCGTGGCGAGACATTCTCCGATCTTTCGATGCGCATCGAGAATCGCTTCAATTTGAGTCGCTGAACGACGTGATGCCGCCAAACCAGCCGACTCAACTTCAAAAACCGTACGCAGCTCCAGAAGTTCGATAACCGACGAAATCCGCTCGGTTGTCAGGTCTTTGAAGGGCTTGTCCTGTTCCTGTGGCAGTTCGAGGGCATAGATGCCAGCGCCTTTGCGCGCATGAACAAGCCCATCGGCCCGCAAAATGGCAACCGCCTCACGAACAACGGTTCGGCTGACAGAATATTCACGGCTGAGCGCACTTTCGCTGGGTAACCTGTCACCAGGACGGAAAACACCTTCCATCAGATCACGCCTCAATGCTGAACTGATTTTTGACGCCAGCGACTTGCCGTGCTCCACACCAGCTTTGCTTTCCACGTCCATTTCCGCCTCACCTGCACAAAATCTGTCTGGCATGTTAGCGGGTGGCGTGCCTATTGCAAGCAGATATAGTAATATCGGCTATTTTGCTGATCCGGCGGACTAAAAATGCAACATATCTGCTCTGATGATCGACCTGAAGGCGCGATCATTCCCGGCATCGGCAAAACGACATATCAACGCAGCCTAGCGACCGTCATTTGCGATGCGTTTTTCAACGACATCAACGGCCTTTGCCAGATCACGTTGTTTACCGGCAAGTTTTTCGATTGCTGCCACGACAAGATCACCAGCAATATAGTCCGGCTTGTGACCCAAGTTATGAACGACAAGCAATTGCGCATCTTTGATGGCATTGGCCAACTGTCGTGAATGTATCTCCGGCGAAACCACCCCGTCGGCATCCCCGGTAATGATGATCGTTTTGGCTTTGATGGTTGGATACCGTCGTGAGGCAACCTTTGCCCAATCATTCAACGACGCCACTTCCAACGCATTGTGGCGGAAAGCAAGCGGCCGCAAGGCCTGCAATGCATTGGTTTTTTTGATGTAATTTTCAGGCACGCGATTTGGCGCAAAAACCGATTTCGTCGCGCCAGCGATTGCCAATAATCCAGCAGGTGGCGCTATGAGTGTGCTGAAAAGCACGCCACTGACCGGCACACGGGCTGCATCATAATACCAGGACAC
>NZ_DAMDBP010000012.1:31063-55901 GCF_032092815.1 Agrobacterium sp. | reverse complement strand
GCCCGGCCAGTCATAGACGGCAGGTGAAAGGAACAGCAAACCCGCAACCTTTTCAGGATGACGAAGCGCGAAGGCCGCAGCAATTGCTCCGCCATAGGAATGTCCTACAATGATTGCTTTGGCGATGCCGCGTTTCTCCATCACAACAGCGATGGCATCAGCCTGTCCGTCAGGCAAAATATTTGCCTTGCTGCCGATTTGTGAGCGGCCGTGCCCCGGCCTGTCGATAAACAGCAGTCGGGCCCGTCCTTCCAACTTGTTACGCAAGGCGACCATCGGATCGCGCAGATTGGCGCTCGCACCATGGATAAACACAATTGGCGGCAAATCATGATGATTGGCCGATGGTTCCACGAGGACGCTGTTCATCATGTAACCGCCAACATCGACAAGACGCTCTTCGGGAGCGGAACTTTTGCCATCTGCCGCCTGCGTGTTCAAAGGCAGCATCATCACAAGCACACCAAGCAACAATCCATAAAACGATCCGCGAATGACCATGTTTCTCCAAAAAACCCCATAAATCGCCACTCACATGACAAGATCTGGCAACGTCATTCAATTCGCTGCCACTGCACACCTTTGCACAGCAGACCAGCAAGCACGCAGCCTTTTGTCGTCATGCTGTTACCCTTCACATCAACGCTGATCTTGTAAGTGAGGTCACGCTGCGGGTCGAACGCCGTGCCGGAATATTGTCCATCTGCAGTAAGGGAAATTGTCATGACCAGTTTATCGCCGGTTTTTTCCTTGGGCGTACCGGGTTTGATCCAGGTGTTGGTAGCGCAAATATTTGAGCCACACTGATCAATGGCCACACGCGCATTACCATCGCCACGTGACCAATTGCCAAAAATCTCCTGCGCCGTGACTGGTGTAGAGCCAAAACACAGAATGACTGAGACTGGTAAAATCCATTTCATGTCTCATTCTCCTTAGCTTTCGCTGCGAGCAATCCTTGAAAAAACGCCGCAGCACATCTCGCCGAAATCATCGGCATCAGCACACATCAAAGAAATACGAGAGACGCGTTGAAGTGGTTCAGTACCGCGATGCACTTTGTGTCGATTATTTTTACGCTTCAACGAAACCAGAATGCCGTGAGTTCCGTAGATAGACGAGGAGAGCAGCGCAGCACTCCGATGCGTCAGGCGGTAAAATGGATTTTGGTTTTCTTGTTTTTGCAGCAATCGGTCTTTCCCTTGCAATGACAGGGGCATGGGCCATCCAGCGCCAAACTGGCAACAGTGGCTGGATCGACACGATCTGGTCATTTGCCGTGGGTGTCGGCGGCATGGCTGCGTCGATCTGGGCCGATGGCGCATTTGAACGTCGCATACTGGCATTTGTTATCATTGCCTTATGGGCGTTGAGACTTGGTAGTCACATCGGGTCGCGCTCAACTGGCGCGAACGAAGACCCACGTTATGCAAAACTCGTTGAAGAATGGGGTGCTGCCGCATCTTCGAAACTGTTCTGGTTTCTACAGATACAGGCGGTTGCCGCCCTTGTCCTTGTTACTGCCGCCTATCTGGCGGCCAGCAATCAAACGACATTCCCCCGTGCATTGGACGTTATTGCATTGTTTTTGGCGATCATCGCCCTCACCGGGGAAGCATTGTCAGATCACCAATTGGCGAGGTTCCGAAAAACACCTGAAGCAAAAACTGGCGTCTGCGAAACTGGGCTATGGCGTTACTCGAGACACCCGAACTACTTTTTCGAATGGCTGTTCTGGTGCGCATGGCCTTTGCTCGCCATAACCACGTCAGGCTGGAGTTGGCTTTCGCTACTGGCGCCGGTCATGATGTATTGGCTGCTCGTTCATGTATCCGGCATTCCACCGCTGGAAGACCATATGCTGCGCAGCCGTGGTGAAAAATTCAAATCGTTGCAGGCACGCGTCAACACCTTTTTTCCCGGTCCCCGCAAATCAACATCCGACAGACAACAAGGAGCAACAGAATGAACATGCTCGCCTTTGCCATCAAAGCTGCGGAAAGAACCCCATTGTCAGACAGCGTTACCCTTGCCGGTATCGACTTCCTGTGCAACCGCACCAAACGCCGGCTGGAAACGATCCCCGATAACAGCGAGATCGATTTTGTAAGGGACATGTCGCGATTTCCCGTAGCAACCCATACCGATGACGCCAATCGGCAACATTACGAAGTTCCCGCCGAATTCTTTTCACGCGTTCTTGGACCAAGACGCAAATATTCCTGCTGTTTTTATCCGGACAGCAACACATCCCTCGCTGATGCTGAACGCAACGCGCTCAGCCAAACTGTCACACATGCCGCGATAGAAGACGGAATGAGCATTCTGGAACTCGGTTGCGGTTGGGGTTCGCTATCATTGTGGCTTGCAGAACATTTCCCCAATTCAACCATCGTTTCGGTTTCGAATTCCTCGTCGCAACGCCAATACATCATGGAAAAGGCGAAAAAACAGGGCCTGACAAATCTGAGCGTCATTACGGCCGACATGAATGTGTTTTCGACCGACACAAGATTTGACCGGGTCGTCTCCATCGAAATGTTCGAGCATATGTCCAACTGGCATGCGCTGCTGGAACGCACGCACCGCTGGCTCAAGCCGGATGGCAGACTGTTTCTGCACGTCTTTACCCACAAGAACCGGTCATATCGTTTCGATCACCAAAACCCGGCAGACTGGATCGCCCACCATTTTTTCACCGGTGGCATCATGCCTGCTTCCGACCTGCCGCACCGCTTCGAAGACATTTTCGCCGTAGAAGATGAGTGGCGCTGGTCAGGAACACACTACCAACAGACCGCCCTCGATTGGCTCGGCAACTTCGACCGGGACATTGATCACATAAGGCCATTGCTTAGAGGCGTGTACGGCGATGATGCGCACCTCTGGGAACGCCGATGGCGGCTGTTTTTCCTCGCAACTGCCGGGCTGTTCGGTCACGACAAGGGCGAGGTCTGGGGCGTCGGCCATTATTTGCTCAAGCCGACCAACAAGTAGATGACGTCAAAAGGCCTCCCGTATTACTTCTACGGGAGGCCTTTATTTTATCGATGTTGACCTGTTTCACGCCGTAAAGGCGGCATTCATCAGGGTTTGCGTGTAGGTCTCGCGTGGCGCTTCGAAGATTGCATCTGTCGTGCCCTCCTCAACCACCTTGCCATCCTTCATCACCATCACATAATCCGACATCGCCTTGATAACGGACAGGTCATGGCTGATGAAAATATAGGACAGACCATGCGTTTTCTGCAGATCACGCAAAAGGTCGATCACCTGCCCCTGAACCGAGCGATCAAGTGCCGATGTCGGTTCATCCAGAATAACCACATCGGGTTTCAGGATAATGGCACGCGCTATCGCAATACGCTGACGTTGACCGCCTGAAAACTCATGCGGATAACGGTTGCGAGCGTCGGGATCGAGGCCAACCTCCTGCAAAGCCTTGATGGCACGCTGGTCACGCTCAGCCCGGCTCAATTGCGGCTCATGCACGAACAGACCTTCCGTGATGATTTCCCCAACCGTCTGGCGCGGCGAAAGCGAACCATAGGGATCCTGGAAGACGAGCTGCAATTTCTTGCGCAGCGGACGCATGGCTTTGCGATCGAAAACGGAAATATCCGTCTTTCCGAACACAACCTTTCCCTTGGCCTCGACCAGCTTCAACAGCGCACGACCGAGTGTGGATTTTCCTGAACCGGATTCTCCAACCACACCAATCGTTTGTCCCTGACGCAACGTGACATTTACACCATTGACGGCGCGAAAGGCACTTTTTTTACCGGAGAGGAAACCACCGGCGATCTGGTAATCGACCGTGACATTCTGCCCCGACAAAACAACCTGTGCTTCGTCGGAAACCTCGGGCTTACGCCCGCTTGGCTCCGCATCCAGCAGCAGCTTGGTGTAGTCCTGCTGCGGTCGTTCGAAGATATCCGCAGTCGTCCCGGCTTCCACCACTTCACCGCGACGCATCACTGTGACGCGGTCCGCGAAATGCTTCACCACGCCAAGATCATGGGTGATCAGCACAATGGCCATGCTAAAACGTTGCTGCAACGATTTGAGCAAATCAAGGATTTGCGCCTGGATCGTCACGTCCAACGCTGTCGTCGGTTCATCGGCAATCAGAATATCAGGCTCATTTGCCAGTGCCATGGCAATCATGACACGCTGGCGTTGGCCACCTGAAAGCTCGTGCGGATAACTGTCGATACGACGTCCCGGATCAGGAATGCCAACAAGTTCCAGCAGTTCGAGCACACGAGCTCGCGCCTCTTTGCGGCTGCCGCCCCGGTGATGCAGGATTGGCTCGGCAATCTGCCGACCAATCTTGTAAAGCGGGTCAAGCGAGGTCATCGGCTCCTGAAAGATCATGGTGATCTTGGCGCCGCGAATGGTGTTGAGTTCATTCGCATAGAGGCCGACAAGTTCGTGACCACGATATTTTGCAGAACCCTGCACCCGGCCGTTGGCAGCCAGCAGTCCCATGATACCCATCATGGTCTGGCTTTTACCGGAACCGGATTCGCCGACAACAGCCAGTGTTTCGCCTGCCTTGATGTCCAGGTCGATGCCTTTGACCGCATTGACCAAGCCATCGGGCGTGGTGAAATCAACCTTCAATCCGCGAACGGCAAGAATGGTTTGAGATGTTTCATTCATGTCAGCGGTCCTTCGGATCGAGCGCGTCGCGCAGGCCATCCCCAACGAAGTTCAAGGAGAACAGCGTCAGAACGAAGAAGGTGGCCGGGAAGATCAAAAGCCATGGTGCAGACTGGATATTGTTTGCACCTTCTGAAATCAGCGCACCCCAGCTCGTCAGCGGTGCCTGAACACCAAGACCGAGGAACGAAAGAAAGCTTTCGAGAAGAATGACTTTCGGAACAACCACTGTCACGAACACCACCACCGGGCCAATCGTATTGGGAATGATGTGGCGGCGGATGATCTGCCAGTCCGTCAGGCCAAGCGCCTGTGCCGCACCAACAAACTCGCGTCTTTTAAGTGCAAGTGTCTGCCCTCGCACGATACGCGCCATATCCAGCCACTCGACGGCTCCAATGACCAGAAAGATCAAAATGAAGCTGCGGCCAAAGAACACCACCAGCACCACAACGAGAAACACGAAAGGCAAGGAGTAGAGAATTTCGACAATACGCATCATGACGTTGTCGACGCGCCCGCCGATATAACCTGACGTGGCACCGTAAATCACACCAATGCCCAGCGACACGAGGCTCGCCAGAACACCGACCGCAATCGAAATCTGTCCGCCAAGCATGACGCGAACCAACAGGTCACGACCATTGGAATCGGTACCAAAGAAGAAATATTCGCGGTTAACATCACCTTCCAGCTTCAGTGTAAGGCCATTGTCCTCTGTCGCAACAATTTTGGTATTTTCGAACTCGTTGGCGCGATCGAAATACCGCGTGGTGCGGGGATCGATTTCGCTGCTTGAAGTCACCGTAGCAGTGAAGGATTGACCACTGACCTCAAACTCCTTGAGATCGACGCGGGCACGCGATGCAATGCCTTCCACAACATCCTGCAGGTTGTTGACATCCGGTCTCGCCTCAAGGCTTGGCGGAATGGAGACATAGGACGGAAACACCTGATCATAGGTATGATTGAGGAACTGCGGTCCAAGGAACGACAAAAGTGCAATAAGCACCAGCATGATCGACCCGGCCATTGCGGCACGATTTCGACGGAAACGCAGGGCAGCAAGCTGGAAAAGACTGCGGCTTCTGGTGGATGGCAGCGGGGCCGTGTTTGCAGACATATCAGTCATGGCGAACCCTCGGATCAAGAAGGCCGTAAAGGATATCGACCACAAGATTGAAAACGATAACGAAGATCGCAATGAGAACGACGGTACCCATGACAAGCGTATAGTCACGGTTGATGGCACCCAGAACGAAATAACGGCCGACACCTGGAATGGTGAAGATCGTTTCCACAACGGCCGAACCGGTCAGCAGTGCGGCAGCGCAGGGTGCGAGATAAGACACAACCGGCAACATGGCAGCACGCATGGCATGGATGATGACGACTGTGCGCGCCGGAAGGCCGTAAGCCTTGACCGTGCGAATATGGTCCATCCGCAATGCCTCGATCATTGAACCGCGGGTCAGACGGGCAATCACCGCCAACTGAGGCAGCGCAAGCGCAATCATCGGCAGAACGAGATAACGAAGCGATCCGTCACCCCAGCTACCGGCTGGCAACCAGCCCAGCAGTACGGCAAAGACGAGGGTCAGCACCGGGCCGACAACGAAATTTGGTACGGTGACGCCGACGGTCGAAACGGACATCAGCGAGAAATCAAAGACACTGTTCTGCTTCAGCGCAGCCAGGGTACCCGCCAAAATGCCGCCGACCAGCGCCAGCAACAGCGCATAAAAACCAAGTTCGAGCGAATAAGGCAGCCCCTTCCCGATCAACTCGGCAACGGTATTGTCCTTGTAGATATAACTTGGTCCGAAATCGCCGGTCACGGCATTGGTGATGTAGTGAATATACTGGCGCCACAATGGCTGATCCAGCTGATAGGTCCTCATCAGATTTTCCATCGTCTGAGGCGGCAATGGACGTTCAAGGTTGAAAGGTCCACCTGGCGCAAAGCGCATCAGGAAAAACGAAATGGTAACAACAATAAACAATGTTGGCACCGCGCTCGCCAATCGGCGCAGGATAAATGATAGCATGGTTTTTCAACTCCGGTATGGCACGGCGGCAGAACCGCCGTGCCATGTATTTTACTCGGAAACGCTCAGAAAACGGCTCAAGTGCTCGTTTGCGGCGTTATCTTCCCAGCCCTTGACGCGGCTGGAAACAAGCCAAAGATCGGCCTGCGTCAAAAGTGGAGCAACCGGCTGCTCGCGGGACAGAATGGTTTCTGCCTCATGCAGGATCTTGGCGCGTGCCGTCATGTCGGCTTCTTCATAGGACTTCTTCATCAAGGCATCATATTCTGCGTTGTTGAAGCGGCCATAGTTGAAGGTCGCGTTGGAGGAAACGGAAAGCGCCAGAAAGTTTTCAGCGTCGGCATAGTCAGCAACCCAGCCAGCGCGTGCGACGTTGAACTTGCCACCCTCCTGCAGATAGGCGTAGTGCGAGGACACGTCGAGGTTAACCAGCGACACCTTGGCGCCAAATGTGTTCTTCCACATATCGGCAATCGCAGTCGCAACGCGTTCGTGGTTCGGGTTGGTGTTGTAGCGAATTTCGATTTCAAGCGGCTTTGCGCCTTCACCGTAACCGGCTTCCTTCATCAACTCGATAGCCTTGTCTTCCCGGTCAAGCTGAGAAAGCTCTGCGAAGTCGGCCTTGGAAGGTTCACCATAGCTGTCGATACCTGGAGGTACCATCGAGTAGGCAGGAACCTGCGAGCCGCTGTAGATTTCCTTGGCGAGGAAATCACGGTCAACAGCCATGGACAGAGCCTGGCGCACGCGAACATCGCTGTATGGTTCCTGGCGGGTGTCGAAGGCATAATAATATGTCGCAAGTGTTGGCGACACGTGAACCTGATCGCCATAGGCCTTGGTCAGGCGGTCGATCTGGTCGGCCGAGAAATTATAGGCAAGGTCCATTTCCTTGGCTTCGAAGCGGCGAACAGAGGCTGCCTGATCTTCGATCGGGTAGAAGATGACCTTGTCGATCTTGACGTTTTCGGCGTCCCAGAAGTTTTCATTCTTCACAACAGTCAGGCTGTCGTTTGGAACATGAGCCTGCAGCTTGTAGGCACCGTTGGATACCATGACGCCCGGCTTGACGAAGTCCTTGCCGTTCTTCTCGACGCTTGCCTGCGAAACCGGAAGTGCGGTCTGGTGTGCCAGAAGCTCGAGGAAGAATGGCGTCGCACGCTCAAGCGTGATTTCGAGCGTCTTTTCGTCCACGGCCTTTACGCCCAGTTCGTCAACTGGCGCTTCGCCCTTGTTGACCTTTTCGGCGTTTTTGATCGGATAAAGAATGTTGGCATATTTCGCCGCAGTCGCCGGGTCTTCAACGCGCTTGTAGGAGAACACGAAGTCCTGCGCTGTCACTGGCGTTCCATCGGACCACTTGGCGTTTGCACGAAGCTTGAAGGTGTAGACGGTGCCATCCTCAGAAACTGTCCAACTTTCAGCCGCACCAGGAATGATCTTGCCGGCGGCGTCATAAATCGTCAGGCCTTCATAGAGGTCTTTGACGATGAAGGCTTCAATATTGATCGAAGTCTGTGCCTGATCGAGCGTCTGTGGTTCGCCGGAGTTACCACGATGAAGAACCGTCTCAGCGAGAGCTGAACTTGCGCCAATAAGGAGGGAACCAAGCAGAAGAGCTGCTCTTGTTGTTGTTTTGAATGAAATCATTTTTATCTCCCAGATTTTTCGAGGAATGGGCAAGGAAAGCCAGTTTTGAGTGGAAAGCAAGATGCTTCACATCGAATGACATCAATTAAGCGCTGAACCACCGGGAGTTAATCGCCCTTAAGTTGTCCAAATAAACAGTTATTTATTTAATGGCAATTTATACAATGGGTCTCATTTAATGCGTCTGACAGCTAGACTGATCACGGCGCGCAACAAAAATTCAAATGGCGAAAGGCTGTCGCAACAAGAGATAGAGCGTTAAAGACGACTTGAAATAATCGTACCGCCTGCAACGTTTCAGATGATGAGGAATAAATTCCAGAGCAGTCGCGATGCAGTTTGGGATTGTATTGCTCGGTCAAATTTGGCCGAACACTTTTCCACAATTTGGTACGCATTTTTTCCGGCGACGTGACCGATTAATGCACTGGCATGCCTGATACGGTCGAAACAAAACGACCCGCGTCAGGGAAATCACGCCGTAAAATTAAAAAAAGACAGCAACGTCTGGAACCAAAATGAAAGACGCCCGTTACTATTGGTAGCAATACGGGAAACGGCCAAGATATGAGACCATCAACACTTCATTTGATACCCCACGCAGCATCGTTGAATGAAGTGTGATACGCCACTCCCTCAAGTCACCGTTCTCACGCCTTCCCATATCGAAGGCTGTACTCTCGACCCGGATTGCTCATGGCAAAGATGACAAGTTTTGTACGCTCGACCCTGTTGATGCTGGTGGCGGGTATTTTATTGCTCATGGTTATGGTGGGCTCATCATTATGGCTGGTGAACGCCAACAATGACTACTCGCGCGAAATCCTGCAGCTCCGTATCCTGCGCGCTCACATTCTCAATACACTAACGGCACTTCAGGACGCTGAAACAGGACAACGCGGTTATTTGCTTTCAAGGGATGAGAGATATCTTGAGCCCTATAATAACGCCATGGCGCGGCTGCCCGATGTCAGACCCAAGTTGCGGGAAAGCATTTCTGAAATTCCAGACCTGGCGGCAGATCTGCCGAATCTGGATGAACTGATAGATGCTAAACTTGCTGAAACCAATCGCACCTTGGCGTTGGCTGAAAATGGTGATTTTGAAGGTGCCGTTTCAATATTAAGAACCGATTCCGGTCTACGCTATATGACTGAGATTCGCGATATTCTGACAAACTACCAAACCACGGTAGATGACAGATTGCGCATTATCGTCGGGGAGCAGATTGAGGTTGCCAACATATTGCAATGGCTGACCATCACGGCTGCCATTGCTATCCTTGCCGTAGTCGGGGGAGCGCTTGCACTTATCATGCAACACATCCGCGCACTCTCCAGCGCCCAAGCAGAACTCGCAGTGATGAACCGTGGCTTGGAGGAACGTGTCAATGAGCGGACAGAAGACCTCATTCGCGCCAACCAGGAAATTCAGCGTTTTGCCTACATCGTCACCCATGACCTGCGTGCACCGCTGGTCAACATCATGGGTTTTCTGAGCGAGTTTGAAACTGCCGTCAAACATCTGACGAACTACGTGCTCGCCGATGAGAAAAAGCCTGATGAACAGGATATTCACAATGCCCGTCTGGCGGTACAGGAAGATTTGCCCGAGGCCATCAGTTTTATCCGCTCATCGACGCGTAAGATGGACCAACTCATCAATGCCATTTTGAAAATCTCACGGGATGGCCGCCGTAAACTGACACCGGAAAAAATCGACCTCCAGTCATTCGTCGAAACGGCAGCAGCCAGCGTCCACCATCAGATCACCAGTTCGGGCGGTGACGTGTCGATCGCCATGGATGTGCGTCACATCATCAGCGATCGCATTTCGTTGGATCAGATTTTTGGCAACCTTTTTGACAATGCGGTCAAATACCAACGGGTGGGCCACCCATTGCAACTGTCAGTCAGAAGCTACAGCAATGGCCATGGCCGAATACGCGTCGATGTCAAAGACAACGGTCGTGGCATTGGCCCGCAGGACCTGGAACGGATATTCGAATTGTTCAGACGCGCGGGTGAACAAGATCAACCGGGAGAAGGAATTGGGCTTGCGCACGTCCGCTCACTAATAAGAAATTTAGGAGGAGATATTACGGTCGAATCCGAAACCGGCAAAGGCAGCACATTCAGGCTGATTTTGCCTTCAGATTTGACCAAGATCCGAAGGAGTAGCGAGTTATGAAAGCTTCTGGTCAGGAAGTTACCATCGTCATGATCGAAGATGATGAGGGCCATGCCCGACTCATCGAAAAAAATGTCCGCCGCGCCGGCGTGAACAATGAGATCGTTCCATTCACCCTCGGCAACAAGGCGCTCGATTATATCCTCGGTGAAAACCGTGACGGACTGCCGAGCAAGGACCGTTATCTGCTGGTTCTTCTTGACCTGAACCTGCCTGATATGTCCGGCATCGACATTCTCGAAAAGATAAAGACCAATGAGCACACACGCCGTATGCCTGTGGTGGTGCTGACCACGACTGACGACGAGCGCGAAATCCAGAAATGTTATGATCTTGGCGCGAATGTCTATATTACCAAACCGGTCGATTATGATGGATTCGCAACCGCCATTCGCAATCTGGGCCTGTTTTTCTCCGTTATTCAGGTGCCTTGAGGAATTAAATGCCGGCTCGCATTCTTTACATTGACGACGATCCGGCATTGGCAAGGCTGGCGCAGCGCATTCTTGGTCGCTACGATTACATCGTAACCCATGCGGCTTCCGTTAACGCCGGCCTTGAGGCCTTTGTGGCCGACACCTATGACGCTGTTGTTCTGGACCACTATTTTCAGGACAAGACAGGCCTGCATTTTCTGGAAGAGATTGGCTGCAAATCCAGCCTCGTGCCCATTCTTTATGTCACGGGATCCAGCGACGCACAGATTGCCATCAATGCACTTAAGGGCGGGGCAGCGGATTATGTCATCAAAACCGTTACCGATGATTTTTTTCCGCTTCTCGCCAGTGCCATTGATCAGGCCCTGAAAAATGCCAGCTTGCGGCGCGAAAAGGCCGAGGCTGACCGTCTTCTGGTCGTTGCCAAGGAGCGGGCCGAACTGATGGTCGCCGAGATGAACCATCGTGTTGCAAACAGCCTGTCGTTGGTGTCTGCGATGATCCGCCTTCAGACCAACACGATTGGCAGCGATGAAGCCAAAATTGCCCTCCAGGAAACTCAAAGCCGTATTGCTGCGATTGCGGGCGTTCATCGCAGTCTCTACACCTCGGAAAACGTCGGTGCAGTTGCACTGGATATTTACCTCGGGGCCCTGATTGATGATCTGCAACGAACCGGCGGCGCATCACCCGAAATCACTGTTGCAACACAACTTGAAGCCATTTCGGTGACCGCCGATCAGGCCGTTGCGCTCGGTGTCATCGTCACGGAGCTCGTCTCCAATGCGCTGAAATATGCTTATCCCGAGGGAAAAGGCACGATTACCGTGCAGCTTGAAAAGCTTGATGAAAACAAACTGCGCCTGTGTGTGGATGATGATGGCATCGGCTTTAATCCAACCGAAGCACCTAAGGGCACTGGCCTTGGCACAAAACTCATCAAGGCTATGTGCAAGACGCTGGAAGCGACAATCGACTATGACAACGATAGATCCGGCGCCCATATCAGATTGAATTGGGCATCGTCAGCAAGCTAAAGCTGCTTACCTCACAAATCATCACATCAAACGGAAAGGCGCGTGTCACCACGCGCCTTTCCTGCCTTTGGGAGGAGAACTAAGGCGCGATCAGCGATCCTTGCTGATCGTTTCGAAGCGTGAAAGCCAGGGGCTGACGATCATGCCTTTTACGTCGCTGCGGAATGCGGCGGTGTCGACAACTTCCGAGAACGGCTGGATCGACATGACGAGTTCATCCATGTAGGTCTGGATGTCTTCGTACAGCTTGCCCTGCTTGGCTGTGTCGCGCTCAAGCAATGCGTCTTCGATCATCTTGTTCAGCTTTTCGTCAAAGAAGCTAGTGCGCCATCCCTGATAATTCGTCAGCTTTGCATCGTCTGCATTGTTCGGATTGTAGGCGATGGAACGCAGGTTGTTATCAGGATGCGGCTGCTGGCCACCGCCGCCGCGACCAAGCAGCAGTTCAAACTTGCGGTCGCGCATCGCGCCGTAAATCTGGTCGCCCGAACCGCTGATGATTTCGGCCTGGATACCAGCCTGGGCAAGTGTGTTCTGAATGGCGGTGGCCGCCTTCATGAATGGATCTTCGGAGAGAACGCGCAGTGTTGTCTTGAAACCATTCGGGAAACCACCCTCGGCAAGCAGAGCCTTGGCTTTTTCGATGTCGAGCTTGTAACCCTCATCCGGCAGCGCTCCAAGAAAACCAGTGCTGATCGGACGCTGATGCAGCTTGCCGTAATAAGGCATGATCGCCTTATCGAGGCCTTCGTAATCGATCAGGTACCGAAGGGCTTCGCGCACTTTCTTATTGGCGAAACGCTCATCCTTCATCGAAACGCTGAGGTAATAGAAACCCGAACCGGGCGTCGATTCGACGGCGATATCCTTGTCGGCCTCAAGCGAACGGAGGTCAGGAGCCTGTAGCGAATATGCAACGTCAATGTCGCCCTTTTCCAACATCAGGCGCTGGGACTGCGATTCCGGCAGATGGCGCATCAGAACGCGCTTCATCGCAGGTTTTTCACCCCAGTAATCATCATTGCGGGTAAGAATGATAAATTCGTTGGATTTCCACTGTGTCAGCTTGAATGGACCTGAACCTGCAGAGTTCAGTGTCAGCCATGCAGCACCAAGGTCGCCGTCTTTTTCGTTTGCCAGAACGGTCTTGCTGTCGAGAATTGAACCTGGACCATTCTGGGCAAGGATCATCAGCAAAAGGCTTGGATCGTCTGGCTTTGGCAAATTAAGCACGAATGTCGTGTCGTTTTCGGCAACGAACAGCTTATCGGCATTCTCAATCTTGAAACCACGGGTCTTGAGGAAAGACGACTGCGCCAGATTGCGCACCAGCAGACGCTTCAAGCTCCAGGCAACATCCTGCGCCGTGACAGCATTGCCGGATTCGAACTTGGCATCGCTGCGCAAATGGAAACGGATGGACATGCGGTCTTCAGCAATTTCCCAGCGCTCTGCCAAGCGCGGCTGGATGCTGCGATCCTCAGCGGACAGAATGACCAGCGTATCATAGGTGTTGTTGAGCACCTGGACAGTTTCACGGCCAGTAATCGCGGCGGGGTCCAGTGTCAAAATATTGCTCATCGTCGTTGCAACGACCAGCTGATCCTTGGGTGTTTCAGCAAACGCATTGATCGGCAAGGCACCAATCAAAAGTGCGCCAAGGGCTGCTGTAGCAAGAAAGTGTCTCATATTTCCTCCCAATTTGCCGTTTCCTTTGGAATGACGGCTCTCCAAGTTTTCAATATACAGACCGGCCTGTTCCTCCACAGGCCCGGGTGGATCAGCGAAGGATATCGGCAACCACCGGTGCCAATGCTTTTCCTATCTTTGCGGTTTCGTCTGCTTCCAGATGAACACCATCGACCGGCGATGATTTGGCGACAGAACCAGCGTCGAAATAAAACGCGCCCAGTTCTGCGGCAAGTTTGCGATAAAGCGGAGCAAGCCGTTCAGACTGCGCAATGTCACGGCCAGCAGCAGGAACGCCACCCACCCCCGCAACGCAGGCCGGTGGCGCGACAATCAGCAGGCGCGGCCTGGCATCACGCGGTTTGTACGGAAACGTATCGACAATCTGCGCCAGACGCCGCATTCCGGTCACTGCCGGTTCGGCCTGTCCACCATGGGTAGGTTTGATGTCATTGGTACCCAGCATGATAATGACCAGATCGAGCGGCATGTGGCTTGCCAACGCAACTTCGAGCGCCTTGGCGCCGTTGCGGCAGGCTGGGCCGGCATGATCATCATAAACCGTGGTACGACCACCAAGTCCTTCTGCAACGACCTTAACCTGGTCGCCCAACTCTTTTTCCAGCACATCCGGCCAGCGAAACTCAGTTGGATGGCGCAGACCTGTTGTCGGGTCTGCACCCCACGTAAGACTGTCTCCAAAAGCAAGAACCGTCTTCATGATACGATCACCGAACCCTGTTATTCTCAATGAAGTTGAAATCAATATCTTCACCAAGGCCTGGACGATCCGGCACGTGAACGTAACCGTCACTGTCCATCGGGTCGGACAGCGACTTCAGATAATCGTGGCCATCATCATACTCAAGGAACGGATGCAGCAGGCCGCGTTCATACCAGCGGCAATTTTTGGTGGCGGCCACGACGTGCAGGTTCATGGCGGTGTTACCATGCACTTCACACTCAACACCAAAGGCTTCGGCGAGATGCATCGTTTTAAGCGCGGGCGTGATGCCGCCGACATCATTGACGCCGGTTCTGAGAATGTCACATGCGCCAGCCTTCAACCACTCAGCGCGGTGCCAATGTTTACCGGCAGCACTTTCAGGCCCCACAACCGGAATATCGAGATTGTCGGCAAGCCACTTGTAGGATGACATAGACTGCTCATCCATGGGCTCCTCGATCCAGTCAAAGCCTAGCTTTTCAAGACCGCGACCCAGTGCCAGCGCATCGGTGCGCGAATACCAGTGAAATGCATCAATCATCAAACGAATGTCGGGACCAACAGCCTCACGCACAGCGGCACATGCTTTCAGGTCCATTTTCACGTCAGGTGCCCAGCTGACCGGCGGCATCCAGGTATGCAGCTTGATACCCTTGTAACCACGCTTCACCAGCGTTTCACCAAAGCGTCCGTAATCCTCAGGCGTCGCAAGCCCACCTTCAAGTTCGTCACCGCACATGATCGAACCATAGGCGAGAACCTTGTCGCGATATCCACCGATCAACTTGTATACAGGTGTATTGAGCGCACGACCGGCAAGGTCCCACAGCGCGCAGTCAACCACAGCCAAGGTGCGGTCGGTGAGCTGCGCAGCCGAACCGCGCTGCCAGTGGGCCAGGTCCTGCCACAGGCGTTCACGGTCACGGTAATCCTGACCTATCAACACCTTCTTGACGAATTTTTCGATGACATGCGGACGGACAATTTCCGGCGCCGTGAAGGAATGTCCTTCAAGACCATCTTCCGTGCGAATGGTCAGCATTGCCTGCTCAACCTTATGCGCTGGGCCGGGATGTGCATGACCGGCACTATCCGAATGGCGACGGGTCGTCGTCTGGAATACGCGCACTTCGACGTCGGTGATGATCATAATTCCTCCCGTATGCAAGCATGGGCATTTCGTGCCCTGATCATTTTGCCTGACATAATTAGGCAGAAATACGAGATATTGTCAAATCTGTACGACAGATTTTTTATCTTGGATGACAAGTTGGCATAAGGCTGTGGAAAACAAGGATAAAACCCGCAAACGCGGTGTAAACAGGTGGATACAGGCGCAGAAAAAATCTGGCGCCCGCAGCGCAAACAGACGATTTGATTGCCTTATTTGATAAGGATAACGTTGACATGATGCGGCGCGGCAGGACCATATTGATGACCAAGAATCATCGCAAAAGCGTCCGTCAGCAGACAGACATACGCCTAGACAACAAGTGAGATTTTCATGCAGCCCATTTCCACCAACGCCGCACCGGCAGCCATTGGTCCATATTCTCAAGCGATCGCCATCAATGGATTGCTGTTCGTATCTGGCCAGATCCCGATTGATCCAGCAACCGGTGAATTTTTGTCCAACGACCCGGTTGAGCAGACCCGTCAGTGCCTGCGTAATCTCGCAGCCATTGCAGAAGCGGCTGGTACAGACCTGTCCCGTACGGTGAAAACAACCGTTTTGGTGCGTGACCTCTCTCGTTTCGCTGACATCAATGCCGCCTATGCCGAGTTCTTCAAGGCACCGTTCCCTGCCCGCGCAACCTTTGAAGTTTCTGCGCTGCCAAAGGGTGCACAGATCGAAATTGAGGCCGTTATCGCTCTCAAGGACGCCTGATATGACCGACATGTGTTGCGAACATCACTTTGAACTGCCGACCACGGCGGCTGATCGCGAATGGACGCGACGCGCGTTGAACATCCTGCAGGGCGATGGCCATCGCTCTGCAGACACACATCTCGTCAAGCCGATTTTCCCCGGCTTGAAAAACATCAGTGTCTATCTGAAGGACGAGAGCACGCACCCCACGGGGAGCCTCAAACACCGGCTGGCACGCTCTCTTTTCCTCTATGGAATTTGCAACGGCAAAATCGGTCCGGGAACTACACTTGTTGAAGCCTCGTCCGGTTCAACAGCCGTGTCGGAAGCTTATTTTGCCAATCTTCTGAATTTGCCCTTCATTGCCGTGATGCCACGCTCCACCAGCCCCCAGAAGATCGAGGCGATTGAACGTTTCGGCGGTAAGTGTCATTTCGTCGACCATGCTGGCGACGTCTATTCCGTCGCCCAAAAACTCGCGACCGAGGCGGGTGGGCATTATCTTGATCAGTTCACCAATGCCGAACGGGCCACCGACTGGCGCGGCAATAACAACATCGCCCAAAGCGTGTTCGAACAGATGCAATATGAGGGTTATCCTGTCCCAGACTGGGTGGTGATGAGTGCCGGCACCGGCGGCACGTCGGCAACGATTGGCCGTTTCATCCGCTACAAGAACCTCGAAACACGTTTGGCGGTTGTCGATGTTGAGGGTTCTGCATTCTACGATGCCTGGGCAAGCGGCGACATGGAAACAACTGCACCGGGCAGCCGTATTGAAGGCATTGGCAGACCGCGCGTTGAACCATCCTTTGTTCCCGGCGTGATCGACCATATGATCCGCGTACCGGATGCGGCATCGATTGCTGCAGCCCATGTTCTCTCAGACCGGCTTTTCCGCCGTGTTGGTGGTTCAACTGGCACAAATTTCTTCGGTCTGTTGTGCATCGCCAGCGAAATGATGCGGCAAGGCAAGAACGGATCACTGGTTTCACTGATTTGCGATAGTGGCGACCGCTATTCCGCCACCTATTACAATCCCAAATGGATTGAAGAGCAAAAGCTGGACATCATACCTTGGCGGCAGCGCATCGAGGCATTCATCGACCAGGGAATACCGCTGGAATCGTCAAAATAACGGCATAAGAAGAAACCTTGGGAGTTTGATTCCTAGCGGGACGCTTCACCGATCGTATCGGCAACGTAGGCGCCCCGTTCGCCCATCGGCTTGGGAGCGCCGGTTGTCGTATCAATGGCCGTTTGATGTTCCAGTTCAGCATTGATCTGAGCACCAACGATCACAATGATGACCGAAATCCACACCCAGACCATCAAACCTATCAGAGCGCCAAGCGTGCCATATGTGACATTGTAATTGGCAAAATTCTCCAGATAGGCAGAGAAAAGCAGCGACGCGACCACCCACAGCAATGTGCTGAAGGTCACGCCCCAGTTGATCCAGCGCAGTTTGGCCTGTTCGCGGCTTGGGCCATAACGATAAATAGATGCGATTGCGCAGCCGACGAAAACGATCAGAAACGGCCATCGTGCAAGCCGCGCGAGAAGCTCCTGCCATCGGTCAAGCCAAAGATAGGCCAATGCCGCAGGCAACACACCGATTGCCAAAATAACAACGATAACAATGACCAACCCGCCAAAGGTAAAAGTCAGGGACAACAGGTTCAGCCGAATGAAGCTGCGTTTCTCATCCTCCTGGTAGGCAATGTTCATGGCTTCGAACATCGCTTTCATGCCACTGTTGGCACTCCACAACGCGATGACCAGACCCGTTACAAACGCCGCACTCAAGGTGGAGTTCTTTTGCTGAGTCAGCGTGCCCAACTGGTCGAGAATGATATCGAGAGAGCCAGGTGGCAAAATGCTGCCAAGGAAATCAAAATGGCCGGAGATCGTCATCGGGTCGGCAATGAACCCGTAAAGTGCCACAAGCGCACCAAGAGCGGGAAACAATGACAGCAGCAAGAAATAGGTAACGCCGGCCGCGATCAAGGTCACACGTGCAGTGATTAGCGCTTTAAGGACTCGCCAGAAGACATCACGCAAACCGTTACCGGGTATTTCAGCGGGTTTATCCGCATTTCGTCCCCTGCTGTTCTCTACTTTGCTGTCCAAACTGTTCCCTTCAATTCTTGCTACAGACAATATTCAAGAGCCGCCCCTCAACCACTAACCCGCTCACAAATCGATCAGGCCGATATCCTATGGAACATTCCAACATCGAATTGGTTCAGTCCCAGACGGTTTAATTCACGAGAAATGACTTGGGAGGAGACATGAACATGCTCTTGAAACAGGCGGCGTCACCTCAGGATCAGGATACTGGTACATTTGCCGACGGCTTGATCGGGTTTGAAGCCGGTCAGACATCACAAGTCAAAAACAAAGACCGTGATGAGAACGCCTATGAACGAGACTACGGCGAACATCGCAACATCAATAGATCGGCCGTTGGCTTCGCATAAGTCGTCAGCTTAGCCGCGCTAGCTAGCCTCCTAGGCTAGCCGTTCGCATCGCAGTCACCGAATTTTCATGACCTTGCTGTTGGGCGATCAGATCGCTCAAAATTTCAAGAACATGTTCAGGTTCGTATGGTTTTGCGATGAACTTTGCGCTCCCTGGCAGGGCCTCCGGACCGACCAGATGGCCACCTGAAGTGACGATGACAGGAAGCCCCTGACGGCAAGTGGCTACATGCTGGGCAAGGTCAAGACCGTTGATGCCGCCGGGCATATCTATGTCGGTTATGACGGCGTCGGGTTTGCGTGTTTCCAGGGCAATAACGGCCTCGAGAGCGTTGCTCGCTTCAATGATTGCATAGCCCTCCTCTTCAAGGAAATCGGCAAGCATCATTCTAATGAGAGCCTCGTCATCGACGATAAGTACGGTACGCTGGTACATGGCCGTCTCCATTCTGTGATCACAGCTAAAACGCGTGTGTTCAGATTAAGATCGCCCCCTGCAGAACAGTCTTTGCCAACAAACTTAATAAAATGCGAATAATTGGCCCATTTGCTTGGCGAAGTGATCTGGACGACGCATACCTGCCAACTTATCCACAGCTCAGTTTCTAACCCTAGGCATCAACTGGCAAAAACAAAAAAACGCCGCGACACGAGTTGTCACGGCGTTTGTCCTCTATCAGCGATAGCAGCATGGAATGCGCTAATGAAACATTACCACTCGGCGACGCTACCATCCTCATGGCGCCAGACCGGATTGCGCCAACGGTGGCCTTCCTTGGCGCGCTCAATCACATAGGCTTCGTCAACCTCGACACCGAGACCTGGTCCCTGCGGAATACCAACAAAACCATCGGCATACTGGAACACTTCCTTGTTGGAGATATAATCCAGGATGTCGTTGGACTTGTTGTAATGGATACCGAGGCTCTGCTCCTGAATGAAGGCATTGTAGCTCACGGCATCAACCTGCAAGCAGGCAGCAAGTGCGATTGGACCAAGTGGGCAATGTGGGGCCAAAGCCACGTCATAGGCTTCTGCCATGGTTGCGATCTTGCGGCACTCGGTAATACCGCCAGCATGGGACAGATCCGGCTGCAGAATATCGACATAACCATCAGCCAGGACCGACTTGAAGTCCCAACGCGAATAGAGGCGTTCACCAAGCGCAATCGGTGTTGAGCAATGGTTGGCGATTTCCTTCAATGCTTCGCGGTTTTCTGACAGCACCGGCTCTTCGATGAACAGCAGGTTATAGGGCTGCAATTCCTTGGCCAGAACCTTGGCCATTGGGCGGTGGACACGACCGTGGAAATCGACGCCGATACCGATATGCGGGCCAACTGCCTCGCGGATGATGGCGATGGTTTCGACAGCCTTTTCAACCTTTTCCCAGGTATCAACGATCTGCATTTCTTCGCAGCCGTTGAGCTTGATCGCCTTGAAGCCACGCGCAACCACGTCACGGGCATTGTTGGCCACGTCGCTCGGTCGGTCGCCACCAATCCAGGAATAAACCTTGATGCGATCACGGACCTGCCCGCCAAGCAAGGCATGGATTGGCTGACCCAGCGCCTTGCCCTTGATGTCCCAAAGCGCCTGATCAATACCTGCAAGCGCACTCATGTGAATGGCACCACCACGATAAAACCCGCCGCGATACATGACCTGCCAGTGATCCTCGATCATCATCGGATCTTTGCCGATCAGGTAATCGGCCAGTTCATGCACGGCTGCTTCCACTGTCAGCGCACGGCCTTCGACGACAGGCTCACCCCACCCGACAATTCCCTCATCCGTTTCAATCTTCAGGAACATCCAACGCGGAGGGACAATGTAGGTCGTCAGCTTCGTAATTTTCATGAAGTTCACTCGTTTGAAATAAGGACCGGACAGGATATCCGGGATCAGACAGGACAGTGGTCCGGATGTTTGCGCATGGCGATCGCCAGATCACGCGCGGCAATTTCAAGCATGTGATACGCACATGCGCGCGCGGCATTGGCATCGCGAAGACGAAGCGCCTCGACAAGCTGATAATGGACATCCAGTGCCTCGACGCGGGTATCAACCGCCTCGTTGGAGGCATGCAGGGAAAATTCAAGCGCTGCACTGACAATGCTCGAAAGCTGCATGAACACTTGGTTGTGGCTGGCCTTGAGCAAGGCAGCATGGAAAGCTACATCAGCCTGCGTGAACTTTTCCACGTCGCCTTCAGAATCACGCATCTGCTGCCAGGCCTGCTCTATCTCGGCAATTTCCTGCATGCTGGCACGTTGCGCGGCAAGTTCGGCGGCAAAAGGTTCGATTGCCCGGCGGGCATCCAGCACGCACTGCAACAGATCAAGTTCAAATATGCGCGGACCAATCCATTCCAGCACCTGCTGGTCAAGAATGTTCCACTCTTCCTTGACGCAAACCTGCGTGCCAACACGGGAACGTCCGCGCACAAGTCCTTTGGATTCAAGAATTTTCAACGATTCACGGATCACGGTCCGGCTGACGGAATATTGCAAGCACAGTTCATTTTCCGTCGGCAGCATGCTGCCTGCCGGAAATACGTCGGCAAAAATATCCGTCGCAATCGCGCGCGTTACGTTTTTCTGCACACGCGGACGCTTGACGCTTCCCGCGCCATTGGCTGGCACAGCCTGTTCCTGCCGGTCTTGCAACGCCACTCTTTTTCTCCCGCTCGCATCGTCATTCACGCCGCGATCCTTATCGCAGTTTCATGCGCATGGCGATGCTATGCCGCATATCACGATGGCTCAATGTCATATACTGACTTTTTATTCATCATACAAATGCAATTGACGAATATGATGAAAGAAACTAAACAACAGTCACTGCAAAGGCAGTCATCAAGGGAGAGAGACAATGGGCTTTGTTAAAACAGCCATCCTGGCTGGCACTGTCGCCGTATTCGCCGCGACCTCTGCATTCGCCGCCGACGTCAAGATCGGCTTCATCGTCAAGCAGCCGGAAGAGCCGTGGTTCCAGGACGAATGGAAATTCGCGGACATCGCCGCCAAGGAAAAGGGCTTCACCCTTGTGAAGATTGGCGCTGAGGACGGTGAAAAGGTGCAATCCGCCATCGATAATCTCGGCGCACAGGGTGCGCAGGGCTTCATCATCTGCACACCAGACGTGAAGCTTGGCCCAGGCATTGTGGCAAAGGCTGCAGCCAACGACCTCAAGATCATGACCGTCGATGACCGCCTGGTAAATGCTGACGGCAGCCCGATTGAAGATGTGCCGCATATGGGCATCTCTGCCGCAAAGATTGGCGAGGCCGCTGGCCAGACCATCGTTGATGAAATCAAGAAGCGCGGCTGGGACATGAACGAAGTGGGCGCAATCCGCGTCTCCTATGATCAGCTTCCAACAGCCGTTGACCGTGTGAACGGTGCGCTAGACGCCCTGAAGGCAGCAGGTTTTCCGGAAGCCAACATCTTTGATGCACCGCAGGCAAAGACCGATACGGAAGCAGCTCTCAACGCCGCAACCGTCGTTCTCAACAAGAACGCCAAGATCAAGAAGTGGGTTGCTGTTGGCCTGAACGATGAAGCCGTGCTCGGTGCCGTTCGTGCAACCGAAAGCGTCGGCATCACCGCCGATAACATGATCGGTGTTGGCATCGGCGGCGCTGAATCCGCCATCAACGAGTTCAAGAAGGCTGACGCCACCGGCTTCTTTGGCACCGTTATCATCTCGCCAAAGCGCCATGGCTACGAAACCGCTCTCAACATGTATGAGTGGATTGCCAACGACAAGGAACCGGAAAAGCTTATTCTGACAGCAGGCCAGGTTGCCCTGCGCGACAATTACGAAGCCGTTCGTACCGACCTCGGCATCGAATAATCGCTGATCCGAAAAGCAATGACCGGCCGCTTTTGCGGCCGGATGTCCTGTCGGAGTGCACTATGCAAGATTTTCTGGAATTCAAGTCGATATCCAAGGGATATCCCGGCGTGCAGGCGCTCGCCGACATCTCTCTTGGCGTGCGCAAAGGCTGTGTGCACGGTCTGATGGGTGAAAACGGTGCGGGAAAATCAACCCTAATCCGTATTCTATCGGGCGACCAATCCGCCGATGAGGGGCAGATCCTGATCGATGGCACTGTTCAAAATTATCGCACGGTGCGTGATGCCTTTGACGCTGGCGTCATCGTCATTCACCAGGAATTGCAACTCGTTCCTGAATTGACCGTCGCTGAAAATCTCTGGCTTGGCCGCTTCCCCGGCAAGGCTGGCGTGATCAATCGTCGCGAAATGATCAGCGTCGTCAAACAGAAGCTTGCCGAAATCGGCATCGATATCGACCCCTCCGACAAGGTGGCATCGCTATCAATCGGTGCCCGGCAGATGGTGGAAATCGCCAAGGCGATCATGGCCGATGCACGTGTTATCGCGCTTGATGAACCGACATCATCGCTCTCGTCCCGTGAAAGCGAAATCCTGTTTGCACTGATCGAGAAGCTCAAATCTCAGGGCATCGTCATCCTTTACGTGTCCCATCGACTGGATGAAATTTTCCGCCTCTGCGACAGCATGACGGTGCTGCGTGACGGAAAACTTGCCGCACATCACCCTCATATTGCAGATGTCACCCGCGAGCAGATCATTTCCGAAATGGTCGGTCGCGAAATCAAGAACATCTGGGGGTGGCGTGACCGTCCGAAAGGCGAAGTTCGCCTTGATGTGAAGGATCTGAGCGGCCACAAGCTGCCCAAGCCAATCAATTTTTCCGTTCGTCAGGGAGAAATCCTTGGTTTCTTCGGTCTGATTGGTGCCGGACGCAGTGAGATGTCACGCCTTGTTTATGGCGCGGATACACGGTCCGACGGCACAGTCACTGTTGATGGGCAAACCGTTGCGGCAAACAGCCCACCGCAGTCTATACGCGCAGGCATTGTTCTTTGCCCCGAAGACCGAAAATTTGACGGCATCATTCAGGGTCGCTCGATTGAGGAAAACATCTCGATTTCCTCGCGACGCCATTTTTCGCCATTTGGTGTGTTGAAGCCGAAAAAAGAGGCCGAACTGGCCGACACGTTCATCGCAAAACTGCGTGTGCGCACCCCTTCGCGTCAACAGGACATCATCAACCTGTCCGGCGGCAACCAGCAAAAGGTCATTCTGGCCCGCTGGCTGTCCGAACAGGGCGTCAAGGTTCTGATCATCGATGAACCAACGCGTGGCATTGATGTCGGCGCCAAGGCCGAAATTTACGAAATCCTCTATGAGCTGGCCGCCCAGGGCATGGCAATTGTCGTCATTTCCAGTGAATTGCCTGAGATCATGGGCATTTCCGACCGCATCCTGGTGATGTGTGAAGGCCGTGTCGCAGTCGATGTCGAGCGGTCCGATTTCAACGAACACCGCATATTGGCGGCGGCACTGCCTGATGTGTCCAACGCCAGCGAACTTCCAACCCAACAGGTACAAGCACGATGACCTCTCTGAAAAAACTCCTTCTCGGCGAACAGGGGCTCGTCGTTCTTTTTGCCATCGCCTTCGTGATTGTGTCTTTGACCGTTCCGAACTTCCTGACCGAGCGCAACATGCTCGGTCTGCTGCAATCGGTGGTGACCATCGGCATCGTCGCCTGCACCA
The DNA here is from genome assembly GCF_032092815.1 of Agrobacterium sp. GTDB lineage: Bacteria > Pseudomonadota > Alphaproteobacteria > Rhizobiales > Rhizobiaceae > Agrobacterium. Next base: position 31,493 of record NZ_DAMDBP010000012.1, on the reverse strand, counting down.
TGATGTTCTGCCTGGCCTCGCGCGACTTCGACCTGTCCGTTGGTTCAACCGTTGCCTTTTCCGGCATGGTGGCAGTCATGGCCTCCAATGCCACCGGTTCCATCATCCTCGGCCTGATCGCGGCGTTGCTGTGCGGCGGTGCCGTTGGCCTCATCAATGGCCTGGTGATTGCGAAATTCCGCATCAACGCACTGATTACCACGCTGGCAACCATGCAGATTGTTCGTGGTTTTGCGCTGATCGCGTCAGATGGCCGCGCCGTCGGCATCAATGACCCTGGTTTCTATCAACTGGCTCTGTCCAAATTCCTCGGCATCCCCACCCCGATCTGGGTAATGGCGGCAATGTTCATTGCATTCGGTTTTCTGCTGAATCGCACCGTGTTCGGCAAAAACACGCTGGCGATCGGCGGCAACCCGGAAGCCTCGCG
>NZ_DAMDBP010000012.1:17842-31053 GCF_032092815.1 Agrobacterium sp. | reverse complement strand
CGCGTCTTGCTGGCGTCAACGTCGTCAACATGCGTGTCTGGATTTTCATGTTGCAGGGTCTGGTCTGCGCAGTCGCCGGTGTTCTGCTTGCCTCGCGTATCACCTCTGGCCAGCCCAATGCCGCAACCGGCCTCGAGTTGTCGGTCATCTCGGCCTGCGTTCTCGGTGGCGTGTCTTTGGCCGGTGGTCGTGCAGCGATCAGCGGCGTCATCGTTGGCGTGCTGATTATGGGCATTGCCGAAAACGTCATGAACCTCCTCAACATTCAGGCCTTTTACCAATATGTGGTGCGTGGCTTAATCCTCCTTCTGGCAGTATTGCTTGATAACCTTCGCTCTTCTGCTGCAGGACGCCGTTAGTGACCGGACAGACAGGACATCATCTCCACGACGGACAGTTGGACGTTTGGGTTTCAACAAAAGGCGGCAGCGCAAGCGCCGCCTTTTTTGAAGGTGTGCCAGTTCTTGTCCCTGCTGGGGGCATTGACGGAAAGTCGGCCTGTTTCCCACTCGTTCCCTTTGGAAACCGGTTAGAATTCAACAGCTTCAATGTTGGAGATGAGGTCTATCGCTTTCAACCGAACAGCAGCGATCCACTCTATGTGCACGGCGATGGCTGGCTGAAAGACTGGGCAATCGTCGAAAATAGCGAGCAGACAGTAACACTTTCACTACGTCAGCATCCCGACACTACAACGCCCTACGACTATTCGGCACGCCAGCGCATATCGGTGTCTGACGGTTGCCTGTCGTTTGAACTTTCGGTTCAGAACCAGTCGCAGAAACCGCTTCCATTCGGACTTGGCTTTCACCCGTTTTTTGTTCGCACTCCAGGCGTTACGGTACATGCTAACACCAAAACCTTCTGGAACGAACGGACCGGTCATTTGCCAGGGCAAGTCTGTTCTACCCCTACAGATCTCGATTTTGCACGCCAGACAACCCTGCCCGCACGCTTCGTCAACAATGCCTTTTCAGGCTGGGATGGTCAGGCGACCGTCAACTGGCCTGAACTTGCGCTGGTGGCTGATATCAAAGCGACATCCAACAATGATGTCATCATGTTCTACACACCGGCCGATCGCTGTGACTTCTTTTGTCTGGAGCCGATGACACATCTTCCCAACGGTCATCATATGCCCGACCTTGGCGGTCTCGTTCTTCTGGAACAAGGCCAGCAGATCGAGTCGGCTTTCAGCATTCAATTCAGGAAACAACAACATGGCTAGCAGATTACACGGCAAACGCATCATGGTAACCGGCGCCGCCCAAGGCATCGGTCTCGCGATCGCGGAAGCCTTCACGCGTGAAGGCGCCGATCTCCTGCTGCTTGATCTTGATGGCGATCTTCTTGAAGACACGGCACAGCGTCTCAAACAATCCGGCAACAAGATTGCCTACCGCGCCGGCGACATTTCCAATGCTACTGGCATGGCCGAGGCCGTCGCTTATGCAAAGGACGAAATTGGAACACTCAACGCGCTGGTGAACAATGCTGGCGTCAACGTGTTTTCCGATCCGCTGTCGACAACCGATGAGGAATGGGCACGCTGTTTTGATATCAATCTGAAAGGTGCCTGGAATTGCTGCCGTGCGGTTTTGCCTGATATGATCGCAACGGGTGGGGGCGTTATCCTCAACATTGCTTCAACCCATGCTTTCACCATCATTCAACACACCTTCCCCTACCCGCTCGCCAAACATGCGTTGCTGGGACTGACGAAGTCGCTCGGTCTTGAATATGCGGGGCAAAATGTGCGGGTCAACGCGCTGGCACCCGGTTATGTCTCAACCCAGAAAGTCATCGACTACTGGAACAGTTTCCCGGACCCGGAAGCCGCCAAGGCCGAAACCATGAAACTGCACCCCACAGGCCGCATCGCCACACCGGAAGAAATAGCCATGGCAGCGGTGTTCATGATCTCCGACGAATGCCCATTCATGAATGCCACATGCCTGACCGTCGACGGCGGACTAAGCGTACAGCAACACCCGGCTTAAACCGGCAGCACGCGCTCTGATAAAAAAAGCGACCTCATCTTGCCGTATGAGGTCGCCCTTATTTTATAAAGCGGTCGTGGCTGTTCAGGATGTTGCGACGATATCCTGCCAGGCCTCATAGGCCGAAAGTACCGTTTCCATCTGCGCGGTATGACCTGCAATGAAGTCATCACCATAGATGGTTTCATCAGGATATTCGGTAATCAGCGTCATTGGCACCGTGTGGCGATCATCAACCGATGCCAAGCATGGGAAACCATTGATGACACGGAAACCGGTTTCTCCAGCATGAATTTCATAGAGCGCAACCTGTCGCTCATTATAGGCCAACAGGCCCGGTATCGCGCTGAGGTGCCGTGTGACGCGGTCGAGCAGACGTTCGGCCTGCGGTTCCCACCCGGCGTGGTAACGCGCCACCAGGAAAAAGCCCTTCGGCAAGGTCCACATCGCAAAATTTCGCGGCACATAACCCGAAAGCGGACGCGTCCATTCATGGGAGGGATAACCGTGCAGATTGACGTGCAGCAATGCACCGCTCAACTGCTGTGCATCAAAGCGGATCTGCTTTTCGTTGATATGGCCAGCCGCGGTTTCTTCTGTGCGATATTCCAGATCGTCACCAAGTGCCGTGTAGCGGGCCGCATGGTGCATGTGACGCGGGTTATCGACACAAAGCCGCTGATGTAGAGCGTATCCATCCGGGTTCTCCAGAGGAGAAATCGTAAAATGCGCACCTTGCCTTTGCACGAGCTGTTTTGCCGCTCTGACAGCACCGCAAATGCCGGTGGTCTCATTGGGATGTTGACCGCCACTGATCATCACGGCAGCGTCGCTGCCCTTGACATAACGGGCATGCAGCACACGTCCTGCTCTGGAGCGCGCCTCAAAGGCCTCGCCGCCAACTTCGGAAAGCGCGGCAGCAATCTGCTGCGTGGCGAGCGGGCGCGTCGCAGTATCGAGATCCTGCACCTCACCATCGAGATAACCGGTTGTCAGCGGACGCACGGACACGCGGACCGACACAGCATCTCCATCCCTGACGATCTCAGGAACGATCTGGCCAGGTTTCAAGCCGCGATCGCCAATCGGACGTCCGGACTTTTTCTGGAAAAATTCCAGAAGCGAAAAATAGAAATCCTCGTGCAGCGCTTCACGCAGGCTTATCGCCTCATCGCCAACCGCAATCCGTTCATCGTCAGCAGGGAATGCAACACGAATATTGAGCTCTTCGAAATAAGGCTCATCCATGCCCCAGTCGTAAGTGGCAACAGCATCGATTGCAGAGGCAAACAGCGATTCATAATCGGTTTCCAGTCGCGCGCCCGGCTCATCATCACGCTGCAACCAGCCGGTCGGAGACAGGTTGGTTTCATCCGCCGCATCGACATGCACTCGGTTGGGCGCAAAGACCTTGACGGTTTCCGTGCGGCCCGGGCGCTGCAGGACAACGTCATAATGCAGGTTTGCGTCCTTACGAGCGGTAAAGCTTATCGAGCGCTCCCCGACCATGTCAGCAAGGGGATAGGCCTCCAGGCGGAACCTGTTTTCCGGTGCATTGGGATGTACGGGATAAAACACCTCAATGCTCTCAACGCCGTCGAGATTGATCTCTTCCTGAAAAGCATAGAACAGTGGTTTGTAAGCACTGCGCAACCGCGCCGTGATGCCCTTTTCGGCAAAGGCGCGCTCAGCGGCAAGACGGCTTGCCCGGTCATCGAAAGTCCAGGCCTGCACTGTGCTGTCCGGTTGAGTTTCCGCAAGCATAGTCTCAAGCGTGCGCGTCAAACGGCGGTCGAATATGATTGTCATGGCAATTTACCTCGAGGTACGGCCGGTCGGGTCGAGACTGTCACGCAGCCAGTCACCCAGCAGGTTGAGCCCGAGAACAGTCAACAGAATGGCCAGACCGGGGAATACGCTGACCCACCAGGCGGTTTGCAGGTAGGTACGGCCATCGGCCAGCATGCCACCCCAGCTCGGAATTGTCGGATCAACACCAAGCCCCAGGAATGTCAGGCTGCTTTCCAACAAGATGTTGTTGGCAACGTTCAGGGTCATCAAAACGATTACGGGGCCAATCAGGTTTGGCAGAAGGTGCTGGAAGATAATGCGCCAGTCTTTCACACCAATCGCCCGGGCCGAAAGAATGAATTCACGCTCACGCAATGTCAGCACCGAACCACGCACCAGACGGGCATATTGCACCCACTGCGATACGATCAGCAGAATGATGGTGTTGGTCAGGCTGCCACCAACGATGGCAATGAAGGTGATCGCCAGCAGGATAAACGGCATGGCAAGCTGCAGGTCAGCAAAGCGCATGACCAGCATGTCCCAGAAGCCACGGTAATAACCGGCAATCAGTCCGACCACGACGCCAAACACGACGGCACCGAGAACAGACGAAAAGCCGACAAGCAGCGAAATCTTGCCGCCGGCAACAACGCGCGCCAGCACATCACGCCCAAGCGGATCAGTGCCAAACGGGTGTGCAGCACTGGCAAAGGGTTTTGCCAGACGGGCCATGAGATCGATCTTTTCTGCTCCGCCGGGGAACAGGAAATCGGAAAATAGCACTGCAAGGCAGATAACAACGGTCAGGCAAGCGCCAAGCACAAATTCAAGACTTGCAAAGCGGGAAGCGCGTGAGGAATTGACAGCCATCAGCGATTACTCCGTGCGAATGCGCGGATCGACCAGCCCATAGGCGATATCGACCAGCAGGTTAATGCCGACAATCAGCAGGGAAAGAACGGTGATGACACCCTGCAGCAAAGGATAGTCGCGCGCAGCGACCGCATCAAAAGCAAGCGTACCTAGGCCCGGCCAGTTGAAGACGCGTTCAATAACAACGATACCGCCGAGAAGGCCGCCGAACTGCAGGCCGAAATACGTAATGAGTGGAATGGCGCAATTACGCAGGGCGTGTTTGTACAACACCTTGTTTTCGCTTAGACCCTTGGCACGCGCAACCATTACATATTGCGACTGCAGGGTTTCCAGCATGGCGGTGCGCACAAGGCGAACATTGGTCGCGGTCAGAATGATGCCCATGGTCAGGGCTGGCATGACATAGCTTGACATGCCGACCATGCCGCTTGGCGGCAACCAGCCAAGGGTAATGGCAAACAGCAGCACCAGCATTGTCGCCAGCCAGAAATTCGGGAAGGAAAGACCAATCAGCGAGAAGATGCGAATGGCCTGATCGGCAGCCTTGCCACGCGACGTTGCAGCCTTGATGCCGAGCGGAATGGAAAGGGCAATCGACACGAACATCGAGATAAAGGCGAGCAGCAACGTGGCCGGCAACGCATCACCCACCAGGAGGGAAACGGGGGTGCCGCCCGTGAAGCTGCGTCCAAGGTCGAACGTCACCAGCCCTTTGAGAAAGCTTAGATACTGCACGAAGAACGGCCGGTCAGTGCCAAGCGCTGCACGGATGCGCGCAAGATCATCTTCCGTCATGCTGCCACCGCCGCCCTGAAACATCATCAGAGCCGGATCGCCCGTCAGGCGCACGGCAAAAGACACAAGAAGCGTAATCGCAATGACGACAAAAAGCGCCTGCAACAATCGTTTGATGAGGAAACCGGCCACGTTTTTTCCCTTCGCAAGTCAGTGGCGCCGCCCACCGGGCAGGCGGCGCCGTTTTCGTCGGATTACTCGACGGTTACCTCATTCAGCTTCAAGCGGTTGTCCGGCGGAGCGACAAAGCCCTTCACGCGCTTGTTGATGCCGAAGATGGCGTTGGAGTTGTAGAGCGGCAGTTCCAGTGCCTTGTCGGCAACATACTGGCCAACTTCACGAAGGATCTTTTCACGCTCTGCACGGTCGGTCAGCGGACGCTGGGATTCCAGCAGTTTGTCCAGCGCCTCGTCCTTTTCATACGGGTTCCACTTTTCACCGGAGTGGTACATGGCATAGGCCGTATTATCGAAATCGAATGTCCAACCGCCCCACTTCTGCTGGAACATCGCGCCGGTCTTGCCCTGCGGGATGATGTCGTTGATCAGCACGTTGGTTTCGTAAGGCTTGATGGTGGCGTTCAGGCCTACCTGCTGAAGGTAGCTGGCAATAACCTGGACCACTTCATTCATGGTGGAATCTGCACCACGAACGTCGATCTGCAACGGCGTTCCGGCCTTCACACCAGCCTCAGCCAGAAGCTTCTTTGCACCGGCCGGATCGTAAGGCAGCGGCTTCAGCTCCGGATCATAACCGAACGACAATGCGCTCTGGAAACTTGCAATCTCGGAGGCCTGACCGGCCAGAATGGACTGAACGATGGTGGAGCGATCGACAGCCATGATGATGGCCTTGCGAACCCGTTCGTCGGCAGTGATGCCATCACGGGTGTTGAAGCGCAGCGCATCGACCGTCGGGCCAGGAACACTGGCAATTTCCAGCTTCGAGTCGCCGGTAATGACAGGGATCATGCCAATCGGAATGGTCGGTGGGATCACCAGATCAACGCGCCCAGCCTGAAGTTCGGCAACGGCAGTCGCCGGCTCAGCGATAAAGCGGTATTCGAGCTCGGAAATCTTTGGTGCACCACCCCAGTAATCCGGGTTGGCTTCCAGCTTGATGTCGACCTTCGGCGCATAGGAGGTGAACTTGAAGGCACCTGTACCAACAGGATTGACGTTGAAGTTGTCTTCGCCCTTCTCCTGGATGTACTTCGGCGGAACAATCATAGCACCGTAACCGGCGAGTTTCGTCAACAGAACCGGATCCGGCTGCTTAAGCTTCATCTCAACCGTGTAGTCGTCGACAACATCAACGCTGTCGATGACAGTGTAGTTGGAGCGCTGCGGGCCCTTGGCACCTTCTTCTCCCAGAAGACGGTCGAAGGTAAACTTCACGGCAGCGGCGTTGAAGTCTTCGCCATTATGGAACTTCACATTCTGGCGCAGCTTGAAACGCAGCACTTTGCCGCCGTCCAGTTCTTCCCAGGATTCAGCGAGACCTGGAACAACCTTGAGGTCAGGACCACGATAGGTCAGACCGTCGAAAATGTTGGTGGACACAGATGCCCACGCCACCAGAAACGTATCAATCGGGTCCCAGCTGCCCGGATCCTGCTGCAAGGAAACAGTCAGTTTCCCGGCGGCAGCAGCTGGCTGTGCCGAAGCAAGCGCCAGCGCCATGAAGGTGGCACTCATTCCCCATTTGATTATTTTCATGTACCTCTTCCTTTTAGTGAAATGCGACAGGTCGCAATGTTCAGGCACTTTTCGCTACAAAGTGACCTGGATTGATTTCCTCACGTTCGAGAATTTTTGGTTCGTTGCCCACGGCACGAATAGGACTTGGGATCTCGCCCTCCAGCAGCGCGGTATTGCGGGCACGGGTCGGATCGGCAACCGGTACCGCCGACAGGAGACGGCGGGTATAGGCATGCGCCGGTGTTTCAAACACCTGCTGGCGGCTACCCATTTCCATGATCTGGCCAAGATAAAGCACGGCAACGCGATGGCTCATCTTCTCGACCACCGCCATGTCATGGCTGATGAACAGATAGGCCAGGCCGCGCTCTGCCTGAAGGTCCATGAACAGATTGATGATCTGCGCCTGAATGGACACATCGAGAGCCGACAGCGCCTCATCCGCAATAATCAGTTGCGGATCAGATGCCAGCGCACGGGCAATGCAGACACGCTGACGCTGACCGCCCGAAAACTCGTGCGGATAACGGCTGGCGAATGAACTATCGAGGCCAACGCGCTCCAGCAATTCATCGACACGGCGACGCACCTCTTTGGTACCCAGGATCAAACCATGGGTATTGATCGGCTCGGCAATCGAAAAGCCGACAGTCTTGCGGGGATCAAGCGAGGCGAACGGATCCTGGAAGATGTATTGCACCTTCTGGCGCATGGAGAAGCGTTCAGCAGCAGACATGTCGCTGTAGCGTTTTCCCGCAAATGAGATATCGCCGGCACGCGATGCCTGCAGCTGCTGGATCGTGCGGCCGATTGTCGATTTTCCAGAGCCGGATTCACCAACCAGCGCCAGTGTTTCACCTGGGCGGATATCAAAGGATACCTTGGACACGGCGCTGCAGCGATGGGTCACCTTGCCGTACCAGTTCTTTTTGATATCGAAGCGCACAAACAGGTCGCGCACCGACAACAGAGGTTCACCTTCTTGGCGGACCGTGTTCTGAACACGTTCCTCGCCAACTGTCTTTGGCTCACCATCCTCCAACACAGTCAATGGCTTGCGGATCGGGAACTCTTCGCCAGTCATGCTGCCGAGACGTGGCACAGCTGACAACAGGGAGCGTGTGTAGGGGTGCTTGGGATTGGCAAAAATCTCCGCGACCGGACCTTCTTCCACCTTCTTGCCCTTCCACATCACAACAACATCGTCAGCCATCTCAGCGACAACGCCCATGTCATGGGTAATGAAGATCATGCCCATGCCGAGCTTCTGCTGCAGGTCCCGCATGATGTTGAGGATCTGCGCCTGAATGGTCACATCAAGCGCTGTCGTCGGTTCGTCAGCGATCAGCAGCCGGGGACGACAGGCCAATGCAATGGCAATCATCACGCGCTGGCGCATGCCTCCGGACAATTGGTGAGGATAACGATCGAGAAGCTCTGCGGCATCCGGCAGGCGCACCATTTCCAGCAGTTCCTGGGCTTTCTTGCGGGCTTCGGCCTTGCCGATCTTTTCATGCAGGATCAGCACTTCGCACACCTGATCGCCGATGGTGAAAACCGGGTTCAGGGAGGTCATCGGTTCCTGAAAGATCATGGCAATTTCCTTGCCACGGATGGAGCGCATTTCCTTTTGGGTCAGCTTCAGCAAATCCCTGTCTTCGAACAGGATACTGCCGGTGTCGAACTTCGCACCCATCATGTCAGCCAATCGCATGGTCGACAAAGAAGTTACGGATTTACCGGAGCCGGACTCGCCCACAACTGCCACCGTGCGGCCGGCTTCCACCTTGAATGAAAGGTCGTCCACGACCCGGCGTCCACCGAAGCTGACACTTAAGTTGTTGACGGAAAGCAGCGGGCGCTGAGCGTTCGGGGAATTGGTCATGCCTTTGTCTCCGGCTTGGCCTGTCCGGCGTTATGGGAAGATGCACCTGTTTCAATCGGGTCGATGCGCGCAATGACATTTGCCGCCTGCTGGAATGTACCGGCTTCCGCGAACAGTGTGATAACGCCAGAACGATGTGCGGGAATGGCAGTTTCCATTTTCATGGCGTCCATCATGGCAACGACTTGGCCCTTTTCGACTTCTGCACCATTTTCAATACGCCAGTGGGCAAGCATGCCAGCGAGTGGCGCACGCAATGCGTTTTCATCTGTCGCAGCATCCGCCATGGCCTCTACCGGTGTCACGTTAGCCTGTCCGAAAAGCCGCAAGAAACTTTCTGGCAGACCAATCTCGACGCGCTTGCCGTCAATTTCGGCAACGCCGCGCAAGAGGGTTGCGTTGTCCTGTTGCGCAGGGCGTGCAGCCTGTTCAAGCACAACTGCGAAATCAGTCTCGATCCAGCGAGTATGGACCTTAAAGTCACTGCCGGTAAAATCATTTTCCTGCATGACCGCACGGTGGAACGGCAGGGCCGATGGCACACCTTCAATGACGAACTCGCCAAGTGCGCGACGGGCACGCAGAATTGCCTGCTCGCGATCCTTACCCCAGACGATGAGTTTCGCCACGAGGGAATCGAACATTGGCGGCACTTCGCATCCATTGTTCACGCCGCTATCCAGACGAACGCCAGGACCCGCAGGCGCTTCAAAACGGGTAATGCGACCAGCAGATGGCAAGAAGCCACGACCTGGATCTTCCACATTGATACGGAACTCGATGGCGTGGCCACGCGGTTCCGGTGTCTGCGTAAACGACAGCGTTTTGCCTTCGGCGATGCGGAACTGCTCGATGACAAGATCGATGCCGGTTGTTTCTTCGGTCACCGGATGTTCCACCTGAAGGCGAGTGTTGACCTCCAGGAAGGAAATGACACCGTCGACGCTCAGCAGGAACTCGACAGTACCAGCACCGGTGTAACCCGCCTCTGCACAGATATCCCGCGCAGCTTTGTGAATGGCCTGACGCTGCACGTCGGAAAGGAACGGTGCGGGTGCTTCCTCAACTAGCTTCTGATTACGGCGCTGCAGAGAACAATCGCGTGTGCCGACGACGACCACATTGCCGCTGCGATCGGCAAGAATTTGCGCCTCGATATGGCGCGGCTTGTCCAGAAAACGCTCGATGAAGCACTCACCACGGCCAAACGCCGCCACAGCTTCACGGGTCGCTGACTCAAACAGCTCTTCGACCTCCTCCAGATGACGAGCGATTTTCAGGCCCCGTCCGCCACCACCATGAGCAGCCTTGATGGCGATTGGAACGCCATGTTGTTTGGCAAATGCAAGAGCTTCGGACGCCGTTGCAATTGCTCCATTACTGCCAGCGACAAGCGGCGCACCCACACTTTGCGCTATACGGCGCGCCGAAAGCTTGTCGCCCAGCACTTCGATGACATCGGGATCTGGGCCAATCCAGATCAGGCCCGCATCGATAACCGCGCGGGCAAATTCAGCACGCTCCGAGAGAAAACCATAACCTGGATGTACGGCATCGGCACCGCTACGCTTTGCGACATCAATCAGCTTGGCGATATCGAGATAGGTCTCAGCCGCCGTCACACCTTTCAGCGCATAGGCTTCATCGGCTTGTCTGACGAAACATGCGTCAGCATCCGCATCAGCATAAACCGACACCGAATAAAGACCGTAATCCTTGCAGGCGCGAATGACGCGAACAGCAATTTCACCGCGATTGGCAATCAGAACTTTTTTCATTGAGGATCACTCGCAACGAAATCTATATGCGTAAACGCATTCAGGGCATTAAAACGGATATGAGCGCCAACAGGGATTTGACCTGCCAGATCAAGATGATGAGCCGCGACATTCGCAATGACGGGATAACCGCCCGTCAGGGGATGATCGGACAGGAAAAGCACCGGCTGCCCACTGGCGGGCACCTGCAACGCACCGCGCAGTGTTGCTTCGCTCGGCAATTCATTGCGGTTTAAGCGCTCAAGCGGTTCGCCTGACAGACGAATGCCGACGCGGCTGGATTGTGGTGTCACCTGCCAGCTCTGCGAAAGGAAACTTGCCACCGCCTCGCTGGTAAACCAGTCGGTGCGTGGCCCGAGATAAATATCCAGCGTCACGATCTCGTCGGCTTTCGGCATGGCAAAAGCAGGTTGCTCACCCGGCAGCACTGGCGCTCTTAGGTTTTCAGATTTAACGGCCACCCTAGCACCAACCCCAAGTGCCGCCGGGCCAATCTGCGCCAGCGTATCGGTAGCAACGCTGCCCAGCACAGGCTCGACGACAAAGCCGCCACGCATTGCGAGATAAGAGCGCGTACCACTTGGCGGAGCTAGCAGAGAGACCACGTCACCATCATCCAGCGCAATGGGCGTGTTAAAGGCGATATTGGCAACAGCACCGCTGGCACTGGTGACCGAAACGGCCGCTGGCGCACCCGTAAAGGCCATGACACCGCGTCCAAATGCCTTGAACGAGAAGCCGGCAGGCGCGATTTCAAGCGCCGGTGTCCCGGATCGATTGCCAACGATGCGGTTTGCGAGCTTGAAATTTCCATGATCAAGCGCTCCAGACAGGCTGACGCCCTGCGCTGCCATATTGGCACGCCCCAGATCCTGCACCAGAACCGGCAGACCGCAGCTCAAGATTTCGACGCCGTTTTCGATATCGGACGAAACACCGACGGCAGGGCCCGCAGCAACAGGTGTCTTTTCAAACACGTGCATGCTGGAGCGAGCACTATCGAGGAAACGAACCCGAAGACCGGGACGCAGGATCGCAGCCGGATCACGGCTTAGATCAAACATCGCCAGCGATGTTCTGCCAATCAACTGCCAGCCACCGGGACTTGCCTTTGGATAGACGCCGCTGAATTCGCCAGCAAGACCAACCGAGCCGGCTGGCACGACAGTACGCGGTGATGTCCGACGCGGAACTAAAAGCCCTACACCAGGCGCGGAAAGATAGGCAAAACCCGGTGCAAAGCCGGTAAAGGCAACCGTATATTCCGCCTCTGTATGTCGCCGCACCACCTCTGCGACGGAACAGCCCAGCAACTCGGCAACGTCGGTGATATCTTCGCCGTCATAATGGACGGGGATATCGACGGTCTCTGCCGCACCAACACTGCGCTCTTTTCCAAGACGTTCACCCACGGCCTGCAGCAGTTGAGACTGATCGAGGACGAGAGCATCAAAAGCGATCATCAACGTCCGCGCAGCTGGCACGATCTCCAGAACACCTGCCACGGGTGACTGCTGAAAAGCATCATAAAGCGACAGGGTCTCTTCCAGCCCCGCCAACTCCAGCAGCAGCGTACCGGGGCGCAACGGCAAGACCCGGACGGATGGCAAAACTGGAGACGACAAGGAGGGAGAAAATATCATATCAGGCACGGCCCCCTGCAACGAAGGAGCGGATAACAACGCCCTCAGCCTCGAACAGGGCGCGCACCCGCGCAGCGATTGCGACAGCATCCGGGCTGTCCCCATGCACGCAGATGGATTGCGCTTCGATCCGGGCATCCTGGCCATCTATGGCCTCGACAACACCTTCACGCACCAGTCGCAACATGCGCTGCGCCACCAATTCAGGGTCATGCAGCACAGCGCCCTTTTCACGGCGAGAGACCAGTACACCCTGCGCCGTATAGGCGCGGTCGGCAAAAGCCTCTGCGACAACACGAAGGCCCGCTGCGCGTGCCTGATCGACAAGCGGCGAACCGGCAAGCACCATCAACACAAGCTCAGGATCAACACTGAGGATCGCCTTGATCACATCAGCGGCCTGACGTTCATCAAAGGCAATCGTATTATAAAGCGCACCGTGCGGCTTTACATAATCAACACGGGTACCGGCAGCGGTAGCCAGCCCCTTCAAGGCGCCAATCTGATAGATGACATCGCCGATCAACTCGTCACTGGATGGATCCATATTGCGGCGGCCAAAACCAGCAAGATCGCGATATCCGACATGCGCACCAATGACGACACCCCGCGCTTTGGCGGCCTGCAATGTGCGCAAAATCCCAGCGGGATCGCCAGCGTGGAAACCACAGGCAACATTCGCACTGCTGACAATATCCAGCATGGCCGAATCGTCGCCCATCGTCCAGGCACCGAAACTT
>NZ_DAMDBP010000012.1:14341-17832 GCF_032092815.1 Agrobacterium sp. | reverse complement strand
CACCAAGATCGCTATTCAGATCGAATGTCAGCATCAACAATCCATTCAGAGCGGAATAAGGCACACACCCAGCATCGCACAGGACGGCCAATATGAAAAACCTAGCAAACAGCAACAATCGTGTCTACACTGTTGAACAATCTTTCATTATCAACCTACAAAAAATTATTTTCTGCATATAAAATAGGCGTTTAAGCTGCGTTGCAGGTTATTTTTTCTTATTTTCAAAGGCGTAATGGTACTTATGTCGCTTGAAGCGCAGCATCGCGGCGCATAGATTGCGCGCGCTTCACCAATACCGCCGGCCATTCGGAGGGTTGCCTTCGAAGCCGATAGACATACCAGCAGGTTGGGACCGCACATGAAGAAGGCGAAATCCGCAAGCACGACGGTAATCTCTGCAGAGCCGCCGCAGACGCTTGCGGAGAACACGGCGTCGCGCATCCGCGAGCGTGTTGTTTCAGGTACCCTGCCCCCAGGCAGCCACCTCTCGGAAATCTCGCTTTCCGAGGAATTACAGGTGTCACGTAACACTTTGCGGGAAGTATTCAGACTGCTGACAAAGGAAGGCCTGTTGCGCTACGAAGCCAATCGTGGCGTGTTCGTTTCGACACCCAGCATGGCGACAATTATCGATATTTACCGCGTCAGACGCTTTATCGAATGCCCTGCGCTCGCCCAGGCCCATCCTCGCCACCCGAGCGTTTCCGCCATGCGCGAAGCCGTTGAAACGGCAAAACGTCACCGCGAAGCCGGCGAGTGGCTTGGCGTCGGTAGCGCCGACATCGCCTTTCACTCGGCAATCGTGCAACTGGCAGATAGCCCACGTCTTACTGCATTTTACGGTCAGATTTCACTGGAACTGCGCCTGGTCTTCGGACTGTTGCAAGATCCCGAATATCTGCACGGGCCCTATATCGACCAGAATCAGACGATTCTGAGCCAATTGGAGCGCGGGGCCGCAGCCACTGCCGCTGAAAGCCTCGAAAAATACCTGCTGCAGGCCGAACGTTTCATTCTGGCGGCCTATGCGCGTATTTACGCCGAAAATGGCGAACGCGCCTGAAGCACAGCGATCAGGCTAAAGTCTTCACATCGAGATTGTGCATCAGCCGTGCTAGCCAGTCGACGAAAACCCTTACCTTGTTCGTCACATGGCGGGTCTGTGGGTAGACAATATAGATTGGCAGGCTCTCGTGCTCCCAATCGGGCAGCACACGTATAAGTTCACCCCGCTTGATGGCATCATCAGCCATGAACGGTGCGAGTTGCGCCACACCCATGCCTGCAATCGCCGCATTCAAATAGGTGCGGCTGTCATTGACAGACATGATGTAATTGGGGGCGATTTCGAGTTTCTGGCCGTCTTTTTCGAAATCCATGGTCATGATCTGCCCGGACACTGCGTTGAGATAACCGATACAAAAATGTTTATCTTCAAGCTCTTGCGGGTGCTCAGGCGAGCCGAATTTTTCAAGATAGAATGGCGCCACGTAAGACGCCAATCTCAACTCCGAAACCTTGCGCGCGATCAGAGACTGGTCACGTGGCGTGCCGACCCGCAAGGCGCAATCGACGTTTTCGGCGATGTAATCCACCAGTCGATCGCCGACCCCCAGATCCAGCTTGATCAGCGGGTACTTCTCGTGAAACGAGCAAAGGTTGGGAATAACCACAAGGTCGGCAAAGGCTCCTGCCATTTCGACGCGCAACCGTCCTGAAGGTTGCACCTGCGCATTGGAAAGGCTGCCGTCGAGTTCATCTATTTCCGAGATGATCTGGATGGCGCGTTCATAGTAAAGGGCACCATCCGTCGTCAGCATAACGCGACGCGTCGTGCGGTTCAGCAAGGTCGTGCGCAAATGCGCCTCTAACCCCTGCACCATATTGGTGACAGTTGTCTTCGGCATGTTAAGCGAGCCTGCGGCACGGGAAAAATTGCCCGTTTCCACCACCCTGACAAATACGCGCATGGCCGAGAGTTGATCCAAGGTGACACCTTTTCAGCTTTTTGGGCTTATTGTCCCGATTTTTGGAATAGTGTTTTCAATTTTTCATGCTTGATCGTTTTTATCCGAACAATAATATGCATTTCATCATTTAAGGCAAGTGACTGATGAGTCACCTTTGCAAACCGGACGAAACACGATGAAGACGTATTGGAAAAACATCGAGATTGGCGGGGCTGACAAGTCCCCCCTCTCTGTGCGTCTTTATCAAAACGAGACCACATCGCGCACACCACCACTGGTTCTTTATTTGCGCGGTGGGTCGTTTCAGGAAAAGACCGGCAAGTGCCCGGAACTGCCTGTTGCACGCGCTTTGGCTGAAACTGGCGCCATTGTCGTTGAGGCTGATTATATCACGCCTTCGAACAATGAGTTTCCCCAGGCCATCGATTACGCTTTCCAGGCCCTGAACTGTCTTTATAACCACCGCAAGCAATATGGCGGCGCTAAGTCGCCGTTGTTTGTCGCCGGTGAAGAGGCGGGTGGCAATGTGGCCGCGGGCCTCGCACTCAAGGCGCGGGATCGCATGCCGGGTGAACTGACCGGGCAAATCCTTCTGTCCCCCATGATCGATCCGATGATGGCGACAGCATCTTTCCGCAATGCTGACAGAATTGGCATGCGGCAGCGTTGGGCAGACGGCTGGAGCCATTATCTGGCAAAGGCTTGTGGATTTTTCCACCCCTATGCCGCGCCTTGCCAATGCACACGACTGGCCCGGGTCGCACCGGCACTAGTGTTCACCGCCGAGGACGATCCGTTACGCGATGAAACAATCAATTATGCCGATCGACTTCGTGACGCCGGCACCTTTGTAAGACAACACGTATTCCCGACTGGCCAGGGCTGGACGGAACTTTATCGCGGTGGAGGAGGTCAGTGGCTGCCAGCTGTCTGTACCGAATTCAACGCCTTTATTGCAGAACTGAAGCGCTAAAACGCCAATTTCATATCACTGATCGGTCCGGCTGAGGACCAAGGAGAAACCCATGACGCTGAAGAACAAGCGCCGGGCCCTGGCGGGCGCCGGTATAAGCCTTGCTGTGTCCGTTGCAGCCGCAGCACTGCTTTTCGACATGAGCGCCCAAACCAGCGCAACCGCCGCTTCAACCCCGGCGGAAGCACCAGCAATTCCAGTGACGGTGGCTACGGTTCAAAGCCGCGATGTCATGCGCTGGGAAGAGTTTTCCGGCCGCCTTGAGGCCGTAGAGCGCGTGCAAATCCGCTCACGTGTTGCCGGTCAGGTGCAATCGGTCCATTTCCGTGAAGGTGCTCTCGTCAAGGCGGGTGATGCCCTCTTCACAATCGATCCGGCACCGTTCCAGGCGGCGCTTGCCGGTGCTGAAGCGCAGGTCGCTGCAGCAGAAGCAAAGGTTGCTCTTGCTCGCACTGAACTTGATCGTGGCCGCAGGCTTTCAGACAATCGCACCATCTCGCAAAGCGACATGGACCAGCGTCAGGGCGCTTTTGCCGAAGCTGAAG
>NZ_DAMDBP010000012.1:8185-14331 GCF_032092815.1 Agrobacterium sp. | reverse complement strand
ATCGACCTTGGTTACACGGAAGTGCGTGCGCCAGTGTCCGGCAAGGTTGGCAAGCTGGAGATCACTGTTGGCAACCTGGTTGCCGCCGGTTCTGGCTCTCCAGCCTTGACCACACTGGTTTCAGTCGACCCGATCTATGCCAGCTTTAATGCCAGCGAAGAAATGGTGGCCAAGGCGCTGTCGCAACTGCCTGTTTCTGCCTCGGCAATTCCTGCCCTTGAGCAGATCCCGGTCGAGGCTGGCACACTTGCCGATCAGGGCACCCCAATCAAGGGCACCCTCCACCTCGTTGACAACCAGGTTGATGCAGCCAGCGGCACAATTGGCGTTCGCGCCATTTTCGACAATCCTGACGGGCGATTGATCCCTGGCCAGTTCGTCCGTGTCCGTATGGGCCAGCCAAAAGCTGAAAACCATATCGTCATCAGCGACCGCGCTATCGGCACCGATCAGGACAAGAAATTCGTGTTTGTCGTCGATGGTGAAAACAAGGTCAGCTACCGCCAGGTCAAACCCGGTGCGGCAGCAGAAGGCGCGCGGATCATCGAAAGCGGCCTCTCCGCCGGTGATACGATCGTCGTCAATGGCCTGCAGCGTATTCGTCCTGGCGCAGTCATAGCGCCACAGACCGAAGAAACGGTCGCCACATCGCAGTAACGCACGGGCAAAGGCGGGTCTGACCCGCCTCCCCCCAGCACTCCAAGAATTTTGCCCTTTGGTGGTCCGTTGCCACCGAAACGGTTTTCTGTATCCAGAATTTAACCGGAGAGGACTTTGTTATGAACATCTCCAGATTTTTTGTCGATCGACCGGTCTTTGCAGCCGTTCTGTCGGTCCTGATCGTGGTGGCGGGCCTGCTTGGCATGCGCGCCCTGCCGATTTCGGAATATCCCGAAGTCGTGCCGCCATCGATCGTCGTGCGCGCCACCTACCCCGGCGCCAACCCCAAGGTCATTGCCGAAACGGTGGCGACACCGCTTGAAGAACAGATCAATGGCGTCGAAGGCATGCTCTACATGTCCAGCCAAGCCACGTCTGACGGCGTGATGACGCTGACAGTCACCTTCAAGCTCGGCACCGATCCCGACAAGGCACAGCAACTGGTGCAAAACCGTGTGTCGCAGGCTGAACCTCGCCTGCCGGCAGAAGTGCGCAGCCTTGGCGTGACAACGGTCAAAAGCTCCCCTGACCTGATGATGGTGATCCACCTGGTATCACCGGGTGACCGCTATGACCTGACCTACCTGCGCAACTACGCCGTGTTGAACATCAAGGATCGGCTGGCGCGCATTGAGGGCGTTGGTCAGGTACAGATTTTCGGCGCTGGTGACTATTCCATGCGCATCTGGATCGACCCACAAAAGGCCGCAGAACATGGCCTTGCCGCCGCCGATATCACCAATGCTATCCGTTCGCAGAACGTGCAGGCTGCGGCCGGCATCATCGGTGCATCGCCCAATCTTACCGGCATCGACATGCAGCTCAACGTCAATGCGCAGGGCCGCCTGAGCACGCCGGAAGAGTTTGGCAACATCATCGTGAAAAGCGGTACCAATGGTGCAATCACACGCCTGCGGGATGTCGCACGCGTTGAACTCGGCGCTTCCGACTATTCCCTGCGCTCGCTGCTGGACGGCGAATCGGCCGTTGCCATTCCCGTTTTTCAGGCTCCAGGCTCCAATGCCATTGCCATTTCCGACAGCGTTTCTGCCACCATGGCAGAGCTGCAAAAGGCAATGCCTGACGGCGTGAAGTACGAAATCGTCTACGACACCACACAGTTCGTCCGTTCGTCGATCGACAAGGTGATTGATACGCTGCTGGAAGCCGTTGCGCTTGTGGTGATCGTGGTCATCCTGTTCCTGCAGACGTGGCGCGCATCCATCATTCCGCTGATTGCCGTTCCGGTTTCTATCATCGGTACATTTGCGGTGATGTATGTGTTCGGTTTCTCGATCAACGCACTCAGTCTGTTCGGGCTTGTGTTGGCGATTGGTATCGTGGTGGACGACGCCATCGTCGTGGTCGAAAACGTCGAGCGCAATATCGAGAATGGGCTGTCCCCGCGTGACGCAACCTACCGCGCCATGCGGGAAGTGTCCGGCCCGATCATTGCGATTGCGCTGGTTCTCGTTGCGGTATTCGTGCCGCTGGCCTTCATCTCAGGCCTTTCCGGCCAGTTCTATCGCCAGTTCGCGCTGACCATCGCCATTTCAACGGTGATTTCGGCAATCAACTCCCTGACGCTCTCGCCAGCCCTGGCTGCCTTGCTTCTGAAGGGGCATCACGCTCCGAAGGACTGGCTGACACGTGGCATGGACAAGGTGTTAGGTGGTTTCTTCCGTCTGTTCAACCGTGGTTTCGGCGCCGCCTCCAACGGTTACGGCCGTAGCGTCGGCGGATTGCTGTCGCGCAAAAGCGTGGTGATGTTTGTCTATATGGCTCTGGCCGGCGCCACTTACGGTATTTTTAATGCTGTGCCTGGTGGCTTCGTACCTGCACAGGACAAGCAGTATCTGATTGGTTTTGCCCAATTGCCGGATGCAGCCAGCCTTGACCGGACAGAAGACGTCATCAAGCGCATGAGCGATATTGCCCTGGCGCAGCCAGGCGTCGAACATGCCATTGCCTTTCCAGGCCTGTCGATCAACGGCTTTACCAACAGCTCGAATGCAGGCGTGGTGTTCGTTGCCTTGAGCCCGTTTGAAGAGCGCAAGACAGCTGATCTTTCCGGCGGTGCGATTGCCATGTCGCTCAACCAGAAATTCGGCGCCATCCAGGACGCGTTCATCGCCATGTTCCCGCCGCCACCAGTTAATGGCCTCGGCACGACGGGTGGTTTCAAACTGCAACTGGAAGACCGCGCTGGTTTCGGTTATCAGGCGCTCGATGAAGCCAACAAGGCATTCCTTGCCAAAGCCTATCAGGCACCAGAACTGGCTGGTTTGTTCTCAAGCTACCAGATCAATGTACCGCAGCTCTATGCCGATCTTGATCGTGCCAAGGCAGAACAGCTCGGCGTATCGGTAACCGACGTGTTCGAAACCCTGCAGATCTATTTGGGCTCGCTCTACGTCAATGACTTCAACGCCTTCGGCCGCACCTACAGTGTCCGCGTACAGGCTGATGCCAAGTTCCGTTCGCAGGCTGAAGATATCGGTCAATTGAAGGTCCGCTCGGCGAGTGGCGAAATGATCCCTCTCTCAGCGCTGCTGAAGGTAGATGCCACAACCGGTCCAGAACGTACAAACCGTTATAACGGCTTCCTGTCGGCCGATATCAACGGTGGACCAGCTCCTGGCTTTTCCTCCGGTGAAGCACAGGCTGCGATTGAACGCATCGCCGCTGAAACCCTGCCATCCGGCATTGATTTCGAGTGGACGGATTTGACCTACCAGCAGATCCTGGCTGGCAGCTCCGGTTTCCTCGTCTTCCCGCTGGCACTTCTGCTGGTCTATCTGGTGCTGGCCGCCCAATATGAAAGCCTGACACTGCCATTGGCGATCATCATGATCGTGCCCATGGGCGTGCTGGCTGCATTGACCGGCGTCTGGTTGACCGGTGGAGACAACAACATCTTCACCCAGATAGGACTAATCGTCTTGGTGGGGCTATCGGCAAAGAACGCGATCCTGATCGTAGAATTTGCCCGGGAGCTTGAGTTTGAAGGAAAGACACCGGTTGCTGCGGCAATCGAAGCCAGTCGCTTGCGTCTGCGCCCTATCCTGATGACGTCACTCGCCTTCATTATGGGCGTGGTACCGCTGGTTATTTCCACTGGTGCTGGTGCAGAAATGCGCGCTGCCATGGGTGTTGCCGTATTCTCCGGCATGATCGGGGTAACCTTCTTCGGCATCTTCATGACACCGGTATTCTATGTGCTTGTTCGCAAGCTCACCGGAAACCGCGCACTTGTGCAACACAAACATGCGGAAGAGCAGGACGACAAACCTCAGAGCCCGTCCGAGACCACAAAGTCGCTGAGCATGTTTGGCTAAAGGCGACAAACATATTGATGGAGGCGGGTGAAAACCCGCCTCCACTACCTTTTCAGGACAGGCTTTTTAAAAAGAGCTCTGCAATCGGTAACGAGATCCCGGGTAAAGCAGCCTGACGGACGAGGCCACCTGGTTTCCCGACCATGTTCGGCGACGAACCAGAAGACACGGTTCTGAACGCGCCACTGCAAGAAGCTTGCATTCCCATGGCTGCGGCAGCACGGATTCAATGAACTGCTCGGTGCGAATGATCGGTGCGACCCGCGTCAGGAAAGCATTCGGTGTAACCACCGTAAAATCCTGCTCCAGATAATCGGGTGCTATATCTGGATTGACGAAGCGATCTTCGATCTGAATTGGCACGTCATCTTCGTGGTGCACGATAATCGTGTGGAAGGAAAGTTTTCCGACCTTTATCTCCAGCGCCTCGGCCAATTCCGGTCCACAAGGTTCCTTCTGGGCAAGAATCAATTCGGCGCGATGCGCCGCACCTCGTTCAGCAATTTCATCGGCGATGTTGCGGACGCCCATAAATTTGGCACTGCGCTTCTTCGGCGCAACAAACGACCCACGCCCCTGAACGCGAACAATAATGCCCTCATTGGCCAGTTCGCGCAGCGCACGATTGGCGGTCATGCGACTGACGCCCAGCACATCAACCAGCTCATTTTCTGAGGGAATTCTCGAATTGACCGGCCATTCTCCGGATTCGATCCGTGCCTTTATCTGCGCTTTCATGCGCTCGTAAAGTGGCACCTCACGCCCAGCGGCATCCTTGACGACGGCCTCGACTTCAGCCTGCGGCATAAAATGGCATCCTTGTTACAGTCATTATCTGCATACAAAATATGCAGTCGAAATTTAAGCCCATTATTTCAATATCCCGCTTGATTGTCATCTAAATAGCTGCAATGTTCCATATACAACTTGAGGCGCAATGATGGCATCGACAAGAACTCTTTTCTGCACACGAGCTTTTCTGGCAGACGGCTGGGCCAACAATGTCACGCTGTCCATCGGTCACGATGGCATAATCACCGACATCAAAGCTGAAACCGTGCCAAACGATGCTAAAGAGCATGCAAAAGGCCCGATTACACCGGCAATTGCAAATTTGCATTCACACGCCTTTCAGCGTGCCATGGCAGGCCTTGCCGAAGTTTTCGGTTCATCCGAGGATAGTTTCTGGACATGGCGTGAAGCCATGTATCGGCTTGTCGGGCAGCTTTCTCCTGAAGACATGCAGGCCGTTGCCACAAAGTTGTATAGTGAACTTCTCAAGGGCGGTTTCGGCCACATCGTTGAATTTCATTATCTTCACCATCAAGTGGATGGTACAGCCTACGACGATCCGGCGGAAATGTCGCTGCGCATATTTGCTGCAGCACGACAGTCCGGCATTGGCCTGACCCATCTTCCAGTCTTTTATGCTCATGCCGGTTTTGGCGGCACAGCACCGGGCAACGGCCAGCGCCCCTTCATTCATTCGGTTGATAAATTCCTCTTACTGCTTGAGCGGCTGGAAAAGGAATGTGCGGGCACGACAAACCGCCTCGGTCTGGCAATCCACTCATTGCGGGCAGCAACACCAGACGAAATGCGCGCCATTCTTGCAGCCGAAAAAACTGGTGGCCCCATCCACATCCATGTGGCCGAACAGCAGAAGGAAGTGGACGACTGCCTCGCCTGGAGCGGCCGTCGCCCTGTCGAATGGTTGCTTGATGAAATGCCGGTTGATGAGCGCTGGTGCGCCATCCATGCCACTCACATGACGGACAGTGAGACGAAACGTCTTGCCAGCAGCGGCGCTGTTGCCGGTCTTTGCCCGGAAACCGAAGCCAATTTGGGAGATGGCATTTTCCCGGCAACCGATTTTTTTGACGCCAATGGTCGGTTTGGCGTTGGCACGGACAGCCATGTGGCAACCAGCGTCAGTGAAGAATTACGCCTCTTGGAATATGGCCAGCGACTGCGCGATCAAAGACGCAATCGAATTGTCTCCGGCAGCGGCAGCTCGGTCGGTGAAACCCTGTTCAAGGGCGCGCTGGCTGGTGGTGCACAAGCCGCAGGTCAGAAACAGCACGGTCTGGCTGTCGGTGCCTCCGCGGATCTCGTGGTCCTGAATGAAGCCGAAGCGTTCATCGGCAC
>NZ_DAMDBP010000012.1:7459-8175 GCF_032092815.1 Agrobacterium sp. | reverse complement strand
CGACCGCTGGCTTTTTGCCCTTGGTTCACGCGCCGTCCGCGATGTGATGGTGGCCGGCCAGTGGGTCGTGCAGGAAGGTCGCCATATCCACCAGCAGGAAATCGACCAGGCATTTCATACCGCCCTCAAACGGCAGCAGTAAGTTCAATTTAAGTGCCTGACATTCAATAAAAAAGTGGAACATGATGTTGAATGATAAATTGAAATACACACTTGCAGCCGCTGCCATGATCCTTGGCGGCTCCGTCGGTTTGGCACAGGCATCCTGTTGTGGTGATAGCAAAACCGTCACCTTCGCCGGCATTGACTGGGAAAGTGGCTCCTTCATCACCGAAGTGATGAAGACCATTCTTGAAAAGGGTTATGACTGCAAGGTCGACTTCATCCCGGGTAACTCCGTGACGCTCGGACAGGCGACAGCAAACAACGATGTGCAGATTTTTGCGGAAGAGTGGATCGGCCGCTCCGACGTCTGGAACGCTGCTGCGGCTGCCGGCAAGGTCAAGTCGATCGGCAAGACATTTGTTGGCGCATCCAAAGGCTGGTTTGTGCCGGAATACCTCGTCAAGGGCGATGCAAACCTTGATGGTGGTATCACATCCGCATTGCAGAAAGACATCCTTACCCACGCCACGCCGACTGCGGACAAGGCACTGTCGATTGTTTCGAACCTGCAAACCGTACTGGCAATCGAACTGCTGGCCGCCGCACAAGCC
>NZ_DAMDBP010000012.1:0-7449 GCF_032092815.1 Agrobacterium sp. | reverse complement strand
ATGACACGCAGCCGCATAAAGCCGCAAAAGCAACAAGGACTGGACAGGTTTACACGCTGATCCGCAACCAGCTGTCTGCCTATAACGACGACCGTCCACTGAATGCAGATGTGGCCAAACTCTCTGCATTGATGGGCAGCACATCCGTGCTCGCGCCGGAGATATTTTCATGAAAACGCTTCTGACCAATGCCCGTCTAATGACGCTGCAAGCCGATCAACCAGATCTGGGCATTATCGAAAACGGTGCCATCCTGCTGGACGGTGACCGCATTCTTCAGGTTGCCTCGCGTGACGAGATCAGCGTCTCGTCAGAGGTACAGACAATAGACTGCGAAGGCCGTTGGATTTCTCCAGGTCTCATCGATTGCCATACGCATCTGGTTCATGCCGGCAATCGCGCCCGTGAATTTGAAATGCGCCTGAATGGTGCGACCTACGAGGAAATTGCCCGGGCGGGCGGCGGTATTGTTTCATCCGTGTCTCAGGTGCGTTCTGCAAGCGAGGATGATCTGATCGCCCAAAGCCTGCCACGTCTGGACACACTGCTGGCCGAAGGTGTCACGACGGTCGAGATCAAGTCGGGTTATGGCCTGACCGTCGAAGACGAAATCAAGATGCTGCGGGTCGCCCGCAAAATGGGAATTGAGCGTGATGTTTCCGTCAACACGACGTTCCTTGGCGCCCATGCTACGCCGGCAGAATACAAGGGCAAAAACGTCGATTTCATTTGTGATGTTGTCCTGCCCGCGCTTCAAAAGGCCCATGGTGAAGAACTGATCGACGCAGTCGATGGTTTTTGTGAGGGCATTGCATTTTCGCCTGAAGAAATGCGCGTCGTTTTCAACAGCGCTTTGGAACTTGGCCTGCCGGTAAAGCTGCATGCAGACCAGCTTTCCGACCTGTCCGGGGCAGCACTTGCCGCTGAATTCGGTGCACTTTCTGCCGATCACCTTGAATACACCAGCGATGCCGGCGCTGCCGCCATGGCCAAGGCAGGAACCGTTGCGGTTCTCTTGCCAGGTGCATTCTATTTCATCCGCGAGACACGCAAGCCACCTGTCGACCTGTTCCGCAAACACGGCACAAAAATCGCTCTGGCCACGGATAACAATCCCGGCACCTCGCCACTGACGTCACTGCTTTTGACCATGAACATGGCCGCCACCCTGTTTGGCATGACGGTCAATGAATGTATCGCTGGCATTACCCGCGAGGCGGCCCGTGCACTTGGGCGTCTACCTGACATCGGCACGCTTGAAGCTGGGAAACGTGCAGACCTCGCCATCTGGAGCATCAATGAACCTGCGGAACTGGTGTACCGCATTGGTTTCAACCCGTTGCATGCCCGCGTGTTTGCCGGGGATCTCTCTTCTCTTTCGCCTTCGTCTACAGGAGGTCGCTCATGACCATTATGCTTCATCCCGGTTCGGTACCACTTGCCGATCTCGCCCGGATTTATTGGGACAACGAAAACGCGGTTCTTGATCGCAGTTTTGATGCCGCGATCGAAAAGGCGGCGAACCGCATTGCCGAGATCGCAGCCGGCAATGCGCCGGTTTACGGTATCAACACCGGCTTCGGCAAACTGGCTTCAATCAAGATCGACGCAGCCGATGTTGCTACATTGCAGCGCAATCTGATCCTTTCGCATTGCTGCGGTGTCGGCGCGCCTTTGCCGGAAAATGTCGTTCGCCTGATCATGGCCCTGAAGCTCATTTCGCTTGGTCGCGGCGCATCCGGCGTTCGGCTGGAGCTGGTACGGCTGATCGAAGCCATGTTGGAAAAAGGCGTGACCCCGATCATTCCGGAAAAGGGTTCTGTCGGCGCATCCGGCGACCTCGCACCGCTTGCCCATATGGCAGCTGTGATGATGGGTGAAGGCGAAGCCTTCTTTGAAGGCAACGCACTTCCCGCAGCACAGGCTTTGGCGAAAGCAGGTTTGACACCTGTTGTGCTGGCGGCAAAAGAAGGTCTTGCGCTGATCAATGGCACGCAGACCTCCACCGCACTCGCGCTGGCTGGATTGTTTCGCGCTCACCGCGCCGCACAGGCTGCATTGATCACCGGCGCACTTTCCACCGACGCGGCAATGGGATCATCAGCGCCATTCCATCCAGATATTCATACGCTGCGCGGCCATAAAGGGCAGATCGATGCCGGCTCTGCGCTTCGCCAACTGCTGGAAGGCTCGGAAATCCGTGTCAGCCACATTGAAGGCGATGAACGCGTACAGGACCCCTATTGCATTCGTTGCCAGCCGCAGGTGGATGGCGCCTGCCTTGATCTTCTGCGACAGGTCGCACGCACACTGGAAATCGAAGCCAACGCCGTCACCGACAATCCGCTGGTTCTCTCTGACAATTCGGTTGTTTCTGGTGGTAATTTCCACGCCGAACCGGTGGCATTTGCAGCAGACCAGACCGCACTGGCGATTTGCGAAATCGGCGCCATTTCGCAGCGGCGTATCGCGCTGCTCGTTGACCCCGCACTCTCTTATGGCCTGCCGGCGTTCCTTTCCAAAAAGCCCGGTCTGAATTCCGGCCTGATGATCGCAGAGGTCACCTCGGCTGCGTTGATGAGCGAAAACAAGCAGATGTCACATCCGGCATCGGTTGATTCCACACCAACCTCCGCCAATCAGGAAGACCATGTTTCCATGGCCTGCCATGGTGCGCGTCGCCTTCTGGCCATGACCGATAACCTCTTTGCCATCCTCGGCATCGAAGCGCTGTCCGCTGTTCAGGGTGTTGAACTGCGCGGTCCGCTGAAGACCAGCCCGGAACTGCAAAAGGCAATCACCGTGCTGCGCAATACCATCCCATCGCTTGAGGACGATCGCTACATGGCACCAGATCTGAAAGCTGCCGCCGACCTTATAGCATCCGGCGCACTGATTGGCGTCATTGCGGACGGCATTCTACCGAAGCTGGAGGTGTGATCATGCCCGTTTTCGAACTCCGCCAGGGCACCTCACCCATTATTCTCGGCCTGCCCCATACCGGCACCGAGGTTCCGGACGATATCCACGAGCGTCTGAATGACAACGGCAAAATCCTGGCCGATACCGACTGGCACATTCACGATCTCTATGCCGATCTTTTAGGTGATGTAACCTCGGTGCGCGCCACATTCCACCGTTACGTGATCGATACCAATCGCGATCCCTCCGGCACCAGCCTTTACCCCGGACAAAACACGACAGGGCTTGTTCCGGACACCGATTTCGACGGCAAAGCAATCTGGAAAGACGGCCAGGAACCAACCGAGGCGGATATCGCCTATCGGCTGCAAACCTTCCATGCGCCTTATCACGCAGCGCTTGTGGCCGAGATTGAACGCGTCAAATCCATTCATGGCATCGCCATTCTCTACGATTGCCATTCGATCCGCTCCCACATTCCGTTCCTGTTTGACGGCAAATTGCCGGATTTCAACATCGGCACCGATATGGGCAAGACCTGTGATGCAGCCATCGAGAAAATTGCGGTCGACGTTACGGCCGCTGCGGAAGGTTACACCAGCATTCTGAACGGTCGCTTCAAGGGCGGATGGACGACACGCCATTACGGACAGCCGCAGAACGGAGTGCACGCCATCCAGATGGAACTGGCGCAATCCACGCACCTCATCACTGAAACACCGCCTTTTGCCTATGACGAAGGCAAGGCCGGAAAGATTCGCACCCATCTGAAAACCATTCTGACGCGCATGGAAAACTTCGCGCTCGACAGCAGATCATAAGGGGATAAACCATGACCAACCCACGCCACAATAAACGCGAAGTCCGCGCCCCGCAGGGCACTGAGCTCAACGCCAAGAGCTGGATGACCGAAGCGCCGCTGCGCATGCTGATGAACAACCTCGATCCAGATGTGGCCGAGCGCCCGCATGAACTGGTGGTTTATGGCGGCATCGGTCGCGCAGCGCGCACCTGGGAAGACTTTGACCGGATCGTTGCCACGCTGAAAGACCTCAACGAAGACGAAACCCTGATGGTTCAGTCCGGCAAGCCAGTGGGTGTGTTCCGCACCCACAAGGATGCACCACGTGTGTTGATTGCCAACTCCAACCTCGTGCCACACTGGGCAACCTGGGAACACTTTAACGAATTGGACCGCAAGGGCCTGGCCATGTATGGCCAGATGACCGCCGGTTCGTGGATTTACATCGGCACGCAGGGTATTGTTCAGGGCACCTACGAGACCTTTGTCGAAGCGGGTCGCCAGCACTTTGACGGCAACCTGACCGGTAAGTGGATCCTGACCGGTGGGCTTGGCGGCATGGGTGGCGCACAGCCTCTCGCAGCCGTGATGGCTGGCGCTTGCTGCCTTGCTGTCGAGTGCGATGAAACTCGCATCGATTTCCGCCTGCGTACCCGTTATGTCGACGCCAAGGCAAAAACGCTTGATGAAGCGCTTGAACTGATCGACCAGTGGACCAAGGCGGGAGAAGCAAAATCGGTTGGCCTTCTGGGCAATGCGGCCGATATTTTCCCTGAACTGGTCAAGCGTGGCATTCGCCCTGACATCGTCACCGACCAGACATCGGCACATGACCCTGTACACGGTTACCTGCCCTCCGGCTGGACCGTTGCAGAATGGCGCGAAAAGCAGGAAAGCGACCCGAAGGCTGTTGAAGCTGCAGCCCGCGCATCCATGAAGGTACAGGTTCAGGCGATGGTGGACTTCTGGAACATGGGTGTGCCGACACTGGATTACGGCAACAACATTCGCCAGATGGCCAAGGAGGAAGGTCTCGAAAACGCCTTTGCTTTCCCGGGCTTTGTGCCTGCCTATATTCGTCCGCTATTTTGCCGTGGCATCGGCCCGTTCCGTTGGGCGGCTCTTTCGGGCGACCCGGAAGACATTTACAAGACCGACGCCAAGGTCAAGGAATTGCTGCCAGACAACAAGCACCTGCACAACTGGCTGGACATGGCGCGTGAGCGCATCGCCTTCCAGGGCTTGCCTGCGCGCATTTGCTGGGTGGGTCTGGGTGACCGCCATCGCCTGGCGCTCGCCTTCAACGAAATGGTCAAGAACGGTGAACTGAAAGCTCCTGTGGTGATCGGCCGTGACCACCTAGACTCTGGCTCGGTTGCCTCGCCAAACCGCGAGACCGAAGCGATGAAGGATGGTTCGGATGCCGTTTCCGACTGGCCATTGCTCAACGCACTGCTCAACACCGCCTCAGGCGCCACATGGGTTTCGCTCCATCATGGTGGCGGCGTGGGCATGGGCTTCTCCCAGCACTCCGGCGTTGTGATTTGCGCTGATGGTTCTGACGATGCCGCCAAGCGTCTGGAGCGCGTGTTGTGGAATGACCCGGCAACTGGCGTCATGCGCCATGCCGATGCGGGTTACGACATTGCTCTGGACTGCGCCAAGGACAAGGGCCTGCGTCTGCCCGGCATTCTCGGCAACTGAGGTAACCCCATGAAACTTTTGCGCGCCAATGAACATAAGGCCATGCCGTGGAAAAACGGTCTCGGCGTCACCCATGAGGTGGCGCTGGGCGCTTCGCCGGTGGATGGCGCGCAATTTCTGTGGCGGGTCAGCCTCGCCACGATCAAGGGGTCGGGACCATTTTCCACCTTTCCCGGTATCGACCGCTCCATCGTTGCGCTGAAAGGCGACACGGTGAGGCTGGTCATTGACGGCCATGAAGATACCAAACTGGAAGCGCTCGGCACACCTTTCCCCTTTCCGGGAGAAACGATCGTTAAGGTGATCAATGAAGGCGGTGAAACGACTGACCTCAATATCATGACGCTACGCAATCATGCGACACATGTGATGGAACGTGTGGATTTGGCGGAGGTCAAAACGGTCACCGGCAAGCATGATGTTTCAATCATCGTTTTTACAGAGCCAGCCCAGTACGCCATCGAAGATCGGCCGTTCCAAGTCGGCGCACTTGATGCTCTCGTCGATATAGGTTTTGGTGACGCCGTATATTTCAGTGCCGAAAACACCGCAGTCGCCTACTTCATTGGCATCGACTTTAAACTACACCGCTCCATGTGAGTTTTGGCTACGCTAACCCAGGACAACCTGTTGAGGCTCCGCAGAGATATGCTCAGCATTGGATTGTCGTTGATGCGAGGCACATATGCATCGCAACGCGGTCGATGCAGAAATTTGCTCCTCAACAGCACACTACAGCAGCAGTCATCCAGGCGAAGATCAAGCGGTCGACAGAGAAAGAATAGTGGGGCAAAAGCGAAGCCCGGACCTCGGATCTTTCGCTTAAGCGCTGCAGTTCCCCAGCTCACATGCAACCACTACGAGATTGAGGAGTAGCAATGATCAGACGATCACGTTTAAGGTGACGGTTCAGCAGAATCGATGGTGAAGGCGATGAAATCGGATATCGGACATCTTCCGCAGGCAAAGCAGGTCGAACTGGAAAAGGTCGTCCGCATCATCCATGAAGAGTTTGCTGGCGTGGTCGAGCGTTCCAAGTCGGATGCGAAAAAAGACGGTCGGATCTACAAGATCATCCTGTTTGGCTCCTATGCCCGCGGCACCTTTGTCGACGAACCGCATACCTCGAAAGGCTATCGTTCGGATTTCGATATTCTGGTCATCGTCAGCAACAAGGAGCTGGCTGACCCGAAATACTGGGATAAGGCCACCGACCGGCTGATGTGGGACAAGGAAATCGAAACACCTGTTGGTCTGATTGTGCATGGTGCTCGTGAGATCAGCAATTTCCTGCATGACGGGCAGTACTTCTTCGTCGACCTCGCCCGCGAAGGCATTGTCCTCTACGAGTTCGATGACCGTCCGTTGGCCGAGCCCAAGCCGCTTAGCCCTGTCGATGCGCTCAGGGTGGCAGAAGAGCATTTCGCAAAGCAGTTTCGGAATGCAGTCGACTTTCTGAAAGGTTCAAAATTCTTCGTTCAGGAAGAGAATCTTAGCCTTGCAACTTTCAATCTACACCAATCAGTCGAGACGACCTATTCCTGTTATCTCTTGACGCTGACGAACTATAGCCCCGCCTCGCACAATCTAAAATTCCTGCGAGGACTTTCCGAGGATCGTGACCGGCGACTGGTCGACATCTGGCCGCGTGACCACCAACGCTTTACCGCATGGTACAACATTCTAAACGAAGCCTACGTCAAGGCGCGCTATTCAAAACAGTTCGAGATTAGTGAAGAGGCGCTTGCGTGGCTTCAGCAACGGACGGCTGAACTGCATACGCTGGTAGAGACGCTGTGCCGGGAGCATATCGAAAAGCTGCGGCGGGAAGCGAAGTCCTCGAGTCATGGATAAAGCGGCTCTGTTGCAAAGAATCGATTGAAGGCGGAAATAGCGCTGACAATTTTCAGCGAGACCTATGATGAGCGATTTTAAGTGGCGTTTTTTTTTCAGGTTGAGGTGATTTTGTGGGCGGTGCGCTGGTACTACCGCTATGGGGTGAGCTACCGCGATCTTGAACA
>NZ_DAMDBP010000011.1:96680-135933 GCF_032092815.1 Agrobacterium sp. | reverse complement strand
GATGCACCTCCTCCCGCAAAGCTTCGTCTTCAGGCGGCCTTACTCCTCCTCCCAAAGGACGCCTGGCAGAATGGTGGCACCCTCCTCCCAGTCGCCATTCAAACCTTTAGAAAAGCCTGCTGCACCTCCTCCCGCAGCAGGCTTTTTCGTTTCCAGCGATGAATTGAACAGACGACCACCGAGATGGTCCGCAGCCTTTGTTTTCCCCTTTATTATCCGGTCAGCTTACAGTTCGCCACGCAATGCGGTGATCCGAAATACTGTGCCGTCACCCGACGTCTCATGCAGAGTGATGTCAGCACCATGTGAGGCAAGCATGGTGCGGGCGATTTCAAGCCCCATGCCGGTGCCGCCGTTTTGACGCCTCGTCGAAAAAAACGGCTGGAATATACGCTCTCGGTTGGCCTGCAAGATGCCGCTGCCATTGTCGCTGACCAGCACATACACCGATCGGCCATCCGTCTGCACATCAAGGGCAAGGTGCGTAGCGCCATTCTGGAAAGCGTTTTCCGCAAGATTGCCAAACACCACCAGCGCGGCCTCAAGCGGAAGCGCGATCTGAACTGCAACCTCACCGGACGCGGTGATCACATAACCGGAAAAACGATCTTGCAGCATCCTGGCAAGCTCCATGACGTTGATCTGTCCGGCAGGCATGGGCACTTCGGCATAGGCAAGTTCCCTCAACCGCGCCAACAACAGATCAAGCCGTTTGGTGTCAGTGATGATGTTGTCGAGGAAACGTTGGCGTTCAGCCCGTGTCATCGGCTGCTCGTCATCGTCGTCGCGCATCAGCTCGGCAGCGCCCCGAATTGAGGTCAAAGGTGATTTAAGCTCATGTGAGACATGGACTGCAAAGGACCGCACATATTCACTGCGATCAACCAGCTTGCTGGCCAGATCGAGAAAGCTTTGCGAAAGGGTGGCGACCTCCCGCGTACCATAGCTTTCAAGCGGCTGGATGGCTGAACGACCACCGCGGGCGATATCATCGGATCGGGAAATCAGCGCGTTGATCGGGCCGGTGATGTTGCGGCTGAGCACATAGGCAACGGCAATCGTCACCAGAAGAACGACCAGCAACGCACCTGCCTCTGTCGTCGTGGTCAAAGAGGCGGCGCTATCGGTGGCACGAAACCAGATGATGCTGATGATCGGCAGTGCCATGATCGAAAGAAGCACCGAATAAACGATGAGAGCCAGGGGTGGCCGCCACTTGGATTTGACCTGAGGGGCTGGCATGTCAACCACCCCGCTCGTCATCGACGCGCAGCTTGAAACCGACCCCATGCACGGTGGTGATGAGATTATCGCCGCCAACGGCCGTGAGTTTTGCCCTGACATTGCGAATATGGCTGTCGATCGTGCGGTCTGCAACGTAAGTTGCGGGACCATAGGCCGCCGCCATCAACTGTTCCCGGCTGAACACCATGCCCGGCCGCGCCATCAGTGTCTCGAGGATCGCAAATTCCAGCGTAGTTGGGAGAGTGGCATTGCCCGCGAAAGTCACGGTCCGGCCAGCGCGGTCCAGCCGCAGTTCGCCAACGGTTAAATCCTGTTCGTTTCGTTCTGCTGTGCTTGCCATGCCAGTTCGTTTGAGAATGGTTTTGACCCGTGCGACCAGTTCACGCGGGCTGAACGGTTTCGTTACATAGTCATCACCGCCGATTTCCAGACCCAGGATCCGGTCGATTTCTTCGTCCCGCGCCGAGAGAAACAGGATGGGAACAGAGGATGTTTTGCGGATCTGCCGGCAGACCTCAAGACCATCCATGTCAGGCATGCCGACATCCAGAACGATGAGGTCGATCTTTCCGGCACGAAAACTTGCCATCGCCTGCGTGCCAGTTCCGGCTGTCGCCGTCACCATGCCAGCACGTTCCAAAGCGAAACAGATGACCTCACGAATGTTTGGCTCGTCATCAACGACAAGTATGCGCGGCACTGTGCGGTCTCCTGATAAATCCACGGCGTCGGTGATACCGCTGTTTCAAGGCCCAATCAAAGCGGTTGAGCTGATATAGTTTTTAATTCTGTAGTCCCGGTAGTTCCAACTGCGCCAATCCGATGAGCGCATTGCAAAGCTGGCGGCCAGACGATCCCGCACGCGCTTGGCGATCTCGTGCTTCCACTCACCTTTAGGCACTGCTGCAAGATAGGTATCAATCGCCGGGATGGCCGAAGGTCCAAGCGAATGGAGGTAAGCCAAGTCGATCGGCGGATCTTGCTCACTCACCTGCGCACTGTGTTCGACATTAAAGCGGGCAATGAAGTCCGAAAAATCGAAGAATGCACTGAGGTAAAGGACTGTCAGAAGCGTCGCCAAGTTCATGGAAATCAGCCATTCATTGGACCGGCGCAATTTTATCCGCAGCAGGATGAAGACCAGGCCTGTCGCCACCAGGCCCATCCAGATACCGGCGGCCATGCGCAGACCTGTCAGCGAATAGGTTTGCACGTAAAGATCGAGCCTGAGAATGGCCGACAGGCAAAGCATGACATTCTGCAGGATCCAGGCGATCACCAGCATGCGGATCAGACGGCTGCTGTCACCGGGGCCGCCACGGCGCATGGCAACCAGCACAAAAGCTGCGGCAAGCAGAGCAGTTGCCACCAGCGGATAGGCGCCACGATGGGCGTATTGCGCGTGGCTCATACCGGCCGGCAGTTCCGCACCACCCCAGAGATACAGCACATCCAATGCCGTCTGTATGGCAAACAACAGGTTGAACACCCAGAGGCAGCGCAGAAGGGCGGCGTGATCAAGAAACCTTGCCGACTGACGGCTGATGTCCGCTGGCTCGGTGGTGTGGTGTCTGACTTTGCGCATCAGGCGCGGGCGTAGCAGTGCCGAAATGCCGACTGCTGCCAGCAACCAGAAGCCGATGCGTGTGATATCAAAGAGGTCGATCAGGAAGCTCAGATCGATATTGTGCAGGCCCAGTGCAATCAATGGATTTGCCATGGTAAACAGCAGCAGGAACACCAGCCCGAGGCCAAGCGGAAGCAGCCAGCCTGCAAGCGACGTCTGCGTTACTCCAAGGAATGTCTGGCCCGACTGCGAGGCAAGATAACGACGGCAGAAGGAGGGCAGGCGAAGAGGCACCAGCGGAATGAAACGCAGCAGTGTCAGCGGTATGTCCACCGGCTTTTTCGGCAGGAGATTGGCGCAGGCAAGGGCACTGGAGATAACGGCCGCAACGGCAAAACCAGCACCAATGATGCTGGGCGCTTCCAGCAAGGGTGCGGCGGCCAAGGCAGTGACACCGAGGCATGTGGCTGTTTTGACTGTGCCCAGTCGCTTGCGTGCTGCCATCAGAACGGCAGATGTCAGGGATAGTGAGAACAGGAAAAGATTGAGGCCTGGCGCCTGCTGGAACATCAGGACATCGGCCAAAGCAATCATCGCAATGAATATTGGCAGTGTTTTTTTATCGGAGAGTGCGCGGAGCGGGACGGTGGTTTGCGCTGTTGTCAGTTGCATGTCGACACCTCACGCAGATGCGGCAGAAGGCGTCGAACACTGTTTTGGATGATGGACTGTGACGGAATACGGTCGTTATTGGTGACATCCTCTTCCATCCACCAGCTTTCTTGAAGCAGACGGTAAGGCAGGCGGGGAAGGGCGGTGTGATCAGGGATGAGGTGCTTTTTCATATGAACAGGCTAGGCCCGGCGTTTGCAGATTTTGTGCAGACGATGAGCAGCTATTCAGGAATTTATACGGGCGCACCTTTTGACGCTCTCGACATAACCACGTCTGCCGGGTGTCAGGCATTGCGCTGGGCGGCAGCGCCTGCGGCAATCATCATGATGATCTGATCAAGCTCATGTCCGAGCCGTTCCGGCGGCAAGCCAACAAACCGCGCTTCCAACGTGATGCTGATGATGCCGTGAACCGCACCAAACAGCGTACGGGCACGCACGGCGCGATCCTCCGCACTCATGTCAGGCTGCAATTCGGCCAGAGGCTCGGCAATGATGCTGAGGAGAAACAGATGTTCATCGAGATGCCACTGCGGAGCGGGCGATTCCTCCGGTGGATAATGTTCGAACAGCGCTTTCCACAAATTGCGATTGGCCATCGCAAATTTCAGATAACCTTGCCCGAGATTGCGCAACTTGTCGGTTGGTGACTTGTCCTTGACCTCAGCCAGCGCCAATGACTGCTCGAGAGCCTTCAATGTCGTCGAGTTCACATGGATGATCAGATCATTGATATCCGTGTAGGCACTGTAGAGACCACCCAGCGCACAGCCGGCATCCTGCGTGACATCACGCGCGCGCAAATTTGCCAAGCCATCACGCTCTATGCGGTCACGCGCCGCTTCCAGCAATCGCGCCTTGAGATCTTCCCGTTTTTCTTCCCGTCGACCCATGCCAGCCACCTCGAAAAAATTATGAACAATGTTCAAAATAAATATTGAACGTTGTTCATTTTTATGCGAAACACAAATTCATGAACAATGTTCATAAACGGGAAAAGCCCAGTGTTCAACCGGATCACCACAGTTTTACGCGGCCACCTCGTCACCACAGCCTGAACCACGTTTCAACACATCAAGGGATTAAAGCCATGAATGACAGTTTTCAGAAACATTCCTCCACCTGGGTCAGCTTTTCCTACGTCTCCTTCGGTGCGGCCGCTTTCATGCTGGTGCTTGGCATCTGGATGATGCCGCTTGATCTGTGGGGCAAGGGATATCTCGCCATGGGCATCCTGATGCTCGTGCAGACCACGGTCAACATGACCAAGACCCTGCGTGACAATGCGGAATCGGAAAAGCTGATGCGCAAGATCGAAGACACCAAGACTGAAAAACTGATGGTAAAGTTCAATCGCGATAGCGACAGCTGAAATACTATTAACCACACCCTGGGGTTGTTTTGGCCGTCAATACTTGCCTAACGATTCCGTGGTCTTCCTGTCGCGATCGAAAAGGAAAGCACCATGCATGATAGCCTGATGAAAACACGGAAATTTGCGCCGCTGTTCTGGACGCAATTCCTGTCTGCCTTCAACGACAACTTTCTCAAACAGACCCTAATCTTCCTGATTTTGGCCAAAATGGCCTCGGAAGGTGCAGCCCTTGTCACGCTTGCAGGCGGTATTTTCATTGCGCCATTCCTGCTGTTGTCAGCGCTTGGCGGTGAACTTGCGGACAAACACGACAAGGCACAGATGGCCGAGCGGCTGAAATTTGCCGAAATCGGCATTGCCGCCATTGCGGTCATCGGCATCGCATTTTCATCGATTGCTGTACTGATGGTTGCGCTGTTCGGTTTTGGTGTTGTCTCGGCGCTGTTTGGTCCGATCAAATACGGCATCCTGCCCGACCTGCTGGAAACGCGGGACCTGCCCAAGGCCAATGCCTGGATCGAAGGCGGTACCTTCATCGCCATCCTGACCGGCACGATCGTTTCGGCACTGGCTTTCTCCGAAGGCGACAGCGTGTGGATCTTTGGACCGATGATGATGGTGCTGTCGGTTCTGTGCTGGCTGTCGGCCCGCATGATCCCGCGCAGCGGTGCGCGTGCACCTTCGCTGGTCATCGACAAGAACGTGTTGCGCTCCAGCATGACACTGGTCAAGGAACTGCGCGAGGACAGCCGCGTCTGGCGTTCTGCCCTGATGAATTGCTGGTTCTGGTTCGTTGGCGCCTTCGTCATGTCGATGCTGCCGATCATGGTCACCGAAATTCTCGGCGGTTCCGAACTGGTCGTTCCTGCCTATCTCGCCATTTTCGCCATTTCGATTGCCGTTGGTTCGGCCATTGCCGGATGGATGTCGGCTGGCCGCATCGTGCTTCTGCCGGCTCCGATTGGTATTGCCATCGTTGCCCTGTTCGGCATCGACCTTGCCTGGAACCTCTGGGGTCTGCAGTCTCTGTCGCATGCGCAGACCATTTCCGAGTTCTTTGCCGGTCAAAACACCATTCGTGTGGCGATCGATCTTGCCGGCATGGCAATCGGCGGTGCATTCCTCGCCGTTCCGACCTTTGCGGCCATGCAGACCTGGGCTGATGAAAGCCGTCGCGCCCGTGTGATTGGCGGTGCCAATGTTCTGTCTGCCCTGTTCATCACCTCAGGCCTTGCGCTGGTGGCAATTCTGCAGGCGATTGGCGTTTCCGTGCCGATGATCATTCTTGGCCTGTCGCTGATCAATATCGGTGTGGCCTGGCTGATGCTGAAGTTCCTGCCGACCAACCCGTTCCGCGATTTCATCTCCATCCTGTTCCGCGCCTTCATGCGTCTGGAAGTCGAAGGGTTGGAAAACATCCGCAAGGCTGGTCGCGCTCCGATCATCGCCCTCAACCATGTCAGTTTCCTCGACGGTGCACTGGCACTCGCCATCACCGAAGAAGAGCCAGTGTTTGCCGTCGACTACAAGATCGCACAGGCCTGGTGGGTGCGTCCGTTCCTGAAGATGTGCAAGTTCCTGCCGCTTGACCCGACCAAACCGATGGCGACACGCTCGCTGATCAAGGTGGCGCAGGAAGGCAATGCCATCGGCATCTTCCCCGAGGGACGCCTGACCGTTACCGGTACGCTGATGAAGGTGTATGACGGCGCTGCCATGGTGGCTGACAAAACCGGCTCGATGGTCGTGCCTGTCCGTATCGATGGTCTGGAAAAGAGCTATTTCTCGCGTCTTTCCGGCGGCCAGGTGCGTCGTCGCCTGTTCCCCAAGGTCAAGGTGACCATTCTGGAACCGGTTCGCCTTGAGGTGCCGGAAGAGCTGAAGGGTCGCAAGCGCCGCGTCGCGGCCGGCGCAGCCCTTTACAAGATCATGTCGATGCTGCTGTTCAAGACAACGGACACCAACCAGACGGTGCTGCAGCGTATCATCAAGACAGCGCAGGAAAGAGGCGGCAGCAAGCTCGCGGTCGAAGATCCGATCAGCGGCCCTCTGTCCTACAGCAAGCTGCTGACCGGTGCTGCCGTTCTGGGTGCCAAGTTCAAGACACTGTTCCCGAACGAAAAAACACTGGGTCTGATGTTGCCCAATGCCAATGGCACGGCGGCAACCCTGCTCGGCGTGATGTCTGCCGGCAAGGTTCCGGCCATGTTGAACTTCACCGCCGGTGCTGCCAACATCCTGTCGGCCTGCAAGGCGGCTGAGGTAAAACATGTGTTGTGCTCACGTGCCTTTGTAACACAGGGCAAATTGGCACCGATCATTGCAGAACTGGAAAAGGACGTGACCTTTGTCTGGCTGGATGATCTGCGCGAGACCATCACCACCTTTGACAAGATCAAGGGCCTGATCCGTCGCTACCGACCGCTGGTAAAACAGACAGCAGACGACACGGCGGTGATCCTCTTCACATCGGGTTCGGAAGGCGCGCCGAAAGGCGTGGTGCTGACCCATCGCAACATCCTGTCGAATGCTGCCCAGGCGGCATCGCGTATCGACTTCAACTCGGGCGACAAGGTGTTCAACATCCTGCCGGTGTTCCACTCCTTCGGCCTGACAGCTGGAACCGTTTTGCCGCTGGTTGCCGGTGTTCCGGTCTATTTCTATCCGTCGCCGCTGCACTACCGCATCGTGCCGGAGCTGATCTACACCTCCAACGCCACCATCATCTTTGGTACCGACACATTCCTCAACGGTTATGCCCGCACCGCGCATCCCTATGATTTCCGTTCGATCCGTTACATCTTTTCCGGTGCAGAACCGGTCAAGGCGTCGACCCGCGAAACCTATATGGAAAAATTCGGCCTGCGCATTCTCGAGGGTTACGGCGTCACTGAGACGGCACCGGTCATCTCGCTCAACACGCCGATGTTCAACCGTTCCGGCACCGTCGGCAAGATCATGCCTGGCATGGAATGGAAACTGGAGCCGGTGCCCGGCATCGATGAAGGCGGCCGCCTGTTTATCCGTGGTGCCAATGTGATGGCGGGTTACTTGAGAGCCGAAAACCCTGGCGTGATCGAACCGCTGGAAGATGGCTGGCACGATACCGGTGACATCGTCACCATCGACGAAGACGGTTTTGTCACCATCCGTGGCCGCGCCAAACGTTTTGCCAAGATCGGCGGTGAAATGGTGTCGCTGGCAGCGGTGGAAGCACTGGCAGGGCAGATGTGGCCGGGCAGCCTGTCGGTTGTGTCTGCCGTGCCGGACGCCAAGAAGGGTGAACGCCTGATCCTGCTGACCGACGCGCCAAAGGCCACACGCGCCGACTTCGCAAGTTATGCCAAGGCGAAAGGTGCCATGGACATGATGGTGCCAGCCGAAGTGACCGTTGGGGTCGTGCCGGTGCTCGGCTCCGGCAAGGTCGACTTTGTGGCGGCACGCAAACTTGCCCTGGCGTCGCAACCGTCGGTCAATGCAGCCTGACTATCAAACCATGCGGACGGTGAGACCGTGCTTGCCGTCCGCACCCGTCCTCACCATTTCGACATTTGACAAACTTTGCCATTCAGCGATATTTTCCTACCTCTACGGAGATCGAACATGGCGACAATGAATGTATCCCTTCCCAACCCCATGAAGGAATGGGTGGAAGCGCAGGCGAAGACCGGACGCTATTCGAATGCCAGCGACTATGTGCGCGACCTCATTCGCCGGGACCAGATGCGCGCCGACCAGATCGCCAATATGCAGCGTTTTGTTGATGAAGGCCTTGAAAGTGGCCGCGGCCACCGCTCCAAGGACGAGCTTTTTTCTGCCGCCATCGCACGCACCACAACAGACAAAAGCCTGTAATGTCCTTCATTCTTTCTGGTGCAGCCGAAGAGGATATCATCG
The DNA here is from genome assembly GCF_032092815.1 of Agrobacterium sp. GTDB lineage: Bacteria > Pseudomonadota > Alphaproteobacteria > Rhizobiales > Rhizobiaceae > Agrobacterium. The sequence goes on along the minus strand of NZ_DAMDBP010000011.1, from coordinate 127,175 downwards.
GTATTGCGCAACACGGTGTGGCCAATTTCGGCATCGCGCAGGCACGGCGCTACCATGATGAGCTGTTTGATACGCTCGAACTGCTGACGCAAAATCCACGCATGGCGCGCGAACGTGACGAGATCACACCACCGGTGCGCATCCACCCGTTCAAGGCGCATCTCATCATCTACCGTGTTGAAGATGACGATATGGTGTTTGTGATCCGCATACGCCACGCCCATGAAGACTGGGCCAACACCGATCATTGACCGGTCTTGAAACGAAGGCCATGCCCGGACACAACAGCGCCGGGCATGGCGTAAAATGCAGATACGTTACTGCGCGGCCGGTTCGAGACGCTGCTTGAGCAGCCAGTCCCAGACCTGCTGATCGTTCAGCACTGCCTGTTCAACGGCCGAATGGTCGACATCTTCAAACACCGTCAATTTGGCATTGCGTTTCAGGGTTTTCAGACGCTCATACATGATGACCGAATCCGACAGCGGGATCACATCATCATTGGTGCCATGAAAGATCCAGAACGCTGCCTTTTCATTGGTTCTGTTGAGATAATGGCGATTGCCGCCGCCGGCGATCGGAACTGCGGCCGCAAAAGTTTCGGGAAACTGTTCTGCCAGTGCCCAGGCACCGAACCCGCCGCGGCTATAACCAACGACATAAATCCGCGCCGGATCGACACGGTGTTTTGCAATGACCTCGTCAAGCGCCGATTTTACTTTCTCGATGGGGTAGAGCAGTTCCTCGCTGGGATTTTGTGGTGAAAAGACCAGAAATGGAAACTGTTTGCCCTCCTCAATCAGTTTCGGAAGACCGCTCGATTTGACCTTTTCAATATCGCTGCCGCCCTGATCTCCACCATGAAGCCAGACAACAAGCGGATAGGTCTCGTTCGACGTCGTATAAGCATCCGGTGTGTAGATCAGATAGTTCAGGTCATTTTTTACCGTTGCCGTCGATGTCATCGCCACCTGATCGGCCAGTGCTGCACCGAATATACTCGCTGCCAGTGCGGCACCCAAAACAGCTGACAAAAGTCCCTTTTTCATCCGTCTATCTCCTCTTTAACGGTGGTTCGGGATTGGTCATGGTCATGCACCACGCCCAACAAGGCAAGTTTAACCGGCCAATTATGGGTGATGGCAGTTGGAGACAGCAACGTTTCAAAGCCGAAGCGGTTGCAGGCGAGACACCAGAAACACCGACTGTCGCTCTCTTTCATTGCGCAGTATTTCCAAGAAAAAACGCCATTTTCGGAACCGGATGCGGCCTCAACCGTTTTTCCAGTACACATCGCGCGGCACGCTCATGACATGGACTTCCCCGGCGTTTTGACCGGATAGCAATTGTCTGACGTGCCGCGTGTTTTTTGCAGGTCAGTGATCCTAGTCTTGTCGATCAGCGGCTTCATCACCCAAAATCGTCATCGCAGCGGTATGTCAGATCGCCTGTCTGGTGTTATGACGGTGCACGACACCGAAATTGCAACGCCTTCGAACGGACGATCTCGCGATGAAACTCATTGGCATTCTGGGCGGCATGTCCGCTGCATCGACGCAAATCTACTACCGCAAACTTTGCGAAATCACCCGTGAGCGTCTTGGTGGCCTGCATTCTCCCGAACTGCTGATCCGTTCGCTCGACTTTGCCAAGATCGAGGAACTACAAAGCCGTGATGATTGGGATGAGGCCGGCCGCATCTTGAATGCCGAAGCAAAGGCACTGGAGCGCGGCGGCGCGCAATTCATTCTGCTGGCCACCAACACCATGCACAAACTAGCCGAAGCAATGATGCATGGTGTGGGCATTCCGCTGCTGCATATTGCCGATGCTACGGCCAGCCGCATCATCACATCTGGTCTCAGCAAACCGGGCCTGCTGGCAACGGCCTTCACCATGGAACAGAGTTTTTACACCGATCGGCTGGTCAAATCCGGGCTGACACCTGTTCTGCCCGATGCGGAAGACCGTGATGTCGTGCACCGCGTGATCTATGATGAACTTTGCAAGGACATAACAACAGATAAAAGCCGCGCGGCCTATGAGGCAATCGCGCAGCGTGTTGTTGATGCAGGTGCCGACAGCATGATCCTCGGCTGCACCGAGGTGGGCATGCTGCTGAACCAGGGCAATGTTGTGGTGCCGGTGTTCGACACCACATTGATCCATTGCGAAGCGGCCATTGATATGGCCCTGTCTGAATAAGGAGACGGCTTAGTTGGCCGTCGCCTCAATCTCGACCTTGTCGAGCAACAGCAGCGGGTCCTGCGATGCGGCAACCAGATCAAAGACACCGAGACCATTCGGGCCAGTGGCACGCACGGTAAAGCTCAAGGTGCCAGGTGTCGCAAGGAAGCGCAGGATCGCGTCCGTTGCGTCTTTGAGCTTCGGCCGCTCGTTGGCAACCTGCTGCAATCCCATCGACGCGACCATGGTCAGGGTGCCGCGCACCTGATCTTCGGTCATGCCGTTTTGCAGGGCGTAAAGTTCGACGGCCTTGGCAATCAGCCCTTCGTCCTTGACGGTGAATTTCACCTCGCGACCGGCAAGACCAAAAAGTGCTGCCTGCGCACGACCCGTATCCAGCGAGAAAAATTCCTTGGTGAAACCGCTGACCAGACCGGAGATATTGGCACTGCCAATGTCCTTGGCATTGATCGAGATATCGCGGATCACAAGGTTTTTGTTGGCTTCATCCCAGCCGGCCGACAGACCGTAGGAGAAGGTCAAGGCCTTCAAACCAAGCTGGCGCATCTGGGCAAAGGTTTCGTCCGAGGAATCCTCGGGGATCGGCAGGGTCAGGTCTTCCTGCTTCACATCAATGTCGGTCGGAATACCATTATAAGGCTTCGTCAGGGACATCTCGTAGTTCTTGAGCGTGAACTGGATCCGTTCAGGACCAGCGTCTGCAGCCTCGTCCTCGCCAGTTTCTTCATTTTTCTTCGGATTAGCGATATCAAAATCAATACCGGCAAAACGGATGGTACCCAGTTCCGGCATCAAGGTGTTGAACGGGAAGCTATCCACTTGCTGTTCGTCAAGACCGGCAAGTGCAGTAAGGCCATCCAGCGTGGAACTCCAGTTGAAGCCGGTGATACTGGCTTCTGCAACATCAACCGTGTCGTCACCATTTTTCATCGAAAAACCGTGCAGGCCCATGCTGAGTTCACGATTGCCCACTTGCATTTCTGTGCGCTCGACCGACATGTTGATCCGCTTGTCGGAGCCTTCAGCTGTCTTGTCTGGCGCATCTACCTTCATACCCAGGATCTGCATGTTCATCTTGTCGAACATGTCGATAATCGACACGAATTTGGCAAAATAGGCCTTGCGATCTTCAACCGACAGGTCGTCAATATTGGGCGCGGCTGAGAAGGTCTTGAGTGTTTCCATAAGCGGTTCAGATGGCATGCGAACGCTGACACCCTCGCCGCGCATCTCATCATAGCTGAAATTGCTGCCGCTGTCGGAAAACGCAATCGTCTTGACCGAGAAGGGGCCATAAAGCGGCTTTGCGTCCTTGTCGTCAGGACCGGCTTTTTCGGTATAGATCCGCGCCAGATAGGCCGCGTCGAAATCCTTGAACTCAATGGCACCTGTGGACACATCGATGCGCTGTTCCTTGGTCGCACCATCGTCATCCGGCACCTCGAGAGTTAAATCGAAATTGCTACCTTCTGCGCCGTAGTGCGCAATGCGGCCGTTGGCCACATCAGACAGCACGACATTTTTGTAGGTGGTTTTCTGGCTGGTATTGGCAAAGGTCTGTGTTGTCGTCAGCTCAGGGATCGTCACGCGTTTTGCAGCAAAGCTGGCAACTTGTTTCGGCAACGCAGCCGCACCGTCAATGTCAGAGGCCTCGCGAAGAAGGGCATCATTGATGTCGACATCCTCAAAGCGCGCATGGCCGACCGCAATCGTACCGGTTGGCATATCGACATCAACGCCATTGACCATCAGCTCACCCGGCAGGAAGGCCAGTTTCTGGCGTCCATCAACGGCTGCAATCCGCACAGTCGTACCATCGCCCAGCGGCAATGTGAGGTTACGAAGATGAATGCGGCCAAGAAAATCCACCTTGACGAGATCGGCTTTGCCGCCGCTGCGATCAACGAATTCCTGGACCTTGCCCTCGTAAACGGTCTTGCCCCCAACGACGCCTGCAGCCGCCACTGCGATGACCGCAACCGCTGCCAATAGTATCTTGCGTCGACCCTTGCCGGTCTGGTTTTCTGCCTGTTCCACGAAGCTGGCCCTTTTAAAAATGCAAATTGAAACTGCCCGCCTTTTAGGCACGCGCAAGTTGCTTCGCAAGTCTTCGAACAAACAGAGAGACCCGGCTATCATCAAATTCCGAGCAAATCGGCACTCCGGACGATAGCCGAAGTGCCGTATTACATGGGCTTTCGCGCTATTCGTAATTTTACCAGATATGTATTTTAGGCCGTCCGCAACACACAATGGTTTGCCACAGGCAGGCTCTGACGCACCGATTTCATGTAATCGAGATCAAGCGTTGCCGTAACAGCTGTAACGAAGTCAGGGCTTTGCGCGATGACATGGCCCCATGGATTGATGGCGATCGAATGGCCATAGCAGGCTTTGCGGCCACTGGCATGAGTGCCGGTTTGTCCGACCGCCAGGAAGTAGGTCTGGGTTTCAATGGCGCGTGCCCTTGCCAGAACCTCCCAATGGTCCTTGCCGGTAGACAGGGTGAATGCGGCTGGCAGAACGATAATGTCAGCACCACGATCCCGCAGCCGCTGGAACAGTTCCGGGAAACGGATGTCGTAACAAATACCGCAGCCAACGGTGAGGTCACCGATACGGTAGGTGACGACATCCTCACCGCGACGGATGGAGTCAGACTCGCGGTAGACAATGCCTTCCGGCGTTTCGACATCAAAAAGATGGATCTTGCGGTATCGTGCTATCTGTTGTCCGTCCGGTCCGAACACCAATGACGTATTGTAGAAATGCTCTCCATCCTTTTCGACGATCGAACCGGCATGCAAAGTGATGCGGTGTTTGGCCGCCATCGACGAGAGAAATCTCCAGGTTTCACCACCCGGAAATGTCTCGGCACTGGCGTGCATTGCAGACACGTTGTCGTCCAGAAATGCGAAATATTCCGGCAGCACAACGAGTTGCGGGTTCTCGGCCTTGACGACATTATCGATCAGGGTGGCGGCTGTTTGCAGATTGACCGACTTGTCGTTCTGCGAGTTCATCTGAACCAGTGAGACTTTCATCCTGGGTTTTCCTTTATCAATCTGCTGCAGGGGCAAGGATTTTTGCCGTCGTATTCCAGGCGTCGCGAAGACCAAGGGCGATGGCGCCATGTTCCATGGTCAACACCAGCGTGTGGGCGTTGTTTGCGAGGGCGAATTCCTTCTCCGAAACACTCCAGGCCGGCAAAAGCCAGTGCTTGCCGGCCGCATGCGCCGCATCAGCCACAGTTTTCAGGTCGGTAAAATCGGCCTCACTGCGTTTATAGGCACCACGGCCACGGCGCAGTGACAGATCGCTTGGGCCAATGAAAACGCCGTCGACACTGGCAAGGGCGAGGATCTTGTCGATGTCTCTGAGCGCGCCAGCATGTTCGATCATTGGGTAACAACGGGTGTTGCGATCCTGATCGACAAACCACTGATCGTCCGGGCTCCCATAAGAAACGGTGCGTCCACCGGCAAAGCTGCGCTCGCCATGCGGCGGGAACTTTGCATAGGAGCATGTCTTTTCCGCATGCGCAGCGTCGAGAATATGCGGAATGACCACGGCATCGGCACCGAAATCCAGCGCCTGCTGAATGGGACCACGTTCCGGGGCCAGAACCTTTGCCAACACGTCGAGGCCCAGACCTTTGAGGACCGGAATGAAACGCTCAAGCGTGTCGAGGTCGAAACTGCCATGCTCGATATCGAGAACGGCTGAGGTGTAACCGATGGATGCCGCAATTTCCGCTGCGGCAACGTTGGGTCCTGAAAGCCAAACGGCTGATTTGTGTCGTGAGACAGGTGTCATGACTGATATCTCCGATCGGAAGGGGAAGGGCCGCTGTTATCCAAGGACATGGCGGACGGCATCTGCTGTGACGGAGACAATGTGCTCTGCCTCTTCCTTCGTCAGGCACAAGGGTGGTGCGAAACCGATGATGTCGCCCTGCGGCATGGCACGGGCAATGACGCCACGCTCCAGCATGGCTGCGACGATGGAAGCACCGACCTTCTTGGACGGATCAAAGAAACGGCGATCATCGCGATCTTCCACCAGTTCCACGGCCGCCATCAGACCATCACCACGCACGTCACCGACATTGGCATGGGACCCAACCGCCTGTGCCAGCGCGTCACGGAACCACGCACCGGTCACCTTGGCGTTTTCGACAAGACCCAGCTCATCGATCAGTTCAAGATTGGCAACACCGGCTGCCGCGCAGATCGGATGGGCAGAATAGGTCCAGCCGTGGCCGATTGGCCCGAGCTGATCGGAACCCTGAACCAGCACATCCCACATCTTGTCGCCAACGATGCTGCCAGACAGCGGTGCATAGGCAGAGGTCAAGCCCTTGGCGATGGTGATCAGATCAGGCTCGATGCCGTAATGGTCCGAACCGAACATGGTGCCGAGACGACCAAACCCGGTAATGACCTCATCGGCCACCAGCAGGATGTCATATTTGCGCAAGACGGCCTGAATGGCCTGCCAGTAGCCCTGTGGCGGCGGAACAATGCCGCCCGTGCCGAGAATTGGCTCACCAACGAAGGCGGCAATCGTATCCGGACCCTCCGCCAGAATAAGCTCTTCCAGCTTGCGGGCGCAGTCGGCGGAAAACTCCACCTCGCTCATGTTGCGGTCTTCGCGACGGAAGAAATAGGGAGCTTCGGTGTGCAGAATAGGCGCACGCGGCAGATCAAAATTCTTCTGGAAGGCTTCAAGGCCAGTCAGGCTGCCGGTCATGATGCCGGAGCCGTGATAGCCGCGCCAGCGCGAGATGATCTTCTTCTTTTCCGGACGTCCGAGAATGTTGTTGTAATACCAGATCAGCTTGATGTTGGTTTCATTGGCATCGGAACCGGAAAGACCGAAATACACACGGCTCATATTGCGCGGCGCGCGCTCGATGATCATGCGGGCAAGCGTGACCGAGGCCTCCGTGCCATGACCAACATAGGCGTGGTAATAGGCCAGGGACCGGGCCTGCTCGGCAATCGCATCGGCAATTTTCTGACGTCCATAGCCGACATTCACGCAATAGAGACCACCAAAGGCATCCAGACTGCGGCGACCGGTGGTGTCGGTGATGTAGACACCTTCACCGCTGGCAATGGTGCGGGTCGGGGTTTCACCACGGGCATGGGCACCCATGGCCGTTGAAGGGTGAAAGAAGTGATTGCGGTCCCAGGCGTTGAGATCGTTGCGTTGGTCGGTCATGCGTGTGTCCTTTCCATCCCGCTTTGGGCAGGTGTGTCGATGCAGAGATATTTGAGTTCGGTGAAGGCCTCGATGCCGTGGCGTGAGCCTTCGCGGCCAAGGCCGGATTGTTTCCAGCCGCCAAACGGCACCGGGCCTCCAGTGATCTTGACGCGGTTGATGGCCACCATGCCAAATTGCAGGGCGCGTCCGAGCCGCCATTGGCGGGCGCCATTTTCCGTCACCACATAGGCAACAAGACCATAACCGGTGTTGTTGGCGCGGCGGATAACCTCGTCTTCACTGTCGAAAGCGCTGGCAGCGGCAACCGGTCCAAATGTTTCCTCGCGCATGATGAGAGCATCATCGCCGACATTGGCGAGGAGCGTCGGTGTGTAAAAAAGCGGACCTGCCGGATGCGGTTTTCCGCCGACAATGCAGTCCGCTCCGCGGGCAAGCGCATCGCGCACCTGAGCCTCGACACCGCTGAGCGCCTTTTGATGCATCAGCGGGCCAATGTCGGTGTCCGGCTCCAGCCCATTGCCGACACGAAGTTCAGCAATGCGCTCTGCAAACTGCTTGAGGAAGGCATCGTATAAGGAGCGATGCACAAAGATGCGGTTGGCCGCGAGGCAATCCTGCCCGGATGTTGCAAATTTTGCATCCATGGCAATATCAACCGCGTGGCCGACATCTGCATCTTCAAAGACGATCAAGGGCGCATGGCCACCCAGTTCCATGACCAGCCTTTTCATGGTCGGCGCGCAGCGGCCGGCGATCAGTTTTCCGACATGGGTCGAACCGGTAAAGCTGAGCGCACCGACACGAGCATCGTCACACAATGCGCCGACGATCTCGATGGACTCTCCCGTCAAGACATTAAAGACACCGGGTGGAAATCCGGCACGTTCGGCGAGTTCCACCAGCGCCAGAGCCGACAAGGGCGTTTCACTCGACGGATGAGCGACGACAGTGCAGCCTGCCGCGAGGGCGGCTGCCGCCTTGCGTGTCAGCATGGCAGAGGGGAAATTCCAGGGGGTGACCAGAGCCGCAACACCAATCGCTTCGCGGCGGATGATCATCTCCGCCTCAGGCAGGTGAGGTGTCACGCCTTCGGTATTCAGGCGGCGACCTTCTTCGGCGTACCATTCGGGAAACGAGGCGGCGTAGTCGATCTCGCCCAAGGCTTCGGCAAACGGTTTTCCCTGCTCAAGCACCATGATCAGTGCCAAATCCTGCCGGTGCTTGCGGATCAGTTCTGCCCAGTTGCGCAGAAGGGCGGCACGTTTTTCAGGCAACAATGCCTGCCAGCCGGGGAATGCCTGGGAGGCCGCAGCGATGGCGGTGTGAACCTCATCCACACCGGCCATGGTCACCCGCGCGATGGGCTGACCGGTTGCCGGGTCCGTCACCGCAAAATCCTTCGCTCCGGCGATCCATCGTCCATCACAATAGGAAAGCTCACGCAACAGGCCGGGGTCTTCAAGACTATCGAGTGCGACATGCCGCCGCTCGCGGCGGCTCATCAGGGCCTCGCTCATATGTTCTGTCCTCGGGTGTTATTGACGTGAGGCGAGTATTACAGAACCGGGATGAGCGGTTGGTCCAAAGACGGCGGCATCACAGCCCGGCCGGACTGTTTATCGACTGGTTTCAGTCCGGACGGTCTTTCACCGTGCGTGTAACAATGTAGGTGAAATAACGCTGGATGCCGATTTCCATGGTCAGCAAACGATCAATAAGGCGTTGATAACTATCAATGTCGGCAGTCTCGACCGTCAGGAAATAATCGACGCCGCCGCCCACCGACCAGCAGGAAACGATTTCCGTTATTTCGCCGATAGCAGCTTCAAAGCGCTTGAAGTCCGCATGGCGATGACTGGCGAGGGTGACCTCTACCAGCACTTTGACAGCTGCCGCCTGCTCGATGCGCGACACACGGGCATGGTAACCGGTAATGATGCCTTCCGCTTCCAGCCGTTTCAGCCGTGCCCAGGCCGGCGTTGCCGACAGGCCAACCGCCTCGGCCAGCGCCTGTTTGGTAAGGCGTCCATTGCGTTTGACCGCTTCAATGATGCGTTGATCGATGGGATCGAGTTTCAGTTTTTCCTCCATTGCCGGGTGACAGGGGTGTTAAATCAGGCCGGATCGATATGGTTTGAACATGTTTTTATAATGCACATTGAAACATGCTTGACTATGTTTTTTACATATGAAATGTTTTTTGCATCAACATAAAACAAGAGGGCGAACTTATGTCACTGTCGAAAACGGCCATGCGCGCATTCCTCGCATCTGCCGCTCTGGCGCTTCCCGGATTGGCTTTCGCCAATACGCTCAATGTTCAGATCACCGCAGATATCCGCAGTTCCCAGCCAGGCATCAATCGCGATGCAGGCACGGACTCAGTCATGCTGAATGTGGTGGAGGGCCTCGTTGCAGCCGGCGAAAAGGGTGAAATTCGCCCGATGCTTGCCAAGGAATGGACCGTTTCCGACGACGGCAAAGTTTACACATTTACCCTGCGTGACGGCGTGAAGTTTCACAACGGCGAACCTATGACTGCCGCCGATGTGCAGTGGAGCCTTCAAAAGTTGATCCGTGACCCGGAATTCAACTGCAAGGCCTTTTTTGACGGCAGCCGTGACGCCAAGCTCGAAACGATCGAGGCGAAGGATGACAAGACTGTTGTCCTGACGCTGGATCGCCCGGACGCGATGTTCCTGAACTATATGGCACAGGCGCAATGTGGTTCCACGGGCATCGTTCACCGCTCGTCCTTTGGTGATGCCGGCAACTGGAAAACACCGGTTGCCACCGGTCCATTCGTGTTTGGCGAGTGGAAGCGCGGGCAGGGGCTGACGCTGAAGAAATTTGCCGATTATGCCCCATTTGGCGACAAGCCGGATGGTTATGGCGGACGCAAGGACGTGCTGGTCGACGAGGTCAAATATGTCATCGTGCCGGATACGGCAACCGCCGTGGCGGGTCTTCGCAGTGGTGCGCTGGATGTTCTTCCCTACCTGCCTCCGGCAGAAGCTGCAAAGCTGAAGGATGAAAAGGACTTCACGATTGTTGCTGCACCGCATGGCGGCCTGATCACCATGCTGTTCCAGACTGCCGATCCGCTGATGTCCAAGGTGGAAATGCGCCAGGCGGTGATTGCAGCGCTCGACACACCACAGATCGTCGATTCCGTGACCTATGGTCTCGGCGTGACCAACAATTCTCTGGTGGCATCCGGCTCGCTCTATCACACGTCAGCGCAGGACAAGGGATATACCTATGACCCGACCGCCGTGCAGGCATTGCTGACCAAGGCCGGTTACAAGGGCGAGAAGATCACCATTCTCACCAACCGCCGCTCTGCTATCAACTACGATACGGCAATCATAGCGCAGGCGATGTTGCAGTCGGTCGGCATCAATGCCGAGATCGAAGTTCTGGAATGGGCAAGCCAGCTTGACCGCTTCAACAGCGGTAAATTCCAGATCATGGCATTCAATTACTCCAACAGAACCGATCCGGCGCTCGCCTACCAGACGGTTGTCGGCTCAAAGGCCAAAAAGGCCAATGCCATCTGGGACGATGCCGAGGTGAGCGAACTCGTCAGTCGTGCGCTGCAGGAGGCTGACCCGGCCAAACGCCAGCCGATCTTTGATGATCTGCACAGCCGTTTTCTGCAGCAAGTACCTTTCGTGATGCTGGCCAACGGCCTCGATGTCGGCGTTTCCGGCCCCAAAGTGAAGGGCTACCGCACCTGGCAGGGCTTTGCCCGCTTCTGGGGCGTTGAAAAAAACCAGTAAAAGTGACTGTCGGATAGCGTGATGCTTAAATTTGCCCTGAGCCGATTATTATCGGCAATCCCCACCCTGTTCATCGTCTCGGTGGCGGTGTTCGGTCTTGTTCGCCTGATACCTGGCGACCCGGCCAGTCTGATGCTCGGAGATCTCGCTGATGCCGATACACTGGCCGCGGCCCGCAAATCGATGGGACTGGACCAACCCGTGCCGCTCCAGTTCGTTATCTGGCTCGGCAATGTCATACAGGGCGATCTCGGCCACTCTGTCCTTAATGGTCAGCCTGTGCTGGAACTGGTGCTGCAACGATTTTCAACCAGTGCCTGGATGGTACTGATTGCAGTTGCACTTTCGGTGCTGATCGCCGTGCCACTCGGCATGGCGGCAGCCTGGAAACAGAATGGCAGCCTTGATCTGGTCATCGTTGCCATGTCGACCTTGCTTCTGTCAGTCCCGACCTTCTGGTTGGGATTGATGATCCTGCTCGGTTTCGGCCTCAAGCTCGGCTGGTTGCCGGTGCTTGGTTATGTCTCCGTGACCGAAGATGCGGTTGCGGGACTGATCTACCTGATCATGCCGGTGGCGACACTGGTTCTGCATGAGGTGGGTATCATCGTGCGCATGGCACGCGCCTCGACGCTGGATGTCTTGCGGCTGGATTACATTACCCATGCCCGTGCAAAGGGTCTCAGCGAATGGGCGGTGTTGATGCGCCATGCGGCCCGCAATGCCTTCGGCCCGACCTGGACGCTGATCGGCCTTATTCTTGGTAACCTGCTTGGTGGTGTTGCCGTGGTGGAAACCGTCTTCACCATTCCCGGCCTTGGACGATTGATCGTCGATTCCATCTATGCCCGCGACTACGCCGTGGTGCAGGGCTGCCTGCTGTTTGTGGCCGTGACCTATCTTCTCGTCAATCTGCTGGTTGACCTGCTTTATCCCCTTTTCGATCCGAGAGTGACTGCAGAATGAAACGCCATCAGAGAAATCGTATCTTCGGCGGCGCGCTTCTGGCCTGTTTTTTCGGGGCCGCCCTTGCCGGACGGATCTGGACACCCTTCGATCCGATGCGCATTGACCTGCGTGCCAAATTGCAGGCACCGGATGCCGTCCACTGGCTGGGCACCGATGAGTTTGGTCGCGATGTGTTATCGCGGCTGATGACCGCAGCGGGAACCAGCGTATCAATCAGTCTCGTCACTGTGTCGATTGCCGTTCTCTCCGGCATCATCCTTGGCGTGCTGGCAGGTTATGCCCGTGGCTGGACCGACCGGGTGATCATGGCTTTCAACGACGCACTTCTTGCCTTTCCCAGCATGTTGCTGGCACTGGCCCTGCTGTCGATCACCGGTGCCAACATGTATGGCATCATCCTGGCGCTCGGCATTGCCTATACGCCTTCCATGGTGCGCGTGGTGCGCGGTTCGGTGCTGTCACTGCGTGAGCGGGAATTTATCGAAGCATCCCGCATCATGGGCAATTCCGCTGCCTATACGATGTTTCGCCATATCGTGCCGAACTGCCTTGGTCCGGTGATCGTGCTGGCAACCTCGATGTTCGGCTCGGTGCTGCTGACCGAAAGTGCACTCAGCTTCCTTGGTCTCGGTGTTCCACCACCGGCGCCCACCTGGGGCAACATGCTGGCCAGCGGCCGCCCGCACATCGCCGAAGCCATCTGGCTCGGCATCTTCCCGGGTCTCTGCATTTCTCTGTCGCTGCTCGGCATCAACCTGTTCGGGGATGCAATCCGCGACCGTTTCGACCCACGCATGAGGGGATTGTAAGCCATGAACCAGCCTCTCATTCAGGTTGAACATCTCAGCCTTTCCGTAAACAGCATGACCGAGCACCGCATCGTGCAAGATGTGTCTTTCGAGGTCGGTGCGGGTGAAATCGTTGGTATCGTCGGGGAAAGTGGTTCCGGAAAAACCATGGTGGCCCGCAGCCTGATGGGTCTTCAGCCACCAGCCATTGCGATTTCCGGCGGGGACATCCGTTTCGAAGGACGCTCGGTGCCTGCCATGACCGCAAAGGAAATCCGCGCGTTGCGCGGCTCCAGGCTTGGCATGGTGTTTCAGGAGCCAATGACCTCCCTCAATCCGTCGATGACCATCGGCAAACAGCTTGAGGAACCGCTGAAACTGCACACAAGGCTGGATAAAGCCGCACGGCGCCAGCGTATTCTCGATATCTTGCGACGGGTCGGCATTCAGGATCCGGACGGTGCATTGCTGGCCTTCCCACACCAGTTTTCCGGCGGCATGCGCCAGCGCATGATGCTGGCCTCTGCCATGCTGCTCAAACCATCCCTGCTGATCGCCGACGAACCGACCACCGCCCTTGATGCGCTGGTCCAGCGCGAAGTGCTGGAACTGATGCTGGAGATGGTGCGCAGCGAAAACACGGCTCTGCTGATGATCAGCCACGACCTGCCCATGGTGGCACGCTACTGCAACCGTGTGATCGTGATGCGACAGGGCGAGATTGTCGAACAGGGACCGGTCGAGCAGATCATTTCCCATCCGACCCACGACTATACCCGCGAATTGCTGCAATCCATGCCGGTGCGCGGAGCGGCGCGGCAGATTGATGCCGCCACAAAGCCGGTGATGGAAGCGCGCGGCATCGAGGTGACCTACAGCGCAAGCGGCGGTTTTCTTGCGCCACGCAAAACCAAAAAAGCACTGCATGGTGTTGATCTGGTGGTGCGCCCCGGCGAAATCGTGGCGCTGGTTGGTGCGTCCGGTTCAGGCAAGACCACCCTTGGCCGTTGTATTGCCGGGCTGGTGCCAGCCTCATCGGGGCAGATTTCCTTTGCCGGTGAAGAGGTGAAGCCGGGGTCTGAAGCCTGGCGTCACTACCGCCTGAATTGCCAGATGATCTTTCAGGATCCGTTCGGGTCGCTTGATCCACGCATGAAGATTCGCGACATCGTCGCAGAGGCCTTGCGGCACGACACAGAGATCAGCCGAGACGAGAAAAAGCAGCGTACCGTCGCCATTCTCAAGGAAGTCGGACTGGACGAACGCTACCTTGATCGTTTCCCGCACGAACTGTCCGGCGGCCAGCGGCAACGTGTGGCGATTGCCCGTGCCGTGGTTGGGCGACCACAATTTGTCATCGCCGATGAAGCGGTATCGGCACTGGATGTGACGGTGAGGGCGAAGGTTCTGGAGCTGCTGGCAGACCTGCAAAAACGTTATGGTTTTTCCTGCCTGTTCATCAGCCACGATCTTGGTGTGGTGGAGCAACTGGCCGACCGCGTGGTGGTGATGCGCGACGGCGCCATCGTCGAACAGGGCAGCCGCGACGTGATTTTTGACAGTCCACAATCGGACTACACACGGGCATTGCTCTCAGCCATTCCAACCCTGACCCGCACGGAAACCGGTGTCTCGCTCAACTGGCGTTTTGCACCGGACGAAGCAGCACGGATGCAAGGCCAGCAGGGCCAAGGCAAGCAGGCGGACGCATATCAATGACACATACCGCAATACCCACAGGCCTGCCGCGTGCCACGCCTTGTGCACACCAAACCGACCCGGCCGTTGTGCTTGCCATGCTTGATGAGATTGAACGTCAGGACCTGGAACTGCACAGCCTGCTGATCTGGCAAAATGGTGCGTTGATCACCGACGCCTATTGGGCTCCCTATACGGCGGCGCGCCCGCATATGATGCATTCGGTCACCAAGAGTTTCACCTCGATGGCGGTGGGGCTGGCGGTTGCTGACGGCCTGCTTTCGGTCGATGATACGGTGCTGTCCTTCTTCCCCGATTACACCGGGCCGGTTGACGACAATCTTCGCGCCATGAAGATACGGCACCTTCTGACCATGACCAGCGGCCACGGCCGCGGCATTTCCGGTGGTTCCTGGCGACGGCTGACATCAAGCTGGATCGAGGATTTTCTGCGCCAGCAAACCCCACACCGGCCGGGCGACGTTTTTGTTTACGACAGTGCGGCAAGTTACATGCTGTCTGCCATCGTGCAGCAGGTCGGCGGACGCATGATCGCGGACTATCTTTCCGAGCGCATTTTCAAACCGATGGACATGTCATCCGGCATGAGTTGGGATACCGGCACCGACGGCGTCAACACCGGTGGAAATGGCCTCAGTTGCACCAGCGAAGACATGTTGAAACTCGGCATCCTGCACCTGCAGCAAGGCGAGTGGCAGGGCCGCCAGCTTCTGCCCCGGTCCTGGGTGCAGGCAGCAACGGGAATGCAGGTGCGTGACGTGGTGCTGGGCGTCTTTACTGGCGACCATTATCTCGGACCCGACGAGGTCTCAGATGACGGCAAGGTCAGCCGGCGTGAAGGTTATGGTTATCAATGGTGGCGTGGACCGCATGACAGCTTTTCCGCCAACGGGCTGTTCGGGCAATATTGCATCGTCCTGCCACAGGAAAAGGCCGTTGTTGCCTTTACCGGAGGGCTGGAAGACAGCGACCGGCGTGTCCATCGCCTGATCTACGACCTGTTGCGTCCAGCGCTTGGCAGCGGGGCTGCCCCTTCGGACGCCGACCGGATGCTTGAGGACAGACTGGCCGGGTTGCGACTGAAAGATTTTACTGATGTGGCTTTCAACTCGGAAGAACTGCCGTGCGGCACATGGCATATGGCGGCAAACGACCAGGACGTGAAAACCATATCCGTAACCAATGATAAGGACGCTGTTGTCTTCACGCTGAGCGATGCCGACGGAACCCATGAGGTACGCGCCGGGTGCGGGCACTACCTCGAAACAGTGACCACGATGCCGGGTGCACGGCTGCATCATTCCTATCAGCCCGATGGTGGGTTGAAGGTGGTCGCCTGCGCCCGAATGATGACGGGCGAAAAGGATCACCCTGTTCTGGAGATGGACTGGATATTCGTTGAAACCGCATTCCGCGACACCGTTCGTCTGCGTTTTTCCGGTGAAACCGTCACGCTTTCAAGGTCCGTCAACGTCAACTCCTCCGAAATGGCACTGCCGGAATTGGTTGGACAGTTGACGCGCCAAACGACAAGGGAGCGGCAACATGGGTGAAAGCGGACAGGTTGCCATTTCTCACATGACGCATGAGGCCTTTGCCGAGCGCATGAAGCGCCCGGCAGTGATCCTCATACCGCTTGCGTCGCAAGAAGAGCAGGGGCCACATGCGCCGATGGGCGATTTCATGCTGACGCAGCGCCTGTCGGAAATGTGTGCCGCCGCAGGCGATGGCCTGACGGCACCGGTTCTGCCATTTGGTTATGCCGAATTTTTCCGGGCGATTGCCGGTGGAATTCAATTGCGCGCCGCGACCTTTACAGCAGTGCTGGAGGACATCTTAACCTCCTTCCTCGACCACGGTCACAACAGGCTGTTGATCTTCAACGGGCACACCACCAATGCATCCCTGATCGACCAGGTGTGCCGCAAAGTGCGGAGGGAAAAGGGGGTGCTGATCCCGTCTCTCAACATCTGGCAAAGCCTGCCCGACAGTCTGTGGACCAACCTTTATGGCGAAAACGCCGGACGTGTGCGCGGCCATGGCGGCGAACCGATGACGTCGGTTTACATGCATCTGTTTCCGGACCTGGTGGATGGTGAGGCGGTACGCGCACCCGCGCCGCGCGGCAGCGTGTTCGGCTTGCCGATTGGCGGTGTCTCCGCCAGCCGGTTCAACGGATTGCCACTGCAGATCCCGCTTGATTGCACGGAAGTTGATCCGGCCGGCATGCTGGGTGGCCTTGCCTCACTGGCAAGTGCTGAAAAAGGCAAAGCGATTTGTGATCATATTGTTGATCACACAGCACAATTGATGCGTCATCTCGCCAGTTTTGATCCAAGAGACGCTGTAAAGCCCTATAGCGAACAACCAGATGCTTCACGGCAAGGAGACGCTGATGACTGAATTGCGAATTGGCCCGATGCCAGCCGTGGTGCAGCAGGAGGTTATCGACGCGCTACAGCAGATCGAAACGGCAAGTGTTGGACATTTGCGCCATACCGGCTTCATGCGTGGTGACATACAGGCGGTGAGGCCGGATCAGAAAGCCCGTGCCGGTGTTGCGGTGACACTGGCCATTCCGGCGATGTGTTCGACCCTTCTGCATTATGCACTGAGCCATGTGCGTCCCGGCGACATGCTGGTGATCGACAGGCTCGGGGATGATCGTCACGCCTGCCTTGGCGGGGCGGTGGCGCGTGCCGCGCGCATGGCCGGTGTGGCGGGCGTGATCATTGACGGACCCTGCACCGATGCCGCCGAAATTCTCGCAGAAGGACTGCCCGTCTGGTGCCGTGGCGTCTCACCCGTGACCACCCGCCAGCTTGATCTCGGCGGCACGTTCAATCGGCCGATTGCCTGTGGTGGCGTGCCGGTTCTGCCGGGAGATATCGTTCTGGGGGATGCATCCGGTGTGGTGGTGCTGCCAGCCGATGAGGCGGCTGACATTGCCGCTATCTGCCTGGCCCGCGAGGGCCGTGTTGCCCGCACCATGGAGCGACTGCTTGCCGGCGAAAAGCTCGGCGACATTACCCGTGCGGTGGCCAAGATCAATGCGCGGCTCAATCCGACTGACAATGAAGGTAAAAATTGATGATCCAGACATTCGGCAATCTTGAAGATGTCACGCTGGAGGGTGTGCTGTCGGTGATCGCACCGCGCACGCCGCTGGTTCCGATGGTGTTTGACAGCCCCCATAGCGGGCTTGAAATGCCTCATAACTTTGCCCCTGCCGTCTCAGCCGAACGTGTCCGCGTAGCTGCCGATACGCATATTGATGACCTGTTCATGTCGGCAAGCGAGATCGGTGCGCCGTTGCTGCTGGCGCATTTCCCGCGCAGTTTTCTCGACGTCAATCGCTCACTGCTGGATATGGACACTTTGCTTGTCGAGGGCGAATGGCCCCATCCGGTGCGTGACAGTGGCACGGCAAAGCGTGGCATGGGCCTGATGTGGCGTTACGCCTGGGGCGATGAACCGATGTATGCCAGCCCGATGAGTGTGGCGGAAGCTGAGGCGCGAATTGCCACCTACTGGCAGCCCTACCACCACTATCTTGCAGCACTTTTGAACGCGGTTTATGCGCGGTTTGGCCGGGTCTATCACATCAATTGCCACTCAATGACTGCGGTCGGTCACGCCATTTCCTCCGATCCCGCCGGAACGGTGCGCGCCGACATTTGCCTTGGCGACCTGCATGGCGGATCGGCCTCGGCAGAATTCGTGTCGTTGATTGCCGAAACACTGAAAGGAGAAGGTTTGACCGTTGCCTTGAACAAGCCGTTCCGTGGCGCGGAGCTGGTCGCGGCCTATTCCAACCCAGCACTTGAACGCCACAGCGTGCAGTTTGAAATCAACCGCAAGCTCTACATGGATGAGACAACGCGCGAACGTAACGGTGGTTACGAGGCGCTGAAATCAGTGCTGGCCCGCATGAACCGTGTGTTGGCCGATTACGCCAGCCAGCAACAACCCAAGAAGCTCTGAGAGGATCTGTCATGCCTGCCCAGCAAACGGCTGCGCCGCTTAATTTCTATCGCCGAGGTCGCACACCGATCTTTGCATCGCGCATGGATCAACGCTTCTCATGGTGCTGCTACATTCCTGAAGGCTATGATCCAACCGGCGACAAGGTGCATCCGGTTACCGTTCTGGTTCACGGCAGCCTGCGTGACGCTGATATTCTGCGGGATGAATTCATTGATTTTGCAGAAAAGCACCAATGCGTTCTGCTCGCACCGCTGTTTCCAGCCGGCATTGATGACCCGGAAGATCTGCACAATTACAAGCACATGATTTATCATGGCATCCGCTATGATCTCATTCTGCTCGACATGATCGAAGAACTGGCAGGCCGTTACCGCGTGAAAAAAGACAAGGTGCTGATGCACGGTTTTTCAGGCGGCGCGCAATTTGCCCATCGTTTCCTTTATCTTCATCCTGACAGGCTGCAAGCCGTTTCCGTCGGCGCCCCGGGCACCGTGACCTTGCCGGATGCGCGTGCATCCTGGTGGGTTGGGCTGAAAGGCATGGACGAGATTTTCGGCAAGCCGCTTGATGTCGACGCGATGCGTCGGGTGGCCGTCCAACTGGTCATTGGTGACGCAGATATCGAGACCTGGGATGTGACCGTCGGGCCGAAATCGGCATTCTGGATGGACGGCATCAATGACAGCGGCGAGACGCGCGTCGAGCGTCTGCGCACATTGGAAAAAGGCTTGAAGGCAATCGGTGTTGAACCACGTTTCGACACGGTGCCTGGCATCAGCCATGATGGCACAGGCATTCAGCCGCCGGTAAAGGCGTTCTTTTCCAACGTGCTTGAAACACTGGACTGACTAGCTTTTCCTGAAAGGTGTTGCCGGAGACTGGGTTTTCAGTTTTCGGCAACAACTGATGTGACGACCCAACGGGCAACGCTTTTGGTGCCTTCAGGCTCAGGGATCGTCACACAGCGTGTGTTCACATCAAAATCAGCCTTTTCGACAACAACCGTCATGCGACTGGCGCCGACTGTCGCCCCATAACGCATCATCTGGCTGCCAGCATCGGCATGGTCTTTTGTCGACAAGGAAACATCGCCTGTAACGCCGCGTTGCGCCGCCCATGACAGGACGGCGAACTCTGCCATCTGCTCCGGCGCTGACAAGGCAGGGTTGCCACGATAGGCGGCGAGGTAAGGCATTCCCTTTTCAAGACAGGCCAGAAACTCCTCAACCTGCGTCGGCTCCAGCCGGCTGTAACGGGCGCGTTGAGGCAAAACCACAAGTGACGCCGCGAAACGGCATCCGCCGAGATGGGTGGACTGCAGGATGCGAAAGCGGGCGGGGTCAGCGGCCTGCCGCAAGGCTTTCCAGGTGGCAAAACCGTAACGGGCGCAGCACGGGTCCTGTTTGCCATCGGTACAACAGACGATTGTTTGCCTCGGATCGAGTTCGCCCTCAATTGTGCCGCCTCTGGTTATGTCCTGCAACAGATCCGCTGCCTCGTCAGGCGTCACATGGTTTCGGACGATGCCTTGATGGGTAAAGCCGATATCATCACCATCGACCAGTGCCACATGAATGCCGGCGGCATTGGCTGCGACGATGGCATCGGCAAGGGCAGGGGTCATGCCGTGTGAGGTGATGCGCGGCACACGCCAGTCACCGCGCGGCCAATGAAGCAGAACGTAACTGCGTGACGAGGGACCGAGCCCCGGCGCCGGCTCACCTCGTTCGATGCAGAGATCACGGCAGAAGATGCGTGCCATGCTGCCTCAGTCGCTGATCCGGGCTGGCCTGACCTCGCCATTGGCCGGCGAGCGGCTGAGATGGCGAAACAGAATGGCGGAGGCCAGTTTGCGATCGTCTGCCTTGATGGCTTCCAGAATGGCCAAGTGATCACGGGCCGCCTTGCGCACGCCAGCCTCGCTCAGTTCGGCAAATTCGGCATATTCCGTCATGCGGCGCAGGCTGTTCTGGCGGCGAATGGCCTGCTCCAGAAAGCGGTTATGAGACCAGGACACCACCGTTTCGTGGAAACGGGCATTGGCTTCAAACCAGGCGGACCCTTCAATGCTGGCAAGCGGCGCGTTGAGAAGCGCTGTCTGCTCGGCTTCCAGAGCTTCAAGAGCACCAAGATCAACCCGAAACGTATCTTCCATGACCGCACCACATTCGATGATGGCGCGGAAAGCGTAACTTTCATTAACGGCCTGGCGATTGTCGAGGCATTCGGCAAACCGCCAGCCGTGGCCATCGCGACGTTCCGCCAGCCCCTCGGCAGACAGCCGCATCAAGGTGCGACGGACCACACCGCGTGACGTGCCAAAATGCTCGAGCAACTCGGTTTCCGAGGCTTCACTGCCAATCAGCCCATTGGCCCGCGCATGCATGATCTGCCGGTAAAGCGTATCGACGCCGGACGGCGGCACCATTTCCTCAAAACGATCATCGCCGGCGGGAACACGCACCAGCACAAAACCACGATTGTCGGTTTGCGCCAGCAGACCCTTTTCAGCAAGGAATTGCAGCACCTGTCGCACGGGCGTACGGGAAATGCCGAATTCGCGGGCAAGCGCCGCATCGGAGATTTTTTCACCAATTGCCCACCGTCCACCACGGATGATCGGCATGAGTTTGCGGGCTACCTCGATCTGTAACGAACTCAGTTCGCTGGTTTCCAGCGTGAACTGCTCCGACGGGCCACCATTTGCATCCACGAACAAGCAATCCTCTAAAAGATAAAAATGAATTATGCACACACATAATACAAAATATCCGAGGCTTCAAAAGATGATTTGGTGGATTGCGATATAATTTCCGGTTGCAGGCAGCAAAAGGTGCATTCGCCCTGATAAACGACTGGATTGAATGATCAGCGGCCTATCAACTTGGCCCCACGCCGACATGACGTGGGGCCAGTTCAATTATCGGGAATTGGACAACCAGAAGTCCTGCCAATCCTGAAGTTTGGCGAAATCATCCGCTGTCGTTTCCGAATGGTTGACATAGAGAAGGTCGACAACGCTTGCGACGCCTGAAGCTTCTCCTTCAGGCATTTTCGCGTCCGTGTTGGTGGAGAGCTTGCCGTCGATGAGCTGCGGTGCCATGCCTTCTGCCGTCATCATGAAACGGGCGAAAAGCTTGGCAGCGTTGGGGCTTTTTGTGCCGGCCGCAATCACCGCCACACGTGGTGTCAACTGACCGACCCAAGGCTTCATTTCCTTGCAGATGCCCATGCCGTAACCGTCTTTTTTGGCGTCCCGGAAAATCGCCGCGCTGAGGAAGCCGATTGGTGGCTTTTCTTCCTTGGCACCAACAATCGGACCAACATCGGTGTCGGACTTGGTCACCTTCGGTTTGTTCTGCGCCAGACGCTTGACCCACTCAGCCGTTGCACTTGCCTCATCGGTCTTCAGCTCTTCACCGAACTGTGCCTTGTAAGCCTCGCGCATTGCTTCGTCGCCATGGGTGGCAAGCTGGTTGAACCAGAACATGGTTTCGTTACGAAGCAGGGGATCTGGAATGGCAACGCGGCCTTTCCACTCTTCTGTCGTCAGTGCCCAGAGATTGTTGACCGGGCAGGTCTCGCCATTAACATCGGTGTTATAGGAGAAGACCCAGGGGTTGTTGCTGGTGATCGCAGGGCTTTGATATTGAGCCGGAACCTTGTCCTTCAGATCAGGAGCAAGCCACGACACGCCAAAACCCTGCGGCAGGATCTGGCTGGCGACGGATGGCAGGTTGCTCATGTTGAAGACGTCGGTGCGAACGTTACCAGCAGCCGCTTCACGCGAGATGACCTGCTCCTGTTCCTGACCGTTCATCTTCACGCCGGTTGCTTTGAGGCCGTAGGTTTTCGAGAAGTTCTCGGCCATCGAGACAATTTTGCCTGTCGCGTCGATAACGGTGATCGGCGGCTCTTTTTTTGCCGCTTCGATCAGTGCTTCCAGCGAATATTCGCTATCGGGAATGCCAATTTCCTTGGCGTCCTGCGCTGCAGCATTTGCAAGGCCGAGAGCCATGACGGAGATGCCCGCCAGCATATAGGTCGATAGTTTAGGCATAGTTTTTCCTCCACTGCCTTTGAGTTCACATCCCGTCACAGCGCGATGCGTTTCTTATCCTGGTCGAACAGGTGCAGATGCTGCTTTTCGACCCAGAAATGGATGCGTTCGCCTGCGGCGACACGCGGGTTTTCGGTTGCGATTGCAAAGAAGCTGCAGCCTTCGACGTCGAGCTCGACAATCCAGCTTCCACCTGTTGGAACGACGTCAACGATCTTGCCCTGGCCTGCGGCACGACGGGTGGCTTCCTCAGCCGACAACTGGCCGACGCGGGTGGCTTCCGGCCTGATGCCAGCCGAAACAACAGGCGCGCCGTCAATGCCGAATGTTGAAAGAACACTGTCCAGCCAGACATGCAGCGGACCGGAGACACCGTCTGCACGTTCGATGATGTTGATGGGCAGGCTGCCGACGAATTCGGCCACAAACCGGTTGGCAGGACGCTCATAGATATCATCAGGGGTGCCGATCTGCTGCAGTTCACCTTCGCTCATTACCGCAATGGTGGTGGCAAGCGTCATGGCTTCCCACTGATCATGGGTCACGAAAACAATGGTCGAACCCGCCTCGGCATGAATGCGCTTGAGTTCGGCGCGCATCTCCAGTCGCAGTTTGGCGTCAAGGTTGGACAGAGGTTCATCCAGCAGGATGATGGATGGTTTCAAGGCCAGCATACGGGCCAGTGCGACGCGCTGCTGTTGACCGCCGGAAAGCTGGGCCGGGTAACGATCGGCATATTTGGCAATGCCGAGTTTGGTCATCACCTGATCGACAATGGCGTCGCGTTCGCCGGCCGGTATGGACCGCAAGGTCAGACCAAACGCAACATTGTCGCGGATGGTCATATGCGGCCACAGAGCATAGTTCTGGAACACCAGCCCCATGTTGCGTTTTTCCGGCACGGTGAAAACACCGTCTTCAACGGAGACGATCGGTTTGCCGTCTACCAGAATGCGGCCATCGGTCGGGTGTTCAAGACCGGCGATCATGCGCAAGGTGGTGGTCTTGCCGCAGCCGGACGGGCCAAGCAGGCAAAGGAATTCGGAGGCACCGATTTCCATGTTGAGGTCGGCAATGGCGGCAGGGCCGGTGCGACCATAATTCTTGCGGATATTTTCCAAGGTAATGCTAGACATTATTTGCTTCCCATACCGTCTGAGAGGTTGGCCTTGCTGATCTTCTGAACCAGCATCGTTCCTGTGAAGGCGACGACGCACAGCATCACCACCACGGCGTTGGCAGCCTGGCTGTAGCCGTAATCGACAAGGCGAATTGCGTAGGTCGTGAGCAAATCCGTGCCAGGAACGGCAAGAACCACGACAAGACTGAGACCCTTGATGCCGGAGATGAATGGCAGGAGGATCGCCGAAACCAATGCGCCGCGCTGGATTGGCAGAACGATGGAGCGCATGCGGCGGAACCAGCCCGCGCCGACAATCTGTCCGGCTTCTTCTGGTTCCTTGCCAAGCTGCATCATGGACGAGATGCCGGCGCGCGAAGCGAATGGCATCTGATCTGCGAGAATGGCAAGCACCAGAATGATGGGTGTTCCGTAAAGTGCTGGCAGCGGCGGACGGGCAACCGCAAACATCGAGAGATACGCTGCAGCAAAGGCGATGCCTGGCACCAGATAGGGCAGGAAGGTGATCTGTCTGAGGGCAACGGAGACGAAGCCAACCGGCGCCAGAATTCACCGGTCAGCAAAATGCCCTGTTGCAATGCTGTCGTGCCGAGATCGGTACCGATCCAGTAATCAA
The DNA here is from genome assembly GCF_032092815.1 of Agrobacterium sp. Classification (GTDB taxonomy): domain Bacteria; phylum Pseudomonadota; class Alphaproteobacteria; order Rhizobiales; family Rhizobiaceae; genus Agrobacterium. The sequence goes on along the minus strand of NZ_DAMDBP010000011.1, from coordinate 102,676 downwards.
GCGTGAAATTGTCCAGACTGAACGATCCCGGCACCCTCATGACGGTGGTCAGCGTCAGAGCAATGAGCGGGATCGCCGCGCTGATCGCAAAGACCGTGAAAGCCCAGGCGAGCGCTGGCGCCTGCCATTTGCCCAGTGCCGTCTGGCGAACCATGGCACCCTTGGAGCCAATGGTGACAAACCGTTTGGCTTCCTTGAGAAGGCGCATGTCGATGACGATGGAGATCGCTCCCAGAAGCACGATCATGCCAGCAAGCACGGCCGAAGCACCCGCCTGACTGGTCGAAATGGCGCGGAACAGCGAAGTTGCGAGCACATCAAAACCGACGGGCACGCCGAGAACATAGGCAACGCCGAAGTCACCCAGGCACTTAGCGAAGATGAGCGTGGCGGCGGACACCAGCGACGGCATCATCAGCGGCAGAATGATACGGCGTGCAACAACCCGAGGGCTTGCACCGAGGCTGCGCGCGGAGTCTTCAAGCTGCGTGTCGAACTGCTTGAGTGCATTGCCGAACAGCAGAATGACGAAGGGCGCATAATGCAATGCCAGAATGAGTGAGATCGGCAGGGCGCCGTAGGCCAGCCAATCCGGCGGCGTGAAACCGAGCGTCTCCATCCAGCCCGGCTGACCGCCTGTCGTCCGGTTCTTGAAAAGCGTCAGCCAGGCAAGCGCGAATGTCCAGGATGGCAGCATGTAGGGCACGAGAAGTGCTGTCGAAAACCACTTCTTGCCCATCAGGTCTGTGCGGCTCAACAACCAGCCGATCGGTCCTCCGACCAGAAAGGCGATGACGATTGCGGCAACTGAAATGATTGCCGTATGAGCAAGCGGCCACCAGAAGAGATCACGCGAAATCGGCGAAAGAAGCACGCGGTTCAGATAATAAAGCGTGAGATCACCGAGCTCCTGACGGGTGCGTGCAACATCGGCAAAATGCACGGTGATGGCATCCACCAGCAACAGCAGCACGGGCGCAAGAATGAGATAACCGAACACAACCAGCAGCAGGAGCGCCAGAAGAAGCGTCGGGTCAGCGCTATTGACGCGCAGAAGATAAAACAGCCGTTTCCAGGCCGGACGAGGACGTGAGTGGTCCTCCGGCAAAGGGATTTGCAGGGTCATAACATCACTTTCTGGGTTCGAAGCGGTGGCTTTTGGACGTCAGTCCGGTAGCGCACCGACAGCATCAGTTACCGCACGGACCGCGCGCCAGGCCTCTTGATACTGTACTGGCAGGAACTGCTCATCGCCATTGAAGGCGGCGGTCATTTCAGGCGGAAAACGGAATGAGAAGAAACATGCCTTGAGCTTTTCCGTCAGAACAGGGTCAAGATCATGAGCATGCGCAAAGGCGGCGGTCGGGAAGAGGGGGCTTTCATAGATGACCCTGATGGCATTGCGGTCTATCGAGCCACGTTCGACCAATCGCTGCACAACATCAGACGCAACAGCCGCCATGTCGTAATCACCGGACAGAACGCCCATCACGGACTTGTCGTGCCCGCCGGACATGATTGGTCGATAATCCGTATCAGGCACCAGACCCTCGGCGGGGAACAGTGCGCGTGGTGCAAGATTGCCTGAGTTGGAGGCCACGGCGACATGGGCCACACGTTTGCCCTTCAGATCACCAAGTGCATGGTAAGGCGAATCGGCGCGAACGATGGCAACGAGGTGATAGCCGCGTATTTCGCCATTTTGCCCTTTTGCAGCAAAGGGCACGGCACCGGCCAGATTGACGGCCTTAACGGTGGGACCGGTGGAAAAACCTGCAAAATGCAGACGACCGGACCGCATGGCCGCAATTTCTGCCGAGACCGATTGCACGGGGTAATAGACGATTTGCCTGTTGAGGCAGGTCGAGAGATGTTGGGTGAAGGGACGAAACAGCCGCGCATAAACGGCTGGGTCTTCAATCGGCGCAAAGGCCCAGACAAGCGTGTCGGGATCGCGCAGTTTCGAGGTATCGGTTGGCAGGTCGGCGACGAGATCGCCGTCTGCGTCACAATAAGCCTGATCAAGCGCCGTACGCTGATTGCATGGTTCGGCTTTTGCGGCCGCAGCGCTGGCCGACAGGAAAGCGATCAACATGCCGCATGCTGCAAAGATGCGGTGGTATTTCATTTTCTCCTCCCGAAGGATTTTACCGGCTCGCGTCGGTCAACCCCTTGCTATAGACTGATAGCTATACCGAAATTCCTGTCAGAGTCCTGTCAACCTCATGCGTGTGCTCCTCATAGAAGATTCCGTCGACATTGCCGAAGCGATTGAATCGAAATTCACGCGTGCCGGGCACCATGTGACACATGCGCAGGACGGCATATCCGGCGAAGAGCTGGCAATCTACGGTGAATTTGACGTTGTGGTGCTCGACATCAACCTGCCGGGGCGAAGCGGCTTTGATGTGATGGCGCATATGCGCGAGCGTAATTCGCCAACCCCTGTTCTGGTGATTACCGCCAGAAACCAGCTTGATGACAAGATCAGCCTGCTTGACCTCGGCGCGGATGATTACATTGTCAAACCGTTCGACCTCAGCGAGTTGGAAGCCCGCATGCGGGCCGTGACACGCCGCCACAAGGGCCTTGCGAAATCTGTCATCCGGATCGGCCTGCTGGAAGTTGACCTGTCCTCGCGTGCCGCCAGTGTGGACGGTAAACCGCTGGAGCTTGGCCGCCGCGAATTCGAAATCCTGGAAGTGCTGGCCGCCCATGCCGGCAACACGGTCAGCAAGGACAAGCTCTATCTCAAACTGTTTGGCCATGACGACCAGGGAACGCCGAACGCGGTCGAACTGCTGGTGTCGCGCGTTCGCAAGAAACTCGAAACCGTCGATGTGGAGATCATCACCCATCGCGGGGCTGGTTATCTGTTGCGCAGCAAGACGGATGCGGTGAACTGATGGCGCGATTGTCGATTGAACGACGTTTGCTCATCACAACGGCCTGTCTGTTCCTGATCATCGGCAGTGTGATTGCCCTGACGGTGCGCAGCTATGCCAAACAGGCGGCCGATGAGGCGTTTGACCGCGTTTTGACGGCGTCTGCACTTGCCATTGCCGATACCGTCGGCATTGAGGAGGGAGCGGTCACGGTCGACATTCCCTATTCGGCCTTTGCAATCCTCGGCACATCGCGTCTCAACCGGGTGTTTTACCGCGTGACCGCACCGGATGGCAGTCTGGTCACCGGCTCACCGATATTGGGACTGGACATGCCGCCCGTGCAGGATGACGCATTGCATCTGCATGACGCGGTTTACCGCGGCGATCCGGTGCGCATTGCCTCCGTGCAGCGCTACCGTGCCGACACGGTGACGGGTGCGGGTGGCTGGATTGGCGTGATGGTGGCGGAAACACGCGAAGCACGGCAGGAACTGGCAGGCCAATTGACATTCAACGGCATGCTGCCAGCCGTTGCTGTGGCACTGCTGGCCGGTGGTCTTATTCTGGTTTCCGTGCGTTCGGCCTTCTCGCCACTTCGCCTGATTGAAAGCAATTTGCGGGCACGACGCCCATCTGATCTCAGCCGTATCGACCGGGAAGTGCCGACCGAGGTTTCAGCCCTGGTATCGGCTCTCAACGAATTCATGGACCGCCTTGGCTCGGTTCTGGATGGCGTCAAGCGCGTGACGGCCGATGCGGCCCACCAATTGCGCACGCCACTTGCCGCCATTCAGGCGCAGGCCGAGGTCGGCCTGGAAGAGACACAAGACCCGCAAATGCATCGCCGCCTCTCACGCATTCATCACAATGCGCGCGAAGCCGGGCTACTGGCCAACATGCTGTTATCGGACGCAACCACCATGCACCGCCTGGAAACCCAGGAGAGGGAGATCGTTGATTTCAGGGACGCCGTTGACAATGCCCTGCAGATGCTGCGGGCTGAAAGCGCCTATTCCAGTCTGATGTCATCCCTGACATTGGTGAAGCCTGAAACCCCTGTCTTGATCGAGGCAGAACCCGTCGTGTTGCGGGAGATGGTGCGAAATGTCATCGAAAACGCCTTTATTCATGCCGCCAGCCCGACAGTTGTTCAGCTGGAGGCCATAGACGGCTGGGCGACACTACAGGTGATGGACAGGGGACCGGGCATACCAGACGCAGAAAAAGGCAGGGTTTTCCAGCGTTTTGCACGCGCCGATGCGCAGCGACCCGGAACCGGACTGGGCCTTGCCATTGCCCATGATGTGGTTGTGGCATTTGGTGGCACGATTTCCGTTGCCGACCGTCAAGGTGGCGGCCTCACCGTCGAGGTCATCTTGCCAGTGGCTGCCAAAGGCGAGGTGTCATGATGTTCAGGTCCGCTTGGATATGGGCTGCGGCAGTCGCCATGCTGGTGATCGGTTCTGTCGCGCGCTCAGACGCCTTGGCGCAAGACCGCGCCGTGAAAGTTGCAGGGGTTGTTTCTGAAGAGCGGATAGCGCCGTTGCTCGACGCGCTCAAGGCGCGCCTGCCGGGTCTGGACCTCTCCTATAGCAGATTGTCCTCGGGACAGATTGCGGCCGACGCCAAACGCCCGGCGGCACCCTTCGACATTGCCCTGTTCTCGTCACCTGACATTGCGGTCTCGGTCGCAAACGAAGGTTACGCCGCTGACAATGGATCCGCTGTCATCACGGCCGATGAACAATGGCGCCATGAAGTCTTTGGTTTCTGGTCGGATCCTGCCGTGATGGTGCTGAGACAGGATGCCTTTGCTGATCGATTGCCACGAACCCGCATCGAGTTGGTGCGGGCACTTGAACAAAACAGCGAAAAATTTTCGCGGCGTGTCGGCATCGTCAATATCGGCATAGACGATGTCAGTTATCTCCTGGCGTCACAGGATTCCATCCGCACCTCGCTGTACTGGCGGCTGATGCGGTCCTTCGGCGTGGCAAAAGCTCGAATTTACGACACGACCGATGATCTTCTGACCGCGTTGCGGGCCGGCGAAATCGATGTTCTCTACAATGTGCCGCTATCGGCGCTCTCGGCCAGCGGCGCCTTGCCAGATGATATGCAGATTGTCGTGCCGCAGGATTACGTGCTGGCTGTGCCATGGACGGTTGTGATGCCCAAGGGTGGAGCAAATCTGCGGGCTGCACGCACTGTGCTACAGGCTCTGCACGGCGTGGAAGCAAGACCTGCGCTGGCCGAAGCGGGCTTCAGTTACCCCGCCGATTTTGTGGCATCCGACAGCTTGCAGGCGATTGAACTTGGGCCGGAACTTCTGGTGTTTCGGGACACGATCAAGCGCAGCAAGTTTCTCGACATCTGGTTTCAGATGGTCGTGAACTGACGACACTTGAGAGCTCGCGCCGCTTTTTCTTGTCCGTCAGGCCGGGCCGAGCAGGATGAATGTTTCGCTTTTGGAAACACCCTCGGTTCCCCGCACGGTGGAGATAAGGTGGTTCAACTCCGACATGGTCGACACCTCGATTTCCGCCACCACATCCCAGACACCATTGGTATTGGCAAGTGATGCCACGCCCGGCAGGCGCTTGATGGCCGACAGGGTGTGTTTGGGCGAGCCGGACACTTCAACCAGAATGAACGCGCGAATGAGATCGCGGCTGATGTCGTCTTTCAACCGGACGGTGAAACCCTTGATGTCGCCCGACGCGATCAACCGGTCGAGCCGCTTTTGCGCGGTGGCACGCGCCACACCGAGAATTTGCGCAAGCTGCGGAACCGAGGCTCTGCCATTGATCCGCAGCTCGGCAATCAGCCGTCTATCAAGGTCATCCATCTTTGCCTATTTCGTCAAATTACTTTCTATTTCGTCATTATATGTAATTTTGAAGCACTTTGTATTCTTTTTTGTTCTCCCGTCTCAAATTACCACTTGTTCCTGCTGAACAAGACCTGGCCTTCGAAAAACGCGGGATAATCCAAAAGAGCGGGCCGGTTGATGGCAGCAATTCGAATTGATCGAAGCTATAGACACGACGTCCTGCCATGAGCCCGGACATCATTTTGGGAGACGACCTGCATGAAACTTACTCGCGC
>NZ_DAMDBP010000011.1:0-96610 GCF_032092815.1 Agrobacterium sp. | reverse complement strand
GGCCTGTTCATTGCTGCGGCCCTTTGCCTGCCATTTGCGAGTGCACACGCTGACGACCTGGAAAAAGTCCAGAAAGCCGGCAAACTTTCAATTGCTCTGTCGGGCGTCTTCCCTCCTTTCAGCTTCGTTGATGAAAGCAACAAGGTTGTCGGATTTGACGTCGAGATTGGCTCCGAAATCGCCAAGCGCCTCAATGTCGAACCACAGATCATCACCACCGCCTGGGACGGCATCATCGCCGGTCTGGTGACAGGTCGTTACGACACGATCATCGGTTCGATGAGTGTGACCGAAGAGCGCAAGAAGGCGGTTGATTTCGTCGGCCCCTATTACCGCTCCGGCCTTGCCGCCTTTGTTCGCTCCGGTGCTGGCGTTGCCAATATCGACGAGTTGAAGGGCAAGAATGTTGGCGTGACCCTTGGCGAAGCCGCCGAAAAATGGGCGCGCGAACAGAACATGTTTGAGGTGCGCACCTATAAGGGCCTGCCGGAAATGCTTCTCGACCTGACGGCTGGCCGTGTCGATGCCATCATCGCCGATGACGTTCCCGTCTTCGTTGCCATTGCCAAGAACAATGCACCGGTCGAGCAGGTCAAGGACGAGCGCATGCCGCGTTACGACGTCGGTATCGCAGTCCGCAAGGGCAATCCAGAACTTGCAGCCGCCATGCAGAAGGCGCTGGATGACATGATGGCGGATGGCACCTATGAGGCCATTTCGAAAAAATGGATCGGCCAGGACGTTCGGTAATCCGGCCCTGACGCGCTAACCCCTGATGTTTCGCGGGGCGGGACATGGCTTGCAGTGCAAACTGCCTGAGATATCCCGCCCACTCATCCGATCCGTTTACAGAGGCCAAGGTGTAATTTTGATCTGCACCGGGTCCGAGAGGCCGCAATGGACTTTCAATTAATCTGGCGGATAACGCCCTTCGTATTGGAAGCCTCGCTTCTGACCATTCAACTCACCGTATGCTCGCTGGCAATCGGTCTGGTGGTGGCTGCCGTGGTTGCAACGGGCAGGTTTTCAAGAGTGACACCGGTGCGCTGGGCTGCCACCGTCTATGTCAGCATCATGCGTGGCACACCGCTGCTGGTTCAGCTGTTCATTGTCTTTTTCGGTGGTCCACAGCTTGGTTTTGAACTGACCCCGTTTCTTGCCGGCGTTCTGACCATGGGTTTCAACATCGGCGCCTATATGTCCGAAGGCATCAAGGGTGCCATCATCTCGGTCGAGAAGGGGCAGACCGAGGCATCCCGTTCACTCGGCTTTGGTCGGTTCGACACGATGCGGCTGTTCGTTTTGCCGCAGGCCGCACCACTGATGATCCGATCGCTGGGTGTGAACACCGTCATTCTGTCGAAAAGCACCGCCCTTGTCTCAACGATCGGCGTGGTTGAACTGACCTATTCGGCGCAACGCTTTGTCACCTCCACCTATAAGCCATTCGAGGTGTTTGCGGTCGCGGGTGCTGCTTACCTCGCCATTGTTGCGGTCATTTCGCTGACCGTAAGGGGAGTGGAATATCTGTTTACCTCCAAAGGGGAGGTTCCAGCATGAGTTTTGATTTCAGCGTTGTACCGCCCTATTGGGAAATGCTTCTGATCGGTCTGCTCTGGACGGTTGTGATTACTGCCATCGCCGGCACCGTCAGCGTCATCCTGGGCATTGGCATTGCCACGACAACACTCTACGGCCCACGTCTTGTTGCAGCACCAATCAGGGCAATCATCTTCCTGTTCATGGGAACGCCCCTGCTTTTGCAGCTCTATCTCCTCTATTACGGGCTGTCGCAGCTTGGCGTTCTGTTGCCAGCATTCTGGACCGGCGTTATCGGGCTTGGCCTGCATTACGCAGCCTATAATGCGGATATTTTCCGGGCATCCCTCAAAGCGGTAGATCCTGGCCAGACGGAAGCTGCACGTTCCCTGGGCTTCGGTTACATCGCCACATTGCGGCATTTCATCATACCGCAATCGTTCCTGACGGCTTTGCCGCAGGTGGGCAATAACAGCATCATTTTGCTGAAAGACACGGCAGTGCTGTCGGTTCTGGGGATAACGGAACTTGTCCTCAACGCCCAGCGCGCCATCAGCGAAACCTATCGTCCGTTCGAATTCTATCTGACCGCAGCCGTGCTCTATTACATCGTCAATCTGGTGATGGAATATCTGCTCCGCATCGCGGCCCGAAAAGTGGAAGCTATTCGATGAAAACTCAAACTCCCATGATCGAACTGCGGCAGATCCGCAAATCCTATGGGCCTCATGAAGTGCTCAAAGGCATCGACCTGACTGTGGCGCGCGGCAAGATCGTTTCGATCATCGGCCCGAGCGGCTCCGGCAAAAGCACGCTGTTGCGGTCCATCAACATGCTTGAGGAAACCTCGTCAGGCGAAATCTGGCTCGATGGCCAGATGGTCAACCGGCCCTTAAAAGGTCGCGCCTTTGAAAAACACATCAACCATATCCGCCAGGAAATGGGCATGGTGTTCCAGCAGTTTAACCTGTTTCCGCATTTGACGGTTCTGCAAAACATCATGATCGGCCCGATGCGGCTGAAGGGATTGAGCAAGGCAGAGGCGAGAGACCGCGCCAATACACTGCTTGAAAAGGTGGGCCTTGCCGAAAAGGGTGATGCCTATCCGGCACGTCTGTCCGGCGGACAAAAACAGCGTGTGGCGATTGCTCGTGCCTTGGCAATGCAGCCCAAGGTGATGCTGTTTGACGAGGCGACCTCGGCGCTCGACCCCGAACTCGTCGAAGAGGTCAACCAGGTCATGAAACAGCTGGCGGCTGAACACATGACCATGCTGATCGTGACCCATGAAATGCGCTTTGCAGCTCAGGTATCAGACCACGTCATGTTCATGGACGGCGGTGTTGTTGTCGAGCAAGGCGCACCAGACCAGGTTCTCACTAACCCTACGGAAGAACGTACGCGTTCGTTCCTCAGAAAACATCTTTCGAACTAAACGGAAAAAGCCATGACAAGCGAACAAAACTTTGCTTCCCGCGCGGGAAGCGAGATCGATGGTGCTCGCGTGCGCGAGTTCGCCCTACGTATGACCTCCTGGAGAAGCGAGACCGGCACCGCAGGTGAATCGACTTTCGCCAACCGGCTTCATGCGCTGCTGCAGGAAATTCCCTATTTCCAGCAACATCCCGGTGATCTCAGGCTTGTTGCAAGCCACGGTGATCCGCTGACCCACAATGTGGTTGCGCTGGTTCGTGGAACCGGCAAACGCACCCTGGCACTGGCAGGGCATTTCGACACGGTTTCTACCGACAATTACCACGACCTGAAGGATGTTTCCTGCGACAGCGCCGCGCTGAAAGAGGCGCTGATCAATAACCTCTCGGGCCGTGACGATCGCTCCGAACAGGAAGACCGTGCTCTTCAGGACCTGTTGAGCGGAGATTTTCTGCCCGGCCGTGGCCTGCTTGACATGAAGAGCGGACTAGCAGTTGCCGTGGCCTGCATCGAAACATTTGCAGCCAATCCCGACCGGCAGGGCAACCTGATGTTTGTGGCAACGCCTGACGAAGAACGGGAAAGCCGTGGCATGCGCTCGCTGCGCGATGCGTTTCCCTCGCTGGTCGAAGAGCTGGACATTGAAATCGCCGCAGGCGTCAATCTCGACGTGACCTCCGATCAGGGGGATGGCAGCGAGGGCAGGGCGGTTTATGCCGGCACGATTGGCAAGTTGTTGCCTTTTGCGCTGGTCATCGGGTGCAGTTCCCATGCCAGCTACCCCTATGAGGGGGTCAGCGCACAGGCCATGGGTGCCGGCATTCTGGCGCGGCTTGAAGGCAACGCCGCACTTGCCGACAGGGATGAAAACGATGTGTCGCCATCGCCAATTTGCCTTGAAGCCAAGGATCTTCGCAGCGGTTATGAGGTGACGACACCGGAACGTTTCTGGATCGCGTTCAACTGGCTCTATCACGCCATGAGCGCAGACGAGCTTTTTGCCCGTTTCAGAGAGGAAGTTGTGCTGGGCGCAACAGAAGCCGTTGAAAAGTTCACAGCCTCATCGGCAGAATATAGCCGCCTTGTTGGCCGCAGCGCCGGCGCGACGCCCGCGAAACCACGCATCATCACCTTCAAGGAATTGAAGATCGCAGCAGAGCGCGTGTCTGGTAAGGGTTTTGCAGCACAGTACCGTGCCAAGGAAGAGGCGCTTTCCCATATCGACAACCCGCTGGTTCTGACCCGCGAATTGACTGAATGGCTGGTGTCGATGGCCCGGGTTTCCGGCCCCGCAATCGTCATCGGTTTTGCTGGACTGCATTATCCCTCCAGCCGTCTGGCATTGTCTGACCGTAACGACCGCGCGCTGTTTCAGGCGATTGAGGCAGCCCGTGCAGGCCTTGGCAATGATCCATCGCGCAGCATTGTCTGGAAACCACATTTCCAGGGCATTTCTGACATGAGCTTCCTGGGTCTTGCCGCCAGTGGCAGCAGTGTCGTTTCGGAAAACACGGCAATCTCGCGCTTGATTGACCTCCCACCGGCCAATGCAAAGAGTTTCCCAACCGTCAATCTCGGGCCCTGGGGCCGCGAGTTCCACCAGAAACTGGAACGCGTGCACGCACCCTATGCCTTTGATGTGCTGCCGGGTCTGGTGATGGATATTGCCCAGACATTCCTTGCCGAAAATGGTGCAGAGGCCTGAGGCGGTTGAGCGACAGCCACCGAGAACTTATCAGGATGGATAGAATATGACCGCCAATCAGAACCTCAATATCGTGCCCTTTGTCAGCGTTGATCACATGATGCGCCTTGTTCTGGCCGTGGGAATGGAAACGTTCCTGACCGAACTTGCCGAGGTGATCGAGGAAGATTTCCGTCGTTGGGAACAGTTCGACAAGACGCCACGTGTGGCATCTCACTCGGATGAAGGGGTGATCGAGCTGATGCCGACCAGCGATGGAACGCTTTACGGCTTCAAATATGTCAACGGCCACCCGAAAAACACCAAGGAAGGTCGCCAGACCGTGACCGCATTTGGTGTGCTTTCCGACGTCGGCAACGGCTATCCAATGCTGCTGTCAGAAATGACCATTTTGACTGCGCTGCGCACGGCGGCAATGTCGGCAGTTGCCGCAAAACATCTGGCGCGGCCAAACTCCAGAACCATGGCCATCATCGGCAACGGCGCACAGAGTGAGTTTCAGGCGCTGGCATTCAAGGCGATCCTCGGGGTCGATCAGATCAGGCTTTATGATCTTGATCCGACAGCGACGGAACGATGCGCCCGCAACCTGGCTGGCAAGGGTTTTTCAATCACCCGCTGCTCGTCATCGCAGGAGGCGGTCGAAGGCGCCGACATCGTCACCACGGTGACGGCCGACAAGCTGAATGCCACAATCCTTTCCGACAACATGGTCGGCCCGGGAATTCACATTAATGCAGTTGGCGGTGATTGCCCCGGCAAAACCGAACTGAACAAGGACATTCTGCTGCGCTCCGACATCTTCGTGGAATATCCGCCACAGACCCGCATCGAAGGTGAAATTCAGCAGCTTGCCGAGGATTATCCGGTCAAGGAGTTGTGGGAAGTCATCGCCGGAAAACAGAAGGGCCGCGACAGTGACAGAGCCATCACCCTGTTCGACAGCGTCGGTTTTGCCATCGAGGATTTTTCAGCCCTTCGTTACGTGCGCAGCAAACTGCAGGAAACGGGACTTTACGTCGATCTCGATTTGCTGGCAGACCCCGACGAACCACGCGATCTCTACGGCATGCTGTTGAGATGCGAGGCAAAACTGCAAGCCGCCTGATCGGTTCCAATGTTCATATAAAGACAGGATGCGGGTAGATCGCCCGCATCCTGCCCCTTGGCGTGGCGATGCTCCACCCGCTCAGAAGCGGTGGTCAAAACACGACTGGTCCCTGAAGCCAGGGATCAGGAGAAATTCTCCAGCACCGCCATGAAGGTATGCCGGTCACCTTGCCCTTCGGTCAGGCGTACACGGGCCTCAATGTCAGCCAGATGGTGGTCCATCAGATGCTGTGCATGGGCCAGATTTTTCGCTTTCAGCGCCGTGACGATCAGACGGTGGTGGTCTGCACCACAATCATCCTTCTTTTCTTCCTCGTACAGCGCCATGACCAGCGACAGACGTGCGACAATCTTCGACAACATTTCGGTCAACACCGAGTTGCCGCCGAGTTCAGCAAGCACGATATGGAATCTGCCGGAAAGCACGGTTTTTGACTTCTCGTCGCCGTGGTGATGAATATGCTCTTCCTCATCGGTCAGCTTTTCAAGCGCATCCAGCTGTTCAGTGGTCGCGCGCGTCATCACCAGGTCCAGAATGGCGTGCTCGATCTTGCGGCGCGCTTCAAACAGCGCCTTGGCCTCTTCAATGCCAGGCTCGGCAACAAAGGTACCGCGGTTTTTCTTGCGCTCAAGCAGGTGGTCGCTTTCCAGAACACCAAGCGCGCCACGCACGACAGTACGACTGACGCCAAAATGATCGGCAATCGCGTCCTCAAGGATCTTGGTGCCGGGCTTCAACGCGCCTTCGCCAATCGCATTGGCAAGGGTTGTGCGGATACGCTCCGAAACATCATCATTGTTGTTTTCGGCCGCATCGGCTGCGCCATTGGTTTTTAACGCAGCCTTGGGGCTCTGACGGCGCGTCTTCTTCATGTCCTGCTCCAGATGCGATCGAATTTTGGCGATCTAATTATTTCCATGAGAATGTTTCTGCGTATATCCGAACCACCGCAAAATACAGCCCATATCCATTGTTTAGTTACGGACTGGCGGGTTTTCCACCAGTCCTGAATGTTTGCCTCAGGCCGCGGCTCGTTTTACCGATGGTTGCACGAGATCAATGCCGTTTTCAGCGCAGACGGTTTCAATGTAATGGGCCGAGTTTTTGATGAAGCCGATGGCCTGCTTGAAACCATAAGCCTGCGCCTCATAGGTCGGATACCCGTAATTGGCCGCTTCATAGCTCTCCCAATCCGGGATTTCGCCCAAGGCGACGCGTTTCTCAAATGCGGCGACCATGGCGAGATAGGCCTCCAGTTCTTCGGCGTTCAGATCAGGATGGCCGGCACGCCAGACCGGATCATCGATCTCGATGCATTGGCGCGGATTGGCCTTGCGCGGTTTGTCTTCAACCGAGGCTGCGACCTCAAGCGAGAGGTTGAGATTGGGGTTTGCGCGCGCAAGGATCGGAATGATCGTTGCAAAATCCACGATACCACGACCGACAGGGCGGGTCTGGAAATCGAGACCGCCCGTTGCATGGGCAACATAGGCATCCTTGATATGGGTCTGGCGCACATAAGGCGCGACGCGTTTGGCAGCGTAAACCGGATGTTCGGCGCGCTGCAGACCATTGGCGGTATCGAAAACAACGCCCATGCAATCCTCACCCACCGTTTCAATCAGCCGCAGGATTTCAAACGAGGTGATTTCGTCATGGGTTTCCATGTTGAGGTGCACGCCATTGGCACGGGCAACGGGCGCCAGTTTCAGAAGTACCTTTTCGGTTGCCTGCAACTGTTCATCCCAGGTCACATCAGTGCGGAAACGATCATTTGCCAACCGGCCACGATATTCGGATTTGAAGTTGCCGGGTGACACCCAAAGTTCACGGCAACCGATGGCCGCACTCGCCTCAATCATGCGGGTGAAGCCCTTGATGACGTCACCGTCACCGATCGCCCGAAACTCCGGTGCTTCGGCGCTGCAATAGGGATTGATCTTGCCAACCCCGCTTTCCAGATAAAGGCCAAGTTCGTCAGCCTTGGCCCGGATTTCCGTCAGCTCACCCTTATCCAGCGTTTCGCTCATGTCGAGAACGGTGCTGAAAAAGATACCGCTGAGGCCAAGGTCCCTGACGTGCTCGAGGCTTTTCAGGGGCCCGCGTTTTTTAACCTCTGGCAGTTTTTGTCCGTCAATACCCAGTCTCATGATCTGCTCCTTGATGTTTCCTGATCGGATGCGCTGCAATGGCGATCCTGCTTGCTTGAAGATGAAATGCGGCCCAAACGGCCGCGTTACTTGCGATCCTTCTGCGCAGTCGCATCGCGACCTTTCAGGGCGAGGCGCTGTTCAAGGAAATGCTGGCCAACCGAGGCGATAGTGGTGATGATGAGATACCAGAGGGATGCAACACAGAGCATCTCGATCACCAGGAAGTTACGGGCATAAATCGCTTGCGCCTGGGTCAACAGGTCCTGCATGCCAATGACGGAAACAATGGCACTCGCCTTCAACATGCCAATCGCCTGATTGCCGGTCGGCGGCACGATCAGCCGGATTGCCTGTGGCAACACCACTGTTCGCAGGGTTTGCAGCGGCCGCAGGCCCAAAGACGAGGCAGCCTCGCGCTGCCCACGATCAACCGCCGTCAGGCCACTGCGAATGATCTCGCTCATATTGGCCGCTTCATGCAGCCCAAGTGCCAGAAAACCCGCCAGCGCTGGCGTGACGAGATCGTTGATGGATATGGAATAGCTGCCGACACCGACCTGCGGGATGAACAATGCGATATTGAACCAGAAAAAGATCTGCACGATCAACGGCACGCCACGAAACCACCAGACGAAGGCGACAGCCATCGCCTTCAACACGACGTTCTGGCTTGTGGCCATGATGGCGACGATGCAGCCGAATGCGACACCGAACACCATGGCGCCGGCCGTTAATTGCAAGGTCAGCACCACCCCGTCCAGAATGACGGGATCGACCATATAGTGCGGGATCTCTGCCCACTGAACACTCTGGTTTCGAGCGACGATGGTGATGAAGAGCACCAGCGCGAGGATCGCGCTGGTACCTGTTGTGATCTGCCCCCACCGTATCGGCTTGCCGACCGGAGGGGCGAGGGCCATGCTGACAGGTTGAGCAAACAGGGCCATGGCTTAGTTCACCGGCATGCTGGCAGCGTCATTGAATTTGACGGTTTTGACCGCGAGTGGGCCAAGACCCCATTTTTCCATGATGGCGAGATAGGCGCCACTGTCGACCATGTGCTGAAGTGAGGCCACAACCGTATCGCGCAGTTCCGGATTGTCCTTTGCCGTCAGCATGCCGAGGTAACCCACGGCCAGACGAACCTCAGGCAGGGCCTGCAGGCCAACACCCTTGCCGGTCTGGTTTTCCGTCGTGTAGACACTCGTGGCATAACCGTTGACCGTCGCATCGGCACGACCAGTCCGCACAGCCTGCAGCACGTCAGGCATTTTCGGGATCGACATGATGTTCATCGGTGTCGAGCATTTTGAAGATGCAGCTTCCACGAGGCGCGCCTGGAACGTGCCGACCGGAACTGCGACCTTCTTGCCGCAAAGGTCTTCCATGCTTTTGATACCAAGCGGATTGCCCTTGATCGTCATGATGGTCGTTGCGTCAAACATGTAGTCGATCACATCGACCTGTTTTTCCAGCTCCACATCATCGTTGATGCCGGAAATGGTCATGTCGAAACGTTTTGACAGAACGGCCGGCACGATCGCGGCACCTGCGCCGACATTGGTCATCTGGATATCCACGCCGAGAATGACGCCGAGGGCAGCGGCAATATCGGCATCGATGCCGATCAGCTTGCCACCTTCATCCTGAAAGCTGATTGGTGGCGTCAGGTCCGTTGCGACCTTGATCGTCTTCTTATCCTTGATGGCAGCAGGCAGGCCGTCAGCCAGTTTCTGGTTGAAGGCAATGCCTGGAAGCTTGGCGACATCAGCTTCCGGCACCATTTTCACGGGTGTGCCTTCTGCAGCATGGCTGGTTGTCGCAATCAGCGCGAATGCCAGACCGGTCAAACCGCCTTTGAGAAAGTTCTTGAAGTTGCGCATGTCGTTCCCCTTTTCACTTTTTGTCTGCGTGAATTCTCGAGAAACCACGATGCAATCGGCGTGCCACTTTGGGTGCGCAGAATTTATGTTGTTGTTTTAGATCGTGAATTTATGAATCTACAAACATCAACATATTTTCGCATATATTTTTTTAAATATTTGCGCACGCAATATGGCTAAAAATTAAACGCGTGACCATCTTACCATTGACAGGTTTTCATTGTGGGTCCGCAAGCAATTGTAAAACATGGTTATTTGCCGAAACCAAGATATGGGTAAAGGCTGCTCCGCAGTCAGACAGAGGCGGTATCGACGCGGAAATGAGCGAAAATTCCTCGAAATCACTGCCCAATGATTGAGCGCACGCTTTTAAATCTGCACAAATTGTAAGTTCGAACATTATTTCGACTTAACTTTATCATAAACATTCGAAACTTTATCAGACAAAAATATCTATTTAATATCAGATAATTATCTCACACTCTCCTTCCACGAAAATCGACTTGGCACGCAGCTTGCAACTCCTTCGCCATGACCCAGAGCAAACTCAAAATCGCCGAGCGATCCCATTTACACCTGGTGCAAGGCAGCGTGGACCGCACGCCTGACCCGGCGCAACCCGAGGAAACATTCATGGCAGAGGCCTCGCAGGCAGCAGAAGGAAAACAACTCAGTGTTCGCGGCCTGACCCACAGTTATGGCGGACAAAATGCGATCAGCGATATTTCGTTCGACATCAAGGCGGGCGAGATCGTTGCGCTGTTGGGGCCAAGCGGTTGCGGCAAGTCAACGGTGTTGCGGGCAATCGCCGGCCTGATCCAGCCGAAAAGCGGCACCATTCAGCTTGGTGGGCAGGACCTTGCTTTGGTCTCGGCCCGCTCACGCGGTATCGGCATGGTGTTCCAAAACTACGCCCTGTTTCCACATTTGACGGTGGCGGAAAACATCGCCTATCCACTGGCCTGCCAGCATATGCCGCGTGCCGAACGGCGCGAGCGGGTGGAGGAAATGCTGTCGCTGGTGCAGTTGAAGGGTTATGGCAACCGGTTGCCACGCGAGCTTTCCGGCGGACAGCAGCAGCGCGTCGCCGTCGCCCGGGCAATCGCCGGACGTCCATCACTGCTCCTGCTCGACGAACCCTTCGGTGCGCTCGACAGGGCTCTGCGTTTCGACCTCCAGGTCGAACTTCTTCATCTTCAAAAAACGCTTGGCATCACGACGCTGATCGTCACGCACGATCAGGAAGAAGCGCAAAGCCTCGCGGGTCGGCTGGTGTTGATGAACAAGGGCAATGTCGAGCAGATCGACACACCCATGGCCGTCTATGACCGGCCAAAAACCCTGTTCGTCAACACATTCATTGGGCAGGCCAATGTGCTGCATGGCACGGTAGAGCGCCTTGAGGCCGAAGCGACAACAGTGATGTTTGCCAATGGCAAAAGCCTGGTTCTGCCGCGTCGCCTCAACTTTACTGTCGGCTCCAAGGTCAGCATCACGTTCCGCCCAGAGGATGTTCGCCTGTCTGCCACGGCAAGCGCCACATCCCTGCCTGCGCGGCTGACGGTATCCGTGCCGCTCGGCCCAAGCCTTGTTCACGACCTTGTCCTGGAAAATGGGCCTGGCCTTCGTGCATCGGAGGTCCGAGGACCTTCGACATTCATTCCCGCGCCGGGAGCACAGCTCTTTGCCGAGATCGACACCAGCAGGTGTCACGCCTTTCCGAGCGAACCGGAAGCATTCCGTGAATAAACAATAACAGAGGTGAACAGATGAAAAACTTCAATATCACACGCCGTCATTTCGGACTGCTTGCCGCCGGTGCGGCTGTCGCAGCTGGCGTTCCATTCGCATCCCGTGCTGCTGGCGGCACGGCTGTTGCAGCAACATTCCCCGGCAACTGGGAAGATGGCTACCGCACTGTGCTGACGCCACTCGTCAAGGACGCCGGTTTCGACCTGACGGTTGCACCGGCTATGGCGCAGGACCAGCTGGCCAAGGTCATGGCAAGCCCCGGCAACCCGCCCTATGACACATTGCTGATGTCGCCCGGCCAGATGGCTGTTGCCGTCGAGAACGATCTTATCCAGAAGATTGACCCTTCCAGATTGAAGAACTGGGACTTGCTGGATCCGGCCTTCCAGGGCGAATACGGCCCGACCGTCACGGTTGAAGTCAACGGCATCGCCTATAATCCGGATCTCGTTCCGGCGCCCAAGGGTTATCGCGATCTCTTCGAAAACCCGGCTTACAAGGGCCTTGTCTCCTGGACCGGTTTTGCCTCCAACACTGGCGTGATGGCCTATACCGAAATCGCCAAGATTTTTGGTTCCGGCCCGACCGACATGGATGCGGTTTTCAAGCTGTTCAAGGAACATCCGGAACACATCAAGGGTGTCGTTGCCAGCACCAACCACCAGATGACCCTGTTCCAGCAGGGCGAAATCGCGGTGTTCATGTGCTCGACAGGCAATGTCGCCAAGCTGAAGGCACTGGGCCTCAAGGCTGAATTCGTTCAACCGGAAACCGGCTCGCCGGCCGCCCCGGTCAACATCCACCTGACCAAGGGTGCCAAGAACCTCGACGCCGCCTATGCCTATATGGATGCGGCCATTTCCAAGGCAGCACAGGACAAGCTGAAAATGCCGCCACAGGAAATGTTCCCAACCAACAAGGACGTGGAACTGACGCCTGGCATCGAAGCCTACGTCAAACGCGAACAGCTTGCCTCGCTGGTCTATCCGGACTGGGCTTCCATCAACAAGAACCGTGCGGAATGGATCCGCCAGTTCGACGCCCTCGTTGCTGGTTGAGGTGATACGATGAAAGCGAGCGGCTTCCCATACGTTATCCCGATGCTGTTGCTGTCGGTGGCGTTCTTTGCGACGCCGCTCGCCGTTCTCGTCGGGTTCAGCTTCATTGGCCCTGACGGCCTGTCACTCCACAATTATGCACGTTTCCTTGGCGATGCATTCAATTACCGTGTGCTGATCAACACTGCCAAGCTGGGCCTGCAGACCATTGTCAGCACGACACTGCTCGGTGTGCCAATTGCGCTTTTTTACTGGCACAGTCGCAAGACGGTGCGCCAGATCATCATATTTCTGACGCTCATTCCGATGCTGACCAGCAATGTGGTGCGCACATTTGCCTGGATCGTCATTCTTGGACGGCAGGGGCCGATCAGCGAGACCTTTGTGGCACTTGGCCTTGCTGAGCGCCCCTTCACCTTGATGTCCACCGAACTTGGCCTCGTGATGGCGATGTGCCAGATCGATTTGCCGCTCATCATCCTGCCACTGGTTGCAATCCTGTCGCGCATTCCGGTCACCTATACCGAAGCCGCTCAGGTTTCAGGTGCCGGCCCGTGGCGCATTCTGGTGACCGTTTTGCTGCCGATGATGTTGCCCGGCCTGCTGGCGGGCTGGATCCTGGTTTTTGCCAGCACCAGTGCATCCTTCGTTACCCAGGCGGTCATCGGTGGCGCCCGCAATGTCTATGTGCCGCAACTGATCTACCGCGAAGTCGGCACGCTGTTCGATTGGCCAATGGCATCGGCGATTGCCGTCGTTCTTCTCATGTCGACAGGCATTCTGCTGGTTGCCATGACCATGATTTCCCGTCATCGGAGGCTTGTTGGCCATGCGTAAAAACCGTGAAAACCCGTTGCCCGTCTTTCTCTACAAGGCCTTCGTCTTCGGTTTTGGCGGTTTGAGCCTGATCTATCTGGTTGCACCCATCGTCATTGCCATCACCATGTCGTTCACATCAGGCCAGACGCTCAAATATCCGCCTGAGGGTTTTTCGCTACGCTGGTACGAAGCACTTTTCGACCCGGTGAGGTCTGGAACCGAACATATCGCCGCTGGCAACTCGTTGAAGATCGCCTGTCTTGCCGTGCTTGGTTCCTTGTTGTTTGCCGTTCCGGCCACCATCGGCATGGCCCGGATGCAACGCAGATCCGTCAATACGATTGAGCCGTTGCTGCTGGCACCTCTGGTGCTGCCAAGCCTCGTTTACGGCCTTGCGGCATTGATCGTGGCCAACTTCGTTGGCTTCCAGCCATCACTCTGGCTGACAGTGATTGGCCATGTGGTGGTTTTTGGACCGCTGATGTACCGCGCCGCGTCCGTCGTTGCACAGGGCATCAACCCTTCGCTTGCGGAAGCATCAACCGTGATGGGCGCCACGTGGTTTACCACGCTGCGAAGGGTGATCCTGCCGCTTCTGACACCCGGCATTCTAGCCGGTGCCTTTCTCGTCTTCATCCAGTCACTGGATAACGTCTCGGTTTCGCTTTTCCTCGCCGATGCACAAACAACCGTTCTGCCACTTCGCATGTTCGCGCTGATCGAAGAGTCGCTCGATGTGCGTGTGGCTGCAATGTCAGGTGTCCTGATCGCACTGACACTGGTGGTGATGCTGGTTGCAAGACGGGTGCTGGCACCGACGCGGCAAGCCTGACTGACATACATAAATCTGGAAGGAATACCCAATGAACATACGTGCCAACAAAACCGGCCACTACCGCGTCGGATCGCTGCTTGCCGATTTCCAGCCGGATTTCGACTTTTCAGCTCCACTGCCTCTGCCACTCGAGGAGTTCGAGGACCGGCTGCGCCGCATTCGTCGGCAGGCGGTCGAAGCCGGGCATGATGCACTGGTTGTCCATACCGGTGGCGTTGGCTGGTTCCACACGTCAAACCATTATCTGCGTTATATCTGCGACTGGATGCGCGAGGGTGTTCTGATCATCCCGACCGATATCGACAAGCCGATGGTGCTGTTGTCGTTTTTCACCCAGTCGGTGCTTTTGCCACCGGGCGGAGAACCGGTGCTGGTGGAAGACATATGGCAGATTGGGCCGATTGGCCGCGAATATGCCGACCGTCCGGGCGACAGCGTTGTGAAAACAGCGGAAAAATGCGCTGAACTTTTGATTGGCATGGGCCTGTCGAAAGCCCAGATCGGCCGTATTGGGGACCGCACATCGCTGACATTCTGGGCTGCACTTGATGAGCTGATGCCGAAGTGCAAATTCGTGGCCGACAACGCCATTCTCGACCGCATGCAGAAAATCCGTTCTCCACGCGAAATTGAAATGTTCCGTGCCGCCGCCCAACTGGTCAGCATTGCCACACAAGCCGCCTATCACGTGGCGCGGCCTGGCGTGACGGACCACGAGATTTATGCGGCCTTCACCCAGGCACAACTGTCCTTCGGTGGCGAGACCGGTGACGGCTATCAGATCGGCATCAACGAATTCGGCACCCATTGCGGCAAACCCTATGGCCATGTCGTTCGGCCGGGCGATCTCATCAACCTCTACGTCTCCAACGTGACCTATCGTGGTTACACAGCCCAAACCGCGCGCATGATTGCTGTTGGCGACATCACCAAACGGCAGGAAGAGGTGCTGACAGCCTGTACCGAAGGCGTCAAACGCGCTGAAAAACTCATCCGGCCCGGCGCCCTGATGCGCGATGTCAACAATGCAGCCTTTGAACCGATGATCGAACGCGGCATGCTGACCTCTCCCGAAGCCCGAACCATGCCTTACAACTGGGCGCCAATGGATGACGGCACGGCACGCCTCATTCCACGTCAATATGTGAAAAACATCGACTGGGAGGCACAGGGACGCACGCTGATGCATGTCTACCCCGCAACCCATGGGCCACATAACCCCAATCTTGGCCATTCCGTTGGCATGGCAGGCGGCCAGAACAGCTTCAACATCTCGTCGCATAATTACGACCGAATGGAAGAGGGCATGGTGTTTGTGCTGCACACCCAGTGGCTGGAGCCCTTATCCGCTGGCTGTAATGTCGGAGACATGTATGTTGTGACAAAGGACGGGTTTGAGAACCTGTCTCGCCACACACCGCTTGAAACCCACCGTATCACTGCCGAGGCCTGACATGACCGAGCACACTCATTTCGATTTCGCCAAACTCAATGAGCGGGAACGCTACAAGATCCTGATCGGCACGGTCATTCCCCGCCCCATCGCTTTGGTGACCACGGTCAACAAGCAGGGTCAACCCAATGCCGGTCCGTTCAGCTTTTTCAACGTGCTGACCCATGACCCGGCGATTGTTGCGATCGGTGTCGAAAACTACGCCGACATGCGTTTCAAGGACACCGCTCGCAACATTCGCGAAACCGGCGAGTTCACGGTCCACATCTGCGACAACGCGCTGGTGGAGCAGATGGAGGTTTGCGCCATCAAGTTCGGCCCTGATGTGGATGAAATGGAAGAGGCAGGGCTTGCCACCGTGCCTGGCCAGATGGTGTGCAGCCCACGCATTCTGGCAGCGCCCGCCGCCCTTGAATGCCGCCGCCACACCACCCTGCAGGTCGGCCCGGCACGCGAGATCATTCTGGGTGAAGTCGTTGGCGTGTTTGTGCGCAGCGATGCGGTCAATACATCCAACCTGCATATTGACCAGCAGATGATGGACGCGGTAGGTCGGATGGGTGGGCATACCTATGCCCGCACTCGCGATCAGTTTGATATCAAGACGCTGACGCCACAGGAATGGGAAAGCCGGAAGGCCGGCGGAAAGGCTGCAGCAGAATGACAAACGCCAGATATTTTTCCGATGTTGGCGGACTTCCACCTCAGACACAGACCCTGTCCAGCAAGGCTGTGTTTACAACGGCTTACGCTGTTATCCCGAAGACCGTGATGAGTGACATCGTCACCAGCGTATTGCCACATTGGGACAATAGCCGTGCCTGGATCATTTCGCGCCCATTGAGCGGTTTTGCCGAGACCTTTGCACAATACATCATGGAAGTTGCGCCAGGCGGCGGCAGTGTTCGCCCTGAACCTGATGCGCGTGCGCAGGCCGCAATCTTCGTCGTCGAAGGTGAGGGCACCATCCATTATGACGGCAAGGACCATGCGCTGCGCACCGGCTCATTTGCCTATATTCCCGCTGGCGCCAAGTGGACATTCCGCAATGACAGCGCTGCACCGATCCGCTTCCATTGGGTGCGCAAGGTATTCAAGGTTGTTGACGGCCTGGAGCTGCCGCCTGCGGTCTTTACCCATGAAGACGAATGCGTGATGGACCCGATGCCCGATACCGATGGCAAATGGGCAACGACACGTTTCCTTGACCCCAAGGACGTGCGTTACGACATGCACCTCAACATCGTCACCTTCCAGCCCGGTGCCATCATTCCGTTCATGGAAACCCATATCATGGAGCACGGGCTTTATGTGCTGGAAGGCAAGGCGGTCTATCGCCTGAACAGCGATTGGGTTGAGGTTGAGGCTGGCGACTACATGTGGCTGCGCGCCTATTGCCCGCAGGCCTGTTATGCCGGCGGCCCCGGCCGCTTCCGTTACCTGCTTTACAAGGACGTCAACCGTCACCCGGATCTTTGAGTTTTCGGATCATCAAAGCTCCAGTTGAGTGCGAATACCGTGATGGCAATTGCAATGCCCGGCCAGATCATCAACATCGGCTGGTCAAAAATGAACACACGGTATTCAAACAACATCGAACCCCAATCCGGTTTTGATGGATCGGCACCCAAGCCGATGAAAGCAAGCGACGCGTAGGCAATCACGGCTGAACCGGCCTGGTTGCCTGCATAGGCAAACATCAGCGGCAATGTGTTGGGCAACAAATGGCGGCTGATCATCGCCGGCGCCGAGACACCAAACCCTCTGGCGGCCAGAATGAAAGGCTGCCCCAGCACCCGGTTGCTGAGCGAGTGTGCCAGCAGGGCATGCGGACCGATCCCGGCAAAACCAAGCGCCAAACCGGCACTGAGCGGTGAAAGACCGAACACTGCCGCAGCCGTCAAGGCGACGATCAATGTCGGCACCATGATGAAAAACTCGCAAAACCGTAAGATGAGCGCTTCGCGCCAGCCACCAAGAACGGAGGCTGCGGTGCCAAGCAGCGTGCCAATTGTGAAGCCAATGGCGCTAACGCACAGCATGACACTTGCCGTTCTCCATCCCGCCGCCATGATCCGTGACAGCAGATCGCGCCCCAGATGATCCGTTCCCAGCAGGTGATCGACCGTCATGCCCGAATTGCGCACCAGCATGTTGACGGCATCCGGATCATGCGGTTGCCAGAAGCCACCGAGCAGCATCAACACGACGAGGATGATCAGAAACCAGCAGCGCATCATGGGTGAAGCCGTGGATCAAGCAGGCGCATGGCAAACAACGCCAGACCATTCATGACAATCATCCATGTGGCGATGATCATCACATAGGCCTGCAGCACCATCTGGTCGCGCGCACCGATGCTTTGAACCAGGAACTGGCTGATACCGGCCAGCCCAAACAGGATTTCCATGGTCGCGGTGCTGCCAATCACCCAGCCGGCTTCTGACCTGACCGTTGAAAGCAGGGCGTAAAGCGCGCTGCGATGACCATGACGCCACAAGGCCTGACGTTGCGACAGCCCCTTGGCCAGCGCCGTTCGAAAATAGGGCTGGGTAACCGTCTGGCGCATGTCTTTTCGATAAACGCGGGCAAAGACCGCGGTCGAGTGCAGGGCGATCAGCAGGATTGGCAGGGCAATCGCAGTCCAGTCATTTGCGAGAGGCCGGATCCAGCGCAATTGCACACCCAACACCCACAGCAGGATAAGACCGAGCCAGAAACCCGGCACCGCCTGCACAAACACCGACAAGGCTCTGCTCAAGCGATCCGCCAGACCATCAGGACGCACGGCGGCAAAAAAGCCGATCGGTATTGCCAGAGCGATGGCCAGTGTTAACCCCGCAAGACCAAGCGAAAGAGAGACTGGCAGGCGCTCAAGCAGTTCGTTGATCACCGGCTCGCCAGTGCGAAATGAGCGCCCCCAATCGCCAACCCCGAAGTCTGTCAGCCAATGGAGATAACGGATGATCAGCGGCTGATCCAATCCCCAATCGGCACGTAGCGCCGCGACAGTTTCATCCGTCGCAGGCAGGTTCCAGACCCGGATGGCGATGGCAACCGGATCGGCAGGCATCATGGCAATGACAGTGAACGAGGCGAAGGAAATCACCAGCAATCCCATCAATGCCTTGAGACCGACCCGGATCAGGTTCATGATTTTTATCTGGCCTCACCAATATCAGCGCGCAGCACGTGATAATCCGAACCCCACGGCTGATAATCCTGCAGAGGTTTCGACAGACCGACATACCAGACCGGCGAAACAAGGAAGGAAGCAGGAACATCCTCAAACAGTTTTGCCTGGGCATCGAGCGCAATGGTGAAGCGTTTTTCCGGATCACCTTCGGTGGCAAAGCGGTCGAGGATCGCATCAAAATCGGCAGAGGCATATTTGGCGTAGTTCAATGAAGCGCCACTGCGCAGCATCGAATTGAGGAAAAATGCCGGATCACCGCTTGGGGCAGTGTGCTGCGCCCAAAGCGCGATATCGAAATTGCCTTCGGACGCTGCCTGCTGAATGTTTTCAATGACCTGCGTATCAAGCGCTACACCGATCCGTGCCAACTGAGCTTTGACAACCGGCAACATGGTGACGAGATCAGGACGCTGCGGATAGGTGATGGCAAGCAGGCGTAGGCTTTCACCATCCTTTTCACGCATGCCATTGGCATCCTTTTTCCAACCGGCTTCATCAAGCAACGCAGCCGCCTTGTCGAGATCGGTCGGGCGTGGCTGTTTACCGGCAAATGGGAAATAGGGGGCGTAGGCGCCTGTTGCCGGTTCGCCGCCATTGATGGCAGCAGCGAGCTCCGTGCGATCAAAGGCAAGATCAAGCGCCTGACGCACCTTCACATCACCCAGAAGTGGTCGGGTGGTGTTGAGGAAGGCGAGGTACTGATAACCGACCGGAAAGGACTTGATCGTCAGATCTGGGTTGGTTTTGAGGCGGCTGATCACTTCCGACGGCAGGCCAAAAGCGAGATCAAGCTCACCGGCTTCCAGCGCCAGAGACATGGTTTGTGCATCGGAGAACTTGCGGAAATCAACGGCAGAGCGTTTGTCTGCCCCGGCAAAATGGGCGTTTGGCTGCAGCGTGACCGATGTATCGGTTTTAAAATCGGCAATTTCATAGGGACCGGTAAACACGGCCTTGCCGTCTCCGGCTGGCGCATAGGCAATCAGCGGCCATTCCGCAAACAGTGCCGGAATATAGGGGACGGGCTTTTCGGTGGTGACCTTCAAGGTCAGATCGTCCGTTGCTTCGAATGCCAGCTTGCCACCGGTGGCCAAGGCGGCCTTGTTGTTGGCAAAGGTATTCTCAAAACCCTTGGCAAGGGCTGCGGCCGTCACCGTCGTGCCGTCGGAGAACTGACGGCCTGATGTCAGCGTAATCGTCCAGGTGAGGTCACCGGTTCGTTCGGCCTTTTCCGCCAGTTCGGGAACCAGCTTGCCGTCCTTATCCACGGTGAAGAGATTTTCACCGATACCATGACTGGTGAGCGCCCAGCCGTTTGACCCCTTGGCAGGATCGATACCGCTGGTGAGATAGGTTGCGCCAACACGCAAGGGTTCATCTGCAAAAACCGGGGATACTGCCATGGCTGAGGCCACCACACATCCTGCCGTGGCCAGGCGCAATAGGGTTTTAGGATACAAATCTCTCTCCTCAGTTTTCCATGCATGAATTGCGAAGCCGCTGCTTGCGGCCTGTCGGGTGATAGGCGAAGTCGTCAACGATCTGGCCGCCGAGCAGGTGCTCTTTGATGATGCGGTCCACCGCATGTTCGGTGACGCCGCAGTAATAGGTGCCCTCGGGAAACACCTGCAGCACGGGCGCAAGATTGCATGGCCCAAGACAGGTGGATTTGGCTGTCATCGTGCCATCACCGATCACGCGCAGCTTCTGCCGCTCCTGCTGATTACGCAGATGGTTCCAGATCGCATCCGCGCCAGCGCTGTTGCAGCTTCCACCTTCGCAGACAAGAACACGCCGTTTTTGGGCCGGAACAAGCGAACCTTCAGGAGCAGCCCGTTTGGCGGGGGAAGCAGCCAGAATTTCAGAGTTTTCCATGAGGTTGTCGATCAGCGCCATCATCAGGGCACTCGACGCGATATCCCCAGCGATCGACAATTCCGGCCATCGCCGATCATCGGAGAGCTGCCAGCGGGCGAGGGATTTTTTCAGCCAGTTGGAAAAACTCGGCTCCATGGGCAGGACCAGCGGTACAATCAGCACGCTGTCCATCTGCGCATCGACCAGCGACTGCAACCCTTCGAATAGGGAAGGCGTGCCCTGCTCGGTTAAGGCATAATGAACGGTAAAATCCGGTTTTGCTTTGGCCAAACCTTCAGCAAGGCGGCGCATTTCCATATGCGGTGTGGCCGCAAATGCGGACTTGGCAATCAGCAGGATTGCCCGTCTGGATCGGTCTCTGGAAAGTTCCTCGTCCTTCATCACTGCCCTGTCTCGCACATGCGGAGGGGCAGCAAAAATGAAGACGCCTCGGCCAATAGCCGCAAGACATCATCATTCCTGTGGCACACCCCGACCACGGAATTTCTATATGTCAGGCAGGTCTCCTGGCTCGCGGGTCATCGCCCTTCATCCGTCTTCCCGGGCGTACCCAGTGACATGGTGGATGAAAAACTCGCCGCTCACAGTTGCGGGACAGCTCCGGTCTTACACCGGATTCCCTCTTAGCTTGCCTCTGGCGAGGCAAGAACCATAACGGCGATGAACCTACACTGTGCCAGCACGCTGTCAACCAGCCGAACTCGAGAACCGTCTCACTTGAATTTAATGTTATATCGTAACATTTCTATAGGAGAATGATATTGTGCTGTCTAGAGGGAAACCGAACAGCTGCGGACAATGGTTGGCAAGGCAATCTCCAAGACGGCATCTGACGACACTCATCGAGCCGGCGCGACCCGGCACATTGGCCTCAAATCATCACGTGCAATAATTCCCCATCAGCGGAACCTGTGCAGGCGCGCAGGGTCAATAGCTGGTATGATTTGCCTTGCTGGTCGGAAGGCGACCGGATTGGGAAAGCGTTGCGCAGAGCGCACGAAGATCCGGCTCTTCCAGATATGTTGCGGCCTCCTGCGGGGGGAGCCAGCGCCGCTGCCGGATATCGACTTCCGGAAACTGTTCCGCCTCCTTGCTGACATGCAGCGTATAAACGGCAACCGTCACCCATTGCTGCAATTCCGGCTTGAAATAGACGTAGCGGCCAATGGCCTTTTTTCCAACCTTGCCCATGACGCCGGCCTCTTCATAGGCCTCCCGCCGTGCACATTCGTGACGGGTTTCTCTTTTCTTGAGATTTCCCTTGGGGATGACCCACCGGCCGGTCCTTCGGCTGGTGATCAACAGAACAGACACATCGCCCGCCTCATCGAAGCGCCAGCAAACCGCACCACATTGCTGCGGTTTCTCAGTCGCTCGTTTCTCGGTCATCTCTGGCAATCGTGTTTCGGTCGGGGCCATGGGACGGTCCTGTTGAGTGGATCAGACAATCATGCAGATGCTCTTGTTGTGCGACCCTTGCGGCCCACCGCTTCGCCAAGCGATATGATCAGAACGCAGATAGCAATGAGAACAAGCGACGCGGCCGATGCGGCCGGAAGATCGTTGCCGGTTTCAGAAATCTTGCTGTAGAGGACAAGAGGCAGAATATTGACCTGCGTCCCGACCAGCGCCAGTGCGGTGCCATAGGCTCCAACGGCAACCGCAGAGGTCAGGCAGAAAGCCGCCACCAGACTTGGTGCGATTTGTGGCAACATCACATCGATCATGGCGCGGGGACCACTTGCCCCCAGAGAGCGGGCGGCAATCAGCTGGTTACGGTCAAAATTGCCAATGGCAGGCAGGACGATCAGCACGACACGCGGCACAAGATAATAGGAATAGGCAAGTCCGAGGCCAAAGGGTGAAAAGATGAACCCACCGACAACAGCCGGATCAAAGCCGAGTTCGGCCAAAAGAAGTGTCACGAAACCTGCGCGACCAAGCAGCAGAATGAAACCATAGGCAACAATCAACCCCGAAAACGTCAACGGCAGCGAGATCGCAATCAGCGCTGCGGTGCGCATCTTTGGCGCAAGACGTGACAGGGTCAGCGCAATACAGAAACCGACCATCAGAGAAAATAACGGCGCTGCCGTACCAAGGATCAGCGTGCCCTTCAGGCCATTCCAGACAACAGGATCATTGATGAGCCGCAAAAATGCACCGCCATCCCGCAAGGCGTCGGCCATGACAGTACCGACAGGAAGCAGGAAAAATAGTCCAAGCGTGATGCAACCCGGCAGAGCAAAGGCAACAAGTGCTTTTCTGGAAGCGCGAACGCCCATCAAAATTCTCCTATGACAAGCGTGATTTGCCTGACGTGACAAACCACACGTCGTTCTGCCAGCTCCGCTGACGGTGATACCGAAAACGGAACTGGCTTAGCTCGCGGAACAGGAATGCTTGCCGGCCCACCGGTTTTATCCAGCTGGTGGGAAGCATTCGCATCCGGTCATTACTGGCCGAGAACGGCCTTGGCCCAACCGGCGTCAATCTCTGCTTTCTTGGCAGTCGATTTGGCAATGTCGAGCGGCTGGATCTGTGCGGCAACCGGCATCTTGTCGGCAACGGCCTCCGGCATGGCGATGCCTTCAACCGACGGACGCACGTAACCTTCGGCAAAGATTTTCTGTCCTTCATCGCTCATGATGAAGTTGAGCCAGAGCTTGCCAGCATTGGGGTTCGGGCCATTCTTGACCAGCGAGATGGCGTAAGGTGCGGCGGCGGATGCCTCCTCGGGAATGACCACGTCAATGCTGTCAGCCATGCCGTCGGTGAATTTCGCCTTCAGGCCGTCATTTTCGTAACCGATCCAGATCGGGATTTCACCCTTGAGGAACTGGGCATATGGCGTGGTGCCGACGGTGCGCAGGACATTGCCAGCCTTGCTAAGCTTGCCAAGATATTCAATGCCTGGCGCGACATCATCCATCGAACCACCATTTCCGAAACTTGCGGCAAAGGTGACAACTTGGCCCTGGCCGGTCGAACGCGGATCCTGATACACGATCGCGTTCTTGTATTCCGGCTTCAAAAGATCAGCCCAAGTCTTCGGCACATTCTTGACGAGCTTGGTGTTCACCAGGAAGGCAACACTCAATGTGTGAACGGTAAACCACTCACCATTGGTTTCGCGAAGCTGCTGGGGAAGGCGGTCGAAATTGACCGGCTTGTAGCCTTCGACGACACCAGCCTTGGCAGCATCCAGCGCGGAAGCGGCAAAATAATAGGCGGTGTCAGCCTGTGGGCGGTTGCGGGACTTGTCCAGCGCCACAACGGTCGCGGCGGAGCCGAGATCGTTATAAACCATCTCGACACCAGGATAACGCTTCTGAAATGCCTTGAACTGGTTTGCCCAGTTGGCCCAGGTCGGACCTGTGTCGAAGGACACAACGAGGCCTTCCTTCTGGGCGGCCTCGTAAAGCGCCTTTTCACCCTCGTAAAGTTCTGCACCTTCAAAGGCCGAAGCGCTGTTGGCAAGACCGAAAGCCATAACACCGGCCATTACGGTCGTCATGAAATGCCGTCTGTTCATGGGAATACCTTTTGTTGAAATCAGTTGGCGGGAAGGAGACGAATGGCATCTGACGGAACCCGGACCGATGTCACGGCCTCCCGCAGATGGGTTTCGAGACGGACGATGCCGCCTGGAACATTGAGGTCGATCCGGCGGATCGGCCCGAGATAACGATCGGCAGCGACCGTGCCGGACAACACATCAGAGCTGCCCTGATCAGGATCGTTTGATGCCGGAACAATGCGTTCTGGACGCACGAACACGGTAACGGCGTCGCCCGGACGGTGGCCTGTCGTGTCGCAGGCCAGCGGCCCAATATCACTTGCGACCAAACCGTCGGCAGCAATCTTGCCGCCCCACAGGTTGGACTGGCCGACAAAACCGGCAACGTAAGCATCGGCAGGGGTCTCATAAAGTTCCCGTGGTGTGCCGAGCTGGATCAGCCGTCCATCGCGCATCACGGCAATCTTGTCGGCAATCGACAACGCCTCTTCCTGATCATGGGTCACAAGCAGTGTGGCGATGCCGGATGCACGTTGCACACGCAGGATTTCGTCACGCATTTCGACGCGCAAGCTCGCATCGAGTGCTGACAGCGGTTCATCCAGCAACAGGCCTTGCGGTTCAAAAACCAGTGCACGGGCAAGTGCCACACGCTGCTGCTGACCGCCCGACAGTGCCGATGGCAGATCGTCCACCCGGCTTTTCATGCCGACACGCCCAAGCATCTCAACGGCTCGCTGGCGTCTTTCAGCCTTGGCCACGCCACGGACCTTCAAGGGATAGGCGACATTTTCCCAAAGGCGCATATGCGGAAACAGCGCATAATTCTGAAACACCACGCCAAGTTTGCGTGCTTCCGGCGAGAGTGCGCTGACATCCCGGCCGTCAATAACGATGCGTCCCTGATCCGGACTGACGAAACCGGCCAGAAGTTTGAGGATGGTGGATTTGCCCGAACCGGAAGCCCCAATAATGGCCAGAAGCTCGCCCTTACCGATCTCAAGCGAGATATCGAAGATACCAGCCTTGGCACCAGGATAGGTGAAACTGACGTTTTCGTAGGTTAGCGTCATGCCGCTGCTTCTTTCTTGGTGGTGGACAATCGGGACGTGAGGCTGCTGGCAAGGGAGGCAAGCGTTGCAAGAATGAGCAGGACGATGGTGGCGGCACAGGCAAAACCGGTTGCCCCATAAAAGGCCTGCAGCAGAACGACCGGATAAGGTCGCGACAGGAACCCGGAAATCAGATTTGAAAGCTGGAACTCACCAATTGACAGTGCTGCCACCGTCAGCATCGAGGAAACGACACTTGGCCCCAGAAGAGGAAGAACGATATCGCGAATTCTGGTGAGGAATGGCGCACCAAGGGTGGCCGCCGCATGTTCAAATTCATCGAGCCGCAACTGCTCCATATCAGCCACCAGCGCAGTGACCGTATATGGCAGGGTGAGGACGAGATGTCCCGCAGCCAGCAGCCAGAAACTGCCAAGCCAGTGCAACTGGTCCGACGAAAATACGAGAATGAAACCGAAGGCGAGAACGAGGTCAGGCACAGCCACCGGAAGCAGCGTCACCAGACGCGCTGCAAAGCGAACTCCACCCTTTGCACCAACCTGAATGGCGTAGGCCAACGGCATGCCAATCAGAACGTTGAGCGCGCAGGTGATGCCAACAACCTGCAGACTGGTGACAAAGGCGCGGCGGAAGCTGGGGTCCGCCGCAACCTCCTCATACCACCGCCACGTAAAACCCGATGGCAGGAGCGTGTTGCTCCAGCTTTCTCCAAACGATCCCAATGCCAGCAATAGCACGGGAGCGAACAGAAAGAGACAATAGGCAATGGCGACAATGGGCACTTTGGCAGTCCGCTGGTTTGCGTGTTGCGTTTGAGTGCCTCTCTATTGTCTTTCGATGATAGTTTTATGACATATGGAAGAATTATTACATAACTTGCAAAATTCGCCGCGCGACGAGATCAAGCACGTCCTCGATCTCGGACAGCACAGGCACACCTTCGACATAGGGTGCGCCCGCCGTGGCAAGAACCAGGCGGTTGAACTGCAGACCGAGGGCCATTTCAGACAGGGTACCAACCCCGCCGCCCACAGCAATCAATGCAATACAGGCTCTGGCAATGATGGCATTGCGTGCCGGACCAATACCGGTGGCGATAGGGATACCAACGAATGGATTGGCCGCCTGCCATTCTTCATCCGGCAATATGCCAACAGGAAGCCCGCCATGGGCGGCATGGCCTTCACAAGCCGCTTCCATGACGCCGTTTTTGCCGCCACACAGCAATTGCAAACCATGATCCGCCATCGCCGCACCCAAGGCGTAAGCCACCTGCCGTTGTTGATCCGTTGCCTCACGCGGCCCGATGATACCAACCGGAACCCGCTTGAGCGCTCCGCTTTCAGCCAGTCTCTTGAGGGCTTCCAATGGTGTCACGGTTGGAGCGCTCTGGTCACTATCACTGTCCAGCCATATCAACCGGGATGGATCAAAAACTTTACCGGCGGTGCGAAGGCATTTTTGCCCCGCGTCCCACTGCAATGCAGGCATACTCGTCATAGCTCCTTAAATGAAACCGTACAAAAACGGTCGTCAAACTGTCATGTGCATGTAATATATGTGACATCGATGGAAGATTTATGACAAGAGATTTCATGCCCCAGTCCAGTGAGCTGACAGCCCGCCAGAAAGAGATTTTACAGACAGTTGGAGAGACCGGATATGCGACACTGGAAACGCTATCGCAGCGTTTCGACGTGTCTGTGCAGTCGATCAGGCGCGATATCATCCATCTCGACAAAATGCGGCTGCTACAGCGTTTCCATGGCGGTGCGGGACCGATGGATTCAACGGTTCGCCTTGGTTATGCCGAAAAAACCCTGCGCGCGACGGCGGCGAAGGAGCGAATTGGCGTGGCTGCGGCCGGGCTGGTGCCGGAAGGTTCCGTGGTTTTTCTCGATGTCGGAACGACGGTCGAGGCTGTCGCGGCAGCCCTGAAAGCACGTGACATCCGGCTGCATGCCTTTACCAATAGCCTTGCCTGCGCAATGTTGCTGGCGGCAGAGCCGAAAATCCAGTTGCATGTGTTTGGCGGGTCCTTGCGTGGTGCAGACGGCTCCCTGGTGGGGGCGACCACACTTGCTGGCATTGACGCCATCCATTTCGATTACGCCTTTATCGGCTTTTCCGGTTTTGCGGCGGATGGCTCGGCGCTCGATTACGATCTTGAAAAAATTGCCGTCAAACAGGCGGCAATGCGACGGTGCGAAACTGCCGTGCTGGTCGGCGACCAATCGAAATTCCACAGCAAGGCCGTTGCGACGATTGGGCGTGCAGACGAGTTTGTACATCTGGTCTGCGATGCGGCACCACCGGATTTTCTGGGGGCTGCCTTTCTCCAATCCAAACTGGATGTGGTTGTTTCGGACTGATGCCGGGCATCCATCAGGTCGTGCAGACAGGGAGACACATTTGCGTCGCCGCTGACCGATTGTCGTTGCTCAATCAACTCGACGACAAAACGGTGCCGTCGCCGCAGCGAGTTTCAGGGGGTGGCAAAGCCTAGTTTAGAGACGTTTCCACTGCTTCACCGACCTCATCAAAACTTCTGTCAATCGTAAGCTGTTCGCCATTGACGAAGAACGTTGGCGTGCCTGCCACCTTGAACTCTTCCTGCGCCTGTTTGGTGGCGGCATTCAACTGGTCGAAATAGGGCTGGTCGGCCACGGCCTTGTCAAAACCGGCCTTGTCGATGCCCAGTCCCTCAGCAATTGATCGCACCGCCTGTTCGGTGTCCTGCGCTGCGGCCAGTTCGTCAAACTTGTCCATATAGGTCGACACGGTCTCATCGAACTTGTCGGCACCTCGCGAATGCGCCAGCATGAAAATGACCGCATCCAGCGAGTTGCGCATGAACGGACGGTAGGCAATTTTCAGCCTGCCGGGGCCAACATACTTTTCCTGCAGCTTCGGCAGTTCATTGGCGTGGAAATCAACGCAGTGGCTGCAGGTTGGCGAGGAATAGACAATCAGCGATACCGGCGCGCTATCAGCACCGATATAGTTGTCTGGCAGCAGGCTTTTTGAAACGGCATCTTCAGTGCCTTGCGCCAATGCAGGAGCTGCCAGACCAACAGCAAGGCAGGCACCCAATATCAACCGACGCGAAATATGACCCGTTGTTATGCTCTTGTTCATCTGTCCTGACCTGCTTGAATATGACGTTTCCAAAACGTAACTTTGACCTGAAGTTGTGCGATGACGAAAGCCACTTGATACCCTTGTTCGACGGACTTTGGTCATAACATCACTTCGGGCCGAAAATCATGTCCAAAGCTCCGCCCTGCGGCATGCCCGCAACGCTGCCGATGGTGCCGTCATCCTTCTTGAAAACGATCGCCGGCGTGCCGTTAAAACCAAGGCTGGTCATCAGATCGGCATTGCTGTTGAGGCTGGCGGTCGATTTGTCACTGATCTTCGACAGGGCTTTGATGCCGCCGTTTTTGTGTTTCAGTTCATTTTCGGTCAGTGCCTCAGATGGCGACTTGGCCTCCAGAATAGCAGCTGCCTTGGCCGGAGAATCCTGCCTGATCACACCAACCATGATGTGGCGCAGTTGCACCTTACCGCTGTCGATCCATGGTCGTGCGGCCTGCCAGAACTTGTTGCAATAGGGGCAGTTGGGGTCGGTGAAGGTATAAACAATGCGCGGTGCATCGGCCTTACCGTCTGCCACCCAGGCGGATTGTTCCAGCTGTTTCCAGCCATCTTCCATGATCGGTTTTTCCGTCATTTCCTTCAGTTGCGTCTGGGCCATATCCTGACCGGAACCATCAACCAGCGTACCGACCACCACATGTTCATTGTCAGGCGTCAGATAGATGGCAAGCGGCTGTGAACCCGCCTTGGCGGCAAAGGCCCTCAGGCCGCCCGGCACCTTCATTTCACCGAGTATCTTGATGCCCTGACCCTCAATGGTGCGCAGTATTGGCGGTAGATCCGCCTTGTCTTCGGCACAAGCGGGCAGGGCGGACAACAGGCCAAGCGCACAGGTGACAGCGATGATGGGGCGGATAAGGGAGAAACGGGACATGGAGGTTACTTTCAAGATTTGGAGTATGGGGCGTGCGGCCAGTCATGGCTCAGGCACGCGCCAGTTTGATGGCGTCTTTCAGTGCCTTTTCACTGAGAACACCGGGATAGACGTCCTTGCCTATGACAAAGGACGGCGTGCCGACAAAATTGAAAGACATCGCCTGGCTGTAATTACGATCCAGCAATGCGGAGATCTTGCTGTTGTTTTCATTGACGGCGGCCGACAGCATTTCCATCGTCAGGCCCACACCGGCCAGTGCCTTTTCAACCTGATTTTGCGACAGGCGTCCTCTGGTTTTCATCAGCGCTTCCATGGCCGGTTCATAGTGGCCGATTTGCGCCGCACCCAGCACTGCCTGTGCGGCAAACACCGAGGCATCACCGAGGATCGGCCAGTCTTTCAGCACCAGCCGCACATCGCCATCCGCCGCCACCACCTTTTTCAAGGCCGCGTGCGAGCTTTTGCAATAGGGGCATTGATAGTCGAAATATTCGACCACCGTCACCGATCCCTTGGGGTTGCCAAGCACCGGTGCATCCTTGTCGAAGAATATCTCCTTCGTGCTCATTTGCGCAGCGGCGCTATCCCTTGCGCCAGGCAAAGTCAGAGCTGCGGCAGTCGCAAGCCCACCTGCCAAGACATCACGGCGTGACAACATCGGAATTCTCCTTCCGCGTTATGTGCTGATTTAAGTGCTGATAAAGTGTGTTCAAAGACTGTCCTCCCGTGCCTTGCGGGCCGAGGCTGCGAGATCACTGGCGGAAAATTCGCCGACCAGCCGGGTTGCCGCCGGTTCGCGGCGTTTGGCGTCCAGAAACACCATGGTCGGTGGACCGATAACCCCAAGCGCCGACAGCATGGCCTGTTTGTCGTCGTTAAGCTGCGTCAGGTCGAGACTGACAAGGTTGACCTTGCCAATCGCATCGACAACATCAGGACTGGTCAGCAGCGAGCGTTCAATGGTGCGGCAGGTCACGCACCAGTCTGCGGTGACATAGAGGAGCGTCGGTTCATTACCTGGTGTAGAGGCGATACGGTGTTTCAGTTCGGCCAGCGAGCCGACCTTGGCAAAGTCCGACTTCTCTATGCGGGCCACGCTCTGTGCGCCACCGCCTGACAGCAATGGCTTCAGCGGTGCCAGCGGATCATTCGCACCAAGGCCGAGACCGACAAATAGCAATGCCGCCCAGATGATCGATGCCAGACCTGTACTGCGCGAGATGACGCTGAAACCGGACCCGGTGGTGCCAGTTGCGGCGGTCAAGGCAAACACTCCGAAGGACAGCGCCAGCACGGCCCAGCCCAGCAACACGAGGGATTGCGGGAGAAGCGGTGTCGCCAGCCACAGCGCGGTTGCCAGAAACAGGAAACCGAAGATCTGGCGCACCTTTTCCATCCATAGGCCGGCCTTTGGCAGCGCCTTGCCGCTGGCTGTCGCCATGATCACCAGCGGAATGCCCTTGCCAAGCCCCAGCGCAAACAGCGCGGCCGCGCCAATGGTTATGTCACCGGTGCGGGCAATGTAAAGCAGCGCCCCGGCCAAAGGTGCCGTCACGCAAGGGCCAATCAACAGCGCCGAGGAAAACCCAAGCGCCATGGCGCCCGGCACTGTGCCGGCCCTTGTTTTGCCCTTGCTGAACCGCGCCGAGATAAAGGCCGGCAGCTGCAAATGGAACAGACCGAAATTCGACAGCGCCAGCACCACAAACAGAATGGCAATCGCCGCCACCGTGGTGGTGCTCTGCAAGGCAACCTGCAGGTTTTGCCCAGACCATGCCGCTGCCATGCCAAGCAGCCCGAAGGCGCAGGCCAGCGCCAGAACATAAGCCGATGACAGGGTAAAACCGCGCCGTGCTGTGAGGTTTTCACCCTCGCGGGCCAGCATGGCCGCGACGATCGGATACATGGGAAACACACAGGGCGTGAAGGCCAGCAGCACGCCAAACCCCAGAAACCCGGCCAGCAACAGGGCAACGCCGCCATCACTGAGCATACGGTCGATGGCGGTTTCGGCATGTTCATCCGCCAGTGTGAAGGCGAGGTCATCATCAGCGCGATCAATGGCATTACCGGTGCTGGCAGCGCTGGAAAAGGCGTTGGGGGCCTTGGCTGCGGCGGCAAATCCACCCTGTGAAAACAGGCCTTTGCCAGCGCCATCGCCCGCCAGCGACAAGGTCGCCATATCAACTGTCTTGGTGGTTGGCGGATAACACAGGCCATCCTCCTGGCAACCTTGATAGGTCAGGCGAAAAGTCTGTGGTGCGTTGAGCACCGAGGCTGTGGCGGTGGAATAATAAATCTCGGTCGAACCGAAGTTCGGATCATCCTTGACCTTGCCCGGCAGGGTCTGCAGGTCGAGCTTGTTACCGGCCGTGTCCTCGGCACTCAGATAGTCGCGGTACAGGTAATAACCGTCGTTGATGGTCCAGCGGATCACGGCGCGATTATCCGCTGCCTGCTCCACCGACACCTTGAAGGCCTGATCCATTTCAAGCGGTGTCTGCGTTGCCACGGCGGGCGAAACGACGCCAGCCAGTGTCATGCCGACCAGCGTCAGCATCGCAAACGTGAACGCTACTATGCGCATCCGCCATGTCCTTTCGTCTACATTTTGTTATCAGGACTGATCCGACCGGTAGCTTAAGGCAGCCTTAAGGTGAAAATCGGACTAAAAATCCGGACGAAATGTTGAACAGACCGCTTGCGGAGACGTGACTTGCGAATTCTTGTTGTCGAAGATGACCCGATCCTGCTGGATGGCCTGCGCGAAGGCCTCAAACTCAGCGGTTTTGTCGCCGATGGCGTAACCACGGTTGCCGATGCCACCGAGGCGCTGGAAACCGGCCGTTTTGACGCCGTTGTGCTCGACAGGATGTTGCCGGATGGGTCGGGGCTGGATGTGCTGCGCGGCATTCGACATCTGGGCAATCGCATTCCCGTGCTGCTGTTGACCGCCAAGGACGAGGTGGGCGACCGCATTGACGGGCTGGATGCTGGCGCCGATGACTATATCGGCAAACCCTTTGATCTGGATGAGGTCGCCGCACGCCTGCGCGCCATTACCCGCCGCTCTAGCGGCCGCGCCAGTGCCGAGATCAGCCTGCGTGGCCTGACCCTTGATCCGGCCTCGATGCTGGTGCGCCGCGCCGAGGTGGAGATTGGCCTGTCGCGCCGCGAATTTTCCATTCTGCATGCCCTGATGGAAAGCCCGCAGGCCATCCATTCCAAACAGGCGCTGGAAGAGCGGCTTTATGGTTGGCAGGAGGATGTCGAGAGCAACACCATCGAGGTGCATGTGCACAAGCTGCGCGCCAAGCTCGGCACATCGGTCATCGAGACGGTGCGCGGCGTCGGTTACCGGCTGGGGATGGGGTGATGCGCTCGATACGTCTTCGGCTGTTTGCCATCCTGCTGGCCACCACCGGTGCCGTGTGGCTGTTTGCGGTGCTGTGGACCTATTTCAGCGTGCAGCATCAGGTGGAACGGGTACTGGATGCACGGTTGATGGAAGCCGCCCGCATGGTCAGTTCACTGATCACCGATCACCATATCGATGTGGCCGCCGCTATCGACGACACCAAGGCAAGCGATGCTTTAGGCTCTCCCGACGCGCCCTTTGATGTGCAGGGCGATTACCGGCGGCAGCTATCCTGCCAGATCTGGTCGTTGCAGGGCAAGCTGGTCAGCCGCTCGGCCAGTGCGCCGGATGATGCGCTGACCGACAACACCAGCGGTTTCAGCGAAACGACGGTGGACGGTGTACGCTGGCGGGTATTTGCCGTGGTCAATACCAGTCTGAATGTCCGGGTGCTGATCGGTGACAGTCTTGAAATTCGCGACCGGCTGGTGGCCGATGTGGTCAAGGGCCAGCTGGTGCCGGCGGTGGCCATGTTGCCCATCTTGGCACTTCTGATCTGGTTCAGTGTCGGCAAGGGGTTGGGGCCTCTCAACCGCATCGCCGCCCTGCTGGGCATGCGCAATGCTGACGAGCTGCATGCCATAGAACAGAAGGATGCGCCAAGCGAAATCAAGCCGCTGCTCAAGTCGCTGAACTCGCTGTTTTTGCGGGTTGAGGAAGCGCGTGAGCGCGAAAAATCCTTCATCGCCTATGCCGCCCATGAGTTGAAGACACCGCTGGCGGGTCTGAAAACCCAGGCTCAGGTGGCGTTGAAAAGCCATGAGGAGGACGTCAGAAACAAGGCGCTGGCGCATATCTCGACCAGCGTCGATAGAACCGGCCGCCTTGTGCGCCAGCTGATTGACCTTGCTTCGGTCGATTCCGTCGACCGTGGTGACGAGGCTGAGGTAGCGCGTCTTGACCGGGTGCTGGAGGACATACGATGCGACCTCGAAGGATTAAGCAGCAAACGTTCGGTGTCACTGGAATTTGACCTGCCAGAGCAACAGGACGTGGTGGTCCGGAATATCAACCTGCTGCGTCTGGCGCTGCGCAATGTGATTGAAAATGCCATTCAATATGCGCCGCAGGGCACCAAAGTCACCATCCGCTTTCGAACCACGGACGCCGGCATGCAGATCGAAGTCATCGATCGCGGGCAGGGCATTGCCGTGGAAGATCAGGCCAGTGTGCGGGAACGCTTCAAGCGCGGCCACGCCCCAACAGCTGATGGCAGTGGCCTTGGTCTGGCCATTGTCGACATGGCCATGAAAAAGCTGGGCGGCAGGCTGGATTTCCGTGACATGACAGCTGGCTTCGTGGTCGTTTTGACACTGCCGGGCGAATGAAGCTGTTCACAGCTGCGTTAGTTCTATCAATCTTAAGGCAGTGTTAAGGTGAGGGCGTCAGCCAAGCGTGGAAAGTTCCAATCCGCATTAGGCAGGCCCCCATGATTCGTGTTTTCTTCTCTCCTCGCAAGGCGTTGGCGATTGCGCTGCTCCTGTTGCTGTCGGCATGTGCCAGCACGGGTGATGGCAGTACCGCCCCCACGCCACAGCTCGTCAAGCAACGCGCCGAAAACGACACAATCAAGTCTGTTGGCACCGACCCGGCGCAAATGTATGGCGCCAAAACCGATGGCGGTTTTGAGATTCCCGCCATCGATGTGCAGAAGCTGAACCCGCAATATGTGCGTCAGGTCGTCAGCTACCCATCGGAAGAAAAAACCGGCACCATCATTGTCGATCAGAAGAGCCGCTTCCTCTACCTGATCCAGCCCGGCAACAAGGCTATCCGTTACGCCGTTGGCGTTGGCCCGGTGGCACGCTCCTTTGATGGCGGCGAGGCCATCATTGCCAGAAAGGCCGCATGGCCGCGCTGGATCCCGACCCCTGACATGGTCAAGAGAAACCCCGCCCATTACGGCCCGCACAAGGACGGCGTGGATGGCGGTCCGAAAAACCCGATGGGTGCACGCGCGCTTTACATGCACAAGGACAACAGGGACACCTATTACCGCGTCCACGGCACCAATGATCCAAGCTCCATCGGCAAGGGCGTGTCTGCCGGCTGCATCCGCATGATGAACCAGGACGTGATGGACCTCTATGAGCGCGTCACGCCGGGCGCCAAGATCATCGTAAAGGGCTAAAAGCGGCCTCTTGCCGTCGAGCCTCACTTGTGGCGGTGAGGCTAGTTCAGCGCGACCGAGTTGAACCTGGACCAGACCTGACCGGGGATAACGTCGTTGATCCCCGAGACGATACGCTGCAACCGCTGCGGATTGGTGGTTCCCAGCATTGCCGAGGTTACCGCCGTGTTCGACAGCGGGAACTGCAAGGCAGCGCTTTCCAGGCTGATATGTTCCTCATCGGCAATGCCCTGCGCCATCTTGGCGCAGGCAACCAGCGGATCATCATCATAGGGCCTGTCACGCGCCAGCAGTGTTCCGCCATTAAGGATCCCGCCAATGATAAGCGGTGTCGCCATCCGTTCGCAGACACCCAGCAGCCGCGTGCCGGCAGTGCGGTCGATCAAGGTATATTTGCCGGATAACATGACACAATCGAGCTTGACCCGATGCATGATGTCGAGACAGACACCGACATCATTGACGCCGATGCCAAAGGCCGAAATGTTGCCATTGGATTTGAGCTCTTCAAGCGCCCGCATGCCGCTTTCCAGAAAACGTGGCAAATGCCGGCGATATTCGGCGATACCGAGCGTCGACACCTCGATATCATCCGCCAGAAGCAGGTCGATCGATGACA
Source organism: Agrobacterium sp. (assembly GCF_032092815.1). GTDB lineage: Bacteria > Pseudomonadota > Alphaproteobacteria > Rhizobiales > Rhizobiaceae > Agrobacterium. The sequence continues at coordinate 60,997 of NZ_DAMDBP010000011.1, read as the reverse complement.
GGCCAAGCCGTGCCAGGCTGAATTCGAACGAGCGCATCACACCGTCATAGGTGTAATCATAGGCGATATCGAACGGCATGGTGTTGACCGCTGCGCCGGGCACTGGCGCGAGGATTTTACCGACCTTGGTGGAGAGGACATAGGATGATCTTTCCTTTGTCCGCAGGAAATCACCGAGCCGTCGCTCTGAAAGGCCAAGACCGTAACCGGGTGCCGTATCGAAATAGCGGATACCGGCATCCCAGGCTGTATCGAGAATGGTCTGGCAATCCTCGGATTGTTTGAGATCGCCAATGCGGCCACAGCCATATCCAACCTGAGAAAGGTTCAGCGGCGAGGTACCAAGTTGACGAAATTCCATTAATAAGCGATCCAGCATCCGGTGTTGCAAACGGCTTTATGCCGCACTGCAATTGTTGAACCGGGTGCGGGGCACAAAGTCAACCGGATGCGGTGACATCACTGCGCCTGAACGATCCCCCTTATGCTTTCTGCCACTTGGGTATCCGGTTTTCCAACTAGGCTCTCCGTGAAACTTACCAAGGTTTAATGCTGCGGATAGCGAACGGTAATCCGCGTTCGTCTAATGTCTGTCCCATGGTCACGAAACAAGGCGCGACCATTTAAAAAGGATCAGGACCATGACGACTAGAATACACACATTCGTCACCACCGGACTGGTCGCCTTGACGATTGCTGGTACGGCATTCGCCACCGCCTCCCAGGCTGAAGCCCGCAATAATTTCGGCCGCGGTCTCGTTGCCGGACTAGCTGGCGCCGTTGTCGGCGGCGCCTTGCTTGCCAATTCTCATCATGCACCGGTTTACGGTGTGCCAGCCTATGGCGCAGCGCCCTATGGCCCACCTCCCATGGCATACGGACCACCGCTGCCTGTCGCTCACTACCCAACCTGCCATGTTGTTTGGCAGCAAAATGCATGGGGCGACATGTACCGGGCCCGCGTCTGCGACTAGGCCGTTAGCCCCCCGCAGCAACCCTCAGAGAAATGAACCCATCCCTGCCTGTCGTGACAGGCGGACACGCCTTTGTGCGTTCAATTATTCGAAGCCCGTTATTCGGAAGAGAGTGAGTACGATCATGTCAAACATCATTCAGAGAAATCGCATCCTGGCCCTTTTGGGGGCCGCCATCATCGCAGTGCCGCTGGCAACTCCAGTCATTCTGGGCAGCAATGCAGCATTCGCGGCACCGTCGTCATCCACACCTGTCGTCAGCGGCATCGTCGCCCCGGCAGGCTCATTCGCCTCCATCGTTTCAGCCGACAAACCCGCTGTTGTCACCGTCACCACGACGATGAAGGCAGAAGCAGTCGCTTCGGACGAAACATCCCCCTTTGGTGAAAACTCGCCCTTCAATGAACAGTTCAAGCAGTTCTTCGGTCAGCAGGGCATTCCCATGCCCCACCAGGCACCGCAACAACGGCAATCCCAGCGTTCGCAGGCTCTGGGCTCAGGTTTTGTCATTTCGTCAGATGGTTACATCGTGACCAACAATCACGTTATCGACAATGCGCTCGACATCAAGGTCACGCTGGATGATGGAACGGAATTGCCTGCCAAACTGATTGGCGCTGATCCCAAGTCTGACCTCGCCGTCCTGAAAATCGAAACAAAGACGCCACTTGCAACCGTTGCCTGGGGCGACTCCGACAAGTTGAAGCTCGGCGACCAGATCCTTGCCATCGGCAATCCCTTCGGCATCGGCACCACGGTAACGGCTGGCATCGTCTCGGCACGCGGTCGTGACCTGCATTCTGGTCCTTATGATGACTTCATCCAGATTGATGCACCGATCAACCATGGCAATTCCGGTGGCCCGCTCGTCAACAGCGATGGCAATGTCGTTGGCGTCAACACCGCCATCTAGTCCCCCAATGGCGGCAGCGTTGGCGTCGGTTTCGCCATTCCATCCGATCAGGCCCAGCGGGTCGTGGCTAAACTGATGAAGGACGGCTCGATCGAACACGGCTTCATCGGTGTCCAGATCCAACCTGTCTCGGCAGATATCGCCAATGCGATTGGCCTCGACAAGGCTGAAGGTGCTTTGGTTGCTGGGGTCAGCAATGACACCCCAGCCGCAAAGGCTGGTGTCGAGACCGGCGACGTGATCACGGCCCTGGGTGGCAAGACCATCTCCACACCACGCGACCTGTCACGTATGGTTGCAGACATGACACCCGGCTCGAAGGAAAATCTGACGGTCTGGCGGCAGGGCGCAACCAAGGACCTGCAACTGACCATCGGCCAGAATGGCCAGGACCAGCAGCAGGCATCCACGGAACAGGACAAAACAGGTCCGGCAGCGCAAAAACTTCCGACCATTGGCATTGGTCTGGCTGACGTCAACGATCAGATGCGCCAGGCGTTGAACCTACCTGAAACGGAAAGCGGTGCCGTCATTGCAAGCGTTGCGCCTGACAAGCCCGCAGCAGAGGCCGGCTTGCAGCCTGGCGACCTGATTGTCTCGGTTAACCAACATGCGGTTAAAACGGCACAGGAAGCAAAAATGGCTGTCGCAAATGCCGGCAAAAGTGGCCGCAAGGCTGTTCTGCTGCTCATCGAACGCGGTGGTGATCAGAGCTTTGTAACCGTTCCGTTTGCGGTTGGCTGATCAACACGAAAACGAGACATCCGGCCTTGCGCTCATCAGAGTGCAAGGCCGTTTTTTTATCTGCATTGCTGGGTATCCTATTCAGGCAAAAGTGCCGACGATATCCTCAAGCAATTTCTGCAGGGATGCAGTCGAGCCAAACGGCCACCTCGGATTGGCGGCAAGATGCACATTGCCTTGCGCGACAACTGGCAAGATTGGCCACAGCGCCGCGTCAGCCAGTTCCTGTGGCAACTGTTCTGCCAGCATGAACAATGCGCTGTCACCGTCGAGTGTGGCCAGACCTTCAAGATCAATCGTCGTGAAGCCAAAGGGTTGCGGTGACATATCCAAGGCGGCAGTAAAACCGATTTTGTTCAGCAACATCGATATGGCCGCATTGGGCGCAAACACACGAAGCCTGGGAACGCCGGGCAATGGCTGCGCCACCAGCAGTTTTCGGCCCGCAATCTTCTGGCTGGATTTGGCTTTCAACATCTCGACAGCGCGGTCGAACTGGCCAAGCAAAACGTCAGCCTCATTTTTCAGGGAAAGAGCCGTTCCGGCTTGGCCAACGCTGCGGTAAACCGCTGCAAGCATGTCTGCATCGCCATCCTGATCATCGATCAGGTGGGTTGGAGCTATGTCTCCCAGCGCAGAAGCAAGGGATGCATGGCGAAAACGCGACGACAAAATCAGATCAGGTTCAAGTTTCCGGATGGCTTCAAGGCTCGGCTGCTGGCGTCGCCCGACATCAACGGCACCGTCCAGCTTGTTGTTTTCGATATTCACCCAAGTCCGGTAACCGGAAGGTTCCGCGCAGCCGACAGGCGAAATGCCGAGTGAAAGCGCAATTTCCGTAGAGGTCCATTCAAGCGTGACCACACGTTTTGCCGGCGCGGCAACAAGCAGATCAGGTGTGGCAGCCAAAGCCGCCACACCTGCTATAAAGCTTCGTCTTTGAATTTCGATTACCACTTCACGCTCACGGTACCCACCACGGTTCGTCCCTGACCGTAGTAGCACTGCGTGGTGGTGTTGCAACCGGCCACATAGTCCTTATCGGCAAGGTTATATCCATTGAGCTGGAATGAATAACGATCATGTTCATACCGCGCAAAGGCATCGACCAGTGTGTAACCAGACACGAAAAAGGTATTGTTGGTATCTCCCGCCGTTTTGCCAATATGGCGGGCGCCGGCACCAATGGTCAGCTTGCCATCCCAGGCGTCCGGCATCGGCACATCATAGCTGACGAATATCGACTGCTGCTGTTTCGGCACCGTATATGGCAGCTTGCCAACCTGTGTCGCCGTCTGACTGCGCGTCACCTCCGGGTCCTGCCAGCTGGCGGCGGCCGTCACATTCAAGCGGTCCCAAAGGGTGGCATTGGCTTCAAGCTCGATACCACGAACCCGCACCTCGTCGGTTTGATAATATTCGCCCGAAATGCGTTGAACGACATTCTGCTGCGTCGCTTCGAAACCGGACAACGTCACATTGTAGTCTTCACCCTCCGGTGCATATTTGACACCAATTTCCTTCAGTTCACCGGTCGTCGGTTTCAGTGGCTTCGGTGCCAACGTGAGAACTGGGGAGAACGATGTCGAATAGACCGCATAAGGAATGAAGCCATTGTCAAAGACATAAGCAGCACCAACGCGACCGGTAAAGGCGTTGTAATCGCGGCGCTGCTGCGTGAGCACGTCAGGGGTGCCATATGCAATGCTATCGGAATCATTGGTTACGAAGTCCTGACGTCCACCAATCGTCAGACGGAAACGATCAAGCTCAATCTGATCCTGCAGATAGATGCCAGCCTGTTTCTGCGTCTGATCAAGATGTGTCTTGATAGGAGCAGACGTCACACCGATGTTGTAGATCGGGTTAAAAATGTTGAGGTTATATGCAGTGCCGGTCTTCGTTCCGGTATCATTGACGAGATTTTGCCACTGCAGATCGACACCACCCAACAGCGTGTGGCTGACTGGGCCCGTATCAAACTTGTACTCAAGATTGGTGTCGAGGGCGATGGCATTGAGCGTCGGTTGCGCATTGTAAACCGTACGTGCAAGCGTAGTCGGGGAGGCGGCAAAGCCAGTGGCATAGAGGTTCTGGTAGTTCACATCGAGATAGGAATAACGGAAATTCTGTCGCAACGTGAGATCATCGTTGAAGGCATGCTCCAGACGGTAACCGATATATGCGGTTTCCTTGTCGTAGATTGCCAATGATGGGTCACCATCGGAAAAATTACGCGGGATCGTCAGTCCAAGACTGTTTGGATAGACACTGCCAAGCGCCGGAATAAGCGACGGTACCTGGCCGGCATCATCCTTCATGTAAGCACCATAGACGGTGATGCTGGTATCTTCGTCAGGCGACCATTTCACCGTAGGGCTGATCGCGATGCGGTCATTCTTGCCGAAATCATTCATCGTGTCGCTGTCACGCACAACACCTTCAACACGATAGGTCAGGTCTGATCCGCTGCCGAGCGGACCTGTGGTGTCGAAGCCGACTTCCTTCTGCTTGAAGCTGCCGAACCTGACATAGGCTTCGCCACCGGCCTGATCAGAAGGATCCTTGCTGATCATGTTGACGACACCACCGACATTCGTCTGGCCGAACAGGGCAGAGCTCGGTCCACGCAGCACTTCGACGCGATTCAGGAAATAGGGTTCTACACGAAAACCTGCATAACCGCCGGTCTGGTTGGCAATCTGCGGAACGCGCAGACCGTCGAGATAGAGGTCAGCACTGAAACCACGAATGGTGAAATAGTCCGAACGCGGATCATTACCATATCGCTGGCCATTGACGTTGGAACTGTAGAGCAGACTGTCGGCGACCGTCTGCACGGCGCGGTCTGTCATCGCACCACGGGTGATGACTGAAATGGACTGAGGCGTCTCGGCAATCGGTGTCGTCGTTTTGGTCGCCGAGGCAGAGTCCTTTGCGACGTAACCGCGCTGTTCAACACGCGCCCCTTTCACGGGCGCTTTCCCATCGATGACGATAGGCGCAAGCTGCAGTGAGGCGTCGGCATTCTGCGCCAATGCCACTCCAGACCCGCCGACAAGCGAGCCCATGGCGACACCGGACATCATCCAAAACCGAATACGCGCAGCGCGACGGGTCAATATATTGCGAGGCGTATGAATGATGTTTTGCATTGCGACGAACCTGTGATGCGAGTACTGGCGGAGGCGGGGAGTATCCGGGCAATTTCCGCTCTATCTCGAAGCCCCGCCAAATTCGGCGCATAACTAGACTTTTTTAATCATCATTGTCAGGTCAAAATTGGTCTTTCGTGGGCCATTTATCGGCCTGATTGGATTGTTTTGGCGAAATAGTCTTCATTGGGCCATATTTTCTTTTTGAAAAACCGGATCGCTGCGACTATTGCTTCGGCTCATCGCAGTGTCACCGAATTGCCGGTCATCAAATTGCTGTGCATTTGGAGCTGAAATGACAGAGCAGCATAAAGCCGCAGACCTTCAAAACGTGCCAAGGCCGGTTACCGCAATGGCCCGCATCTACGATAAAAGCGTCGATTTCGGCTGGCACAGCCACCGCCGTGGTCAATTGCTGCAAATTATCGACGGTTTCATGACCGCACGTACCGCCGACAGCTCGTTCATCATTCCAAGCGGTTACGGGCTGCTGATCACCCCTGACATCCCGCATGCGGTGAGGTCGCATGGCCGCGTTTCCATGCAGTCGCTGTATATCGAACCGGACCCCGGTGTTACCCTGCCATGGGAGCCGGCTCGGGTCATCGAAACATCGGTGCTGTTATCGGCTGCTGTCAGTGCCTTTCTCGAACAACCGACCCTCTATGATGAAAAGGGGCGCGGCGGACACCTCGCGGCCTTGATCCTCGATGAAATCGCCCATGCGCAGGAAGGGCCGTTTGCCCTGCCGATGCCCGTGGACAAAAGGCTGCAACGGCTATGCCGCGACCTCTCGGAAACGCCGTCAATCGATCTCGACATTGACCACTGGGCGGATGATCTCGGCATGAGCCGCCGCACCATGACCCGCAAATTCCGCAGCCAGACGGGCATGAGCTTTGCCGAATGGCGGCGACGCCTTCGCATGGCACATGTGATGCGCAGGCAGGCGGAAGGGGCGCGACTGGATGAAGCCGCCGCCGATGTCGGTTATCGCAGCCTCTCTTCACTTCGAAAAGCCATGCGCGAGGTCGCGGTGTGAACGACCAAGTGGGCAACCAAGTGAGCGAGCGAACAACACGCATACCCGCCGTCGAAGCGCGTGGACTAACCGTGGCCTATGGCGACGCCCTTGCCCTCAGCGACGTCAACGTCGAGGCACATCAAGGGCGTATCACCGTGATATGCGGCGCCAATGGCTCCGGCAAAAGCACTCTCCTGAAGGGATTGGCGGGGCTGGAAACACCCACATCGGGTGACATCTTGCTTTCCGGCCAGCCCCTGTCGGAACTGTCGCGGCGCGACATCGCCCGCAGGGTCGCGGTGATGAGCCAGTCACCGGAAGTGCCGACCGGTCTGACGGTCGAAGAACTGGTGGAACAGGGCCGCCATCCGCATCGCCCCTGGCTTGGCCGCATATCCGCGCGTGACCGCAGCCTGATCGATAGCGCCATTCGAAGAGTTGATCTTCACCATCTGCGCCAACGGGAGCTTGCAACATTGTCCGGTGGAGAACGCCAGCGGGCTTGGGTCGCCATGGCGCTGGCGCAGGAACCGCAATTGCTATTCCTGGATGAGCCGACCAGCTTTCTCGATATTCGCCATCAGGCCGAACTTCTAACCTTGCTTCGTCAGCTCAACCGCCAGGAGGGGCTGACAATCGTTGCGGTGCTGCATGACCTGAACCAGGTCATGGATATTGCAGACGATGTGCTGCTGATGTGCAAGGGCAGGGTTCTGGCAACAGGTACTGCGCAACAGGTTCTAACGGCAGATCTGCTGGAGGACGCCTTTGGCTGCAAGGTCGACATCGTGCCACATCCGCGTGACGGCGAACGTGGTTATTGCCTGATCGACTGGGTGGGTAACACCGACGCAACTGGCACTGTGCGGCGTGAGGCATGAAGGTGTCGCGGTCACGCATCCGGCCCGTGCTGTCGATCTGTGCCTGGCCAATTGGCCTTTGCCTGCTGTTGATGCTTGCCCTTGTTGATTTTCGCATCGGCAGCAAGCTGGTGGCCTGGAGCGACGTTTTGGCATTTCCGTCACGTCCCGCCACCCTGGCCCAGACGGTTCTGGAAACAATCCGCGCCCCAAGATTGATTGCCGCCATTTTTGTGGGTGCGGCGCTTGCGGTGGCAGGCTCGGTGTTTCAGAGCGTGCTTCGAAATCCTCTTGCCGCCCCGGATATTCTCTCCGTCACCAGCGGCGCGCAACTGTTCCTCGTTGTGTCGACCCTGCTGCTGCCAGCCGTGATCCCACCAATCATCGCCACGACATCTGGTGCCGCAGTCGGCGCCGTCTTCTGCATCGCGCTGGCTGGCGGCTTTCGCGCATCTCCAGGACGGCTGGCCTTGGCCGGCGTTGCGACATCTCTCTGTTTTGTGGGCATCGCCTCGGCAATCATCCTGCTCGCCGATGATCGGGCCTCCGGCCTGCTGTTGTGGACAGCCGGCATTCTTGACCAGACAGGCTGGTCGAAAATCCTGACGGCTGGCCCGGCCATTCTTTTATCGTTTGCAGGTCTGATGCTGATCGCACGCCAGCTGGATCTGCTTGTGCTCGGTGAACAGACCTCAGCCAGTCTAGGTGTGACGCGGGCTACCACGCTGACGGGCCTGACAGCCGGTGTGGTTCTGGCAGGTGCGGCGGTAACACTTGCCGGACCAATCGGTTTCATCGGGCTTGCCGTTCCCAATGCGCTCAGAGCACTCGGCATTACACGACACCATCGCCATCTGCCTCTTGCCGCGCTCTGGGGTGCCAATGCGCTGCTGTTTGCAGATGTGATAACACAGGTGCTGGTTGGCAATGGCGTGACCGTTCCAACGGGCATTGCCGTTGCCTCTCTTGGCGCACCTGCGATGCTGCTGCTCTTGAGAACAACCAAGGCAGGTGGTGAGGGCCGCATGCCAACACCTTCAACGGCGCGACGCCTGCGTGCCTCTCTGCTTTTTACAGCCCTTGGCATAACAGGTCTGATGCTGGTGGTTGCGGCATTGATGATTGGCGACGGCGTTTCGTCGTCTTTCGATGCGGCTCTTGCAAATCTTGATCTGCGCGCGCCGCGTCTGATCATTGCACTGGGATGTGGTGCCATACTGGCAGCAGCAGGTGTGGTGTTACAGGCTGTCACACGAAATCCGCTTTGCGGCCCTGAAACACTGGGCCTGTCACAAGGGGCAGCACTGTTTAGTCTGGTGGCACTGCTTGCAGGCCTTTCTCCGGGCACACCGATTTTTCAGATGGTTACGATCGCCGGCGCGATGTCAGCGGTGCTTCTTCTGATGATATTTGGCCCCGGCAGATCGCCACAAAAGCTCATTCTGGCCGGCATCGCCATCGCAGCCAGTTTTGGTGCCATCAGCACCATCATCGTTGTCGAGGCACGGCTGCAGACCGCGCAGGCGCTATCATGGCTCAGTGGATCAACGCATGGTCGCGGCTATGGTGATGCCGCGGCGATGGTTCCCTGGCTTTTGGTCGTAACAATGTTCGGCCTGTTTTGCAGCCGCCAGCTCGACGCCCTTGTGTTGGGCGATGAAAAAGCACGTGCACTGGGTGTGGAGACGGGTCGCGGCCGCATTTTTGCGCTGATCTATGCGGCAGTCGCCACGGCCATTGCCGTTTCGACAATTGGCGCGGTCGGGTTCATTGGCCTGCTCGCCCCCCATGCCGCACGCCTGATTGCTGGTCCCCGCCATGCGAGAAATCTGCCGGTTGCAATGGCCATTGGCGCCATTCTCATGGCAACGGCAGATCTTGTCGGGCGCAGTATCATCGCACCGCTGGAACTGCCCGCCGGCATTATCACCGCCGTCGTCGGCGCACCGTTCTTCATGCTGTTAATGCGCCCGCCAGCATCCCGAAAAACGTCCGTTTCGTAGCCACCTCAGCCCAGTCCGAGCGTTGTCACACCGAAAACATACGCGGTTTCGAATGACGGCGGTGTGCCACGATACATGCGCGTCGTCTGGAAACCGCGCTCAAGACCGTGATCCTCTAGGACGGCGGAAAACTCGGCTTGATCGGCAGGCACGTCGATGTGGATCAATTGACCTTCAATCTCGGCCGCACAGGCAAAAAGCAATGTTGTTGCAGCACCAGTGTCAGCGGCGAAAAGCGGCCCGATCTTGTACCCCTCATGGCATTGCCGCGCGACAGCATAACCGCAGATCGCACCATCGCGGACAAGCACTTTTGTCTGCCTCGGCAACGCCAGCCACGCCTGCAAAAAAGCCGCACGGCGCTCTGCAAAACACCCGGCGTCGAACGCGATCAGGCTGATCGGATCAATCTCCTCAAGGGAGCGGATGTCAGGATCGTTCCGGCCTTTCAGCTTTCCGCTCCAGCGAAAGGTCTGATAGTCAGGGACAAATCCCATGGATCGATAATTCGCCAGTTGCTCCGGCACGCCGTCTAGACCGATCGTTCGGTTTTTCAGATGCGCCATGCCCGCATCCCAAACGCGCCGCCCGTATCCGCGCCCACGAAAATCAGGATGCGCGATATAAAGACCGATAAACCCGAAATCAGATCCATAACGGATGGCAGATATGCCGGCGGCCATCTGCCCATCGACAAAACAGCCGATGAATCCTTGCGGATCAGCGGCCTGAAAGGGTGCCGCATCGGCCAGTCCGGGGTTCCAGCCCTCGGCCTTTGCCCAGCCGATCAGCATGTCGATCTCTGCCAGATCGAGCGATCGGATCACAACCTCACTCATAAGCCTGTCAGCCGATCAGGTTGAAAGGCCTCCAACATGCCTCGATAGGGTTTCGAGATCGGTGTCGCATAGGCGCCGCGCTTGGCGGTCGACAGGCCAAGCGTAACCAGAGATTCTGCCTGTTTCACCGCCGCTGCAACGCCGTCCACGACAGGCACACCGAATTCGGCCCTAAGCTCTGCGGTCAGATCCGCCATGCCGGCGCAGCCGAGCACAATCGCTTCAGCCCTGTCTTCCTTCAGCGCCAGCGCAATCTCGCTGCGCAACCGGTCGCGGGCATTGGAATTCGGGTCCTCAAGAGACAGGACGGAAATATCCGCGGCTCGCACCTTGCAGCGCGACGACATGCCATAGCGGTAGACGAGATGTTCAAGCGGCAGCCGCGACCGTTCCATCGTCGTCACAACAGTGAATTTCTGGGCGATGAAGGCCGTGGCAGAAACCGCCGCCTCGCAGATACCGATCACCGGCACGTTGGCGAGTGCCCGCGCGGCATCAAGGCCGGTATCGTCGAAACAGGCAATAACGACGGCATCGATGCCCTGTTTTTCACCAGCAGCGATTTCCTTGAGCAGGCCAGGCACCGCAAAAACTTCGTCATAATAGCCTTCAATGGAAACCGGTCCCATCGATGAGGTAACGGCAACAATCTCCGTCTGATGCCCTGCAACGCGGCGAGCGCTGTCGGCGATGGTTGCGGTCATGCTGGCGGTTGTATTGGGATTGATGATCAGGATACGCATCGGTGTCTCATCAACTCCGCTGTCTGCGACGATTAAGATGGACGATCAGGCCGAGTGTGCCAGCAATCACCAGGAAGGAGAAAACTGTGGTGACCGTACCGAGCGCATAAAGCACCGGCGTCGTCACATTGGTCGTCATGCCGTAGATTTCCAGCGGCAGTGTGTTGAATGATCCTGCTGTCATCAGCGTGCGGGCAAATTCGTCATAGGACAGCGTGAAGCCGAACAACCCAACGCCGATCAGGCTCGGTGCGATCATCGGCAAAACGACATTCGAAAATGTCTGCCAGGAGGATGCGCCAAGATCCCGTGCCGCTTCCTCGTAAGCCGGCGAAAAGCGGTTGAAGACGGCAAACATGATCAGCACACCAAAGGGCAGCGTCCAGGTCAGGTGCGCGCCGAAGGCCGAGGAATACCATGCGGGCTGCAGGCCGAGCTGGCTGAACAACACGCCGATGCCGAGCGAAACGATGATCGAGGGGACAACGAGGCTTGCGACCGCCAGATAAAACAGCGCCGTCGCGCCGATGAATTTTCGGCGAAAGGCCAGTCCGGCCAGCAGCGACACGACAACGGTTACCAGCATGACCATGATGCCGAGCATTGCCGAACGGCGGAACGAACCGCCGAAATCACCCACGGCCTGGGTTTCGAACAGGTTGGCGAACCAGCGCAGCGACACGCCGTTGAGCGGGAAGGTGAGGCCACCATTCGGCCCCTGGAAGGAGAGGATCAGGATCGCCGAGAGCGGGCCATAGAGGAACAGCACGAAGACGGCAAAGAAGATGGCGAGAAGGTAGAATTCCCGGGAGCGTTTTTCGCGGTACATCTTAAAGCTCCTTCCGGATATCGACGATCCGCAATATGCCAGCGACCATCATCAACACGAGCACCAGCAGCACCACGGCATTGGCGGCAGCGGCCGGATATTGCAGCAGCGACATCTGGTTCTTCATCATCAGCGCGACGGAGGCGCTCTGTCCGCCGGACATCACCTGAACGGTGGAAAAATCGGCCATAACAAGCGTCACGACAAAAATCGTGCCAATCGCCATGCCGGGTTTGGCCAGTGGAATGATGACATTTGACAGGATCTGCCAGGAAGAAGCGCCTGCATCACGGGCCGCCTCTACCAGCGATTTGTCGATACGCATCAACGTGTTGAAGATCGGTGTCACCATGAACAGCGTGTAGAGATGCACCATGGCCAGCACGACGGCAAAATCGGAATAGAGCAACCATTCCACCGGCTCGGAAATTACTCCGGAGCCCACCAGCGCCGAATTGATCAGGCCGTTTCGACCAAGAACCGGGATCCAGGAAATCATCCGGATGATATTCGATGTCAAAAACGGGACGGTGCAGATCAGGAACAGCACCATCTGCATTGATGTGGTGCGGATGTGGAAGGCGAGGAAATAGGCGACCCAGAAACCGATGAAAAGCGTGATGACCCAGACCAGGGCGGCATATTTCAGGGTGTTGAGGTAGGTCTTCCAGGTCACCCATGACCCCAGCGTTTCGGCATAGTTCATCGTCAGGAAGTCGGGATACATCTGGGCGAAGTCATAATCCCAGAAACTGACAACTGCGATCATGATGATCGGTAGCAGCAGAAAGAACCCAAGAATGAGCGTCAGCGGCACCGCCTGTAGATAGGAGATGACGGCAAGCGGCAGCTGAAAGCCTTTTGGGCGAGCCTGCCCGGCATTTTCCGTATCCGTCGATGTGATCGTCGCCATTGCTTGGCATCTCCCTATGGGCCTCTGGACCTTCTCTCAACGAAAAGGCATCGCTCCCGGCTACATCATCTCGCCTACCGGCCATCTTCTCCACGATTGGGAAGAAGACTTGATCCGCTCACCTGCCATGATCGCGCCTGGCGGTGCGGCTGGGTTAAGCCCTCCCCCTTGCGGGGGGGAGGGTGATGTGTTTGTCTATCAGGCTGCGATAAACTCGTTCCAGCGGCGGACCATGTAGCGGTCTTCGTCCATCACCGAGTTCCAGCAAGCGACATGGCCCATGCGTTCTTCGAAGGAGCCGCCGTCGCGCACGGCGCCGGCCTTTTCCATGACCTTGCCATCCGGCGCGACGATATCGCCCGTCGCGGCCTTGCCTTCGATCCAGTAGCCCCATTCATCGGCCGACATGTGTTCCTTGGCGGTTTCCATGCAGGCGGAGTAATAACCCTGACGGTTGAGATAGGCGCCAACCCAGCCTGACGTGTACCAGTTGATATATTCGTAGGCCGCGTCGAGCTGTGCACCGGTCAGATGTGCTGCAAGACCCAGACCGCCACCCCACGACCGATAACCTTCCTTCAGCGGCTGGTATTTGCAATCGATGCCCTTGGAGCGTACGGCGGCAACCGCTGGCGACCACATGGACTGGATGATCACTTCGCCCGATGCCATAAGGTTGACCGACTCGTCGAAGGACTTCCAGAAGGCGCGGAACTGGCCGTCCTGCTTGGCCTTGATCAGGAAGTCGATCGTCTTGTCGATCTCTTCCTTGGTCATGTTGCCCTTGTCGGCATATTTGATGTTGCCGAGCGCTTCCATGATCATCGCCGCATCCATGATGCCGATCGACGGGATGTTGAGGATCGAGGTCTTGCCCTTGAACTTCGGGTCCATGATGTCGGCCCAGGTGGTGATTTCACGGCCAACCAGATCGGGACGAATGCCAAGCGTATCGGCATTGTAGATCGTTGGCATCATGGTGAAATACTGGGTTTCTTCCTTGGCAAAGGTCTTGTCGCCCGGCTTTTCAACGAAACCGACCGTGTGCGGCGCGGTGCCCTGTGCAATCACGCTGTCAGGTGTCAACTTGCCATTTTTGAACAGCGGCACGACCTTGTCGTAATATTTCAGCTTCTTGGTATCCATTGGCTGGATCACGCCTGCCGCATAAACCTTCTTCAGGATCCAGTATTCGATATCGGCGATGTCATAGGACTTCGGCTGGGTGACTGCGCGCTGGGCGGCGGCATCCGAATCCGTCGCCGTCATCTCGAGCGTGATGCCGAGATCGGCCTTGCACTTCTCGGCAATCGCATTGAGGTTCGACACGCCGGTGCCAAACTGGCGAAGCGTGATCGGGTTCTGCGCCCAGATGGTCGGGAAACCGGTAATTGCGCCTGAACCGGCTGCAAGGCCGGCCGCAGCCGATGCCGTTTTCAAAAGCGAACGACGGGAAATTCCCTTGGCCGTCTTCTCAATCCCCGTTTTTTTTGTATCGGTCATGCCAGTTCTCCTCTTGAGGTTTATTGTTGTATTTTCAGTGCTTAAGCCGCCCCAGCACGAGCGCGTCCTCACGCTCCCACGAAAGCGGAATGGCATCGCCAACCTTCACCGGATTGGCGAAATAGTCCTTGTCACTGAGGATCGCGGTAAAATCCTCTACACCGGAGCCATTGACGGTGAGCTTCACCGATGAGCCGCGATATTCGACGTTGGAAACGGAACCGGTGAAACCGAGACCCTTTTCGGTCGCCGGTGCTACGCGCACATGGTCGGTCCGGACCGCGATGTCGGCCGTGTCGGTCAGGCCCGCTGCATCGGCGCCGATCGCCAGAAAGTCGCCGCCAGCCGGAACCGAAATCATCAGCTCATCGCCGTCGCTTTTGATCACGCGGCCGGAAATCACGTTGTGATCGCCCATGAACTTGGCGACGAAGGCAGTTGCCGGACGCTCAAACACCGTGCGTGGATGAGCGGCCTGCTCGATGCGACCATCATTCATGATGACGATGATATCGGCGAGCGCCATTGCCTCTTCCTGGCTGTGCGTCACATGCACGAAGGTAATGCCAAGCGAGGTCTGCAGCTTTTTAAGCTCCGCCCGCATGCGGATTTTCAGGAACGGGTCGAGGGCGGAAAGCGGCTCGTCGAGCAGAAGCGCTTCCGGATCGGTGATCAAAGCGCGGGCAAGCGCCACTCGCTGCTGCTGGCCGCCGGAAAGCTGGGCCGGGCGGCGTGGCGCATAGGCTTCGAGCTGCATCAGCTTCAGCATGTCGAGCGCCTTGGCACGCCGCACGTCTTTCTCCACCCCCTTCATCTTCAAGGAAAAGGCGACGTTGTCGACGAGATCGAGATGCGGGAACAGTGCGTAGGACTGGAACATCATCGCCGTGCCGCGCTTGGCCGGCGGCAGGTCGGTGACAACAGCATTGCCAAGCCGGATATCACCCGTCGAGATGCTCTCATGTCCGGCAATCATTCTGAGCGTTGAGGTCTTGCCGCAACCGGAAGGTCCTAGCAGGCAGCAATAGGTGCCGGCGGGGATCTTCAAACTGATCTCATGGACAGCCGTGGTGGCACCATAGATCTTGGAAACGGATACGATGTCTATTTCAGCGGCTTTGCTCATAGGCACTCTCCTGCGATTGTTTTTAGTGATGCAGGAGCCGTGCCAGTTCAATTTATCGTTGAAGAACAACGATATATTGTCACAAGACCATTTTCGTCATTCATGGTTGCGTAAATTTGCATCGATTGTTTTCGATCCAATGGTCAAATCGTATGCAATCTTAATAATGGATTGTAAAATATCCTACTAGGCAGATGACCCCTCAACGCGCTACAACAGGTCATACTGGACGAAACCAATGACCTTGCTTGAACAAACCGCCGTCTCTGCTGATCCGATGATCGAGGACCGCTCGATGGCGATCCGCGAGTCTCTGCGCAATGCCATCATCGACCGACGGCTTGCACCGGGAACGAAACTGTCCGAGGCGGAAGTCGGCGCGCTTTTTGATGTCAGCCGGACGGTGGCGCGTGCCGCCCTGCAGATGTTGACCTTCGAAGGTCTGGTGAAAACAGAACGTAACCGTGGTGCCTTCGTGTCCAATCCGACGCCGGAAGAGGCACGGCAGATCTTTGCATCCCGCCGGCTGATCGAGCCGGGCATTGTTACCGCCGCCGCCGAACGGATCACGCCGCAGGACATCGCGCGTTTTCGCGAACAGTTGATTGAGGAAGAGCGCTATATGAATGAGCGCGGCCCGGCAGCACGGCGGGCGGAAATCAAGGCATCCGGTGATTTCCACCTCATGCTGGCCTCTGTTGCCGGCAATGCCATCCTGCAACGTTTTATGGATGAGCTGGTGGCGCGGTCTTCACTGGTCATCGCGCTATATGGCCGTTCCGGTGTGTCGAGCTGCGGCCATAGCGAACATTTCGCCATTCTGGACCTGATCGAACGCGGTGACGCCAAACGTGCCGCAGACCTGATGCTGCACCATATCGATCACATCGAGGCCGATCTAGACTTGCAGCCCAAGCAGGGCGTGGCGCTGAAAGATGCGCTGTCAATTGGCTAAAGGATGAGGTCATCCAGACAATGACGCCGACCTCCAGGGTCGGCGTCAGATTTTTCATTACTTCTTGATGGCTTCCAAATCGACATCCAGCGACAGGTCTGGACCGAGGCCGAAATCGGCCAGTTTGGTGATGCCGAAATCTGCGCCGGTGATGGCACCGGTGGCAGAAAATCCAGTCTTGATGGTGTTTGCATCCCAAGGCAGCGGAGATTCTGCATTCCACGTCACGTCAAGCGTGACAGGCTTTGTGGTGCCAGCAAGCGTCAGATCGCCGGTGACCTTGGCTGTTTTGTCGCCAGTCTTTTCAATGCCGGTGCTCTTGAAGGTGATCTCAGGGAATTCCTCGACATTCAGGAAGTCTGGGCTCTTGAGGTGGGTATCACGCTGCTCGTGGTTGGTGTCGATGCTGGCAGCATCGATTTTCAGGTCGATGGAGCTCTTCGTGACATCGTCCTTGTCGAATGAAATTTCGCCAGAAACCGTGCGGAAGACGCCGTGAGCCTTTGCCCAACCGGCGTGGTTGGTCTTGAAGCTGACCCATGCATGGGTTGGGTCGATTTCATAGCTGTCGGCTGCAAAGGCAGTACCGGCGGCAAACAGACCAAGAAGGGCTGCGGTTGTTGCAATAAATTTCATGGACTACTCCTGTGAACGGGTATCGAAATGATACCGGTGGGGATCATCAGCCGGCGAATTGAAGACCGGCAGTGAGGATGGCAATGATTGCCGGCACGGCGACGATCAATCCGCAGATCAGCGGGCGCAGCGCCGGGGCAAGTTTCAGGCGGTTGGCGAAGGTTGAGGTCAGCGGCAGCAAGGTGAGGGTGAGGCCGGCGATCACCAGAGCGGCGCTGGAGGCCTGTGGTGCCAGGATCGCGGTTGCCAGCAGGCCGACAAATGCCACCCACGCAAAGGCAAATCCACTCAGGCCACCAAGATTGAAGGCGCGCTGGTTTCCACGCAGTTGCGCAATATAGGCCACCAGGAGGTAACCACCGAACAGGGCGGTCAAGGCGCCATTGAACATGGCCATGCCCATATAACCGCCAAAGATCGCCACAAGCGCCGTGGACAGTGCGGTGGCAAATGCCGCCTGTGGCAGAACCGGCTGCTGCTCAGCCGTGTCACGGCTTTTTGCAAGCGTTGCCCAGATGGTACCGACCACCGCAATGGCAATGAGAATGAGCGTGACCGTCAGTTTCCGCCCGCTATTCGACAAAATGACGCTGCCCATCCACCAGGCGGGAACCGCCAGAGAGATCAGCGCGCCAAAACCGGCGAGCGCTGCGGAGCGTGAACGAACAAAAGGTGCGAGGATTGCAAAAACCAGACCACCAGCCAGCAGCACATAAGGCAGTTTATGAGCGGCCCGCACCGGTGGAAAGGCTGGCAAGCCATCCAGACCAACAAGCACCACAGCCGCAAACAACGGGATGAGTGCGGCCACCAAAATCCAGCCTGTGCGGCTTGCCTTGCGTGCCACCAGGCTTGCGACAACACCAAGGACCAGGGGCAGTGCAACGATCGTTAAAAGCATCGTTTGAAGCATGTGAAATATGACTTTCCGTATCACTTATCAAAAGTCGGTTCGACTATGCGGGCGACGCTAATCCGACTGCTCGACGCCGCGCAAGCGGGGCCACGGGCCGGATTCGTCACATTGACGTGATAGAAATAGTTATCGAGGGGTGACACTTCGTTCGCAAAAATTGAACAATAAACTCCCGTTCAATTTTGATCACAATCGTCAAGCCAGCACACAGAGAGGTCACCAAATGGTGGTGACAAATACAGACAGACGGCACCTCTGACGTACAAAAAAAGGGGGGGGGGCGCCCGGCAAGAACCGGACGCCCCCCACGAGACGGCTGAATGCACTCAGTGGTCAGACGCCACCTGCGGGGTTGGTTCGACCTTGCGTTTGCCCTTTGCCTTGACCCAATCGACTGCGACAAACAGCAGTGGCACAAAGAACACGCCCAGAATGGTCGCAAAGATCATGCCACCCATCACCCCGATACCGATCGAGTTCTGAGCCGCAGAGCCTGCACCCGTTGCCCGCGCCAGCGGCAGAACGCCAAGAATGAAAGCAAGCGAGGTCATGACGATCGGACGCAGTCGCATTCTGGCCGCTTCAATGACCGCCTCAATGGCGGTTCGTCCGGTCGTCATCAGATCCTTGGCGAATTCGACAATCAGAATGGCGTTTTTCGCTGTCAGGCCGATGGTCGTCAGCAGCCCGACCTTGAAATAGACGTCGTTCGATTGGCCGAAGAGCTGCGCAAACAGAAGCGAACCAAATACTCCAACCGGCACAGCAAGAATGACGGCGAAGGGAACGGACCAGCTTTCATAAAGAGCAGCAAGGCACAGAAACACCACGACAAGCGACACGGCATAAAGCAGCGCTTCCTGCGAACCCGCCAGGCGCTCCTGATAGGAGATGCCCGACCATGCGGCGCTGTAACCGGCGTCAAGGTCGGTAACAAGCTGCTCGGCGCCATCCATGGCCGCACCGGAGCTGACGCCACTTTGCGCAGAACCATTCATGGATACGGCGGCCGTGCCGTTGAAGCGGGCAAGCGACGGTGACCCTTGTGTCCACGATGTGGTGGCGAATGCCGAGAACGGGATCATCTGCCCCTCGGAATTTTTCACCGACCAGCGATTGACGTCATCCGGCTGCATGCGGAACGGCGCATCGGCCTGCACGATAACCGGCTTGATCTCACCCTTGTAGATGAAGTCATTGACCTGTGAACCGGAAAACACCGTGGTGACCATGCTGTTGAGATCCGACAGGCTGATGCCGAGCGCACTTGCCTTTTCCTGATCGATATCGATCTTCAGCTGTGCTTCGAGCGAGCGTGTATTGCCACGCACATCAGCGACTGTGGCGCTGCCTTTGGCATTGTCGGCCAGTGTGTTGGCAGCGGCGGTCAGCGCATCACGACCATTGTTCGCCGTATCCTGCAGGTACATGGAGAAGCCACTGGATTGGCCAAGGCCCTGAATGGCTGGCGGCATCATTACAAAAACCTCGGCATCGCGGATCTTGCGGAAATAGGCCGAAGCACGTTGCTGCACGGCAGAGGCACTAAGGCGGCTATCGGTCCGGTCATCAAAATCCTTGAGGCGAACAAAGCCCATGGCCGCATTTTCACCACTGCCATTAAAGCCAAAACCAAGCGTCATGAACACGCTTTGAACCGCATCTTTTTCCTCATTGAGATAATAGTCCTGAACCATGTCAATGACGGCCTGCGTGCGGGCAGCATTGGCGCCAGCCGGCAGTGTGATCTGGGTCATCAGCACGCCCTGGTCCTCTTCCGGCAGAAACGAGGTCGGCAGCTTTGAATAAAGACCATAGGCCGAGACAAGAAGAATGGCGAATACGAGGAACATCCGCACAGGCCGCGCAATCATCTTGCCGACCCATCCGGCATAACCGTTGGTAATACGGTTAAACCCTCTATCGAACCAGCCGAGCCAGCGGCTGAGCCCCCAACCATGGTTGGGTTTCAGCATCATTGCGCAAAGGGCAGGTGTCAGAATGATGGCCACCAAAACGGACAGCAACATTGCACTGGCAATCGTCACCGAGAACTGCCGGTAGATCACGCCGACCGATCCCGAGAAGAATGCCATGGGGATGAACACCGCCGTCAGAACGAGGGCGATACCAATCAGCGCGCCCGTGATCTCGCCCATCGACTTTTCCGTCGCTTCACGTGCGGAAAGTCCCTCATCGCGCATGATGCGCTCGACATTTTCAACGACAACAATGGCGTCGTCGACCAGAAGCCCGATGGCAAGCACCATTGCAAACATGGTCAGCATGTTGATTGAAAATCCAAGTGCCGCGAGAATGCCAAATGTTCCCGCCAACACCACCGGCACCGCAATCATCGGGATGAGGGTTGCACGGAAATTCTGCAAAAACAGCAACAGAACCACGAAGACGAGAATGATCGCCTCGATCAGCGTATGGATGACCTTTTCGATGGACAGCTCAACAAAGGGCGTTGTCTCATAGGAATAGGCAATCTCGACACCATCGGGCAGCGACTTTGCAATCTCGTCCAGTTCGGCGTGCACGGCATCGGATGTCGATATGGCATTGGCCCCGGAGGCGAGCTGGACACCAAAACCTGCAGCGGGCATGCCGTTATAGGTCGAGCTCTGCCCGTAACTTTCCAATCCGACTTCCACCCGCGCAACGTCGGACAGACGCACAACGCTGGCGCTGGAATCCGTCTTGATGATGATACGCTGGAACTGGTCGATAGAGGTCATCTGGGTGCGGACGATGATGCTCGCCTTGAGCTGCTGCCCCTTCACCACAGGTGTGGAACCAATAGACCCCGCCGCAACCTGGGCATTTTGCGAGGAAATGGCGGAGGTCACATCGGAGGGAACAAGTCCGTATTTTTCCATCAACACGGGATCAAGCCAGATGCGCATGGCGTAACCTGAGCCGAAGGACTGGACCGAACCTACCCCATCTATCCGTTCGATACGTTCCTCGATCTGGCCCGACATGATATCGGCCAACTGATCAGAGGTGTAACGGCCGTCATGCGACACGATATTGCCAATCATCATGATGCCGGAGGAAGACCGGCTTACCCGCACGCCGTCGTCCAGGACGGCATCGGGAAGTTGAGATTCGACACGCGACAGCTTGTTCTGGACTTCGACCTGTGCCGTTTCAGGATTGGTGCCATTTGCAAATGTCAGCGAGATCGAACTGGATCCCGTGCTGGAGGTCGATTCCATGTAGAGCAGACCCTCAAGGCCAGTCATGGCACTCTCGATGCGTTTGGTAACAGAGTTCTCCACCGCATCGGCAGTCGCACCGGTATAGGTCGCATTGATGCGGACCGTGACCGGGGCGATCTCCGGATATTGCGAAATCGACAGCGAATAAATGCCCATCAGACCAGCAAGCATGGTGGCGATGGCAAGCACGATCGCAAAGACCGGTCGTGCAATGAAAAAGCTGGCAACAGCGTTGCGCGACGTGTTCATCGTCATTTGCCGCCCTCCGCACTGTCGTCTGAGGCAATGGTTTGTTTCACGACACCATCCTCATCGATACTGGCTGCGACAGGCTCAATGGCCGATCCGTCAGATATTTTCTGGAAACCATCAACGATGACCTTGTCGCCAGCACTGACGCCTTTGGTCACGATCCAGTCGTTTCCACTCGAGCCTGAGGTGGTCACCTCAACGAGTTTTGCCGTATCATCGGCAGAAACGAGATAAATGGTCGCCTTGCCGTCATCGCCGCGCGTGACGGCGCGTTGCGGAATGAGGAAGGTATTGGTCATTGTTCCAAATTTCAGGGAGGCGGAAACAAACATGCCCGGTATCAGGACGCGCTTTTCATTGGGAAATGTAGCCCGCACGGTAAACGAACCGGTGGTTTCGCCAACGATCATGTCGGCAAGCGATACCTTGCCTTCACCATCATAGGCCTTGCCATTTTCAAGCGTCAGAGCGGCAGCCAAAGGGACACCACGCGGAACGGAAATCTGGCCCTCATCAATCTGGTCACGCATACGCAGCAGGTTGGCACTGGTGTCCATCAGGTCGACATTGATCGGGTTGATCTGGCGAATGGTCGCCAGGGCATCCGTCTGGTTTTCGGTCACCAGTGACCCGACGCTGACGGCAGCAATACCGATCTGCCCGGTAATTGGCGCGCGAATGGTCGCATTGTCGAGGTTGATCTGTGCGGTTTCCAGATCGGCTTTGGCAGCCTCTTCTGTTGCCTGGGCCTGAAGCAGCGCAGATTCTGCATCTTCAGCAACCTGCGCACTGACAGCATTCGTCTGCTGCAGCACCTTATTTCGGTCATAGGTCGCCTGCGCGCTTTTTGTGGCCGCCTGCGCCTTTTTCAGCGCTGCGGAGGCCGAGGCTCGCGCAGCCTTGAACTTTGACGGGTCGATCTCAAACAGGACATCGCCTTCTTTCACCTCGCGCCCTTCGGTAAAGGCTATCTTGCGGATGATACCAGCGACCTGCGGACGAACTTCCGCCGTGGCATAAGCAACGACACGGCCGCGCAGCGTTGTCACCTGCTCAACAGGCTCGGTCTTCATCGTGATGTAACCGACCTCTGTTTTCCCGACTGGTGATGGACCTTTTTCAGTGTCCTGATTGCACGCTGTGAGCAAAAGAAGTGTCGCTGAAGCGGCCAGTGCCCTCGAAAATTTCATACAGAATCCTATTTTGTCGCTATTATCACCGTGCGGAAATGCAGGGGGGAAGAGATTTATCTCGATCTGACAATTAGGGTAACCATCATTACCGTAATTTCAAGTTACCAATTTGTAAGCTCCAGGCAGGCCGCAGCGAATGGCGAGACACTCCACTGAAACCAGGTGCCGCCAAACAGGCGAGGGCACCACAAGACAGTGGCGATCGTCATGAGAAGCTCGACACAATTCAATGGAGGCGTTGATGGAGCGTGGTTACGTCTGCGGTCGCAAAAATGGCTCGAATGTCAGCGGGGAAAAAGGCCGCATCCGGATCGGCGCCAGCGGCATCACGATTAAAATTTTGATGGATGTCGCCTTCGGCGCGCAAATGGCCAAGGGTTGGCCCAATGGAGCCAAACCGGGCGACGATGACCAAGCGGGATATCTGCGGACTGTTTTTGCACGATGGTCGACGGCCTGCAGCCGCGTGCCCCCAGCATTCACGGACTATCATCAATGGCGAGAAACGGACGCCGGCGCCCGTTCACCCTAGTCCTCAATCGTCGCTGACATGCCGAGTGCGGCACGTGCAGCACGCTCGCCACTCATGAAAGCCGCATCCGTCCAGATGTAACCCCACTGGCCGAACCGTCCGCAATATTCGATACCCACCTCATCGAGATAGGCGTGCACGATCTCGACCGCGGCCTTGCGGTCAAGGTCAAAGATCACATTGCCGAAGGGCAGCATGATCGCACTTTTATGGATGACCTCGGATCGCGACATCACGACACCTGACTTGATCAGCGCATCAATGGCCGGTTCGATCCAGTCATCCGGGCTGCCGGTCAATGGCCGGTATTTTTCGCTGAAGTAGATTTCCGCCTGCAGGGCACCACAGCCATCCGGCACACTTTTCTTCGACAGGTTGCCACGGTAGCTGACCCGCGCAAACGGAATGTCCTCATCATAGAAATAGGACCATTGCGGTTTGGTCTCGATCGGACGATTAAGCCCGATATTGACGACCACCACCTGGGTGCAGGCAAGTCTTGCTGCCGCCGCACGCACATCATCCGGCACACCCTTGATCAGCGGAATGACCACGGGAAGCGGCAGCGACGAAATCAGCTTGTTGAAGTCATGTGTCGTGCCGTCCTTGAAGGTCAGCTTCTTTTCCCTGGTGTCGATGGCGGCAATCTCATGATCGCAAAGCACCTCGGCCTTGTCGTAAAAACCGCTGATGAAGGATTCAAAACCACCCTCGGTCGGATAGCGAAACTCGTTGACGTAAAAAACATCAAGCGGTTCGTGTTCCAGCGCGCCGCGCAGAACTTCTTCAAGATTGGGCCTGTAGAGGCGTGGTCCCAGCCAGTCGGTCGACATGTTGCTGGCACCTGTCGTGTGGTATTTGCGGGTATAGACCGCCGGGAAGGTTTGAGCGAAGGTCTTGCCGAACGCGGCCAGCAGCCAGTCCTCGTAATTGTCGATCTTCGGATTTTCGATCTGGCGGGCCTCGATGAAATCCTTGATGCAATTGACAACCAGTTCTGGCGGCAGGCCATGCAGGTTGACCTGTGCAGGGTGCTTGATCCAGTGCCCTTGCCAGTAATTGTTGCAATAGACATTGCCGACCTCGAACTTCTGGCCGGTCGATTCCGCAAACAGGTTCTTCACGCGCGGATTTTTCGTGAACGAGATATGGACGCCCTCGTCGAACACGAAACCATCACCATTGCCAAAACTCGAGGTGAGGCCACCTGGCCTCGACCTCTTGTCGTAGATTCTGGCCCTGATGCCATTGGCAAACAGAACGTTGGCCGCACCGAACCCGGCCATGCCGCTGCCCAAGATCGCGTATCCCTGATGCTCCATCGTCGTTCCCTCAGTTCATCCAGCGGACATCGTCGGACAGACGCCCCGCATCCATCAGCCGTTCCAGTGTCGTCAAACGTTTGGCCGCCGCTGGAACGACTTCGCGCCCGGCCTGTTTGGCACTGGTCAGGCCATCGACAAGACGGCCAATCGATTCCGACAGTGAAACCGACGGCTGATGATCAGGCGCAACCTTGGCAAATCGGGTGAAATCGACCTGATAGGAGCGTTGATCCGGAGGTGCATTTGTGTTGATCGAAACCCGCGTGCCGGGGATCGCCTCTGCAACCGCTTCAGCCAGCTGGAACACCTGATAATTGTTTTCGTTGCGGCCCGCATTGATCGACACGAAACGACCGTCATCATCACTGTCGCGTTTGATCGCCCATTCCATGGCCCGCGCCATGTCCTTGACGTCAATCAGCGGCCGCCAGGGCGTACCATCGCTCAAAACCCTGATCTCACCGGTCGCCAGTGCCGTTGCAACGAAATCATTCAGCACCAGATCCAGCCGCAGCCGTGGCGACTGTCCGCAAGCGGTCGCAAAACGCAGGCAGGTGATTGCCATCTTTGGGGCTTCAAGCTGTTCCAAGGCCTGTTCCGTGGCGATCTTCGAACGGGCATAGGCCGTCAGCGGCGTCAACGTATCGGTTTCCTTGCGCGGCCCACCCTCGGCAATCCCGTAGACGCTGCAGCTCGAGGCAAACACGAAGCTTTTCACGCCGGCCTCGGCTGCGGCTTGCGCGATATCGATACTGGCGCGGTAATTGATGCCTTCGGTCTGCTTTTCAAAACGGGCACCGATCGGATCATTGGACAGCGCAGCCAGATGCACGACGGCATCAATGCCTTCCAGCAGTTCGGTAGGAAAATCCCGGACGTCGCCGAACACCTGCTTGTCCAGTACACGCTCGGGAAATTCATCCGGCAATGTCAGGCATTGGGCAAAATAACCGCTGTCGAAACCGATCAATTCGGCATCAGGCCAGACGGAACGAAAATGGGCTGCCACGACAGGGCCGACATAACCCATATTTCCAGTGATCAGGATACGCATTGGCGAACCGCCTCTATCTCGTGGTTGTCGAAAGAACAGGGACAGCCGGGCTTGACCCGACGATTTTTTCCAGTTGCACAGGCCGGTAACCGAACTGGGTGACGGTGCGTAAAAGCATGCCGTTACCGACCCTTCTGGCATTGTGTGGCATCCGCATTGAACTGGCGACGCGCAAGAGATGCAAACCGTTGCGAATATTCGCCTCAATGCCGCCGATCTTGCGCCCGCTTCGGCTGATGCCGCCATAGATCAGTTTCGGCTGGGGCAAGCCGCGAAAACTGCTTCTGATCTCATTGAGATCACCCTCCGGGTTCATGCCCAGCCTTTCAAAGGTCTTGTAGACGGCACCGGTATAAAGCGGCCTGGTATGCAGGATCGGCGAGGCATCGATAAAAGCCGCACGATAAGCGGGTTTGGCCATCATCATCGTCCAGATGTCGTCCTGCCCCCAGCCGGTTGGCCAGCGGTCAAGCACCGGTAAAAGCGTGCGCAGATAATCGGTGCGGATGATGGGACACATCGGCTCGACATAGTTCCCATACCGCAGCTTGAAGGTCGGGCAATGCGTCGTGACCGGATAGGAAATATGGCTGGATGGCAGAAGCGATGGCTGGCCGATGTCAAGGTCATGCGATGCCATGATCTCGAACAGATCGGATATCCCGTTCGGCTCAAACAGCAGATCATCATCCGGAAACATGATGTAATCATAGCGGTCGAGAAGATCAGGATTGGCTCGCAGATAACGGCAAGCGCTGTCCCATTTCGTGCCCGTATCGACCGAGAGCGGAAAATCGCCGTCATCGAGGTCTGCCTGCTGTTCGTCATAGGTGCTCAGCTGCAGATCCCAGTTTCGCGATTCCTTTGGATCAAGCAACCAGTTGCGATGCAGTGACAACCGGCCGACACGCGCAAATATCAGGTTGCGAACGTCTTTGGCGTCAGACATCAGCCACCTCGATCTCTTGCGGATGAGGAATGGCTCTGAGGAAGGTGCCGCCCTTCTTGCTGTAATCGGCCTGCTGGACAACGATTTCGTCAGCAAAATTCCACGGCAGGATTAGCAGGTAGTCGGTCGGTTCGGTCACCAGCAGATCAACCGGCTTGATCGGCAAACGGACGCCGGGCATGAATTTTCCAACCTTGTGGGTGTTGCGATCCACCACATATGCAATGGTGGACACGGGCAGGTCAGCATAGTTCAACAGCGTGGCACCCTTGGCGGCAGCGCCGTAAGCAGCAATCGTCTTGCCATCGTCACGGAAGGCGCCAAGCATGGTTCTGAGGCCGTCGCGAATGCCTTCGACGCGCAGGCCGAAGTCGCGGTAACAATCAAAACCGGTCAGGCCCATCGCGGCTTCCTCGTCTTGCATCTTCTGCAGGCGATCGGTTTTTCCGGGCATCTTGCTGACCCGCAGGCGCAGCGACCCGCCATGGATATCGAGCTTCTTTGCATCATTGAGATAAAGCCCGTGGCGACCCATCAGCGGTTCGAGCGCTGCCAGGGAATAATAAAAAAAATGCTCGTGGTAGATCGTGTCGAAAGCACAGCTTTCAATCAGGTCCCTGACGTAAGGGAACTCGAATTCGGCAATGCCGTCATCGGCCAGCAGAATGGCGAAACCTTCCACGAAATAATTGATGTCATTGACATGGGCGAGCACGTTGTTGGCCAACATGACCGAGGCGCGTTTCCCCTCTGCGACCAGTGTCCTGGCCAGCCCCTCACCAAAGAAGTCAATGACGGTCGGCACGCCAATCGACATCGCCGCTTTCGCCGGGCCACTTGCCGGATCAATACCCAGGACGGGAATTCCGTGCTCAACGAAGTTCTTCAAGAGATAACCGTCATTGCTGGCAATCTCGACAACCAGGCTGTCAGGCCCAAGCTCGCGCTCCGCGATGAGATCCAGCGCATGTTCGCGGCTGTGGGCGAGGAGGGCCGGAATGAAGGAGGAAAAATACGGATAATCCTGACCGAACAGGATTTCCGGTGGCACATCCTCACTGACCTGCAACAGCCCGCACTCCTGGCACAACACCACCTCCAGAGGAAAGAGTGGCTCCTGCACACCGAGCTGTTCGGGTTCAAGCAACGCATTGGCAAGCGGTTGCTTGCCGAGATCGAGAATGGTGTCGAGTTCACCGCATTTACACGACCGGCAGGCCGTGATGCGACCGGATTTTGGCGACGAGGCTTCCACTTGAATGCTTGCAATGGTCATTGCCGAACCTCCCTGATTAATTCAGCGTCCAAACACAAATCTGCTGCTGCACGTATTCTGGAAAACGGCACGCCGGCGCGCTCCGCTATGTCGAGAAGCGACCGGCTTCCGTCGCATTGATTGAGAACCCAGAGCAGGTCCATCTGCGAGGCGCCGCCAGCCTCTTTTTGCCCGGCGATAGCGCGGTAGAGCCCCCGCCGCCCAAGCTGTGGTTCACCCCTGCCATCAACCCGGCAATAGATGGCGTTTCGCTGCAACGTCACAAGCAGGTCCACCAACAGGCGGAAGGACTGGTCGAGCGCCTGCGGCGTCACGAAATCGCAATTGTCGAGCGAGGTGTGGTATTCGGGAAACGTGCCATGAATGGCGCGCATCAGGCAGCCAACGGGCAGCGCAATGCCAGGCGATCCGTATTGCCGCTCGTCATAGCCATAGGGCGAGAATTCAAGCATTTGATAGGCATGGCCGCTGTGGCGCAGCACATGTTCGGCGGCAAGATCCACGACCGCGCCATTGACTGTCTTTTTGTAATGGAACGGCCCATCATCGCCGGCACAGGTCAAAACCAGACCGTGAACGATGCGATCAAGACGGGCCTCATTCGTCGCCAACCAGGTGATTGCGCCGATGGTGGCTGGCAGAAACAGCAACCGCAGGCCGAAGCGACGGGCAGGTTGCGCAAGAAAATACCGGGCAAGTGCCGTTGCAACAACGATGCCGGACAGATTGTCATTGGCGAGACTTGGATGGCAGACATGAACGGAAATCAAAATCTCCTGTTCAGTGTCGCCGGGAATGAAAAACTCACCATAGGTCAGCGAACCATCAACAAGCGCGCTGTCGATCTCGACCTCGTAAGCCTCATCCTGCATCGCAGTCCAAAGCGAATGCGGCAGGCAAAAACCCCAGTTCGGCGCGTAATAGGAGGTGCGATAGGGGATCGCATCCGGCTGGTCAGGCAATGTGTGAACATGCGCTGCCAGTTCCATCAGGCTAAAAGTGCCGCGCACCGGAACGCTGT
The DNA here is from genome assembly GCF_032092815.1 of Agrobacterium sp. Lineage (GTDB taxonomy): Bacteria > Pseudomonadota > Alphaproteobacteria > Rhizobiales > Rhizobiaceae > Agrobacterium. Next base: position 32,032 of record NZ_DAMDBP010000011.1, on the reverse strand, counting down.
AACCCACCACGTGAAGATTATTGTCGGCGAAATCAACCAGCACCCGACCGTCCTTCGCCTTGATGGTCGCCGCGCGGATATTCCACTCACGCGGCACCTCCCAGTCGAAGACCTCAGTGCCGGTGGCAACCTCATGGATTTCAACCGATATATGCTGCCTTAACGCCTGCAACGTCGCTCGTACACCATCGCCTGTGAGGCTGCGTGGCAGCGGAAACAGGGTGCGCAGCAGCGTCATCATGTCGAGCGGCTGCACAAGGCTGCCGCCTTCATTCCCCTCGGCCTTGAATACACGATCCAGCATCATGCAACGCTCCGTTCAAGCCAGGGCATTCTCGCCTGAAGATCCGGCCATGTCCGATCCTTGTCGGACATCTCCGTCACTGGTTCCGGCCATTTGATCGACAGGAGCGGATCATCGTAACGCGCTCCATCATAAAGTTCGGGGTAATAGGCATCACCCATCAGATATTCGACGATTGTATCTTCGCTCAGCGTCTGGAAGCCATGTGCGAAGCCCGCCGGAATGAACAACATCTTTCCATCATCAGCACCAAGCTCGACATGGTAGACTTCGCCGAGGGTTTTCGATCCCTCACGAAGATCGACAATCACATCATGAATACGCCCGTAGCTGCAGCGAACGACCTTGGCATCGGCATGGGGCGCCCTTTGAAAATGCATGCCACGCACAGCGCCACGTGTTTTGGTGAGAGACGTATTGCCCTGAACGGGTCTGAATGCGACGGCAGCATCGTCAAAAAGCGCCTGACACCAGACACGCGCAAAACTGCCGCGGTTGTCAGCATGAACTTTCAGATCGATGAGCCTGGCATCCGTGCCGCCGAGAGAGGTGAAGTTCATAACGCCTCCTCAGCCAGCGGCTACCAGACTTTCCATTCGGCAGCGCTCGATGCCCACATTTCGTTCAGCACCGTCTTGTCGCGCAACGTATCCATCGGGTGCCAGAACCCACGGTGACGATAGGCCATAAGCTCCCCCTGCTTGGCCAGTTCATCCATAGGACCGCGCTCCCACATCACCTCGTCGCCTTCGATCAGCCCGAGCACCGACGGATTGAGGACAAAGAACCCCCCGCTGATCCATGTTCCGCTGTTTTCGGGTTTTTCGTTGAAGGTCTGGACGCGCGGATCTTCCCCCTCCAGATACATCGCACCAAAACGGCCGACCGGCTGTACAGCTGTGACAGTGGCGCTTCGCCCATGACCCTTGTGAAACTTCAACAAGGCCGTCAGATCGATGTCTCCGACGCCATCGCCATAGGTCATGAAAAACGGTTCATTGCCCACGAGATGCCGGATGCGAGCGAGCCTGCCACCGGTCATGGTCTCGGCACCTGTGTCGGCCAGCGTGACACGCCAGTCTTCGCAAGGTGGATCAAGATAGGTGGCTTGCGATGTCGCGAGATCGAAAGTGACGCTGGATCCGCGCAAACGCAGATCTTCAAAAAACTTCTTGATCAGGTGGCCCTTATAGCCACAGCACACGATGAAGTCTTTCACGCCATGAGCGGCGTATATCTTCATGATGTGCCAGAGAATGGGCTGTCCGCCAATCTCAACCAAAGGTTTCGGCACAATAGACGTCTCTTCAGAAAGTCTTGTTCCAAGACCCCCCGCCAAAATTACAGCTTTCATAGTAAAACGCGCCACCAAAACTGTGAAACCCGCGAATGGCTTTCACTTCAATACACGAAACCAATGCTTAAATGCTTTAGATTTTCCTTAATAAACCAAGAAAAACACAATTTAGAAAATCCATCAAGCATTTTTTACTTTCCATTAAATTTTCGAGAACATCGTCGATGCTTTAAAATTATCATGACGACACCAGAGCAGCGCCACGACAAACATCAGTAAAACACAAGGTTTTGCGTGCTGTCTGTGACGAAGGTTATAGGCACGCCATTTTGGCAATGGTTGAATTTCCAGGCATGGAAATGCTCGCCCAAGGGAGAGGACAGCGAGACAAAATCAGCCCCGCACGCCTATCAGGACCACAACCGCATTATTGACCTTGGGGATTGTCGATCCCATCTTGGCACCATGGCAAAAAATGCAAACAGCGATATCGAACTGATCAGAACCTGGACCTTGTCGACCACTGCCACTTTTGGCTCAGCGGTACGAACAAAGGGCATATTGCAGGAAATAAAAGCGAGGTTGCCAGCGACGTTCAAGAAGCTGCTGGAGCTTGACGGTCGCGAACTGACGCTGGCAATGCCCGCCCGCGACAAGACCATTTTCAACTCGGCAGTTGCTGTCATCTCCAAGGCAATTGAGGATGCAGAAACTCTTCCTGTCATTCCCCGCGAAATACAGGATATTTTGGACATCAAGACGACTGAACGGCACCGTTGGCTGGCGGACGGACGTCTGCAAAGCATTGGCACGCGGACCGTCAGGCTGAATGGTCGCGCCCGGCGCATCACCTTTCACGTCTTCGACCCGAAAGTGGTCGAGGACCTTCTTGATCGGGGTGCGGTTGACCAATGGCGAGTGGAAGATGCCGAAGCCAAAGCGGAAAAAAGGCAGCGTGCCGCCTATCAGGCGAAGCTGACGCGCGCGCTAAAAAAATCTCAAAAAGACAAGAAAAAACAGACTCAGGGTTCTGATGAACCAGTGACCGAACTGCGCGGCTGGGCCGAGTTCGATGTTGATGGATTTCTCAGGTAACAAATACCATCAACTTAATGGTGCGCGATGACCATCGCGCTTCGATATCGCTGACGACGACTTTCCATGTATGGTCTAAAGGTGATTCCCGCGCAGAGAAAAATTTATGGAAACGTCGCTCTATCAACCCGTCAAAGCCTTTCTTGAAAAGGCAGGTTACGTGGTGAAAGGAGAGGTGGGTGGTTGTGACCTCGTTGGCCTCAATGATGAAGACCCACCGGTTGTTGTCGTCTGCGAGCTTAAACTGTCATTCAATCTCGAATTGATCCTGCAGGCGATCGACCGGGCCTCCATATCGGACGAGGTATGGATCGCAGCCAAGATGTCGTCCCGAGGCAAGGGGCGTGAAACAGACAAACGCTTTCGCGATCTTTGCCGACGATTGGGCATCGGCATGCTTGGGGTATCGGACAATGGTGATGTGAATGTCATCGTCAGTTCGGTCTCGCCAATGCCGCGAAAGAACACCAAACGGCGCTCCAGGCTGACGCGAGAACATCAGCGGCGCAAAGGCGATCCGGTTCTCGGCGGCACAAACCGCACACCCCTGATGACGGCCTATCGCCAGCAGGCACTTGGCTGCGCAATGGCGCTCAGCAACGGTCCCTTGCGTGTGCGCGATGTCCGACTTCTGGCGCCTGACGCCGGCAAGATTTTGCAATCCAACGTTTATGGCTGGTTCGAACGACTGGACAGAGGTGTGTATGGTTTGACCGTGGCCGGGCACGAGGCGCTGGTGCGCTGGCCTCAAGGCAACGTCGTCTGAATGGCGCAGGGGTGCGCCATCCAACTGATAATCTTGAAGTGATTTATTGCGGTCAATTTCCCTTGGGTTGACCGAACAGGGCAATCAAGCCATCAACGATGATTGAACGCCAGATCAGCCAGTCATGTCCACCCGCATATTCTCGGTAAAAAACATGCGTATTTCTGGCAAGCAACACGTCCCGCAGGTGGCGGTTCGTATCGAGAATGCTGCCGACCCCTTTGCTCGCGTCCGCCTCGAACAGACCTGCGCTCAGGAAAAAGCGCATATCGGGAACAGGTTTGGAAGCAACCAGACCTGCAACATATTCCTGCCGATCCGGCGGTGTGCCCTGCGGTGACCACCAATACGAACCGGACATGGACAACACATTGCCGAATAATTCCGGGTGACGGAGCGCAACGGTCGTTGAAGCCAGACCGCCGTAACTCGCACCACCAAGTGCTGTTCGTTTCGGATCGTGTTTCAGACCGGTTTCCGCAAGCACGCGCGGCAAAAGCTCACTGGCCATGAAGTCGGCGAATTTGGGATTGGCTGGCAATTCGCTCGCCCGCGCAGCAGCCCCCGGATTGGCAATAAAAACAGCCACCGTCGGACCGATCGCACCCGAGGCAATCATGTTGTCCAGAATGACGGGCATCGGTATCTCATTCAGCATCTGCTTGGCGTCAAACAGGAAGATGAGATTGACATTTCGGTCAGCAACATTGAGGTCAGCCGGGCGATAGATGGTGATTTCGCGTGTGTTGCCAAGCTTTTGGCTCGCCAGCATGAATTTTTGAAGGCTGCCTTTTGGGTCGCCATGATCGGCGAGATATGGCTCGGCCGGCGCGTCCGGCAGCTCAAGGATCGAGTCCCTGTTGTAGCGATCAGGCCCATTTGATGGCCAGCTCTTGCTGTTAAACGGGTCTTCCTGCGCAGTTGATAGAATTGCCACGCGCCGTTCGCGGGCCGTTCCAGGCACGTCAGGAACATCGGGCGCCAGTTGGTAGGAAATGCGTGTCTGCGCCGGCACTGTGAAACTCTTGTACCAGACATCGGATGTTCCGATCCGATCGAGGTTTTCGTGGTTGCCGGAAGGCGCACCAAACAGGCGCACGTTCTTTTCCGCTCCGCGCCACAGAAACGTGACGATATACGAGCCATCCGCTTGTCGTTCCAAAAGCGGAGTGCCCTCGTTGCGGACAGTCGCCCAGAACGCATCTGTCGAGATACCCGCCGCGATATCCCCGGCCAAAGCCTTCATCCGTGGGCTGAGAAACTCGATATCACTGCGTTTCTGCTGGTCAGGCTTAACCTGCCAATTGAGTGACAGCCTGTAGTGGGCGTCATCCGTTCTGGCTGTCAGCTTCAACAATGCACCGTCTTCTGTCGGAACCAGATGGAAATCTGTCTCGCCACTCGCATTCTCAACGATCCTGCGCAAATGCGTGCCATCTTTGGTCACCAGATTAAGATCGAAGCTGCCGCTTTCGCTTTTCAGCACGCCGCGGAGATAGTCAGCACGACCGGCCTGCGGATCGAACAGTCTGCTGTCATCAATCCTCGCGATTTCGCCGCCCCGTTCTTCGCCGGTTACAAGCTTCACGATGTCCTCGTTTCCCGCCATTCCGGAACCAAAGGAACCGGCCATAACGGCCAGTCCCAATGCGAAAGCGGTTATTTGTCGTCTCATGGAAATCACCAGCTATATTTCAGGGATGCCGTCACGCTACGGCCCGATCCATAAAAGCAGGCATAGGCACTGGCACATGAAGCGACATATTTTTCATCGGCCAGATTGGTCGCGTTAACCTGCAACTTCAAACCTTCCAGTTCAGGGGACTTCAGCGAGAAATCATAGGAGATCGACGCGTCGAACAGTGTTGCAGAATCCACCTTGAATGTGTTCGTGGAATTGCCCCAGCTATTACCAAGGTAACGCACGCCCCCACCGAGACCAAGGCCGGCCAGCGGGCCATCAAGGAACTCATATTTCGCCCAGAGAGACGCCTGATCAATCGGCACACGTGTTGGAGACATGCCGAGCTCGGAGGACACCAGCGTTTCGGTGATTTCCTGATTGATATGGCTGTAACTGGCTACGAGCGACAGATTATCAGATATCTCGGCATGGGCTTCCAGCTCGACACCCTTGCTGGCGATCTCGCCAATCTGCCGATAGGGGTCGGTCGGGAGTTCGCGGGTCAGGACGTTTTGCTGGGTGAGATCATAATAGGATGCGGTGACGTACCAGTTGGCACCCTCCGGCGCATATTTCAAACCAATCTCGAACTGCTGCGCCGTCGTCGGGTCAAAAGCAGCCTGACCTGTAGCAGGGGCCTGCGTGACCGGCTCAAAGGAGGTCGTGTAGCTCGCATAGGGTGAGATGCCCCAACCGATGTCGTAAATTGCGCCCAACCGCCAGGTCAGAGCCCGATCATCGAATGCCGCATCCGCATTGGTGGCTTTATGATCATCAATCTTGGTATCGGCCCAATCATAACGAAGCCCTCCCATGACATTCAGTCGGCCGACCTCGATCTGGTCCTGAAGATAAAGCCCAAGCTGCGATGCTTTTGTCGTGGCATCTGTCGATATGGAGTAACCGGTAACAGAGACGTTGCCATAGGTTGGGTTGGTCCAATCAATCGAATTCGCCGAACCGCGACCAACCAGATTGTCCGTCGTCGTGTAGCGATAATCCAAACCAGCCAGAAGAGTGTGCTGCAACGGACCGGTGTCAACAACCGCCTGAACCTGGTTGTCGATCACAAACTGATGCTGCAACTGCGTTTGATCGCTGGCAGACCGCGTGATCGTCTTATCATCGGTCGAAAGCGAACCCCAGACCAGAGTATTGTAGGTCTGGTCAATCATGCCATACCGGGCGTTCTGACGAATTGTGACGTTGTTTTCAAACTCGTGCTCGAACGAGTAACCGATATAAGCCTGTGTACGGGTCGATTTCTGATAATCCGGATCACTGACAAGGAAGTCGGTCGGCACATAACCAAAAGACGTTGGATAGATCGTACCCTCGGCATCCATGAAGTTGCGGTACCCCGCCTCGGGGTCGTTTTGGTAAAGCGCTTCCACCGTCAACGATGTCTGTTCATCCGGCGACCAGGTCAGAGACGGCGCAATGCTGAAACGTTCGGTCTTGAGATAGTTTTCTTCCGTGTCAGCACGCGACGCTGTGCCCACGATGCGATAACGCAGATCATCATTGCCGGGCACGGCATCCGAAAAGTCAAAACCGAGCCAAGCCCGCTGGTTCGTTCCGATCCCAACCTCGACCTCCCGCAACGTCTCTTCAACTGGGCGTTTGGTCACCAGATTGACGATACCACCAGGATTTGCCTGTCCATAAAGAATGGAAGAGGGGCCACGCAGCAGTTCGACACGCTCAAGCAGATAGGGATCGATCTGTCCGAGCGAGTTATCACCATAGAGCAGGCCATTCACGAAGCGTGGAACATAGGAAAAACCGCGCACGAACATTTCGTCATGCAAATTGGATGAGCCGCGATATTCGGTCGAAATGCCGGCAGAATAACGCAGCGCCTGCGCCACAGATTTCGCATCCTGATCTTCGATCTGCTGGGCTGGCACCACACTGACGGATTGGGGTGTTTTGTTCAGCGGCGTATCGGTTTTGGTGCCTGCAGTGCTCCGCTTGGCGACATAACCAACGACGGGGCCATTGCCTGTTTCGACATCCGTCTGGACAGTGATTGTTCCCAGTTGCGCTGCATCCTCCGTTGCCTCCTGCGCCAATGCAACACCGGTGGATGCCAATAGCGCTGCCACCATAACTGCGTGTGGCTTGGCAGCGGCCCTGACCGACCAAGAAAACCCCTTCATGGAAACCGAACCCATCATCATTGTCCCTACTCATGCGTTCCATCGCTCTTTCCACGCAAAAGCGGGCCAAAGCAAACTTGACTATCGAAGTCATGTATATGATTAACGGTCTGGTAAAGTCGACAGCGGGCAATTGGCCCAAAACGGCAAAGACCTGTGCGCAAACGGCGGGGCTTTTGATGGCCCGGTTCAATGGCGCTTGAGAAGGAGCGGGGAAATGACGTCACCAAACTTGCCGAAATTTGACCCGTTGATCGGTCATCTCGACGTCAGCGTTCTGGATGGCGTCGGCAACCATCATGTCGGTCGCCCAGCCATCGAGCTTTCGCCAAAATTCCAGCTGTTCGTTTATCTGGAAGGCGAGCAGCAATTTTACATCGACGATGTCTATTTCCATCTCTCGGCAGGCGAGGGCAGGGACAGTCGACCAAAGGCACTGGTAATGAACCGGGTGCACAAAGCCATCCTGCGCCACACGGAAAAACCGACGCAATATCTGCGCAAGGTGATGATCTCGGCACCGGTCAGCTGGGTGGAAGATCTGAATGCCGAAGATGTCGAGCGCTCACCCGAACTGGCAGATTTTATCTCCGGCCATATCAACCATTTTCTCTGGGTGCCATCACGTCACGCCATCCAGCTCGCAAGTGAAATTGCCGATCCACCACCGGCCTATAGCGGTGAGTTGAAGACACTGTTTCGCAAGGCAAAGGCGCTGGAGCTGATGTGCCTGGCATGCTCTGCACTTGTGGAACAAAACAGCGATGAGGTGTCGCATCCCACGCTATCAGCCTGGCGCCAAAGCCAGAAGGTCAGGGATTTCCTGCTGGAGAATTTGGACCTGCCATTGAGCATCACTGAAATTGCCCGCGAGACCGGTGCCAGTGTCAGCTCTGTGCAGCGCCATTTTCGCGAACATTTCGGACAAACCGTCTTTCAGTTCATCCGCTCCAAACGGTTGGAAAAAGCCCGGGAAGCGCTGGAACGAGAGGGGTCAACGATTGCGCAGGCCGCCTACATCGCCGGTTATTCGGACCCGTCAAATTTCACGAATGCCTATAAACGCGCCTTCGGATCGGCGCCGAAATATCACCGCGCCTGATCATGGCTTTGCCGTGGGAAATGCGAGCGGATTGACCGCTCGATATCCAACACAGCATTAGCTGAAATCAACAGTTGGCTTACTGCCAGCTGCTTGTGCGCAAATTCCAGTTTTGCTGGCTAAGGCTCGGTGTCTTGTCAGCCACTCGACTGGCAGCTGCGGGTTGGCTTTGGCCGTTTGGACGCATCGCCGGCAAGGGAATGCGCGCTCCACTTTGCAGACTGACCTGCTGCAGACCGGCAGAATTATAGGAAGAGTTCTGCGGCACCGCATGGGCGGTTGCAAAGGTCTCGTCCATACCCGATCTCACGATTTCTTCCGTGATAACCGGATTGGCAGCCGGGTTTGCTGGTGCGGCAGCGATCTGGACTGGCTCGGCAGCAACCTGTGGAATGGCGGGTGCGGCTTCAGGCGCGGCACTGGCCACCTGTGTTTCGCCAGCGGCGGCACTCGCAGCTTCCGCGATGATCGTCGACGACAGAGCAGGGTTCAGCTCTGGATCGTTGGAAGAATAGGCGAGAATGTAGCTGTTGGCCGGCTTGGGTGCAGCGGTCTGCAGATTGCCGTTCTCGTCACGTTTTTCATAGAAAACATTGCCACCGGCTGCCGCGACATAATGCATGTTATTGTATGGGAAGCTGTAGCCTTCCGTGTGGAAGAACATCGCATTCTTGACGTCAGGGTGGCGCGCGCCCTTGAGAACGGCGTCTGCGGCATTGTTGAGATCAGGCGCGGTTGCCTCATCCATCTTGCGGGTCATCACACCAGGTGCGAACTGATTCTTCTGAGAAACCACACCGCAGATCGTTTCGGGATAAATGCCTGATGTCAGCCGGTTCATGATCACGCTGCCAACAGCGATAAATCCGTTTTCGCTTGTTCGCCTGGATTCGAAATACATCGCGCGCTTCAGGCATTCGCGATCTTTGTTCGTGTAGCTGTATACGGCTTTCTGAGACTCAACGGGCAATTTGGCCGGTTGATGTTTGGCGTCCACCGAAGACACATTTTGAGCGCTTGTGCATGCGGAGAGCAGCATTCCTGCCGAAAGACATAAAGCTGCTCTATAAACAGCCGCTGGTATCTTGATCATCGTGTCAGCCAAAATTTTTCAGAATATACGCGCGGTGGAAACTACATACCGGATGGATAAAAATTTATCAATGGCATTTCACTTTCGAGCAATCCTGGGAATTTAATTCCGGTCATCGATGCGCCACAGCCAGACAGAACGGCATTTTATTTCAATCGGTTAGGATGGAGAACCGTGCGGGCTCCGACCGCAGCACGGATATGGCCCTCCAGTTGCAAAAATTTTGTGACAAGATCAGGCGTTGGTAAAATCGCTGACGACAAATTCTCCCTTCCACTTGGAATCAGGGCACTGAACTCTTCAAGAGCAGCGATTGGCGCTGTTTGGCGCGTTGCTCAATATGTGTTCGTTCATCAAGCGTTGAAAAAATCAGCGCAAAAACCAGCGCGATGGTCGCCCCGACCATCGTGTCCAGAATGCGTTCTGCGGCGATTTCGGTGCCCGCACGACCTCCCGACAGGAAATAGGTCGTCAGCAGAGCCATGACGGTCACAAATATCTGTGTCAGGGCATAGTTCAGCCCAATCACAAGCTCGGCGGCAACCTGCGCGATGGCAAGCAGCAGCACAACCACCCAGAAAGATGGCTGCTGATGCAGCAGCCCCCAGACGATCAACGCGCCTGCCAGCGTGCCGGCCATACGTTGCACGGCCCGGTAGATGGTGAGATGCAGATGAATACCCTGCATTACGGCCACAACGCCAAGAGCGGCCCAGGCGGGGTGAGCCGCACCGGCCCAATGTGTTGCCCAGGAGGCGACAAAAGCCGTGAGGGCTATCCGGCAGGCGGCAATCAACAGAGAGCGGCGGGACGGCTGGTGCATGACAGGCACAGCGGGCATGGATTTGATGGCTTTCTGCGCCAGCACATCACTTGCAACACACAAGACAAGGGAAAGGACAGCACCGGCACAGACTGCCAGGCCGCGATCAACCGCAGTCTGCCAGATGTCAGTTGGGCCAAGCGAAGCGCCAGCGGCAAACACGAAGATCAGCGCGCCGGGCGGACCAAAACGGCAACTCACCGTCGCGACGAAAAACAAGCCGCACAACAGCGCCAGAACCAGCAACTGCCCCTCAAAGGCCAGCGCATAACCGGCGAGCGACATGATCACCACACCGGACAATTGGCACAGTGCACACTGGACAAGCACCTTCAAACGGGCACGGCCAACGGAAAACCGCCCGAACAGTGCAATCATCGTTCCCAGCACCGTGTAACCGGTCATTTCTGGCCAGGGGGACAGCAATGTCACAATGATCGCAACGACGGCGGCAATGGCCGCCTGCATGCCCACCACAAGGCCAAGCCAGGGAAACGCATTGATATCTATGCGCAGACTGTCGGGAATATGGTGAGCCGCCAACATTCTCTTGGCGGCACCCCAGTGGGAAATGCGGTCGGTTGCGGTCTCATCACAGCGTTTCATCGTCAATCCCGTGTAACAGTTTCAGACGATCGTCGATTTTTCGCAGGCTATCGGCCAGAGTGGCGATCTCGATGTCGGTGAGGTCCTGCAACAACTCATTTTCCGTCTGGCGCAGGCTGGACCGAACTTTTTGCAACTGCACCTCACCCTGCGGCGTCAGATGGATGCGGCGCGCCCGCCCGTCACTCTCGTCCAAGCGCCGTTCAACCAGGCCTTGCCGCTCCAGAATATCGAGGAGACGCACCAGGCTGGCTCCCTCGATGCCAACATGTTTGGCCAGCTGTTTCTGGGTCACGCCGCCGCCACAGGCCTCGAGATGCACGAGCGGCATCCATGTCGCATCGGTCAGCCCGGATTCCGCCAGACCGGCGTCCAGCGATCGACGCCACCGCCGGGCGACAATGGAAAACCGGGTGCCCAGTTGGGCTCTCTGCATTTGTCTATCTGTCATGCCTCAATCGATAATATAAATTAGATTGCAATTCAAATTATTTTTATGGCGAGTTAGCTCTGACGAATGCAGCTGAAAAAGGCCCTGGAGGAATGCAGCTTGGCCGCACTCGGCCCGCTTCGGGAAATCTCACCTGTCTGCCCGGCGTTCCATTGCATCGACCAACTCATTTCGTTGTTGGCAAAATTGCCCCTAGGATGGCACTGGGTGTGGAGGACCAGTGTAATGGCACGCAAGGATTTTGATCCCGAGACAGTCAAACCGGATGGTCGGCCACCGGCCAAAGGCACACTCTTTGATCCCGAAACGGATGGTCCGTGGCGAGGCTCGCTACCGGGGGAAATGTTGGGCTCACGGACAACTGTTCTCGCCTATGGCAATGATAAGCCGGGGTGAGGTCCACACCTTCACGTTCATCCCTATGATGAGACCTTCGTTATCATAGCGGGTCGCGCCCGGTTCTTCGTCGGAGATCAGGTGATTGAAGCAGAAGCTGGCGAAGCGGTTTTGGGACCCGCCGGCATTCCGCATCGGTTTATCAATCTTGGGCCGGGGCGATTGCAGACAATCGACATTCACCATTCACCGCGCTGGATCCAGACCGACCTTGAGTGAAAACCGCTTTCGCGGTTGCATCGCGGGAACCAATTTCACCTGATGTGGTTATGCCCAGCGTGAACCGGTTCTCTTTCGGTTCATCGCAGGCTGGTCAGCTTCGCGTGTCTTCATCTCTTTTTTGTTGGATTTACGCGAGGTCGATCTATGCCCAAAAACAATGCGCGCATCACGTCCGGTGACTACACATCCCTGGGCGCAACGCTCAGCGATGACGGCGTGAATTTCGCACTTTTCAGCGCCCATGCGGAACGCGTGGAGCTTTGCCTGTTCAGTGAGGATGGAAAAAACGAAATCGAGCGCATCGAACTTCCCGAATTCACCAATGAAGTCTGGCACGGCTTTGTCCCCAATCTCAAGGCCGGAACGCTTTACGGATACCGTGTCCACGGCCCTTATGACCCCACGAAGGGTCACCGCTTCAACGCCAACAAGCTGCTCGTTGACCCCTATGCCCGCGAAATTGTTGGCGACATTGCGTGGGGGCAAGCGCAGTTTGGTTACATCCTCGACAGTGAAGACAAGGATCTGTCATTCGATGAAACCGACAGCGCGCCCGCCATGCCCAAGGCACGCATCATCAATCCGCGTGAATACGACTGGGCGGGCGATATCAAGCCCGGCATATCCTGGTCCAAAACCATATTTTATGAAACCCATGTCAAAGGCTTCACGCAGCTGTTCTCCGCCTTGCCGGAGGAGGTGAGGGGCACATTCGAAGGCCTCGGTCACCGAGAAATCGTGGACTATTTCAAGAGCCTTGGCATCAGCTCGGTCGAGCTGCTGCCGATCCACTGGTTTCCAGATGATTCGCACCTGCTCGACAAGGGACTGAAAAACTTCTGGGGTTACAACACGCTTGGCTTTTTTGCCGCGGCACCCCGCTATTACGGGCCACGCGGCCTTGTCGGCTTCCGCGACATGGTCCGCGCTTTCCATGACGGCGGCATCGAGGTCATCCTCGATGTGGTTTATAACCACACAGCGGAGGGTAACGAACTCGGACCGACCCTTTCCTTCAAGGGCATCGACAATTTCTCGTACTATCGCACGATCCCCGATGAGGCGCGTTATTACATCAATGATACCGGCACCGGGAACACCGTAAACACCTCGCATCCCAGGGTCTTGCAGCTGATTACGGATTCGTTGCGCTACTGGGCCGAGGAGATGCATGTCGACGGTTTCCGCTTCGATCTCGGCACGGTGCTGGGACGCGAACCGGAAGGGTTTGATCAGCGCGGCGGCTTTTTCGATGCGGTTGGGCAGGACCCGGTGCTTTCCCGCCTGAAACTGGTTGGAGAACCCTGGGACATTGGCCCCGGCGGTTACCAGGTCGGCGGTTTCCCGCCCGGTTGGGCGGAGTGGAACGACAAATACCGCGACACCGTGCGCGAATACTGGAAAAATGAAGATGGCAGTGCCCCGGAATTCGCATCGCGCGTTCTGGGGTCAGCCGATATTTACGACCAGCGCGGCCGGCGTCCCTGGTCGAGTGTCAACTTCGTCACGGCTCATGATGGTTTTACCCTGCATGACCTGGTGTCCTATAATGACAAGCACAATGAAGCCAATGGCGAGGACAACAAGGACGGCCACAACGACAACCGCAGCTTCAACTACGGTGCGGAAGGCCCAACCGATAACGAGGACATCATTGCGATACGTGAGCGGCAAAAGCGCAATTTCCTGCTGACGCTTCTTTTCTCGCACGGCACGCCAATGCTGCTGGCAGGTGACGAATTCGGCCGCAGCCAGATGGGCAACAACAACGGATATTGCCAGGACAGCGAGCTGAGTTGGGTGCATTGGGACAACCTTCCCGAAAGCACGCATCAATTGCGCGAGTTCACCAGAACGGTCATTGCGCTGCGGCAAGACCACTCCATTCTCCGGCGCGACAGCTGGCACGATGGAACAGTGGTAACGTGGTATAATCCCGACGCAAGTGAGCGTGGCGAAGAACAATGGGCCGATGCGCGCAGCAGGACCATGGCACTGCGTTTGTCGCGACAGGATAGCGACGAAGAGGGCTGGAAAGACGTCCTGATATTGTTCAATCCCCATGACGCCGCTGTGCCCTTCACTTTCCCGCAAGCAAATGGCAAATGGACAGCGGTGCTGACCACGGCCGATCCTGATGCCAATGAACAGCAACTGGACGCCAACGAGTATGTGGTGGCTGATCGCAGCGTGGTTCTGTTGCGATCAGACTGACACATACGAGGGGGCCTGAACGGCTTAACCTGCTCAAACCGAAACTGTGTTCTGACCTCTATCAAGGTGGCGCATAAATTAACCTCGATCATAAGTTGCGGGTTATTAGCGATTGCGCATCTTGCACCTCTGCAACCAATCATGCTTCATACAGGGGGGTCTAGGGTCATCTGTTTATGCGTGGTTTGTTTCGTTTTGTTGTCGCCTGCGTGCTGTCTTCGGCGGTGCTTTCCAGCGCATCCGCTACAGAGAAAACATTTGGTCCTTTCACCGTTGATGACACAAAACCTGATGTCATTGCTCTAAATGGCGAGATTGACGTCAATTCGGGCCTGAACTTTCGCCGCGCACTTCAGGCCGCACCAAATGCAAAGCTGGTAACGCTCAACAGTCCCGGCGGCAATGTGCAGATGGGACTGCTGATTGCCGACGATATCCACCAGCGAAAACTCGCAACCTATATTTCTAAGGACAGTGAGTGTCTGTCCGCCTGTTCCTTTGTTTTTCTGGCCGGCGATAACGAAAGGTCGATGGGGCGCTGGGTGTTCATCAGCTGTCTTCGGATGCGCCTGATCTCGTTGGCGCACAACTTGCTATTTCCGACATCATCGAAGTTCTGAACAGGTTCGGCACGCCGATGGATGTGATGCACGTCATGTTCAAGACACCGCCGAATGACATGCATATCTTCAGTCGCGAGGAAATCGAGCGTTACAAACTCAACCGCAAGAGTGGAGACCAACTCTCTACGCCGGCTGTTATCGATGTTCCTGTCCCGACGTCGAATGCAATCGAAGACGACCGAACGGACCAGTTCGAACTATCTGAGGAAGACAACGCTGCTCCATCCGAGACATCTCAGCAGGCAAAGCTATCAACACTTGACCAGTTTACGCGACGCCCGAACCGAATAGCAGTCTATACTGGCCTTGATCTCTTCGGTGACGACATTTCTTCGACGCGCACCAAAGATGCCGGCGAATGCGCACAACATTGTCTGATGCTTGACGGCCAGTGCAAGGCGTTCACATTCAACGCGAACCCGAAAATAAAGCGTGGACCAAACTGTTTCCTGAAATCCAGCACCGGTCGTGCTGACGGTAACAGCGTTGCATTCTCCGGTCGTTTTTTGAGCGGCGCCGAGGCTAACCCGCCGGCCATCACACTCGGCACGATCGACCCGCAGTCAGCGCTGTTTGAGAATGTCGATTTGCCCGGCGGAGATTTGTCGCGACGCCCGCATTATGCTGCCAAAACCCCGCTGGATTGCCGCCTTGCATGTATAGATGAAAAACAATGCGTCGCATTCACCTACGTCAAGCCAAAGAACGAATGCTGGCTGAAGGCCGCCGTTGGAACACCGATGCGAGGTAAGGGCATGGTGTCAGGCTTGAAGAAGCTGGAAACATTCGAGCCAGCCAGAATCATAAGTTTGGACTAAATCTGCCTGTCTACCTCAACGTCCTGACGACCTTGCCGTCACTGAGGTTTTAAGCGGCAGTGAATCGAGCCTCCTTCAATGCGCAATCTTGCGTCGTTCGTCCATGTCGATATGGGAGTAGGTGCGTTTCATTGCATGTTCCTTGCGAGTGACAACCCATTGGTATCATTCGCAAGTCGCACTTCATCCTTGAACCCACCCGGCTACATATATAGATCACATAAGATTTCTTATGGAACTTTCAGGTGCCTGTCACCGCAACTGTTGGATTGCCGTTGTTTACAAGGCATGTTCCAAGCACATGTAAACAGTCAACCGTACCAAATTCATGCAACCTTCCTGGACTGTACGATTGCAACCGAGGTTTATGCAGCATACCGAACGGCACGAATGTCTTTGTGTGAGTGTACCTTGCAGCCGGTGATAACGGGGCTTTCGGCGCAGTGTCCGTACCGAAAGCCGTCAGCGAGCTGTTGGATGTGAGCCTTGTCAGCCCATTCTTTCGGAGGCGTAACTTCCGGGGCTTGCGGGAAAGACCACGGTTTTGTGGCCGTTCTGGAATACACGCTGGTGGATATGCGCATGCACGGCTCTGGCCAAAACCTGCGCCTCCACATCGCGTCCAATCGATACGTAGTCGTCGGGCGATTGCGCATGGGTTATGCGGGCAACATCCTGTTCGATGATCGGGCCTTCATCCAGATCGGCAGTCACGTAATGCGCCGTCGCACCGATCAGTTTTACCCCTCGTTCAAATGCCTGCTTGTAAGGATTGGCACCCTTGAAGGATGGCAGGAAGGAGTGGTGAATATTGATGATGCGGCCGGACATTTTTTTGCACACACCGTCCGACAGGATTTGCATATAGCGCGCCAGCACCACCAGCTCGGCACCTGAGTCCTCAACAATTGCCATCAGCCGCGCTTCCGCTTCCGGCTTGTTTTCCTTGGTCACCTTGATGTGGTGGAACGGGATATCATTGTTGACGATCAGCTTCTGATAGGTGAGATGATTGGACACCACGCCGACAATATCGATCGGCAATGCACCGATTTTCCAGCGATACAGCAGGTCATTCAGGCAGTGACCGAAATTGGACACCATCAGCAGAACCTTGGTGCGCTGGGCAGCATCATGGAACGCATATGCCATGTCAAAAGGCTTTGAAACCGGTTCAAAACTGCTGCGCAGGGTCTCGAGATCGGTTCCCAGTTCCGAACGAAATGTGATGCGCGTGAAGAAGTTTTCGGTCTGCGGATCATCAAACTGCGCAGAATCCGTGATGTTGCAGCCATGTTCCGCCAGAAAGGTAGCGATGGCAGCGACAATCCCGCGACGGGACTGGCATTGAACGGTAAGGACAAAATTCTCCACGCGGGAACTCCATGAAGTCATGATGGGATGGGCCGGCCGTCAGGCCGCAACAGTGAGGTGGGTAACAAGCAGATCGGTCAGCGACCGTTCCCAGGTGGTCGGCACCATGACCAGAAACCTGTTGGGCTCCAGACGTTCAACCAGAACGCCGACATGATGCAGAGACGTCTGTACGAAGGTACCTGCCGGGAAGGCAGTTTGCGAAAAGTCGAGGGCGATCACACGGCCCAGCAAACCGGCCACCCCCTCTCCTTCAAGCATCAGGCAGATACGCGCATCGGAAAGATCAAGCGCCACAAGATCCTGTGGCACCGATATATCAACCGGTGTTTCGGAGCGCACAAGCACACGATCCGGCGCAATGCGCCACGCTGAATTCCCACTGCCATGCACTGGCATGCGATAATCCGTTGGCAGTGACAGGCCTTGCGTCTTTAACGCCGCGTTGGCGGCGTCCGTGAATGTTTCCCATCCCGCCAATTGTGTGAGATGGCCAAGCGCGATCTCGGAGATCGACACGGCCTGTCCGTCACTGTTGAGACCACCAAGCGGAAGCTTATGTTTTTTAGCCATTTTGACGATGCCCTTCCGGATCGAAGAAGTGAGGAGAAACGACCTTGGCGCGCAGTGTTTGGTTGCCAACAAAATCAACGACCTGAATTGTTTCGCCGATCCGTTCCGGTCCCTTGGACAGCAAGGCCAGCGCGATGTTCTTTTTCAAAGCCGGTGAATAGGTTGTCGATGATACCCAGCCTTCGCCATGACCTTTCGCAGGGACATTCAATCCAAACAGCAGCGACCCGGCCCTTGCACCGTCGTCACCGACGATTTCCAGACCAACCAATGACGGGCGTGTTGCATCTTCCAGCACCACACGTTTGCGCAACACCGATCCGATGAAAGGTTTCTTGCTCGAGGCGAAACCTTCGAGACCTAGATCTTTCATGGTTGTGCGGCCCTCGATTTCGGCGCCGGCCACATGGCCCTTTTCAATACGAAGGGCACCCATCGCCTCGGTTCCATAGGGTTTGAGATGGTGCGGAGCACCCGCTTCGATCAACGCGGCCCAGACAGTTGGGCCGGATTTGGCAGGGATGTAGATTTCATAGGCCAGTTCACCGGAATAGCTCATCCGATGGAGACGGCACGGCACACCGGCAATCGTCACATAGGTCAGGTGATTGTTTGGCAGAGCCTCCTTGCTCAAATCCGCACCGGTCAGCGCCGTCAGGACAGCCCGTGACTTCGGACCGGCAATGGCAATGGCCGCCCACTGATCCGTCACGGTTGTCACATGCACCTTGAGATCACGCCATGCCGTCTGCAGCAGGAACTCGGCCTGTGCCAGAACCTTGGCGGCATTGGCTGTTGTGGTCGACATGAAATAGTCGTTCTCACCCAAACGCGCCGTCGCACCGTCATCAAGAACAAAACCGTCTTCTCGCAGCATGACACCGTAGCGCAGGCGACCGATTGGCAATGTCTTGAAACCGTTTGCGTAAACGCGGTTGAGAAATTCCGCCGCATCCGGGCCCTGCACGGCAATCTTGCCAAGCGTCGACACGTCGACAATGCCAACATGGTCACGTACGTGCGCTGCTTCACGGATATAGGTGTCACGCAATGTCTCGCCCTTTGCCGGATAATACCAGGGACGAAGCCAGGCGCCCGCTTCGATCATCTCGGCACCATTTTCCATGTGCCAGTCATGAATGGTCGACAGGCGCGTCGGGCGGAAATGCAGGCCATGATCGTGAGCAACGATCGCGCCGATGGCAACCGGCGTATAGGGCGGACGGAAGGTCGTTGTTCCAACCTTGGGAATGTCCATGCCTCTCAGCGCTGCCATTCTTGCCAGTGCATTGAGGTTGGAGGTCTTGCCCTGGTCGGCAGCCATGCCTGATGTCGTGTAGCGCTTGAGATGCTCGACCGAGACATAACCTTCCAGATGCGCCTGATCGATATCGGCAAGTTTCACATCATGCTGGAAATCGATAAAAGCCTTGCCCGGCGTTGTGCCATCAGCCTTGGTGATAACGGTGGTCGGCGACAGATCGCGACCCCAGAAATCACCGCCATCGGCCACGGTATCGACCTTGCCAGCGTCACCTCCGGTATCGTAGCCCTGTGCTATCGCTTCAGCGGTTGAGACAGCAGCAACCAGCGATCCAACGCTGGTGACGGTTGGTTTCTGTATCGGCAGAAACGCGTCGAATTCTGGACGGTATTGCGGTTTGCCGAAGCGCTGGCTCCACAGATGCAGCGCCGGAGCCCAGCCGCCGGATGTTGCGATCAGATCGCATTTGATTGCAATCTCACGGCCAGATGCCCGACCATTGGGGTCGGCAGGCACGATGCGAGCACCGCGCACCTGACCACGGCCTTCTGCCTTTAGCAGGCCATAACCGAGCCGAAGCTCTACGCCCGCAGCCTTGGCGCGGCTGGACAATGCCTCCGGAATGGTTCGGCGAAGGTCACAGAGCGTGATCCTGGCGCCGACCTTGGCGAGATCGATGGCGGTGCTATAGGCACTGTCATTGTTGGTCGCGACGACGATAGTCTCGCCGGCCAGGACGGCGTAACGGTTGAGATATTTCCGCACGGCCGATGCCAGCATCACACCGGGAACGTCATTGCCGGCGAAAACCATCGGCCGTTCAATGGCACCGGTGGCAAGAATTGCCCGCTTGGTGCGCACCAGCCAGTAGCGCTGGCGCGGTTTGCCCGCTTCCGGAACCAGCAGATGATCCTGAAACCGTTCGACCAGACCAAAGACATCACTGTCATAGGCACCAAACGCCGTTGTGCGGCTGAGCACCTGCACATTGGGCATGTTCTTGAGTTCGGCCACAGCGTTGCGAAGCCAAGTATCGCTTTCACCACCGGCACCTTCGCTCAGCAAAGAGCCACCGAGTTCGTGATCCTGTTCAACCAGCATCACCTTTTCGCCCTTGCGGCCTGCGGCCAAGGCTGCGGCAAGTCCGGCCGGGCCTGCCCCGACGATCAGCACATCACAGAAAGCATTGATCTTTTCGTAGTGATCCGGATCGTCAAGTGTTGTCGCCTTGCCCATGCCGGCGGCATTGCGGATGATCTTTTCGCAGGCCATCCAGAAGCCGGTGCCTTTGAACGGGCCGATAAATGTCTTGTAATAGAAGCCGGCCCCAAAAAAGCGCGACAGGGCACCGTTGACCGCCCCGATATCAAACTGCAGGCTGGGCCATGCATTTTGCGGCGTCGAGATCAGGCCATCGAACACCTCGACCATCGTTGCCTGAGCGTTGGGTTCGTGGCGAGCGCCGTCACGCAGATGCACGAGGGAGTTGGGTTCTTCGACACCGGCTGCCATCAGGCCGCGTGGGCGGTGATATTTGAAGCTGCGTGCGGTGATTTTCTGGCCACCGGCCAACAGGGCTGAAGCCAGACTGTCGCCGGGGTGAGCGGCAAAGGGCTTGCCATCGAACTGCACGGTAACCTTGCGGCTGCGATCGATGCGTCCGCCGGAGGGAAGTCTGCGCGCTGTCATGCCGCCACCTCGCGGGCAAGATAACTTGCCGAAATCTCATGGGTCAGCGTATCACGCTCCACCACCACCCATTGACGGCAGCCGGTCACATGGTGCCAATATTCCTTGTGCGGACCGCGCGGATTGTCACGCATGAACACATAATCGAGCCAGGCCTTGGGATCGCTCTCGTTCATGTCAGGCCGGCGGATCGTCGCATCGGAGCCATAGGTAAACTCCGTTTCGTCCCTCAGCCCGCAGACGGGGCAATGAATTCTCAACATGATGGAACCTCAATGGGCGTTGGGTTGCGGGCCTGCGCCCTTTTCGTCGATCTGGTAGCCGCGTTCGAAACGCTCCAGCGTGAATTCGGCGTTGTCGGGGTGCGGTTCGCCCTTGGCGATTGTCCAGGCAAAGCAGTAACCGGAGGCCGGTGTCGCCTTGAAGCCGCCGTAGCACCAGCCGCCATTCAGCCAGAGACCCTCCACCGGCATCTTGCCGATGATCGGCGAGCCATCCATCGACATGTCCATGACCCCGGCCCAATGACGCAGCAGCCGCAGCCGCGACAGCGACGGCATCAGCGCCTTGGCACTGTGCAGCGTATGCTCGACAATCGGCAGACCACCACGCTGGGCATAGGAGTTGAAACCGTCGAGATCGCCGCCGAGCACCAGTCCGCCCTTGTCGGACTGGCTGATGTAGAAATGCGCTGCACCGAAGGAGATGACGCTGTCGACCAGTGGCTTCAGCGGCTCGGTGACAAAGGCCTGAAGTACATGGGTTTCGATTGGCAAACGCAGGCCGGCCTTTTCCGCCAGATGGCCAGTATGACCGGCAACGGCAAGCGCCACCTTCTTGGCGCGGATCGGGCCACGGGTTGTCTCCACACCAACGATTGCACCATTATCCCAGATATATCCGGTCACTTCGCATTGCTGGATCAGGTCCACACCGTGCTGGTCTGCGCCACGCGCAAATCCCCAGGCAACCGCGTCGTGACGGGCTGTTCCGGCCCGTGACTGGTAAATGGCACCATGGATCGGGAAACGGGCACTGGGCGAATAGTCGAGGTAGGGCAGTCGGCGCATCACCTCGGCCCGGTCAAAAAGTTCAGCATCGATGCCATTCGCACGCATGATGTTGCCGCGGCGGCGGGCAGCATCCATCTGCCCTGGAGAGTGGCAGAGATTGTACTGGCCACGCTGCGAGATCATCACATTGTAGTTCAGATCCTGGCTCAGGTTCTCCCAGAGCTGCATCGAGCGCTCGTAGAACATCGTATTGCCGGGCATCATGTAGTTGGAGCGAACGATCGTGGTGTTACGACCGGTATTGCCACCGCCAAGCCAGCCCTTTTCGATCACCGCGACATTGCGAATGCCGTGCTCCTTGGCAAGGTAATAGGCCGTTGCCAGGCCATGGCCGCCACCACCGACGATGATCACGTCATAGCTTGGCTTCGGCGCCGGGTCGCGCCAGGCGCGGGTCCAGTTCCGGTTGCCACTCAGGCCGTGGCGTAAAATAGACAGGGCAGAATAATGACTCATGCGATCTCCTCGCGGTAATCGGTACTTTCGCGCACCACCTTGAGCACTTCGTCATTGCTCAACAGGCCGCGTTCTATGGCTAGGTCTATGAAAGGGCGGCGCTCTATGGCTGATGCCTGCACAAGGCGGGATACCTCGGCGTATCCGAGCTTGGGCACAAACACGGTGGCCAGTGCCGATGATTGCATCAGGTTTTTGAGCGACTGTTCTTCGTCGGCTTCTATGCCGGCGATGCATTTGTCTGCGAAGATGCGCGAGGATTTGGCCAGCAGCTCGATGGAATCAAACAGGCGCGAGGCAATGACCGGTTCAAAATGGTTGATTTCCAGCTGGCCCTGAAGGGCCGCCAGCGACACCGCTGCATCATTGCCGACCACCGCAAATGCCACTTGCTGCATCATCATCGGCAGGACAGGATTGACCTTGCCTGGCATGATTGAAGAGCCCGGCTGTACCGAAGGTAACCTCAGTTCACCGACACCGCTGTTGGGACCGGATGACAGGATGATCAAATCAGATGCGATCTTGCCGATGACCTCGCCACAGATACGGATTTCCGATGAAACCCGCGCAAAGGCATCGGCATTCTGCATGGCATCAAACATGTCATCGCCGGGGCGTACATCCGCGCCGACGATTGCCTTCAAATGCCGATAGACGGCTGAGCGATATCCCGGCGCTGAACCCAGGCCCGTACCGATTGCCGTGCCACCCAAAGGCAGAACGAGCATGTCTTCGCGCGCCTGCGAAAGCTTGTTTTCCAGACGCCGGATGGCGGCGGCATAACCACCAAAAGCCTGACCCAGCCGCATGGGTTGGGCCGCCTGCATGCAGGTGCGCCCAATCCGCAAGACATCTGCAAATTCAGTGGCCTTGACCTCGAGACACGCGGCAAGATGACCAAGCGCCGATATCAGTGACGAAGCCTTGTCATAGACCGCCAGTTTGACGGCAGCGGGCAAAACATCATTGGTGGACTGCCCGGTATTGACGTGATCATTGGGGTGAATGCGGCGATAATTGCCCGGTTCATCACCCAAGACCTGCAAGGCACGATTGGCGATCACCTCATTGACATTCATGTTGATCGACGTGCCGCCAGAGCCCTCCAGCAGATCGACAATGAACTGGTCGGAATGCAAACCGCATTCGATTTCTTCTGCAGCCCTGTCGATGGCCTGCGCCACATCGCGCGGCAATATGCCAATGTCGCGATTGGCGGCAGCAGCGGCGCGCTTGATTTGCGCGAGCGCCTTCAGCAATTCCGGGGCATCCCCCAATTTGTGAAAGGAGATGTCGAAGTTTTCCTGCCCACGCAGCGTCGCGACCCCATACAATGCGCCGCAGGGTAACTCGCGCGCTCCCAGGCTGTCTGTGTCGGTTCTGGTATTTGGCATGGAGGTTCCAAAGTCCGTTCGTGTGATGCCGCAGCATCGCAAACTCCAGGAACCATTTGAACTGAATAAGCGAGACTTAAATTAATTCACTTATTGGCATTAATTCATCTAATAGTATGGGCGAGCTCGTTGCAAAACCGCTGTGAAGATTTTTATGTCGGACACATCAAAACGGCGGAGCAACACATGCTGGCAAAGATCGCATTCATCGGTACTGGCGGGACGATTGCGTCCATTGGCACAGACCAGTTTGACCTTCTGGATTATAACGCCAGTCAGCAACGGCTCGATGCGGCAGCGCTGATCAAGCGGATCGGCATTCAGGGAACCATCGCCGATATCAGCCCGGTCAATTTCCGTCAGATCGACAGCACGGCAATTACACCAGTTGACTGGGCAGATCTGGCAGACCTCTGCTGCCAGCTGGCTGACGATAGCAGCCTGCGCGGCATCGTGATTGGCCACGGTACGGCGAGCCTCGAAGAAACCGCATGGGTTCTGTCACTGGTTCTGGACCTGAAAATTCCTGTCATCCTGACCGGATCGATGCGGCCTCTGACCGGAGTTTCGACCGATGCCCATGCCAATCTGGCCGCGGCAATCCGTGTGGCGATTGCGCCCGCAACCGGACCCGGCGTGTTTGTGGTCATCAATGACGAAATCCACGACCCGAAAACGGTCACCAAAACCCACACGTTGCGACTGGGTGCCTTTCAGTCTCCCTGGGCTGCTCCGATCGGATATGTCGATGGAACCGAAGTCAGGTTTCAGCAGGTAAAAAAACGCAGGAATAAATCCTTCGCACGCGATCTGCTGCGTGAAACGCCACGCGTGGATATCAGCTATAGCCATGTCGGCGCTGATGGATGTGCGATAAATTCCTTTGTGGCGGCAGGCGCAAAAGGCATTGTTTCTGCGGGTTTCGGGCCGGGAATGGCAACACCTGCAGAAACGGCTGCATTACATGAAGCGGTAAAAGCTGGCGTTGTTGTTGTGCAATCGTCCCGCACCGGTGCGGGGCTGGTGGTCGATAGCGCCCACCATCAAAGCCTTGGCATTATTGCCGGCGGCGATATCAATCCCCAGAAAGCCCGCATCCTTTTGTCACTTTGCCTGGCCGCTGATTGCAGTCACGGTGACATTGCAGAGGTGTTTCACTCGCTCTGATCGCCCTCGAGAAACGGCGGTTTCCAGATCATCTCACCCGCCGTTTCGGCGAGCCACGGAATGTGGCTGACGATCAGTGGCAATGTGTGCTTTACCAGCATCTGACGGGCCGCTTCCGCCACCCGTGGCCCCAATGTGTCAAACTCGCCGCGTCTGGTTACCAGTGTCAATTCGCGGGAAAATCCGGGGCTTGGCAGTGGCAGTACCGAAAGTGCCGGCATGTGAATGGCGCCCTGAACGAGGCAGAGAGGCGTGGTGATGGCCACGCCAACGCCACCGGCGACCATTGCAAGCAGCGAGTCCGAGGTGTCGAACGACAACACCTGCGGGTGCTCGATGCGCAGTCGCCTGAGATGGCGCTCGACCTGCATGCCCATATGCGAGCGTGAACTGTAGCGAATGAGCCGGTGTTCAAACAGCAGATCCCTGAGCGGCTGGTTGCGCAACGTATCCCCCCAGGCAACCGGCGCAACAAGGACAAATGGCTCCCGGTAGAGCGGGAACCGCATCATCTCATCCAGCTCTTCCATCGGATCCGAGGTGATTGCCGCATCGATATCGTGGCGCATCAAGGCGTCGGTGTGTGAGTGCGCAAGGCCTGAAAAGGCCGCCACACGCAGCGCAATCGCCCCCTCCATCAGGTCGCGGATCAGCACCGGACCAACCGATGAGGCAAAGGTATCGACCATGCCCAATCGCAGGTCCTGTCGTTCAGGCCGCCTTGCCGTCGCCCTCACCTCTTCAATCGCCCGCTCGGCACGATTGGCAATTTCCCGGATATGGGCCACCAGCACCCGCCCGGCTTCCGTTGCAACAAGCGGGCGCCGGTCGCGGTGAACAAGCGTCACCTCGACTTGCGCTTCAGCGCGCTTCATGGCTTGAGAGACCGCTGATTGGGTCATGCCCAACTGCGCGGCAGCAGCGCTCATGCTGCCCTGCTCGATCACGGTTGCGGCAATTTCCAGGGCGTGCAAATCCGGTAGTGGCATCCGCTTAGTTTACCCGAATTAATCTTTGTCAGTAATATGACTACTACTCGTAAATCTCCATTGAAGCAACGGCTGCAATTGGAGACATTCCCTTCACATCAGCTTTCCTAGTCGCAACGACAAATGCAGACGACACCGATGCTTGAAAGTGATGCAAACAAACTGGTCAAAAAGGGGAACGAAATGTTCAAACTGAAAGCAATCTTTCTGGCGACAGCCTTCGCTTGCGTCGGTTTTTCCGCATCGGCACAGTCCTGCGGTGATGATACCTTGTGCAAGGTAAAAGAAGCAGGTGTTCTGAAGATTGGCACCAAGGACGACTACGTGCCCTGGTCCTACCGCGCCTCCGATGGCAGCTTCAAAGGCATGGAAGTCGATATCGGCAAAAAAATCGCCGAAACCCTTGGCGTCAAGGCCGAATTCGTCAAGGTGACCTCCGCAAACCGTTTCGAATTTCTGGCGCAGGGTCAGATCGACCTGATGATCGCCTCCGCGTCTGACACTGCCGAACGACGCAAAGTGGTCGCTTTCGTTCATCCGAATTATTATTCGTCCGGTTACACGCTTCTGCTTCCCAAAGCCGTGACGGCAACGGAGTGGTCGCAGCTCGCTGACCAGACCGTCTGCGCCGTACAAGGCGCCTGGTACAACAAGCCAGCACAGGAAGAGCTGAAACTGAAGGTTCTGGCCTTTGCCGGTACTGCGGAGACCGAAGCTGCGATGACGCAAGGGCGCTGCATCGGCCTGCTTGAAGACGACAATCAGATCAACGTTCGTCTCTCCAACCCGAAATGGGCCGAGTACCAGAAACCACTGTCGAGCCAGGCAGACACCCCATGGGGCATGGCGGTACGCCAGAATGACCAGTTTGCGCCGTTCGGCCTGTCAATTTCCGGCATGATCTCCGAAATGCACCGCGACGGCACCCTGCTCGCCCTCGAAAAAGAGCATGGCATCGCAAACTCAGCCTTCCTCATCAAAATGCACGATGCTCTGAAAGATCACATCAACTGATCCTTGAACCGTAAACAGTCCGGGGCGCAAATGCTCCGGACAGCACTGAGGATTGGGCTGTGATTACAGAGATCCAGACATTTTTTCGCGATCTGGCGGCATCGGGGATCAATCTCACGATCTTCTACGACGCCTTCGACTTCGACCGGTTTACCACCGGTCTTGGCAATACCTTACTTCTGATCCTGGTCAGCGCATTTTTCTCCATCGTCATCGGTGCGGCCTGCGCCGCAATCCTGTCCCTGACAACGGGATGGCCGACAAAAATCATTCGCGGTTACGTTGCGCTGTTTCGCAACACGCCATTGATCGTGCAGATGTATTTTTTCTACTTCGCGATCGGCAGCATCATGCCGGTGGGGCGCAGTGAGATAGGTCTGCCGCAGCCCTTGATCGGCAGTTTCAGCTGGGCGGTAATTTCGCTGTCACTCTATTCCGGCGCGTTCAATACCGAGACGTTTCGTGCCGGTGTCGGTGCTGTCCATGGCTCGTATCAGGAGGCCGCTTTTGCACTTGGCTACAACAAACGCCAGGCATTCTTTTCTGTTACCGTGCCGCTGGCGTTGCGTTTTTCCTTTGCGTCTCTCGCCAACAATCTGGTCGACCTGACGAAAGCAACGACTGTCGCCTATGCCGTTGGTGTCGCTGAACTGCTTTACGTGTCCAACCAGATCTGGTCCGATTCCCTCAACACCATTGAAATGATGAATGTGATGCTGGTGATCTACCTGATCCTGACCGGAGCCGTCGTCGTCATCATCAACAGGGTCGAAGCCGCCATGCGCCTGCCCGGCTTTGGACTTGGAGACGGACAATGAACCAGACCAGCATTCTTCCCCAGATTCTCGAATGGATGCCCTTCGTTCTGCAAGGTTTTGGGCTGAACATTCTCATGAGCCTGATGGCAATCGCCATTGGCACGGCCATCGGTACATTTATCGGCTTTGGCCAATTGTCACCCAATGTGGCGGTCGGGGCGCCGTCAAAGTTTGCCACACAGCTTTTCCGCAACGCACCTTGGCTCGTCCTTCTGTTCTACTGCATATTTCTCATTCCCTATCAGGTGAACATTGCAGGCATGACCATACAGCTGCCGAGCTGGCTGCGAGCAACCATCGGCTTTTCGTTTCCGGTCGCGGCCAATTTTTCCGAAATCGTGCGTGGCTCGGTCAACTCGGTGCCACGTGGACAGTGGGAAGCCGCCGAGGCACTGGGTTACAGCCGCCGCGCCACCCTGTTCCGGATCATCCTGCCCCAGTGCATCACACGCATGGTTCCGCCATGGATGAACCTCTACGCCCTGCTGCTGACCGCCACACCCCTGTCGATGATCGTCGGTGTCGAGGAAGCGCTAGGTCGTACCCAGGCAGCTGTGCAAGCCCAGAGCGACTCCCGGGTGCTGATCCCGATGTATCTCGCTCTTCTCACGATGTTCTTTGTCTACACATGGCCGATCAATCGACTGTCGTTGATGCTCGAACGCCGCTTCCGCACAAAATGAGGTGCTGACATGACTATTAATTCGAATGCGAAGCCATTGATTTCTCTTCGTGGCGTCCGCAAGTCCTTCGGCACGTTTGAGGTACTTCGTGGCATCGACATGGATATTCGCAAGGGCGAGGTCGTGGCGATCATCGGCCCATCCGGTTCCGGCAAGTCAACGATCCTACGCACCATCAATGGGCTGACGCCGATCAATGAAGGCACCATCCAGGTTGGCGACATCAATGTGAGTGACCCCAAGCTCGATCAGGTCAAGTTGCGTCATCGCGTTGGCATGGTGTTTCAGCAATACAATCTGTTTCCGCATAAAACCGTTCTGGAAAATGTCGCCATGGCACCAATTCAGGTGCTCAAGCAGCCGCGCAAACAGGTGGAAGAACGGGCCCGCAAGCTGTTGTCCGACATGCGCCTGCCCGACAAGGCAACGGCCTATCCCGGCGAACTGTCCGGAGGTCAGCAACAACGTGTGGCCATCGCCCGCGCACTTTGCATGGAGCCGGAGGTCATCCTGTTTGACGAGGTAACAGCGGCGCTCGATCCGGAGATGGTCAAGGAAGTGCTGTCAGCCGTTCGCAAAGTCGCAGAAGACGGCATGACATGTATCCTCGTGACGCATGAAATGGGCTTTGCCCGCGAGGCTGCAGACCATGTCTATTTCACCGACAAGGGCGTGATTGTCGAACATGCACCGCCGACAGATTTTTTCACCAAGGCCAGCGATCCACGCACCAAAGAATTCCTGTCCAAGGTGCTGTGATGTCGAGGGTCATCGATGGGAAACTGTTTGCGCTGCGACTGCGTGAATTCATAGGCCAGCAGGTTGCGATCATCAAAGCCGAGCACGGCATTGTACCCGGCTTGGCAACCATATTGGTGGGACAGGATCCGGCTTCCGAGGTCTATGTGCGCAACAAGGCGCGCCAGACGATTGAAGCCGGCATGGCATCGTTCAAGCATACGCTGGATGCCACCACATCCGAGGCAGAACTGCTGGGTCTGATTGCGGAACTGAACGCGAATGACGACGTCCATGGCATTCTCGTTCAATTGCCACTGCCCGCGCATATCAGTGCCGAGCGGGTGATCAACGCGATTGATCCGCGCAAGGATGTCGATGGTTTCCATGTGTCCAATGTCGGCATGCTGGGGACCGGCCAGCCGGCCATGCTGCCCTGCACGCCACTCGGCTGCATGATGTTGCTGCGCGAGCAGTTTGGTTCATTGACGGGCAAAAACGCTCTGGTGGTGGGCCGCTCGAACATTGTTGGAAAACCCATGGCGCAACTGCTTCTGGCCGATGACTGCACTGTCACCATTGCCCATCGCTACAGCGAAAATCTCGAAGAGCATTGCCGTAGAGCTGATATTCTGGTGATGGCGGTCGGCAAACCCGAGATGATCCCAGGCTCATGGATCAAACCGGGCGCGACGGTGATCGATGTTGGCATCAACCGCGTTGAGCGCAACGGCAAACCAACTCTGGTTGGTGATGTTGATTTTGCTTCCGCATCGGACGTCGCCGGTGCGATCACGCCGGTCCCCGGCGGTGTTGGCCCCATGACAATTGCCTGTCTGCTGTTGAACACACTGACGGCATTCTGCCGTTTGAATGGCATGCCTGAACCGGTTGACTCTGGCCTTTCACTGATCGATCAGATCGGAGTGGTCAGGGAGTTCAAAAAAGCTGGCTAATTTTGAATTGCGCAATTGTCTGGCCTGATTTCGACGACAAAAAGAACCCGTGATTTAACGCCTGTTTGTCGATGACGAAACGCCAATTGATGTTGGCGACAGCATCGGCCGCAGCAACATTTGATGATGATGACGCCTCCAGTGACAGGATCGTTGCGATCTCGGATGACGTGTCTGCCACCGGCTGGCTCTGGTTGACGCGCGATGATGCAGCCGCATCAAGTCATGGAAAACCCCGGCCGCTTCTTACCGGCCGGGGTCATTTAATCCAATCATCACCCAATCAATAATAGGGCGACTGGCAGGTCGCACGATAACCAACGCGCGGCACATAGGTATTGTCATAGGCCCGGTATGTCCGGTAACGCGCCGAGCACCACTGATAGTGACGCGGGTTGATGCCGGCCGCTGCCGGGCGCGAATTGCTGATAGCACCGCCAATCACTGCCCCTGCTCCGAATGCTGCCAGCGGATACCACCAACCATCGGAATGACGACGATATCCGTGGCGATATTCACGGTAGCCGCGGTGTCCACCATACCAGCCTCGGCGGTCGTGGCGGTCGTATCGGCGAAAATCGCGGTGATCACGCCTGATGTAGCGGTGGTCGCGACGGTACTGAACATTTTCCACGTCTTTCTGGTCGGAGACTGCCGGCTTCATCACGGTCATTGGTACTGCGGATGCAGGAATGACTGATGTCATCACGGTAACAGCAGACAATGCTGCAATCAAAGTTCTCTTAAAAAGCATCTCGTTCTCCCTGGAATTACGTGACCCAAACTACCCCCGGATAAATATGGTTCCACACAATATATACTTTATAACGTCTAATTGTGTCACATTACGGTGAATGCTTGCGTGCAACCGATTGTTATACTGGATTGGTTTTCGAGATATTATGGATGATCTGCAGAGAGTATCATCAGACGCTTTGACGCCGCTGGTGCAGAAGTGAACAGGTACATCCCCAACCGCCGTCCGTATGGATAGAAGGCCGAATTTCTCGAAAAAATTGGCTATGTCGGCTGCCGATGCCAGCCATAAAGGGAAGCCGCAGACGGCAACTGAAATCTGCGCGGCAGCGCGTCGCACAAATGTCTACGCCTGTCGCCCTTCCTGCCTGATGTGAAGCGCATGTCACGCTGTTTTTCCAAGATGATACACTTCAAATCGTGTCTGCTATCAATCAGTTAACCCTAGTTCCGGTTTCCTGATGATTGTCCGTCTGATGAACAATGCACTGGCGACTTTTGTGTCAAAAGCTGCTCTTAGCGGACCATGCAGAAGCGTAGGGACATTGGATTGATGGCAAACCAACATGCCATATCGTAATTCTAGAAGCAAAGAAGCTTACTCCCAGCAGCTCGTCAGCCTTCTAAAAGTTGCTGTTTTGATGGGGCTATTCGTTGGCTGCTTGTGGTTTGTTTTATTTTTGCTGACGCGGCAATGGCACCTTGCCTACGCTGTAGCCCTGTTGGCGGTTGCAATTTTGCCGTGCTGGATGATTGGCATCAGAGGGTATTTTTCCGCCGGGCTGATGCTGGCGCAGCTGGTTTGCACGATTTTCGTGGTGCTATTTTCACTGCTCTTTGACGTGTCGAATGGCGCTGCACCTCGCAGCACGCATGTGTTTCTGCTGGTCATTGCATTTGCCGGTTACATTAATTATCGGCGCAAGGATGACTGGTATCAAGCACTGCTCATTGTGCTCAGCCTGTCGGCTTTTGTTGTTCTTTCCAGCACCAACTATGCAATCCCAACTGGCTACCTCATGCCGGATGAGATCCGCACTTACAGTGCGTGGTCCAATTACATCGTTGCTACAGCCATGCTTGGTGGTGGCTTGGCCTTCATGAACCTTGAGGTTTCGCGTGACGCGAAACTGGGGAGAGAATTACGCCTCGCCCTGTGGAACGAAGAACTGGAATTATTCTATCAACCGCAAGTGGGATATGGCGGCCGGATATCAGGCGCAGAGGCTTTGATACGTTGGCGCCATCCCAAACGGGGCTATATCCCGCCTTCTGAATTCATACCCGTCGCGGAGCGTTTGGGCCTCATGCCCAAGGTGGGAGAGTGGGTGATTGCGCAAGCGTGCGAGAAACTGTCAGACTGGAAAGACCGTCCAGTTCTCATGTTTGGATGCCCCTTTCGATGCAAGGACTTTTTTGACCGCTGGAG